>CAZLHM010000037.1:0-14908 GCA_964559555.1 uncultured Candidatus Bathyarchaeia archaeon
TGCGCTTGTCGATGTCTTCACTGGGACCGAGAACATTGTGATGGGTCTGAAGTCCGCGAGAGAACCACTGCTAGATGTTGACCAAGCGGAGTCGAAAGTTGTCGAGCTCTCTAAGAGATATGGCCTGAGCGTGAACCCGAAGGCACTGATCAAAGATATCTCTGTCGGTGAGAGACAGAGAATCGAGATACTGAAAGTTCTGTACAGAAACTGCCAAGTAATGATCCTCGATGAGCCGTCATCATTGCTGACTCCTCAGGAGACAGACGCCCTCTTCGGGGTACTGCGAGTGATGGTCGACCAAGGGCTTTCGGTCATCTTCATCACCCACAAGATTCGTGAAGCCTTGGCAATCGGCGATAGGGTCACCGTGCTCAGACAGGGAAGAAAGGTCGCCACGGTGAGCGCGAAAGACGTCGACAGAGACAAGCTAGCGGTCATGATGGTGGGACGTGAAACCACGACGAAGTTCCCCAAGAAGCCGAACACGAAGGGTGAATGCGCTCTCGAGTTGAAAGATGTCTGGGCCATGCGCGACGAGAAAGTCCACGCCCTCAAAGGCATCAGTTTCTGCCTTCACTACGGAGAGATCCTTGGAATTGCCGGGGTCGCCGGCAACGGACAGAAGGAAATTGTCGAGTGCATATTCGGGCTGAGGAAGGTCGAAAAGGGACGCATTCACCTAGGCGGAGAAGACGTAACGAACGCGCCTACGAGGAAGATCATCGAGAAGGAAGTCTCTTGGGTTCCCGATGATGCTCGTAGGGGAGTGATCTACCCGTTCTCGGTTGCGGAGAACTTCATACTGAAAAAGTACTATACTCCTGAATTCTCGAAGGGCATTATACTGAACGAGCCGGCGATAAATTCGTTCGCCCAGAAACTCGTCTCAGAGTTTGAGATCAAGACTCCAACTGTCACAACGTACCTCGGTGCCCTCTCTGGAGGCAACATACAGCGCCTGATTGTTGCTAGGGAACTCTCATTCGTTCCGAAACTCGTTATAGCCGAGAACCCGACGCAAGGCCTTGACGTGAAACTCACTGAACTAGTTCAGAGACGGCTTGTTGAACAGAGGGATGCCGGTGCGGCGGTGCTGCTGGTGTCCATGGACCTTGATGAGGTGCTCGCTTTGAGCGACATGATCGCAGTCGTGTACGGCGGGCAAGTCGCCGGCACAGTCGAGGCGGAGAAGGCCGAAAGAGAAAAGCTCGGCCTGATGATGGCCGGGATTGAAACGCAGGCGCCTTCCCCCACACATGCTTAAGAGGCCCGGAATCACTGACCACTCCGCAATCTAGCGGCCTTGTGGAAAGACACCTTCAGACGGACTATCGAAGATGCACAACATCAGCTGCATAGACTGGGATTTTTTGACCATCCTTCAGAGCAACAACAAGCTGACCGTCAACACCAAGATCCAGAGCCTTACCTACGAAGGTACCTTCCATCGTCGTTACCTTCACCATCCGTCCTATCGTGAAGCAAACGCTCTTTGCATCATTCACGAGCTCGCTCACACATCCTGACTCGAATCTGGTGTATGCCCTATCGACAAATTCGAGAATCCGACGAGTCAGCTGCGTCCTCTCAACCTCATGACCAAGCTCTTGGCTGAGAGAAGTTGCTTCTCTTCGAAGTTCGTGCGGAAGAAGTTCGGGTCTGATGTTTGCGTTAACGCCTAGGCCAACCACGAGCCATCTGACTTTCGCCCCGTCATACTCTGCCTCTGCCAAGATCCCAGCGACTTTCCGAGACCCGATAATGACATCGTTAGGCCACTTCAGGCCTGCGCGGATTCCAGCAACGTCGAGCATTGCTTTCCTGACTGCTGCAGCAAAGGCAAGGGTCAGCACCTGGTGGGCCGACGGCCAACTCGGCTTGAGCAGAATTGACATCCAGATTCCACCGAGGGGTGAGAACCAACTTCTCCCCATTCTGCCCTTTCCCGAACTCTGAGACTCCGATATCAGAACAGTTCCGTCCGGAACTTCTTGCCCTAGCCTCCTCAGTTCTTCCTGAGTGGAATCCACATGTAATCTCCACTCAATTTTCTGCGCAATCCTGTGTCTGCTTGTGTTTGTTCTGAGTTGTTTCACGTCAATCAGGCTGCAGTGTTCACGCTGGATCGACCTGCCATACAACGTGAGTGGATATCCAAGTCTCCCTAGCCGGTCCACCGCTTCTCTGAGTTCCTCGGGTGAGGCATGCGAGCCCTTGGCTAGATCGTCCAACTCGACTTGATCATCAGCCCCGAGAAGGATGATCTCGGCAACTTTCCGATCCAGATCTGCGAACGCGTTCAAGCGGGACAACGCCGACCGGTTCAATTCCCCATTCCATCAGACGGATGCGCCGGTAGGCATCTCGGTCACTCGATCAAGAGTGACTAGACATTTATAGACTGCTCATCAGATTTGGCGCGTGGAGTTCAGATTGGCTTCCTCAAGGCCGTATGAGGACTATCTTGCGGAGCTGCAATCTTTCCGTGAGAAAGCTCGTCTCTTCGGCGGAAAAGAAGCGATTCAGAAACTGCACCAAGAGGGACGAATGACCGCCCGAGAACGTCTGGACGCTCTTGTTGACCCCGGCAGCTTCGTGGAACTAGACGCGTTTGTCACCCATCGGTTCACCGAGTTCGGCATGGACAAGAGGAAAGGCCTAGGCGACGGCGTGATTGCTGGTTACGCTCTCGTGAACGGTCGGCCGGTTTGCGCCTACGCAGAAGACTCTACATTCATGGGCGGATCGTTGGGAGAGGCACACCTTCAGAAGATGGGTAAGACACTGGACTTGGCACTGAAGATGGGCGTGCCTTTCATCGGCCTCAATGATTCAGGCGGAGCGAGGATCCAAGAGGGAGCGATCTCCCTGTCGACACTGGGTGAGCTGTTCGTTAGAAACGTGATTGCCTCGGGAGTGGTTCCTCAGATCACCGCCATCATGGGACCTTGTGCCGGCGGTGCTGTCTACTCGCCGGCCCTAGAAGATTTGGTGGTAATGGTCGACAAGACCAGCTACATGTTCATTACTGGACCGAGAGTCGTCAAGACCGTGACTGGGGAGGATGTCTCAACTGACTCGCTTGGCGGCGCGAGGGTTCAGAACACAAAGAGCGGCGCCGCGCATTTCTTTGCGTCAGACGAGAGAGAAGCCGTAGACCTCATCAAGAGACTCCTCAGCTACTTGCCTCAGAACAATATGGAAGATCCTCCGTGCTCCAGAACCGATGACCCACCCGACAGAATTGACGAAAATCTGAACGCACTCATACCAACGGACCCGAGCAAGAGCTACAACATTCTCGATCTGATCAATCGGGTATTTGATCTTCGAAGCTTCTTCGAAGTCCATCAGATGTTTGCGGCGAATGCCGTTGTCGGATTTGCTCGTCTCGATGGAATGCCGATTGGACTTGTTGCGAATCAACCCGCAGTAATGGCCGGTGTCATGGACATCAACTCTTCTGACAAGATCGCAAGGTTCGTCAGGTTCTGCGACTGCTTCAACATCCCCCTCGCTACTTTCGTCGATGTGCCGGGCTACATGCCTGGAGTCAATCAGGAGCACAACGGGATCATACGACATGGTGCGAAAGTCATCTACGCGTACTCGGAGGCACAGGTCCCGAAGGTTACAGTCGTAGTGAGGAAGGCGTACGGTGGAGCGTACATTGCAATGTGCAGCAAATCGCTTGGAGCAGACGTAGTATTTGCATACCCGACCGCTGAGATAGCCGTAATGGGCCCTGAAGGTGCCGTTGAGATTGTCTATCACCGTGAACTCGAGAAAGCGTCTACTGAAACCCGAAAGGATCTAGCAGCCCAATTGGCAGACGAGTACAGACGCAAGTTCGCCAATCCATATGAGGCTGCCGCCAGAGGCTACGTCAATGCCGTAATCGAGCCCAGAGAGACGCGACCTGAGCTATTCAAAGCCTTCAAGATGCTGTCGCTAGGAAAGAAAGTACCGAAGCCTCCGCCGGCAAAGAGGCATGGAAATATCCCTCTATAGAGCATGACACGAGTGGGACTTGAACGCCCGCAAACTAGGCAACAAGAAACAGAGCAGCCAGACTTAGCATCGCTCCGCCTGCGACGACTGACGCTATCTGTCCTCCTGTATTTGCGGCCATCGCGTGCATCAGCAACCAGTTGTCTGGGTCTTCAGAGCGCGCAATCATGTGGGCGGTTCTTGCTGCCATTGGAAAGGCCGAGACGCCCGTTGCCCCCACCAGTGGATTGACACTACCACCAGTGATGTAGTACGCGACCTTTGCGGCAAGAAGCCCGGCCGATAGCCCGACGATGAATGCGAACAGACCGAGGCCGAATATCAGAAGCGTCCCCAGTTTCAGGAAATCGTCTGCAATCATGGTGCCTCCGATCGTGACTCCGAGCAGCAATGTCGTCACGTTCGAGATCTCGTTCTGAGCAGATCTTGCCAGACGATCAACGACCCCGCTTTCCTTCAGGAAGTTGCCCAACATCAACGAACCTATCAGGGGAATTCCTTTCGGAGCGATCAGTCCAACTATGACCGTTACAAATAGTGGGAATACTACGCGAATCGACTGTGCGAACTTCCCCGGCGTATACTCCATACGTGTCAGCCTTTCCTTCTTCGAGATCAGCAACTTAGACAGGGGAACTTGCAGTATCGGAATCATGGACATGTACGAGTAGGCGCAAACGGTAACTGGCGCCAAAAGATGTGGAGCGTATTGCGATGTCACATAGATCGCTGTTGGGCCGTCCATCGCTCCTATAATTCCCACGCTCAGTGCATCAAGCGGATTGAAACCGATCAGATATGCCAGGAGAAAAGCAGCAGGAATCCCGAGGTGAGCTGGGATCGAGTACAGCAGCATCGAAGGTCTCTCAAGGAGCACTCCAAAATCTGTCATAGCTCCGATTCCAACAAATATCAAGATTGGGAAGATCTCGGTCAATATGCCGGCGTCGTAGATGATTCGTAAGATTCCACCCTCATCCATCAGGCCTCCATATGGTAGATTCACAAGGATCGCGCCGAACCCGATAGGTACGAGTAACATCGGCTCGTAGCCCTTACGCAGGGCGAGGTAGATCAGAACCGCCCCTACAATGATCATTATGATGTTTCCGATAGGGAACGGAACCAACGTCAAAGGTGACGATCACTCTATCACGAGCAGGAGATCCCCGAGAGCGACCGTCGCTCCCTCACTCACTGCCACTTCCTTGATCCTGCCTGACCTCGCTGCCATGATCGCATTCTCCATCTTCATGCTCTCAAGAACCAGTACGGTTTCGCCTGCCTTGACGCTGTCACCCACTTTGCACTTGATGGACAACACCTTCCCTGGAAGTGGCGCACACATCGCACCTGCAATAGCTTCGGCTCTCGGCTCAGCGCGTGCGACAGCCTCACTGGAAGGAGCCCTTACCTCAGCGACCACAGTGCGGAGTGTTGCTCCGCGTTCGGGCTCTTCTATGACTTCTTCAACTTCTACGGGGAACGTCTTGTCGCCTACTTTTACAATGAACTTCCGCTTCAAACTCTATCCTCCTACTGGAGAGACGCGTCGAGACCTGCTTGCCAACACCCAAGGAGAGCTCTCTCTTCTCTCAACGAACATCCAACCTGAAACGGATGCCTGCGCGTGAGGGACCGCGACAACACTGACGGCGGCAATCGCGGCAGCGAGTTCTTCGTCCGCGTCCTCGGAAATCCTGCTCGGTTGAGGCAAAGCGGGCTCGGCTTCTCTGGAACGTTGTCTCTGTGAGAGTGCCTTGAAGATCAGTATTCCTGCGACGATCAGTATCATGGCTACTGTGAGTATTACCACGTAGTAGCCGATCATCAGCAGGATTGCGTTGAGCAAGTCTCTACGATCTCGTCATTGTGAAGGCGTGATGTATTTCGACTGGCGGGTATAAATCCCCTTTCACAAGGCAACGCTGATTCAGAGAAGAACGATCAGTCCGATCACTTTAACAAGGGGTCTACATGTCTCGCGAACCACTTCAAGAAAAAGAGCAGGCGCACGAGAGTTGGCATCGCCGAGTCTGTCCGTGCGCCTCTCAGAGGCGAATGCGTTGGAGCAAGTACACGGCGGGAGGACACGCAAGAACGCTGTCGTCATGATCGCCATTTGCTATGCCATCTTGATTCCTTCAATCGCCGCACTCCTCTTCGTCAGTCATGGAGTAGTCATGATAGCAGTAACCAGCGCGTTCGCGATAGTCGCGGCTTCTCTCCTCCTTGCATGGGCAACCGAGTCGGCGCAATTCTTGGTCTCCCAATCTCTTGCTCTAGCGATTCTAGCGCTTCTTCAGGTTCTCCCGGAGTACATGTTCGAGGCGACGCTAGCTTGGAATCGGCTGATTGAATACGCGTCAGCGACGATGACAGGATCGAACAGACTTCTAATGGGAGCCGGGTGGCCATTGATCTTCTTCATCGCATACGCATTCTCCAGAAGAAGCGGGAACCCCATCAGAGAGATCCGGCTCGACGAGAGGCAGGCGGTGGAAGCATTCTTCCTAGTTCTGGCAACCGTCTATTCCTTCTTGATCGTACTGAAGCGCACACTCGACATCATTGATGGGGTGGTTCTGCTCGCAATCTACCTAACTTACCTCTGGATATGCATGAAGATCCCCGAGGAAGGCGAAGACGAGGTTGAACACGTGCATGGACCGGCAAAGGCAATTATCTTCATGAAATCATCTGGCGCGAGACTGGCAGTCATCATTCTCTTGGTCGCTACCGGAGGGATAGTCATCTTCTCCTCGGCTGGCCCATTCGTACTCAGCATCATCGAGGTCGCGTTGATTCTAGGCTTCTCTCAGTTCCTATTTGCTCAATGGGTCGCGCCCTTCCTATCGGAATTCCCTGAAAGCGCCAGTGCGTTCTACTGGGCGGGCACAGTGAGGCTTTCTCCGATGGCCATCGGAAACATGGTCTCCTCGAAGGTAAACCAATGGACCCTTCTGATCGGTACAATTCCTCTCGTCTACAGTGTGAGTATTGGTCATCTTGCATTCATTCCTCTAAGCCAACTTCAGGTGGAGGAGATCCTGCTGACCGCAGCGCAATCTGCGTTCGGATGTGTCACTCTCCTGAAGCTACGGTTTACGTGGAAGGAAGCGACAATCTTGTTCTCGCTCTGGTTTCTTCAGTTCCTCTTTCCGGCCATAAGGATCGAGGTGACGGCAGCGTATATTCTCTTGACTGCTATGTGGCTAGTCTACTACAGGAACCAAGTTAGCATATTTCGTCAATTCAAGAAGAGTATGCTCGAACACGTCTTGCCTGCAAGAACACGACTAAGACCAGGTTGAATCCTCGTTCGGAGATATCCATAACGGCCACATGGCCATGTTGCTTGTGATCCCAGATTGTGCATCGATGATCAGCGGACCAGTAGCACAGGACAGCTCGCGTGATGTGAGACTCTGTCGGCAACGCTTCCTAGCATAAATCTCCCGATCTCGTGAGCGCCTTTCTCACCCATCACGATGAGATCAAAACCTTCCTTCGCGGCGACAGTGCAGATGACATCAGCTGGATGGCCGAATTCGAGCTTCATGACCTCGACGGATACACCTGCCTCGTCGAAGACCTTCATCGTCTTGCCAAGTATGTCTGCCCCAGCCTTCTCTTCCTCTTCAACGAGCTCTTTCACTCTCACTCGTGGACGATATGCTGAGACATACAGGATGCTCACTCTGGAGTTCATCTCGTGAGCGAGCTTGGCCGCGTACTTTGCGGCTTTGAGTGAGTACGCGGATCCGTCCGTGGGCACGAGGATCTTGCGCATCACGGCGCTATCCCCTGCAGCTCTGAAGTTGCCGTGCTTATCTCGCTTTCGAGCGGGGAACGCTCCCGAGGCAAGACGCTAGCATCGCACATCTTGCGCAAGACGTTCCTGACTGCCGTCAAGACAAAGGCCTATGAGAGGGAGACATCAACCGAAAAACAGTACGTGGAGAGGTCCGCATGCCTGTCCGAGTGAAGTTGCACGGCAGACTCAGGATGGCCGCAGCGTCAGACCAAATCGAGATTTCCGAGACAGTGAGAAATGTTCGCGACCTATTGGATGAACTTACGCGCAAGCTTGGATCCGATGTTCGGCGATACATATACGATCCTGGAACGAATGAGCTGAGCCCCAGCCTCGTCATGCTGGTCAACGGACACAGCATCAAGATGCTTGAAGGCTTGAACACGCCCCTCCTCGAGAAGGACACCGTAACAGTCGACACTGTCGACATTCTAGAGATCGTGGGCGGCGGCTGAGCGTCCGTGACCAATTGGTTCCGCGTTTCAGTCTGCGATGCTGGTAGTCCTTGCTCCTCAGACCGCTCGACCCACTCAACGTGACGACTTTTGGCGTACTCACGGCTATCGGAGCGCTCATCTTCTCACCGCTCTATCCAGTTCCGGTCACTCTCCAGACCACGTTCACTTACTTGTCTGGCGTTTGCCTGGGCCTTGGCTAGGCGCCCTCAACCAAGCCCTCTCCATCATTCTGGGCGGAATTGGGCTTCCGGTACTTGCTGGCGGGAAAGCCCGTTTCGGAACCGTCGCCGGACCGACAGGAGGCTACCTTCTGGGCTTCGTCACCGGACCTTTTGTGATCGGTTTCAACGCAGACCTGCGCAAGCAACCAACTCTTCTGCGAATCGTGATGTCGTCTGTCCTAGGCACCCTTGTGATCCATCTGTTTGGTGTGGCCCAACTTGCGTTCTGCATGAATGGGAATCTGCAACATGCTCTCATAGTCGGCGTTCTCCCATTCATCGTCGGCGATACGGTCAAAACCATCGTTGGAGTGGTCGTGGCCTCAAGACTCAAAGTGATTCTGCCGATGGCACACCAATCAAACAAGAAAGGTTTGGAGACCTAGACTACAGCGGCTTTGGAAGAGCGCTGTTCATCGATCTCGCTGAAGACCGGCGGTTTGCCGATTCGCCCAGGGAGCATGCCGTACCTCAAGCTTGCCATTTCATGCGACAGTACTTACGTAGCGTTTAAGTAAACTCCTCGGTCTCACCGTACGCCGAGGTTTCAAACCAATGAAGGTAATTGATCTATCGCAGCCTCTTTGTCAAGACACGCCATTCTGGCCGCTCTATCCTCCGTTCGAGGTCAAATTCATCAAGCGAAAGCCTGAGCACGGCGTGAATGCACAGTACATAATGACTTCGAATCACATGGGGACACATCTTGACGCACCGCTGCACTTTGTGACCGGGGGCAAGGACATCGAGAAGATCCCTCTCAATTGGCTCTATGGACCCGGCGCGATTGTAGACGTTAGCGATGTGGGGGATCTTGGCATCTACACTCCAGAAATGATAGAGAAGCGAGTGAAGATAGAGGACGGAGACATCCTGATCCTTCATACTGGCTTCCATAGGTATGGGTGGTACCAGCCGCAAGGGATGGCTGATGAAGAACGCTATATCCATCGGCATCCAGGCGGCACGAGGGAGATGGTAGATTGGCTACTCCGAAGGAAGATCAAGTTATGGGGTGTCGACGCCGTCTCAACCGACCACCCAATGAACTTGCCTATAGGCAGGTTCCTGCCACGCGTCGCACCGAAGGTGCGTGCACTCTGCGAGAAGAAGTTTGGAAAGGAGAACGTCGACAAGCTCTTCCCTGAAGAAGACTATCAGCTCACACACAACGCACTCTTCCCATACGACTGCATCCACATCGAGAACATCGGCGGAGACATAGAGAAACTTCTCAATGAGCGTGTAATCGTGGGCTGCTTCCCATGGAAGTTCCGCGGAGGCGAAGCCGCCTTCGCGCGAGTCGTAGCATTCGTGGAGTAGCCGCGCCCACGTTCTTCTCTTCTTCATCTTTCCGAATCATAAATCGGTCTAGACAAGAAGAGCTCTGTTGACTCTTCGGTGAATCCAAAGAGGCAAGTACCCGCAGAAGCGACGTTACCGCCGTGAGTCTATGATGCATTTCGAAGGCAACGCAATTGTGAAGGCATCTGTCCACGTAGTGTGGAAGTTCATCTCGACGCCCGAATCGGTTGCACAGTGCCTACCCGGCGTGGAAGAGTACCACGTGTTGGAAGGGAAGCGCACCGAGGCGAAAGTGAAGATAGGCATTGGATTCATCAAGGGGACCTTTAAGGTGAATAGTAGAGTCCTCGAGCAGGACGACGGTAACCACCGCGCGAAACTTCTGATCGACGGATCCGGTGCAGCAAGCGCGTTTAGGGCGGAGATTCAGATCTCATGCAATCCTCATCCGGAGGGAACTGAGCTAGGGTGGGTTGCCGAGGCTACGGTGAGCGGTCCACTTGGAAGCGTCGCCAAAAGTCTCGTTGAAAGTGCCTCACAGAAAGTTGTCAACCAAACTCTCGAATGTGTCACTCGCAAGGTATTACAGTAGTATCAAGCTGTGCTAACTGTCGATACAATCAATTAATACGCCGTGCCAGACCGAATTCGGGTCTGTGGGATTTTGAGCTACAAGTATGTCGGCAAAGCGTTGCCACGTGTCGACGCATTCGAGAAGATCACCGGCATGGTCAAGTTCGTCGCGGACATGGAAGTTCCCGGAATGCTCTACGGGAAGTTCCTGCGGAGCCCTCACGCACACGCTCGGATCCTCAAAATCGACACGAAGCGTGCCGAAAGGCATTCCGGAGTCGTGGCTGCGATTACAGGGCAAGCGTTCCCTTACAGAATGGGTCTCTACGTCAGGGACAAGATGGTCCTCGCCAAAGACAAAGTGAGATGGGCCGGCGAACCGGTTGCTGCCGTTGCAGCGGAAACGGAAGAATCGGCTGAGGAAGCAATCGACCTGATCGACGTGCAATACGAGAAACTCAAGCCTGTGTTTGATGTCAATGAGGCGTTGAAGCCGGGCGCTCCACTGGTCCATGAAGAGCTGGCTCAGTACGAGCATTCCCCTGTGTTCACTCCCGTTCTTGGAACAAACATTGCCAACATCTTCAAGGTGCGCAAGGGCAGTATCGAAGATGGCTTCAAACGAGCCACGACGATCGTAGAGAACGAGTTCTCGATGCCTCAGGTCAGCCACGTTCCGATGGAACCTCGGGCATGTATAGCGCAATACTTCCCTGATGGCAGCACAGATCTCTGGACATGTGCACAGTCCCCATTCGCTGTGCGATACATACTGAGCCACGCGCTCGGGATTCCTCTGCAGAAGATCAATGTTCACGTGCCACACGTGGGTGGAGGATTTGGCGGGAAAGCGGGCATCAACTTCGAACCTCTCGTGGTGCTGCTGTCAAAGTTCGCAGGCGGCCGCCCAGTCAAATTGGTGCTAACACGTGAGGAGGAATTCACGACCGCGCCTCTGAGGCAGGGATTCTACGCTTGGATCAAGACCGGCGTTGACGCGAATGGAGAAGTCACGGCGGAACAGATGAGGTACATCTACGACGCAGGCGCTTACGCTGACTACGGCGTGAACATTGGCCGAGCCGCCGGCTACTCATGCACTGGTCCGTATGAGGTCCCCAACATTCACTGTGACTCGATCACGGCGTACACGAACCATCCATATGGAACTGCATTCCGGGGATTCGGGCACCTCGAGTTCCTCTGGGCCATTGAACGTCAGATGGACATCATAGCAGACGAGATAGGCGTTGACCCTGTCGAACTCAGACTGCGAAACGCTCTGCGACCGGGGTCTGTGACTGCAACAGGCGAGAGGCTCAGAGAAGACGCCGGCCGAGTTGATCAGTGCATCAAGGCTGTCGCTGAGGCCATAGGATGGCGCAAGAAGGAGAAGACCTCCACTGGCGGAGGACTACGCGGCAAGGGATTGGCAGCCCTGTGGAAGGCTCCCGCGATGCCACCGAACGCAGGCTCAGCAGCGATCATCAAGTTCAATGAAGATGGTAGTGCCAACCTCTCCGTTGGCGTGACCGAGATCGGTCAAGGAACAACCACGAGCCTTGCCCAGATGGCGGCAGAAGAGCTTGGCATGCCAGTCGAGAAGATCCGCGTCGTTCCAGAGCGAATCACTGATCTGACTCCATACTCGTGGCAGACAGTAGCGAGCAGGAACCTATTCATGGAAGGCAAGGCCGTCATTGGCGCTGCCCGAGACGCGAGAGAACAGATCCTCGAAATGGCGGCACAAGCACTCAGGGTTCGAAAAGAAGACCTGACGCTCGAGAATGAGATGGTGTTTCCGAGAGGACAAACTGAGAAGGGCATCCCGCTACAACAATTCGCGATGGGCTACACCTACCCAAATGGTACGGCGATCGGTGGACCGGTCATGGGTCGCGGGTCATACGTCCCACGTGCACTCACATACCTCGATCCCGAAACAGGTCAAGGTCTGCCGGCGCTCAAGTGGACATTTGGAGCACAGGCAGTCGAGGTTGAAGTTGACCCCGAGACTGGCGAAGTCAGGACGCTGAAGGTCGCGTCGGCATTCGACATTGGAAAGGCGATCAATCCGCTGCTGGTTCAAGGACAAGTCTACGGAGGCGTGCTCCAGTCACTCAGCATTGGTCTGATGGAAGGCTACATCTACAATGAGGAGGGTTCGATGCTGAACAGCAACCTAACCGACTACAAGATCGCAAGAGCCTCCGATATGCCCAACGAACATCTCGTCACAATTATTGAGAATCCGCAAACCGACGGTCCCTACGGGGCGAGAGGAATAGGAGAACTCACGATGCTCTCAATTCCGCCCGCAATCGCCGGCGCTATCTTCGATGCAACGGGAGTACAATTGCTCAACCTTCCAATGACTCCCGAAAGCGTCTGGGGTGCCATCAAGCAGCAGAAACGGGAGCTTCTCAGGGAAGCACCGAGGTGATCAGAGTGCTTCCCAAATTCGATTACTTTGCGCCGCAAGCTCTTGAAGAATCACTTGAGCTGTTGGATGCGCATCAAGGGAACGCGAAGCTGCTTGCGGGCGGAACGGATCTAATCGTGAGCCTTCGAGCTCGAGAACAACTTCCAAGGGCAGTCGTCGACATCAAGGGAGTGAAGGAGCTTCACGAACTTTCCTACGATGAGAAGCTCGGACTGAAGATCGGAGCCGCAGTGACACTGAACAACCTTCTGCACCACGACACAGTTTCGAAAAGCTATGCAGTACTCGCCGAAGGCGTCAATGCGATCGGAGACTATGAGATTCGAAATAGAGCAACGCTCGTCGGGAACATCTGCAACGCTTCTCCAGCCGCGGATTCTGCTCCTGCACTCCTAGTGCTGGACGCCATGGTCAACGTTGCGAGCCTAAAGGGCCGGAGATCAATTCCCATTCGCGAGTTCTTCACGGGCGTGAAGAAGACCATTCTAGCTAGGAACGAGATGGTGACATCCGTCAGTGTGTCCACTCCCCCTAGAGGCTCTAGAGGAGGCTACCTGAAAGCTCGCAGAACCGTCGGAGAAGACTTGTGCATCGTCGGCGTCGCAGGACTTGTGACCTCGGACAGCAAGATGGGCAAGAGCGTCAGATTGGCCTACGCCTCAGTGGCACCAACCCCGGTGAGAGCAATCGAGGCGGAGAAGGTCTTCGAGAGCAAGAAGCCACTCGATCAGCTTCTTGATGCAGCCATTCCAATCGTGAGGAAGACGGTCTCACCAATCTCAGACGTGAGAGGCGGAAGAGAGTATCGGGCTAACCTAGTCGAGGTTCTGACGAAGAGACTTGTAACGCGACTCTGGGAGGGAGTCTAGATTGGGGAATCATACCATTACGTTGACTCTGAATGGAATCGAACGTGCGATAGATGTCGAATCCAACAAGACCTTGCTGTGGACACTGCGACACAAACTCAGACTTACGGGGACAAAGGCTGCATGCGAACGCGGAGACTGCGGTCTGTGCACCGTCCTCATGGATGACCTCCCAGTCAAGTCGTGTTTGGTTCTCGCCGATGAAGCAAACGGACACAAGATAACAACAATCGAAGGACTGGCGAAAGAAGGCGTGCTTACACCAGTGCAGAGGAAATTCATCGAGCACGGAGCACTGCAGTGTGGGTTCTGCACCCCCGCGGCTGTGCTCGCTGCTGAGGCCCTCCTCAAACGCAACCCCCATCCGACAAGAGAAGAAGTCATCGAGGCGATCGAAGGAGTACTCTGTAGATGCACGGGATACAGACAGATGGTTGACGCGATTCTCGACGCCTCCAAAGCATAGCCAGTCGTTGGTCAAGTTGGACCTCGCGGCCGAGCCTACGGTTGTGCGGTAGCTCCAGTACACCTAGTTGCTTCGGCACAACGTGCGCGTTTCTCTCGAAACGCGACAACAAGAACGAGGGTAGTTCAGAGGTACTCCGAATCGTTAGCCGATACCGTTAAAGCAGAAATTCAGTCCGTCCTATGAAATTGCGAACCCGAGAAGATCAGAAATGAGCTACATCGGGAAAGCCATGCCTCAGTACGATTCGTTCCTGAAAGTCACAGGAACGGCAACTTACGCCTTCGACATCGACCTTCCCGGCATGTTGCATGCGAAACTCGTGACGAGCCCTCATGCGCATGCGAGGATAGTGAGGGTTGACACGAGCAAGGCTGAGAAGATGACTGGCGTTGTCGCTGTTGCTACAGGGGCGGAGTTTCCGTACAGGTTGGGGATCTATGTCGGCGATAGAGACGTACTCGCTGTCGACAAGGCAAGATGGGTTGGTCACCCAGTAGCGGCAGTAATTGCCGAGACGCTAGAGGCAGCTGAGCGAGGAATCGATCAAGTCGAAGTCGAGTATGAGCCGCTACCGACGGTATTCGACCCGGCGGAGGCGCTCAAACTTGGGGCGCCGATCATTCATGAGAAGATGTCAGAGTATCGAGTCTCCCCGGCCTTCAAACCGATTCCAGGCACGAATATCGCGAATCAGTTCAGACTTGTCCGAGGAGATGTTGAGCGAGGCCTCAAGGAGTCC
>CAZLHM010000038.1:0-13955 GCA_964559555.1 uncultured Candidatus Bathyarchaeia archaeon
TGGTCCTTGACGAGGCTTGGTTGTACAAGACGGACAAGCCCTCTGCTGACAGCGTGGCAGCCAGCACTGAGATATTTCGACGATACCTCTTCAGCTTCTGGGCGCCTCTGGATCAGCAGTTCCTCGCAGCGATGGTTGAATCAGCCCTGCTCTATGGCATCGAGTATGTCTCACCCTTCTGGACCCAGCTATTCTTCGGCTATGTTGACTACAGTTACGAGACAGCAAATCTGCCCTACAATGAACTTGCCCCCATAGCCAACAGGATAGCCGGCGCGAACATCATCAGCGGCCGGCTCAGTGCAACTGGCGAGTTTTACAGGATGCTAATAGCAAGTCATTCTTCTCAAGGTACGTCTGCAACGCTTTCCTCAGCAAGCCTCACGGACACACCCTCAACGCCTGTCCAGAACAGAGCTGTGGGATTCATCCCTGCATCACTCGCCGCTACAATGGCGATAGCGCTCGCGGTTCTGGTTGTGCTTCGGCGTCGCGGAAAGAGCGACTAAGATAACGCGACGGCACAAGGCGTCTGATGCGGATCGCTGTCGTGATTCTTCCTGCCCCCACTAGTTTCGCGTCCAGTGGTGTGGGAAGGAAGGAACTTGTCTCCTGATACGACAGTTATTGCTCCTGACGAAGTCAACGTGCGGCCTCCGACCAGCTCGTCAGCAGAGTCAATTAGTGTGGACACACGTGATGTCTGTAGTCCACGGTTTTTCCGCATTTTGGGCAATACAGTTCTCAGCAGGGAAGTACAGGTTATTCTCGAGAACCGCCTAGCCGCCACGTATAGCGGTCAAGCATCTCCGTTCTGTGTGCCGACCTTTCAGATTTCGTTGAGATTTCAGATCGTGGGGATGGCACCACCGAGCCTACACATAGGTCGGAGGTTCAAATCTCGACGGCTCTATGACGCGTTCAAATGACTCTTCAAAGAAGAATTAGCATTCGATGAAGAATGGTTAGGATCAATATTGGGATTCCTGGCGAGGTGCACAGTCGCCTGAGTTGTGAGATGCAACCTAGACCGCACTGTCATCTTCAGGGACGAATACTGGAAGTATATCACATTGACAGGATCCCATATGGAACTCGTGACTTCAAGCACGCTTCATGTTCTGCTCAGCCATCGAATGCATTCACTGGGCTCTCCTACTTTTCAACCAGACAAGACCAACAAGGCCTGCATGGACTCGAACGAGACATGCACGTGCTGTGGAAACGAACTCGCTAGGGGACGATGTCTCAGGTGTGGTAACTGTGAACGTTGCGGCACCTGAAGTTCTGTAGGTGAACAAGAACATGCTCATGTGGCGTGAGAGGGTAGCGACTTGACACGAGTGAGTATGAGGCAAAAAGAGCCATCTTTGCTCCTGTGCCTAGTTTGATGTCGTAGAAGGATCGCGATGTCGCTTTCGTCTGAGCGTTCCGAGAAGCAGACCCAACGCGCTACCCGCGAGTATCGATTCAAGTGGGAACCCGGGGATACCGCCGCTCGTGCCGATGGAGACTGGTGCACTCTTCACGCCTTGGGCATCCGCCCTTATCATGAACATTCCGCCGCCCGGGAGTCTCCACGAGTAGCCGAAAGTTCCATCAGTGGCGCTCGTTATCTGGGAGATCTCTTGGTAGGTGAGGCCTTGATTGGTGCTGAACTCAAGAGTGACATTGACTGGGCCTCCCGGGTTCGGAGACACGGTCCCTGAGATCACAGCCGTTGGTGGATCTGACGACGTATCCAAGCGAACGCTGAGTGAGACTGACGTGTAGGGCCGCAATGCTGGATTCGTCAACGAGCCAGAATTCTGATAATACCATTGGATTGTCTGATCAGACGTAATCGCGTACGAGCCTGCCCCAACCAGCATCATCTCGTACAGCTGGGTTTGAGCGTTGTATACCCAATACGTCCAGTAGAGATTCGCTGCAGGATTCTGATTGACGCCATTGATACCTGTGACGAAGGCGCCTGGAAGTCCTGGCCCTGTGAAGCCGGGGAAGTTCATGAAGTCGACGACTGCAACTTGCATAGTCGCGTTCAGCAAGTACTCGCCTGACGAGACGAGCGTCGCGTTGTGCCATTGAATTGTCCCGTTTCCATAGTTTATCCCTAGGTTCACTACCACCGTGCCTTCCTGCTTCACCGTGATCGCTTGAACAGTATTCACACAGGTACTCGCCGCGACTAGGGCGACCGTCGTTAGAAGGCATAAGAGTGCAACGAGCGTTCTCATTCTTCCACCAGAGGAGACTAGGTTAATTAACCTAGCCAGCTTAAAATGCCTTCCGAGCGCTTGAGAGATGCCCCTTTGAAGTCGAACAACAGGTCGCTCGTCAGAAACCTGACCTTGATGGCATCTCTGACAGCGCTGAACGTCGGGGCTAGAGTGGCGTTGGCGGGTGGACCGCCCAACGTTAAACCCATGGCATTCCTTGCGATGACTGGTGGCATCATTGGGGGTGCGCTGACAGGTCTCGTAGTGGGCGCTCTATCGATATTGATCAGCGACCTCTATTTCGGCAGCGGCTTTTGGACCATCATAGACGCGGCATCGATGGGTGCCATAGCGTCTCTTGCGGGACTGCTGTGGAGCAGACGAGTCAAGATAAGAAGAGTCGAGCTCATCATAGGCGGTTTTCTCTTGACCGCTATCTATGACGTGGCATCATCGGTAATTCCAGCATGGATCTTCGGCTACAGTTGGTGGCTTGCAATACTCCTGCTGTACGTTCCGTTTCTTGCGGGAGTCGGTCTCTTCTACCCATTCGGGCTCGCCCACGAGGCGACAACGGCCATCCTAATGGGTGCCGTCGGTCCAACCTTGATGGAGAGAGTCAGACCCCTAGTCAAACAGAACAAGAACGCACCAGTGTGACTGGACAGAAGGTCGAAGGAGCACTTCAATTGAGTCGTCTCCAGTCGTCTACGTGCGCACCTTCTGCCTTCACACTCCGCACTATCTGTGGAATCTCGGCCCACGAATTTGCTCTGCGCACCAATTCGGGCGGCTGAGCGTTGCGATTCCATGGTCTCGTGTAGAGTATGCCCAGAGCTGTTGACCTTGAAGCGATGAGTTCCATGAGCCTCGGCGAGTCGTCAACGAAGACGTCATAGTTCAGCCGAATCTTGGCCACCGTGGATTCTGTTCTCACGAATCGATCGTATGGGATCGAGCGAGATCTCAACCATTCTTTCGCATGGTTGACTGTCCTAGTACTTCTACCTGTGACAACATCGACTGTCCCAAACTCTTGTAGCCGCTTGACCTCTTGGTGAACGTTCTCTTCCGTGGGAGGTATCCTTTCCCACTCCAGCCAAGCAGCGTCCAGCAGCGTGAAGAATTGATCACGCGAGATGCCTGTGAACTTCCATACGTCCCAAGCGCGGATGTCTTCAAGCGACAAGGCTCCTTTGTACCGCTTATTGTACAGGTCGCACCAGACCACCATAGCCTCGGCTAGAACCCCGTCGAGATCCACCCCTATCCTGAGGCTCGAGATCGATCCCTCTCCTTCTTACGCGATCACGATTGACACAGAGTAGTCGAGATAAACTCGCAGAAAAGGTAGTGGTAGAGCGGGAGAGGTTGCGGTCTCCCGCTCTGCTTGTCTCTACTCTATTCGGATTTCCTTGCCGCGCGGCTTGGGCCTTGTCTTTTTCAACACGACTTCGAGTACACCGTTGTTGTAGGTTGCCCTCGAGGTGTCAGGATCCACCGGGGTGGGGAGTTCAACCTCTTTGTGGTACTTGCGTGACGGGGTGCTGACTGATATCGACAATAGGTCTTCTGCGCACTTCATCTGGATGTCTTTCTTCTCGACTCCAGGTAGTTCCGCGACGACTCTCACGTTTTCCGGTTCCTCGACGACATCGACGAGTGGTTCGCGAGCCTCGATCGGTTCGAGCTTCGCTTCAGGAATGCCGAACATTCCTCGTCTTCGTGACGGCTTCACGTTGCCGAACTCGCGTACGACAGGCTTGCCGTCTGGGCCTACGGTCATTGAGTAACCGTAGACATATGGACCGAATTGCCGGACTGTGCTGCCGTCAGGAAGCTTGCGTTCAGCCCATCCCTCTTTCGGTAGGTCTCTGGTCATCTCTTTGAACATTCGCTCGAACATCTGATCGAACTGCTCAAACCACCTATCTGGAAAGAACGGAACCATGCCGCGCTTTCTTCTCTGAAAAGGCCATTCCGCCCAACTGTCATCCCATTCTGACATGCTTATAATTCACCTCCTCTCGTTCCGTGGGTCTCCCTTTCGATGACTCGCCTAACACGCTCCAAGAACGCCAAGTATTCGCCGAGTATGCCTGATCCTAGTTGCGTGAGTCTGTAGCTTTCATCCTCTGCCTCGTTGATGATTCCGCTCTCAAGAAGGTTCGCTAGGTTCTCGTACAGGAGCTTCGGGTTTATGACTCGCCTGTAGTCTCTCTTCCTGAATCCCTTCTCAAGGAGCGGAGTGAGCATCCTCACTCTCGTTTGATTCGCAAGCAGCTCTACCATTTCCATTACCTCCCGGAACGCGCTGTTGATCTGATCATCGAGCCAAGGAACGCGAGCCACATCCAGCTTCCTGCATTCCGTCTTCATCCTTACAAGACGAGGAAGGGTGGCGGAGAACGGGTAGAGGATTAGGGCTCGCGCGTTGGTTGCCTTCTCGACCACCCTGAGTTTCTCGATGAGCTCGTCGGTGGGTGGAGAGGTTTCGCAGAATGCCAACGTGAGGTCATCGGCGTTGACACCGCAGACATCCGCTGTGATTCTCGTGGAGAGTCCGGGAGGCACATCCTCGGTTTTGAGTTGTGCTTCGACGAAGACGCGTTCGTTGCCTCTCTCGAATAGTATCTTTGCGGCCTGGTATCTTTCGGCGAGGTGGAGCTCTGACTCGGTCTCGTCGTTTCGGTATCTCCTTCGAAACGCTCCGTAGTCGATGATATCCCGTGGCTTGATCTCGGACGGGTTGGGCGTGTCGAAGGCGAGCCTCAAGGGATATCGAGCGTTACCACAAGTAACGGCCTCGATATAAATGTTACCTATGGTAACTCGATTCCCTGCCCCGCAGGCCACTGCGTCTTGCGGAGCAGCGCACAGGTCTCAGGAAAGAGGGATTCGTCCTTGTGTGGCAGGTACATGGAAGCCGCGAACTCCTTCGAGAAGTCCGGATCTGCTCCCAGCTCTATGTAGAGCACTCTCTCGCCTATCGTCTTCGCCTGCCTCCTAGCCTCGAGCGAGGTCAGGCACATCTTTGCTCCTGCAATGGCTGTGTTTCCCACGAACTCGATGATCTCCGACGAGACCTCCGGAATCAGCCCGACGAGCTTTGCGCTTGACGGGTTGAGGTAGTTGCCAAAGCTTCCCGCAATGTACACGCGCCTCAGCATGGATGAGCTGACACCTACACGGTGCATCAGGATCGCACATCCCGCGTGAATCGCGGCCTTGGCGAGCTGGGCTTCACCAATGTCTCGCTGGGTGATCACGACTGGGTCGCCCGTGGATGTCTCTTCTCCGCGGGCGAGAACGAATGCGCGATCACCAGACAGGTCCATGAAGCGCTCGTTCTTGATCTTCTCAAATCGTCCTTTCGAATCGACCACCCCACACTTCAGTAGCTCACCGACGGTGTCGAGCATTCCTGAGCCACAGACGCCAACAGGCTTGTCGCCACCTACAGTCTCGTAGGAGACATTCAGCGTTGTAGGCTCAATTCGAACGCGTTCAATCGCGCCTTGGACGGCCTTCATTCCATGCCTGATATGAGCGCCCTCGAACGCAGGGCCGGACGCGCAGGAACACGAGACAATTCCGTCCCTATTACCGACGAAAAGCTCAGTGTTCGTGCCGATGTCAAGTAGAAGGGTGACTTCGCTGGTCTCCATCACTCCTGATGCGAGGACATCCGCAACGGCGTCGGCACCAACATACCCAGCAATCAACGGAAGCACGTGAACGTTCGCATGCGGATGCGCGGCTATCCCAACCTGCTTCGCATGCAGGTCAATCGCATCCTTCAATGCTGGCACGTACGGCGAGAGCGCGAGATGCCTTGTCTCGATTCCTAAGAGGAAGTGATGCATCGCGGTGTTCCCGACGATCACGAGCTCGTAGACTTGGCTTGCCGGGATCCCAGCATCCGCGCACGCCCGCTCTAGGAGTTGATTGATCGCCGACAGGGCGCTTGACTTGAGTTTGGATGCGTTGTCAGGAGACTTCATCGCGTAGGACATGCGGGACATGATGTCCTCGCCGAAGATCAATTGCGGATTCTCAACGAAGAGTGTGCTAAGCGTCTGGCCAGTTGAGAGGTCGACGAGAACCCCGACAAGCTTCGAGGTTCCGACATCAACCGCGTAGCCATAGAGCTGCTTGGCAGTGTCTCCACATTCCAAAGCACAAATCTGTGCTTGGGTCGGGAGAACCGCAGTCACGTTCCATTCACACTCTCGCAGGAGTCGCGGAAGTGAAGGCAGTAACTCCGGATCGACGCGTGTCTCGTGAAGCTTACTTGCCTGGCTTACTGCTTGAATTAGGCGCTCCGCGTCCGGAAGAACATCTGAGAGCATCGGTTCGGGAAGTACAACATGCACTTTCCTGACGTTCGGGTTGAGGGGCATCTTCCTCTCTAGGCCGGTTGATTGAACTTGCCTAATCCTGAGGCCGGTCTCCTCGGGTATTCGGACGACTAGGTCTTCTTTGACGTAGATTTGGCAGGCGAGTCTGTAGCCTTGTCGAACCTCCCTCTGCGTGAGAAGGTCCTGTTCCGAGTACGTTAGGCTGCCGAGGCTGTCAGCGTGCTCGGCGATGATCACCTTACATTTTCCGCAGGTTCCGTCACCGTTGCAGTCGGAGCGGATGAAGACCCCGGAGGCGTTTGCGAGCAGTCGTAAATTGTCGTCTTGTTCGGCTCTTACGACGCGTCCCTCGGGTTCGAATCTGATCGTTACCATGTCTGTCCCCGGCCGCCATCGGTCCAGCCATCATTGGAACCGACACAGAGGGCCTCTAGATGACTCAGCGGTTTGGATTAAGAACTGTGTCTAGTGACGTGTGACGCTTGGTATGGACCGGTTCGGGAGTTTCAGAGATACTTCCTGACCTGGGCTTCTAGCTCTTCGGGCGATGCTATGTGAACGTTGGTCCCAACGTCACCGAGGACTCTCTTCGCCTTGTCATGGAGGGCTGCGGGGGCGATCAGTATGACGGGTATGTCGAAGTTCTTGCATGCGAATAGTAAGTCGGCGGGTTTCATTCGCTCGCGCTCTGCTGGTATGACTTTGTGTAGGTAGCCTACGACAACGTTGACCTCACCGCTGATGAGGTGGTTCACGTACTTTCCGTGATTGTCCCAGCTGTTGCTGAGCGGAAGCGTCTCGATACCGTCGGCCGCGAGCTTCGCCAAGAGCAAGGGATCGGTGCCTTCAAAGTATCCGACTCTCGTCATGATTGTCACCTTCCACCAGTATCCTGCTAGCGGCTGAAAAAGGATACTCCAATGAGCGTCTTATTGGTCATTGAGGCGCACATGATCGGAACGGATCTTCGCTTTGCTTCCGGCGTGTTGGGACAGCCTTTTCCTTTTCAAATGAAAGTGCTCCCCTTCAAATATCAAAGAAGGCAAGGGCAATCCACAACACGTGCAAGAGAGCCACTTCCCATGAGACAGAGAAGACGAAGCGGAAAGAGAGACCTCACTGGAGTCGTGGGGCTTGTGGTTCTCGTGGCAGTATTCGTAGGTATCGCGTTTCTCGTGGCTTCGCCGAGTTCGCACCCAAGTGTTCAGACCGGGGAGGTTTCCTCTAGGTTCACGGAAGCTACGCGGACAGAAGTTCAGATCAGCCCTCTCGAGGACGCGTTCTATGGTAAGATCGTCAACGCTGCCTTCGATGGCCAGACGACCGGAGTCGTCCAGGCCGATACCAACTGTAAGGGCGTAGGCAGCGGCCTGACCAACTGCCTCGCCATCATCATCACCGCGAACGGGACAGAGGTGCACTTCGACTATACTCATGACATGTCAAGGCAGCCCTGCCTCGCGTCAGGTGACAGTGTGAGCATCACGCTTCTGAGCGATGGAACCGTCAAGGTCGTACGGGGATAGCTTCTGCTTGGATCCGTTGCCATTGATCCCGCTTGGGCTACTTGACGGACTGAACATTTGCTCTCTAGGGCTGCTGGGTCTCTTCCTCAGCCTGATGTATACGACGCAGACGGACCGCCGAGTGATACTGGGTTACGGAGCCGTCTACATAGGCAGCGTCTTCCTCTCGTACGTGATGGTGGGACTCGGAGCGACATTGCTCTTCGTCACGTTGCCAACGATACCGCACCTGTTGGCGAGGCTCGGCGCTGCTGGAATGCTCGCGATTGGCATGGCGAACATCATCAACTACCTCCGACCTAGTTCGATCCCGTTGAGAATACAGACGGTTTCACAGGGGATCAGCAAGCGAGCCATAGCTTTCATGAAGTTAGGTGGTGTGCCTGCCATCTTCGCCGCTGGAATACTGATCGGATTCCACAACTTCCCGTGCGCTTGCACCGGAGGCATCTACATGACCTTTCTATCCTTCATAGCTGATTCTCCACTCAAGATCGGATACCTGCTCGCCTACAATGTAGTCTTCATCATTCCACTCACGGCGATCCTCCTGTTCTTCACTAGCAAGCAGGCTATCATGCGGTTCCGGAAGATGCATGCCGAGAACGCAGCGAAGACGACGCTTCTACTAGGGATCGCGATGGTTACCGCCGGCGCACTCTTACTAGTATCCATAGGGCTGGGAGTTCAGTAGGAACTCCCCGGCCGAGAATGCCTTGTTCTCGCTCGACGCGGCTGGACCTAATTCGGGGCTTGCAGGGAAGGTTTGGGGTCAGCTTCCTTGATCTTGAACCAGATGATGAAACCGAGCGCGGTCGCTATGATGAGCGTGAGGATGAATGGTGCCTTTGGAGATATGTTATCCCACATCCAGCCTCCGAGTGTCGGAGATGCCGCCGAAGCCAGGCCCGCAACAAGGCCCATGGCTCCGAGCGTCTGTCCGAATTTCTCACGGCCGAAGTGGTCTATGACGTACGCGTTGATTGCGGGCATCCAGAGGCTGTAGACGAGCCCCCAGAATATGGCGGAGATGTAGGCGAACTCGGGTTGCGTCGCTAGCAGTAGCGGCAGGAACGCGCCAATGGCGCTCCATTCGCTGAGCGCGAGGAATGGTTTTCTCCCCACCTTGTCGAGCTTCGAGCCCAGCGTTAGGCCAGTGAGTGCGGGTATGCCAGCGGAGATTGCGAGCGCGATTCCCAGTTGCTCTTGGGTAGCATGCATCTCTTTGAAGATGTAGAGCGCCCAGAATGGGAACGAGAATCTCCACGCGGTCGCGTCCACGGCCACAATCGCAAGCAGCGGTAGGATTCGCCTATCAAGACGAATCAGCGATCTCCACGAGCTCTCGTCTTTCGCTCGTGTACCGGTTCGGGTTGGTGGCTTGTAGCCAACGAGGACGACTGTGATTGCAGCAGCGACGAGCGTGGCTGATATTGAGAAGATGACTTGCGAGGGAGCGCCCATCGCGGTCGCGACGTATCCGCCCAAGAGTGGAGCGATTGTGGCAGCGGTCTCTGTAACGCCAAGGTCGATGCTGAAGACTCGGCCGACCCTCCCTGACGCCGCAGCGTCTCCCAGCGACGCGTACGTTGCGGTACCTCTGATTGCGTAGTCGAGTGTGACTAGTACGATCCCTGCGCCTAGGAGCAGCCAGAAGGTAGCGAGTGAGTATGAGACAAAACCTAGGAGCGTCACGAGTCCGCCAAGTAGTATGAAGGGCTTCCTTCCAATCCTGTCGATCGCGACTCCCATTGGGAGGCGTAGGAACGTGACTCCCAAGCCACCGATGGTTTGCGCTTGGCCAACGAATGATATGCTAACGCCTAAGGCGACGATTAGCGGGGCCACGGACGGTGAGCTGAATCCAACCGCGAAACCGAAGAGCGCGTCAACGGTGATGAGCAGAGCTATCTGCTTGCCTGCATCTGAGCGACCATTCTCGCTCGTCGAACCCATCGCCGCATTCCACCATGATCTTCGTCATCAGGGAACCAGCGGTCCTATTATGCTACATGTCGAAAAACAGACGAGCGGTCTGTGCTCAACGAGAACTGCAATTAACTTGATGCAAATCGAACCTATCGATTCACGATAGAATTCCCAGTTCAGGAAGAGTTCTGTATGCTACGGCGCCGATCACGATTGCGAGCACTATCGTCGAAAGCATTATTACGAATGTGCTCTTGCGGCCGAGCTCTCTACCAAGCACTCCCATCGTTGCCACACACGGAAAGTACAGCGTGACAACGAGCCCGAACACGAAGAGCTGTAGTGGGGTCATGAAGAGGAGTAGGTTGCTCGCTGATGGTCCGTACTGCATGGCCGCCAAGGCGATCAGTAGTTGCAGTGTCAGCTCTTTACGGAGAATTCCCAGCACCAGGCATATGCTCGCTACGGCGGGCAGCCCCAGCAGACCATAGATGATCGGATTCACAGGTGCCACGAGCGCCTGAAGGTAACCTGTCTCATAGAGCGCACCGAGTACGAAGCTTCCCAGCATGACTATTGGCAGTGCAAAGAGAAGGAAGCTCTTGAACCTGAACCACGTTCGCTTCAGTATCGTTGACGCTCTAGGTCTCCTGAAGGTAAACATCTCCATGACCATCCCAGAAGCCTTGCCGGGAAGCAGTCTGTTGAGAGACCATCCAACCGTTGCTATGACAACGAGATCGATGACGAAGATCGCTACGGCATAGCGCCATCCCGCAAAGACGCCAACCGCGGCCATGATCACCGCTACGCGGGCACTGCACGGAGTCAGCGTGATCAGCGTGGATGCGAGTATTCTCTCGCGTCTTGTGGGGAGGACTCGGGTGCCCATGATTGCGGGGACGTTGCATCCGAACCCCATTATGAGTGGGATTATCGAGCCACCGTGAAGGCCAAGCTTGTGCATCACGCTGTCAGCGAGATAGGCGGCGCTGTTCAGGTAGCCACTATCCTCGAGCAACGAAAGCACAAGATAGAACGTGAGAACGTATGGGACTCCAACTGAGAGTGCACCGAGGATTCCAGCATCAAGTCCCCAGATGAGAGACTGCGCAAGCACCTTGTTCGCAAAAATGCTGGTGATGACGAACCTGATCGAAGGAGACGCAAAGGTCCCCCAGAGGAACCCCACAGCGTCGCTGAGCACTCCTCCGACGCCTAGCATGAAGGCAAAGATCCCAGAGATCACACCGACTGCGAGCGGTATCCCGGTGTAAGGCCAGACGGCGTAATGCATCAACCTCTGGGACCAGAGCGCCGGCAGACCGACGCGAATTTGCACAGCCTCAGCTATCTCCCGTGCGAGCTTGTGCCTCTGACGTGCAATCGCCAACCCGGCAGGTTCGCCATATGCTGCTTCAATGGATTTCGCGAGGCTCTGGGCAATCTGAATGACTGCGGCGCCATGATCTTGTTCTCCTACGAGTCTTGTGAACTCGGAATCACCTTCGAGCAGTCTAATGGCCAAGGCACGCGGAGAGAGTCCTAGTGGGATCCCTCGTAAGTTCTCTCTGATCGGTTCCGCCATTTTCTCGATGGATCGTTCAAGGGCGAAATCGAACGGACGGCTTTGATGATCCGGAGGGGTGCCGTCTAGCCGTCTCTCTCCGATACGCTCCAGCAGTTGCTGGACGCCTTCTCCTCTGGACGCGACTGTCGGAACGATCGGCGCACCAAGAAGCTTCGAGAGCTTCTGGCAGTCGGTCCGTATACCGATCTTCTCTGCGTAGTCCACAAGGTTCAGCGCGATAACGATTGGAAATCCCAGCTCGATGAGTTGGAGTGTCTGGTAGAGGTTTCTCTGAAGGTTCGAAGCATCCACAACTACTACGACGATGTCAGGTCTCTCTTCGAGAAGTGCTCTCCGTGCAACCCACTGGTCGTCCGATGTGGGATCGAGGCTGTAAGTTCCTGGAAGGTCTATGATGGCGATCGTCTTGTCACCATATTTCGCCGTGCCAGCGTTGAGTTCAACGGTCTTGCCTGGGTAGTTTGCCGTGATCGCTTCGAGGCCTGTCAGTCGGTTGAAGAGCGTGCTCTTTCCAACATTGGGGTTTCCTGCCAACGCGACTCTTACGTCAGCCTTCCCGGCCATTTTCTCCAAGAGCGCGTGGCAAGACAACGCCATTCAGCCCTGACGTCTTAGAGCTTCTTGGCTTGGACTGTGGAGGCGACGCTTCTGCCAAGCGCGTATGTGGACCCCATGACCTTCACGATTATGGGACCGTCGAACGGTGCCTTCTCCTCAACTTCAAAGCTCGCCCCTGGCAAGAGGCCTAGCGACGCGAGATACTTCAGAAGCTCTGGCTTCTCATCCGTGACCTTGACGAGGATGCCTCTATCCCTCGGATTGAAACTCGAAAGCGGCTCGGATCGCTGTTCGAGCAGCTGACCTGTTTCATCGGGGATTGGGTTCCCGTGAGGGCATGTCGTCGACTCCGTCAGAGTCTTCTCAAGTGGATCAACCATGTCATCGCTGATTGCATGCTCCAACTCGCAGGCGATCTTGTGGACACCACTCCAGTCCATGTGCAGAAGCTCTGTGAGGAGTCGCTCTGCTAGGCGGTGTTTTCTAATCACTCGGAGCGCAATCGCTCTGCCCCTCTCAGTGAGCGTTATCCCTCTGTATGGTCTCCGAGCGACCAACCTGTGCTTCTCAAGATGCGTCAGAGTGTTGGTGACGGCGCCAGGAGTGACTTGGAGCTGCTCCGCTAGTTGGCCGGTCTTCGCAGAGCCGGATCGTTCCTCCTGCCTCCAGATAGCCTCCAAGTACTCTTCAAGGATGTAAGAGATTGGATTTCGCATACGAGATTTTAGTGCCTCGTAATTTAAAAGAATAGCTCTCGGATGCCTCACATTCGCAAATGCAACATGTGACCAACGGGGGACGCGCCAGCCAGCCTTGGGCACCGGTAGCGTTGGTTGAGCGAGACGTGTGTCAGTGTGTCTCGAATGCGTCGTTGATCTACCATTCTGTCTTGCCGCGTCCCAGAATCGATATGTGGGAGAAGGTGTCTTCCTTTGCGGCCCCGTGCCAATGCTTCTCTCCGCGTGGGATGAAGAAGACCATACCAGGTTCCGCGGCCACCTCTTCCTTTTCCGTTGCGACGATGCCTTTCCCTGATAGGATGTAGAGGGCTTGATCGCATGAATGCGAGTGAAGCCTGTTTCTCACACCTGGAGGAAAAGTGATTACGTCGAGCTTCAGATCCAAAGCCCCCGTTGCCTCGCCGATCAACGCTTTCATCTCGACGGCACCTAGGAATATGCCTCCAGTTCGCGTCTCAGTGGAAGCGTCTTCAATCCTGACAATTCTCATCTAGGTCCCTCCTGTCTAGGCAACCATGCTGTTGTCCATATCACGGTTGCCGCTCGACTAACACTGGCATGCTGTGTTGTCTTCATTTCGCTTTGACATTTCCTCGTCAGAGTACTCGACCGGAGAGGTCTGGCGCCGTGTGTCGGCTCTGTACGACACAATAATGAACTCAGGTTTCACCTTGGTTGACTTGGATACCAAGATAGTGATCACGTCAGCCTGACTGAGATGTCGCCATAAGGAGCTGCATTCGGCCGACGCGATCGTGGCTGTGACTTCGATCGAGACGAGGTCAAGCAACGTGGTCTCAGACGACCCACACTTCAGAGAAATCAAGACTATCAGAACCGAGTGGATCTGACGCCAAAGTCCGAGCACTATCGGGAGTATTCTATCGATTTTCCATAATCCCGCTCGGATTCATACTCCGAACTAGATTGCGCCCCGACACTGCTTGGGTTTTTGGGGTTCAGTGAAAGTGCCGGCGGTGGGATTTGAACCCGTGAGCGGCCATGCGTAGGAGGTTCTGTCTCCCTTATCT
>CAZLHM010000039.1:0-13225 GCA_964559555.1 uncultured Candidatus Bathyarchaeia archaeon
AGATGGTTAACCTTGGATTCAAGTGGGAGGCGCTATTCGAACTCTCGTGGCTCTGCCTGTCCTGCTTCACGTGTATAGACAGGTGCCCACAGGGAGCAGACGTAGGCGAAGTCGTCTTCGCACTCAGAGCCATAGCGGCAAGAGACGGAAACGCCCCGAAAGGCGCTCTGACGATGGCGAAGAACCTGATTGAGACAGGTCGTATTGTCAACCCGACGGCCTCGGTGAGCAAGCAGAGAGCAACTCTTGGCCTACCACCACTAGAACCAATCTCCGAAGTCGCGAAGATAGCGAGAAAGACCGGTTTCAGCAAGATCCTCGGCTTGAAATAGGAGCTGAAAGAGAAAGTGAAGTATGCTCTCTACCTAGGCTGCCTGATTCCCTCAAGAGAACTGTCATACGAATTGGCGACCAGAAAGACACTGCCGGCGCTAGGCGTGGATCTAGTGGACATGGAGGGGACCAGCTGTTGCGGACCATTCGCGATTCAGTCGCTCGACTACACTGGGTGGATGGCGCTTGCGGCAAGGAATCTGTGCATCGCTGAGAAGATGGGACTTGACATCATGGCGTTGTGCAACGACTGCTACGAGTCACTGCTGATGGTCAATGACACTCTGAAGAGAGACAAAGAGATGCGAGATGAAGTCAACGGACTCCTTTCGGTTGCGAACAAGAAGTTCAAGGGGACCACGAACGTCAAGCACACCATGGACGTACTCTGCGACGATGTGGGCCTCGAAAAGATTCGAAGTAAGGTAACAAGGCCTCTAGACGGACTAAGGGTAGCGACCCAGGTCGGATGTCACCTCGTTAGGCCCAAACTGTTGCATGCAGGACCAGCAAGGGGATTCGAGGTGTTGGATGACTTGGTACGGATGCTCGGGGCTGAACCTGTCGACTACGACGAGAAAGAGATCTGTTGCGGTGGTCCTCTCCGTGATATTGATGATCATCTGTCAAGAAGTCTGTCAAACCGCAAACTCGCTGCCCTGAAGAGGGCAAACGTAGACTGCGTAGTGACGGCCTGCCCCTTCTGCTACATCCAATTTGACTTGGGACAGCTTGAGATCAGGAGCTTGCTGAAAGAGGAGTACGACATCCCGGTCCTTCACTTTCTTGAACTCCTGAGTCTAGCGATGGGCTTCAAGCTGGAGGGACCTCAGCTACGAGAGCATAGGGTTCCCATTGACAAGATCGTTAGGAAGCTAGCGTAGGGTGATTGTTGTGGTGGAGAAGTCGGCCCTTGTGATCGGCGGGGGGGTCGCCGGAATCCAAGCGGCCTTGGATCTTGCCAATCGTGGAGTGAAGACCTACCTTGTTGAGAAGTCGCCAAGCATTGGTGGGCGAATGGCCCAACTTGACAAGACGTTTCCAACAATGGACTGCTCGATATGCATCCTAGCGCCGAAGATGATCGAGTGTTTCAGACATCCAAACATCGAGCTGCTCACCTACTCGGAGGTTAAGGAACTCCATGGCTCAGCCGGGGACTTCACAGTTAAGGTCCTCAAGAAGCCTAGATACGTGCAATTCGACAAGTGCGTCGGATGCGGCACCTGTGCGGATCACTGCCCCGTGGAGCTACCAAACGAATGGGATACAGGCATGGGTGTTCGAAAGGCGATATACCTGCCGTTCCCGCAGGCTGTTCCACGAGTCTATACGATAGACAGAGACAATTGTCTAGACTGCGGACTCTGCGAGAGCGTGTGCAACGCAAAGGCAGTCGACCTCGAGCAACAACCAGTAGAGCTTGACCTGCACGTTGGCGGCATCGTCGTCGCGACCGGATTCGACACCTATGAGCCTTTCAAGATAACCTCCTACGGGTACGGGCGATACAAGAATGTGATCACCGCAATGCAGCTAGAACGTCTACTTTCCGCTTCTGGACCAACTGGTGGTCGGATCATGAGGCCCTCAGACGGAAGGATTCCACGAACGGTCGCGTTCCTGCAGTGTGTCGGTTCAAGGGACCAACGGTTCGGATACCCCTACTGTTCAAGCATATGCTGCAAATACGCTGTAAAAGACGCGGTGCTCATAAAAGAGCATAGACCCGACTCCGAAGTCTATATCTTCTATATCGACCTCCGTGTCTTCGGAAAAGGATTCCAGGAGTTCGCAAACAGAGCCAAGAAGGAATTTGGGATCAAGTTCGTGAGAAGCAGCCCTGGAGAGATAAGAGAGGATCCGGAGACGAAGGATCTCACTCTATGGTACGAAGACACGCTAACTCGAACGGTCAAGAGCCAGAAAGTGGATCTGGTAGTGCTTTGCACGGCTTTGATGCCGCGACCTGACTCCGTTGAGTTGGCCAAGATCTTGGGAATACAGACAGATAGATTCGGCTTTCTCGTTCCACCCGATTTCATCGCTCACCCGGTTGATACGCAAGTTCCAGGGATCGTTGGCTGCGGGTATTGCCTCGGCCCGAGGACCGGCGACATTCCGGACTCCGTTATGCAAGCCGGAGCTGCAGCAGCTAGGATCAGCGAGATTCTAATGAGCGGGAGGGATTGACGACCTTGGAAGAACCCAAGATCGGAGTCTTCGTATGTCATTGCGGGATCAACATCGGTGGCGTCGTGAACGTCCCGGAAGTCGTAGAATACGCGAAGACACTGCCGAATGTGGCGTGGGCAGAAGGAAATCTCTACACGTGCTCCGAAGCAGGACTCAGCTCGATAAGGGATTCCATCAAGAAGAATGGCCTGAACAGGGTTGTCGTTGCGTCCTGCACACCTCGAACCCATGAGCCTCTTTTCAGAGCAACATGTGAAGATGCGGGACTGAACAAGTACCTCTTCGAGATGGCAAACATACGAGAGCAATGCTCTTGGGTCCACTCGCATGAACACGAAGAGGCGACGGCGAAGGCTAAGGACGTAGTGAGGATGGCGGTCGCCAGAGCAAAATGGCTTGAACCTCAAGATGAACCTGAGGTCGATGTCTCCGATTCGGCCATGGTGATAGGCGGTGGAATATCCGGGCTAACAACTGCAGTCAGTCTGGCGAACCAAGGTTTCAAAGTGCACTTGATTGAGAAAGATGCGCAACTTGGAGGTCTAACCCGAAGGCTCGGGAAGATCTACCCCACACTCCAAGATTCGTCGGAGATCCTCGACCCATTGATCAGGACGGCGACTTCAAACGAGAACATACAGATCTACACATCGGCCGCCCTCAAGGACGTCAGCGGATACGTCGGCAACTTCAAGGTCGCCCTAACAAAGGGTAAGGAGGACGTGAAACTAGACGTCGGAACGATCGTTCTGGCAAGTGGAGCCCTAAACTATGAGCCCCCAAAGGGCTCCTTCCAGTATGGGGTGCTAGACAAGGTCGTTACGCAACTGCAGCTAGAGGAAATGCTGGCGCAAGGGAAGCTGACCGAACCTGAGCGAGTACTAATGATTCAGTGCGTGGGGGCGCGCACCGGTGAAGTCTGGACGTACGAACTGTCAGACATGAGTAAATCATTCGCCGCTAGACTTCTGTCCAAGATCCTCGGTGCGAAGAAAGAAGAGGGATGGCCATACTGCTCGAAGATCTGCTGCATGAACGCGATAAAGAACGCAATTCGAATCAAGGAGCTCTGGCCGAAGGCTCATGTAGACGTACTCTTCAGCGACCTAAGGACGTACAAGGAGTACGAGGACTTCTACAGGAGAGCAAGAGCTCTCGAAGTGAAGTTCATCAGATACATCAGAGAGATACCTCCCGATATCGCGGAGGCCCCCGGCAAGAAGGTCAGGGTGACCGCCTACGACACCCTTGCCGGAGTGGAGACCGAATTTCTGTGTGACTTGGTCGTGCTCTCGACTCCGCTTTGTCCGTCAAAGGAGGATGTGATGCTCGCGAGGATGCTGAAAGTTCCCTTAGGCCCCGACGGTTTCTTCATGGAAGCTCACCCGAAACTCAGACCAGTCGACTGTCAGTCTGACGGGATCTTCCTCGCGGGCACCGCGTGCGGACCGAAGGACATCCCCGAGTCAATAATATCGGCTCAAGCTGCCGCAGCTAGGGCTTCGATCCTGATGGGGAACAAGAGACTGAAGACTGAGGCGCTAACGGCCGATGTGAACCCTGATCTCTGCATAGGCTGCGGCCTCTGCGAAGAGCTCTGCCCCTACGGTGCACACAAGATCGAGAGCGGCAAGTCGAAGACGATAGCTGCTTTGTGCAGAGGGTGCGGGGTATGCGCTGCCGACTGCCCGAGGCGCGCCATCACCATGCGGCACTACAGTGACAGACAGATCCTAGCTCAGGTTGAGGCGATGATGGCCAAGTGAGGCGGTAGATGATGAACGAAGCAGAATCAGCAACGAGTACAGAGAACGCAGAGAAGGCACTTGGCGCCGGCTTCGACCCTCGAATCCTCGTCTTCACATGCAACTGGTGCTCCTACGCAGGAGCCGACTTGGCTGGAACAAGCCGACTCCAATACCCACCTAACGCCCGGATCATAAGGACGATGTGTAGCGGAAGGATAGAACCAACATTCGTGTTAGAGGCTCTCAGAGACGGTGCAGACGGGGTAATCGTAACGGGATGCCATCCAGGCGATTGCCACTACGTGAAAGGAAACTTCCGCGCTGAGAAGAGATTCAACTTCCTCAAGACGGCCCTAAAGCAACTCGGAGTTGAGGAGGATAGGGTCAGATTAGCATGGATATCTGCGGGCGAGGGTGAGAAGTTCTCCCTTTTGATCAAGGATATGATTGACAAGGTCAGGGAACTAGGACCGAATCCGTTCAAGTCGACTTGAGGTGAAAACGTGAGCGAGCTGGCAAAGTATCCGAGAAAGCTGGACGCGGCTGTAGAGGCGTTCAAATCTGAGAGGTTGAGGTGGATCATGGGTCTATCTGTTATGGGAGCTAAGGCGAGTGAGACCGAGCGCTACAACCAGATAGCCCAAGACATTCTGATCGACGAGATGAGGCGCGAGATGCTCCTCTTTGAGCTCAGGAAGAGAGGTCCACTTACTATGAAGGAACTTTCGGAATCAACGGGCTTGGACAGAAAGCAGTTACTCGATCACATGCTAGCGCTTAGGAAACGCGGAGCAGTCACGGAAGTAGGTGAGAAGGAAAACGAATACGTCTACAAGGCTGTGTAGGATGCTCGCTCGGCCCATGAGTGATGGGGGAAGGTCTCGGAACCGAACAAGAACCTCGCTGCGGTCCGGAATCAGGACCTGCTCAAACACTCGGGATGAAATACGCACGGGAACGCGTGATCGAAGATGTAGATCCGGCTCTTTTCGAAGTCAACCTCTACTCTATCATGCGCCGCCGCCCTTGAGACCAGACTGTGGTGATCACTGTAGGTGAATATGGTGACAGTTTTCGCTCTCGTCTCATCCGTGCTTACTGGCTGGCGACAGAACTCGCAGAGGTTGTCCACGACATTGACTATCTCGAAAGTTCGACCTTTCATTTGGGGAAAGCTTGTTTCTCTGATGTTGATCGTCACTTCTAGTTCACCCTCTTCTCTGCATGGCTATTCAAGAGGGACCGGCCGCAGATTCGGATGGTTTGGGGGCAATATAAGAGATGACGAGTCGTTCAACGATCGTTCACCAATCAATGGATATCGTTTGAGAAACGTCACGGAGTGAGCGAGAAGTCCGGAGGCATGCTGATGACAGCCGAGTTTGAACCACTCATAGTCGGATTCTGCTGCAACTGGTGCTCCTATGCTGGAGCCGACCTTGCGGGCACATCGAGGATACAGTACCCTACGAATGTTAGGGTAATACGGGTGATGTGCTCCGGCATGGTGCACCCTGCCTTGGTCATGGAAGCGCTTACGAAGGGCGCGGATGGGGTCTTGATGTGTGGATGCCATCCGGGAGATTGCCACTACATCGATGGAAACCTCAAGACGGAACGGAGGTTCGAGGCGATGACCTTGATGCTTCAGGATATGGGGATCGAGCCAGAGCGCCTCAGGCTGGAGTGGGTCTCTAGCTCCGAAGGAGAGAGATTCGCGACTGTCGTGCGAGAGTTCACCGAGCAGATCAGAAAGCTAGGTCCAAGTCCGTTCAAGATGTGATTGTCAGATGACCAAACCTGCATTGGTTGTTGGCGGCGGCATCGCGGGTGTGCAGGCTGCACTTGACCTCGCAGATCAAGGCTTCAAGGTGTATCTGGTCGAAAAGAGACCCAGTATTGGAGGGAAGATGTCACAGCTTGACAAGACATTCCCGACCCTTGATTGCGCCGCCTGCATCATGACTCCAAAGATGGTTGATGCTGCGAGACATCAGAACATCCAGCTTCTCCCCTACTCGGAGGTTAGAGAGGTTGCAGGGAAGGCTGGAGACTTCCAAGTCAAGATCGTCAGAAAGCCACGCTACGTCGATGAGACAAAATGCACTGGATGTGGGGTCTGCGCCCAACACTGCCCAATCGAGATTCCGAACGAGTTCGATCAAGGTCTAGGAATTCGCAAGGCCATCTACGTCCCATTTCCACAGGCTGTGCCTCTTGTGTATACCATTGACAAAGACCACTGCTTGGAATGCGGACTATGCACCAAAGTCTGCGGCGTGGGAGCCCCGAATCTGGAACAGCAACCGCAAGAGATGAACGTGAATGTTGGGGCGATAGTCGTGGCGACCGGCTGCGAGATCTTCGACATCGCCATGAAACCCGAGTATGGAGCCGGAAGGTACGACAACGTGATAACCGGCCTAGCGCTCGAACGACTCCTGAGCGCCTCAGGTCCTACCGGGGGACATGTCCTCCGTCCCTCTGACGGTAGGATCCCGAGAAAGGTTGCATTCGTACAATGCGTCGGCTCAAGAGACGAGAAAGTAGGCATTGACTACTGCTCGAGAGTATGTTGCATGTATGCTGTCAAGGAGGCGGAGTTGGTCAAGGAGCACGTCCACGGAGCTGAGGCAACGATCTTCTATATGGATATCAGGGCTTTCGGGAAAGGATTCGAGGAGTTCTACAGGAGAGCAGAGAACGAATTCAAGATCAGATTCATCAAAGGGCGGGTGGCCGAGATCGCTGAGATCCCGGGCACAAAGAACCTCATGGTCCGCGCAGAGAACATTGAGACCGGCGAGCCCATCGATGAAGAAGTAGATCTTGTTGTACTGTCGGCGGGACTGAGGCCGGCGGCGGACGGCGAGTTTGCAAAGGTGCTTTCGATCCCAATAGCAGACGATGGATTCTTCGCAACGGAGAATCCAAAAATCGATCCCGTGGCGACCCCTGTAAGGGGGATCTTCACAGCTGGAGCAGCGGAAGGCCCCAAAGATATCCCGGATTCGGTTGCGCATGCCAGTGCAGCAGCAATGAGGGCCTCAATAATTCTCAAAGAGTCGTGAAATCCGGATGACCGCGTCCCAAGAACCTAGAGTCGGAGTCTACATCTGTCACTGCGGAATCAACATAGCCGGCGTTGTTGACGTAGAAGCCGTGAGGGAATATGCAGAGAAACTGCCGAACGTTGTCGTCGCCAAGACATACCTGTATACCTGCTCCTCCCCAGGACAGGCGATGATAAAGACAGACATTGGCGAGCAGAAACTAAATCGTGTCGTCGTCGCGTCATGTTCACCTAGAATGCATGAAGCGACCTTCAGAAAGGTCGTGGAGGAGGGGGGCCTCAACCCCTACCTATTCGAGATGGCCAACCTGCGGGAGCATTGCTCATGGGTACACGCTACAGAACCCGACAAGGCCACGAAGAAGGCGCAGGATCTCGTGAGGATCGCTGTCGCAAAGGCTCGTCTGCTTGAGCCACTTCAGAAGAAGTCTGTGCCCGTGACTGAAAGAGCATTGGTCATAGGTGCCGGCGTGGCTGGAATGAGAGCCGCGGTAGATCTGGCCCAAAGGGGCTTCGAGATCACTCTTGTCGAGGAACAACCGACCATAGGAGGAAAGACAGCTAGGCTCAACAAGTTGTACCCTACTGACGAGCATGCGATGGACGCCCTAGCGCCAATGATGAAGCACGTTGCTTCACACCCAAACATCAAACTATTGACGAACTCGGAAGTCAACAACGTGGACGGGTACATAGGCAACTTCAAGGTGAAGATTACAAAGAGGCCCAGATTTGTCTCCGAGAGATGCAATCTCTGTGCGCGCTGCGAGAGCGCATGTCCACTCGAGACCTCAAACGAATTTGACTTCCACCTCACCAAGAGAAAAGCAATCTTCCTACCATTTCGGGGCGCAGTACCTCAAGCCTACGTCATCGACGACAAAGTCTGCAACAAGTGTGGCAAATGCGTCGACGCATGTGAGAAGAAAGCTATAGATCTGAACGACAAACCCGAGGAGCTTGAGATTGATATTGGCACGATCATAACCGCGATTGGTTTTGACTCATACGAGCCGCCCGAAGGCGAGTTCGGATACAGGACGCAGAAGAACGTGATCACAATGCTACAGCTCGAGCGAATACTGGATGCCGAAGGACCGACAAAGGGCGAGCTCCTTCTCGGCGATGCCTTTGGGCCATTCTTCCGAAGCTCTCCGGCGAAGAACATAGTCTTCATCTCATGCGTTGGCTCCAGACAAGAACCGGGAGTCTACAAGCGTCTTCGGGAAGGCCAACAGCTCAACAGGTACTGCTCTCGCGTATGCTGTACCGGGGCGTTGAAGAACGCGCTGCTCGTGAAGAGGAAGTACCCCGACGTGAACGTATACTATCTGTACAGGGACATTCGAACTTACGGGAGAGGCCACGAGAAGTACTACAAGGAAGCTTCCGAATCACTAATTCGCTTCATGAAGTACGAGCCGGAGGCGCCGCCCGTGGTCACATCGAACTCTGACGAGCTTACCGTCACCGTAGATGACGTACTTACTGGAAATGAGACGTTCACCATAAAGGCAGACCTAATTGTCCTCGCAACTGCAATGGTGCCCGGCGCCAAACTCGCCGACATCCAAGGGAAACTGAAGATCGCCAAATCAGCAGACGGCTTCCTTCAAGAAGCGCATGCCAAGCTTAGACCTCTCGACACAGCCACAGAAGGAATCTTCATCGCCGGCGCAGCTCAGGGACCGAAGGACGTGACTGATGCAGTGGCTATGGGAAGCGCTGCAGCCGCCAAGGCTTCCGTTCCTTTGGCACAAGGAAAAGTCGACCTGGAACCGATCAAGTCGTTTGTTGATCTGTCGAAATGTGACGGATGCGCAATGTGCGTAGATCCCTGCACATACAAGGCCATCAAGATAGAAGAACACACTGAGAACGGGGCAGTCAAGAAAAGGGCGGTAGTGAATGAAGCTCTCTGCAAGGGTTGCGGCGCCTGCGCGGCAACTTGCCCACCGAAAGCCATATTCGTCAAGGGCTTCACGCTCGATCAATTGACGGCACAGGTGAATGCCGCGCTGGCGGAGTAGCAGGTGTAGAGACGAGCCCTTAGCGGAATGATGCAAATGAAGATCGAGATCGACACCGACAAATGTACGGGTTGTGGGACCTGTCACGACATATGTCCGTCGGACCCGAATGTCTTTGAGATCAGAGGCGAAGGGAGCTCCAAGAAGTCATACGCTATTCACACCGAGGCATGCATCGAGTGCAGAGCTTGTGAAGTCCAATGCCCCGAGACAGTCATCAAGTTGACCGAGTAGATATCACGGGAACAGAGACCACATGGAGATGTCGGATCTCATAGGACGTACGTCTGTGGCCCTACTCTATGCGCCCTCTCTCCTAATCTTCTTCAGCATGTCGCCATAAGCCTTCGAGGGCATTCCGGATACGAAGTCTAGCACGTCCCCAGCAGTCACCGTGCCATACATACCGTTCTTGTCGGCGACAAGAATTCGTCTGACTCCGGTCTCGGCCATGAGCCTCGTTACGTCCCCCAAACCTGCACTCAGCCCAACAATGGGAGCTGGCGTGTACATGACTTGGCGAGCTTGAATCGATGAAGGATCTAGATGAAGAGCAACAACGTTTGTTATGATATCCCAATCCCTAACAACTCCGATCGGATTTCCATCTTTCACCACGAAGAGATTTCTCACACCCTTGTGCTTCATGGTTCGAGCAACATCGAGAACCGAACTCGAAGCCTCCACAGTTGGCACTCCGGGTTTCATCAAGATCGAGACTACAGGACCCATTTCAGGCATTTCAGTGTCCTCCCGCTTCATCTGCCGGATCAATGTACTTGGGCGGGCGGATGAACTTCCCTAGACTACCATTCCCAGCTCATATAAGACAAACGGCGAAAGACGCCTTCGACCCGGTGTGCGGCCTTTGCAGAGCAGTCCATGACCGAGAGTTCGCCTACACTCTCATCATTTGGAGCACCACCTGGGCAGCCCGATGAACTGCGTCTTGGACCGGGATGGAAAGGCCCTCCCTTACTTCGGAGGGGATGCTCTCTGCTTGGCATGCTAGGATGACTACTTCCACACCCTTCGTCTCTTCCAGTTCCTGAAGTATCCTTCTGGCGGAGAAGCTGTGGAAAGAGAATAGGTTGTTTCGGGTTTTGGGCAGCTGGTCGACCGGTACTCTAACTAGATCCCCAGGAGCCCTGCCAAGATCCACTGTGTCCAATATGATCAACCGACGGGGAGCGGAATCACTCAACAGGATGTCGAACAGGATTGGCATCACGCCTGTTCCGACATCCAAGACACAAACATCACTGGGCACCTCATGAGTCAGAATGAGCTGTACTGTGGCGGGACCGAAGCCATCGTCGCCAAAGAGGCTGTTGCCTACTCCTAGTACTGCGACGCGTTTTCGCACATGGTCAGGAACCTGACATTGGTTCATTCCGGCCATCCCAGGCGAGTCAATGCATTCGACATATCCGGAAATCGCGACACTCGTGTTGAGCTTTGCGATGAATAGGCTGTTCTATAGATCTCTCTATACTCACATCGCAGAAGCCCATGAGATGAGATAAATATGAAGTTAGCAGCACAATATAATCGGTGTAACGATGACTGCAAGGATTATTGATGAGTGGCTCGGAACCTGCGCGGGCTGTGAGATGACGCTTCTGGACATAGGTGACGCTATCCTAGATATCCTTCCCAAGGTTGAGTTTGTCCACTCTCCTGTCATAATGGATCACAAGTACTACGGACAATTGGGTGAAGGAACTAAGATCGAACTCCCAGAAGCGGATGTGGGCCTGCTTAGCGGATGCGTACGGACAGAGGAAAACAAAGAGATAGCGCAGGAAATGCGAGCGAAGTGCAAGGTTCTGATAGCCAACGGCGCTTGCGCGTCATGGGGGGGCATCCCGTCGCTGGCGAACCTCTCTACGCGTGATGACCTGTTGAACGCTGTGTACAAGGGTATGCGGAGCACCATCCAGAGTGCACCTCCTTCAGAGAAGATCCCGGCCCTCTTGGATCGAGTCTACGCGGTAGATGAACTTGTGAAGGTGGATGTCTACCTTCCAGGATGTCCGACCGAACCGGGAGTGATGGTTCAGGCACTGACCTCGCTGCTCGAGAACAAACCATTCGTCATGGAGGAGAAAGCAGTCTGCGAAGATTGCCCATTAAAGAGGGAGAAGAAAGCTGTAGCCCTTGGCACAGTATTGAAGCGGACACTGGAACTCCCAGCTCCGGACACTGAGCGATGCCTGCTAGAACAAGGCTACTTCTGCATAGGACCTGCAACGAGAACCGGCTGCCATGGGGGAGGGTGGGGCGGCCCGAAGATCCCAAGATGCATCGCTGCCGGCATGCCCTGTGAGGGATGCTTTGGACCCATACGAGCAGGAGCGAGCCAGATGGTGGACATGATGGGTGCTCTCTCCACCATAGGAGTAGATGTGAAAGCCATGCTTGACAGACCCGCGAGTTTCAGCAGGTTCGTGGGTGCGAAAGCACGGCTGAGACCAAGGTGAGTAGAATGACAAAAGAGATCGTGATTGAACCTGTAAGTCGAATTGAAGGCCACGCCAAGGTAGCGATACAACTAGATGATCAAGGAAACGTCGCAGACGCCAAGATGCACGTCGTGGAACTGAGAGGCTTCGAAAAGTTCTGTGTCGGGAGAATGGTTGAGGAACTACCTAGGATCACACCAAGGATATGCGGTGTGTGCCCGTGGGCACACCATCTTGCATCAGCAAAAGCCACCGACGCACTATTCGGAGTCAAGATCCCAGAGGCGGCGCGGAAGATAAGAGAACTCGTCTACATGGCGGAGATGGCGTCCGACAGGATCCTGCACTTCTGGATTCTGTCCGGCCCCGACTTCGTCATAGGCCCATCAGCTGACTACAAGGATCGAAACGTCTTCGGAGTTATCAAGGCAAACCCAGAGGTCGCAAAGAGAGTCGTTCATGTTAGACATCTCGGTACACGAGCAGCTCAGCTACTTTCCGGCAAGGCCATTCACCCAGCGGCCGCAGTCCCAGGAGGCTGGAGTAGGCCGCTCAAGAAGGAAGAGATCGACGAAGTGAAGGGCATGGCGAAAGAGATGCATGACTTCGCACTCTTCTCAATGAAGTTCGCCAAGGAACAGATCTTCCCAAAGTATCTGGATCTAGTCAAGAGCCTGGCCGTGTTCAACACGGGATTTCTAGGTACTGTAATGGACGATGGAGGACTGAGCCTCTACGACGGCAAGCTCAGAATGATGCAGCCAGACGGATCCTACGAGGACTTCGCAGTTGAGAACTACCTAGACCACATCGCCGAACTGGTCGAGCCTTGGAGCTACCTGAAGTTCCCGTACAACAAGAAGGCAGGTCAGATGACGATGGATCTAGAGAACCCTGTCGGCGTCTACCGGGTCAACGCTCTGGCTCGGATCAACGTTGTCGACAAGATCCCGACGCCCTTGGCACAGAAGGAGCTCGAGGAGTTCAGGAACCAGTTCGGTCGACCTGCCCAAGCGACATTGCTGTTCCACTGGGCGAGACTGATAGAGCTCGTATACTGCACGGAGAGGTTGCTCGAATTGCTCGATGATCCCGAGGTTACGAGCACCAATGTGAGAGAGAAGGTAGCTCCAAGAGCAGCTCGAGGGATCGGCTCGGTCGAGGCGTCAAGGGGTACCCTGATTCATGACTATGAGACGGACGACAGGGGTATCGTTAAGGATCTAAACCTAGTTGTCGCGACTGTGCAGAACAACGCTGCAATGAATATCGCCGTCAAGAAGACTGCGCGAGATCTCATCAAGGGCGGCAAGTACGATCAAGGAATCCTCAACCAGATCGAGATGGTCATCAGACCCTACGACCCATGCTTCAGCTGCG
>CAZLHM010000040.1:0-3369 GCA_964559555.1 uncultured Candidatus Bathyarchaeia archaeon
GCCGCGACTCGGCCATACTTGCCCTTTTCAGCAAATTGTATGCGCCGGCGCATACGGCCCGCCGGAATGACGCTTTCAATGGTGACGAAAAACGGGTGGGCGACCACGTCAGAGGGGAGACAGCTGACGAGAAGTATCAACTGTCTGTGAGCATGCCATCAGGCCTGATCATGTAGTCTCTGGGGATCGTCAACGGCTTCATCTGGGATCTTGACTACGAATCGAGTGGGTGAAGAGCTTTAGATTGTCCGGGCACCGCTACTACGAAGGGAGCCTTTGTACGACGTGATATCCGTCAAAGCATTTGATGGTAGACGAGTTGTCATTCTGGCAGAGGATTGGTTGCACATCCAAGTTCGGCACCCAGAGGTAGGAACCAAAGCCGAGCTACTGGCGACAGCCTTGAGTCGTCCTGATGAGGCTTACAGCAACAGTCGGGGCGGAGTACACGCTCTCAAGCGTCTAGATGAAACGCATTTCCTCGTGGTTATATACGAGCCGACCAATGATGAAGCACACGTACGAACAGCTTACCTGACGAGTTCGAGAAGGAAGAGTAGGAGGTACCGAGGATCACCATCCCTGAAACACTCCTAGACATAGACCTAAAGAAGATCTTGGCCAAGGTTGAAGCTACATATCACGTGAAGCTTCCGAGAAAAGTCGTGGCCGCAGACTTCGGTACCAAAGGTGACCTCTACGTCAGATTCAAGCATGTAGCGAAGCCCGTCGGCGAAGCAACCGAAGACGGGTTTGCTATCTTCTTCCACGAAGACGGAGATGTTATCGTGGGACTCGAGCTGTTGAACGTGGAGCGCTTCATGTGAACTTTCTGTCGCGTCGATGCCTCTCGTGATCAAGTAGTTCGCGATCTTTCCGCTGCCAACCCGGATCACCCAATTCTCCATGATCATGGAAGGTTTAATCTCTCAAGACGCCGCTCGAAGAGGTTCGGATGTATCGAATGTGAAGATTCTGTTCGTGGAACCTCCGAAGCATTTCTGGTTTGTGATGGGAGAGTATCTTCCGCCGCCCTTGGGAACCTTGGAGCTTGCAGGATATCTCGCGGACAAGATACCTGATGCCTATATCGAGGTGCTGGACTGCCAGGCTACTTCGCTCGAATGGGATGGGCTCGAGAAGCACATTGCGTCTTATCGCCCCGATATCGTTGCTTCAAGTAGCCTCGCTACATGCAACGCCTACAGTTCTGCCCGAACTCTGGCGACCGCCAAGAAAGTAGATCCTTCAATCGTGGCTATCGCCGGCGGCCAGCACTTCACAGCAACAGCGGACGAGTCCCTCCGGGCCTACCCAGAAATAGACGTGATTGTGCGGGGCGAAGGAGAACAAACACTGGTTGAGCTTGTCAAGGCGGTCAGGAACTCCGAGGCCCTCACAGACATCAAAGGCATATCATTCCAGAAGGACCGCAGGATCTTCCACAACCCCGACCGGCCTCTGATTGCGGACCTCGATCAGCTCCCGATGCCAGCGTACCACTTCGTCGAGGATCACATGCGAAAGTACCACTTCACAATGATGGCTGGCAAGGCCGTGTACGCGCTCGTCGAAGGATCAAGAGGCTGTCCGCACCGTTGCACGTTCTGCTCGCAGTGGAAGCATTGGCAGGGAACATGGAGATCGAAGTCCCCGAAACGTATCGCAGACGAATTCGAATTCCTCCACAGGAACTTCGGAGCCGAGTTTCTCTGGCTAACGGACGACAACTTCCCTCTCGGCCCGTTCGCAGAACAGCTCTGCGACGAGATAGCCAAGCGCGGAATCGCGCATGACATCATGTGGTTCGTTCAGGCAAGATCCGACGACATTGTACATCACAAGGATCTCATACCGAAGATGCGTTCCGCGGGATGCATGTGGATCCTCACGGGCGCTGAGAGTGGCAGTGAGGAAACACTTCGGAGCATTGGCAAGAAGATTAGCCCTGATCAGACTCGTGACGCGGTTCATCTGATGAAGAAGAACGACATCTTCGGACACGCAACGTTCATCATCGGGCACAGAGACGACACTCGCGAGTCGCTCGACGACCTAAGACGTTTTGTCGATGATATCGATCCCGATCTCGCTATCTACATGATCCTGACCCCGTTCCCCGGGACCGACGTGTATGAAGAGGCCAAGAAGAATGGCTGGATAGAGAATCACAACTGGGCTGACTATGACATGGTGCACCCGATAATGCCTACAGAGACGCTCAGCAGAGGAGAGCTTCAAGAGGAGCTAGTACGATGCTACAGGGACTTCTATGGTTCGTGGAGCAGGAGTGTTCGCGGTTTCTTCTCATCGAACAAGCTCAAGAGAAGGACCTACCGCTACTTGGCAAGCCAGTCTCTTCTTGAGCAACTCAAGCCCTAGGTGGACCAGCCGAGTCAGATGACGTACAGACAGAAGCGGTCGGGCGAAATCGCATTCTTCCTGCTAGTCTCGTTCTTCGGTCTAGTGGTCTCGACTATTCTGATCGCTAGTCCGGTACAGTTGCCATTGGTACTAGGTGTCAGAAACGAGCTCGTGATGTTTCTCTATGTGGGGATCTGCATAGCAGGGGTAGTTGCTGTGTTGTTCCCGACTGCTTGTTCGCGAGCCGTTGGGGTACGACGAGCATCCCTTGAGAACTCTCTGGATCTTTGGGAAAGAGCAACGAGAGTACTCGGTATCCTCATAATTCATGGGCATCACACAGGATCAGCAAGCAATCGACACGAGGTCCGCTTCAGGAAGAAGTCTTTCTGCGCAACCTGCTACGGACTGTTGAGTGGTGCAGTCATATCTATCGCAATTGTCATGGACTACACTCTCTCGAGTTGGCCGGTGGGGATGGGCTATGACTTCGCAAAGGCTCTCTACGCCGTTGGTGTTCTAGGCGTCTTACTGGGGTTCGTTCAGCTCTTCTCGAATATGGGCGCTAGTGCCAGATTCCTCCTAGCACAGGTCTTCGTTGTTGGAACGAGTCTCATGCTAGTCGCTACTGATGTGCTGACTGCGGACTTGATGGCAGACCTCTTCGTAGTACTGCTGGCGCTGTTCTGGCTTCTCTCACGAATCTGGCTGTCCCACAGCCGGCAGGACCTACCGGCGTGAGTACCTGTAGAGGCCACCGAGTAAGACTGCTATTCCGATGAAGACGAGAACGAGGGGTCCGAAGACATCCCAAGTTACGCGTGCGAACTGCTGGTAGAACAGCAACACCCCAATTATGATTATGAATATCCCGACCAGGACGCCGCCCCAGTGAGAGGGCATCCCGAAGCATGCCTCCTTCTCTTCCTTGGTCCTTCCTCTCTCGACACCCGCTATCGGCTTTCCACATTGCGCGCATATTGCAGCATCATCAGGATTCTTTGC
>CAZLHM010000040.1:3469-5254 GCA_964559555.1 uncultured Candidatus Bathyarchaeia archaeon
TTCAAGTGCGGATCCCGCGTAGGAACCGTCGTCACAGAGGAATTCTCTGTCAGTTCCGACGATCTAGTCAAGAGGGTAAAGGGTCTCATGCATGAAGGAAACGTGACCAGAATCGTTGTGAGAGACGAGCAAGGCAAGATACTGCTAGAGGTGCCAGCCACCGCCGGTCTGATTGGCGCTGTGCTCGCTCCTTGGCTTGCGGCGTTGGGTGCGATTGCTGCATTGGCAACCCAGTGTACAATTTCTGTCGAGAGGAGAGAGTAGAGAGGCCTCGTGTATGTCTGATCGTTGGGCGACAGATGTTCACAAGCGCGATGATACTGGCTGGATATCATTTGGTGCATTCCTGATAATAGCCTCAGTGATCTATCTGATCACACCGAACCTTGGGCAGGAGATTGAGGCGTTGCTGCGCGACTTCAGGTTTGTTGAAGTGTTTCACAATTTCTGGTGGTTCGTGCCATCAACCAACCATCCAGTGCTGTACAGGGCTGCCGAATGGTTCTGCTACGCCTTCGGGCTCGTTCAGGTTGGGATACTCGGTCTGAGGTTCATGATGGGGTCATCTGTTCGTGGGAAAGCCGACACATTCGCCGGCGTCATATTCTGGCTCGGGTTGGGTTACGCCTTCGGTCTGTTGTCCCGAGGAACGCTCTCGTGGATCTCCTTCCTCGGCGTATTCGTCGTACTAGTAGGAGTCTCGATCGTGGTGCAGTCACTCGTTCTTCTACTTGCGCCACGGCGTTGATGGTGACGAATTGGGGGGGAAGGCAATGCGATTTTGCTCGAAATGTGGAACTAGCCTACCAGACGATGCAGGTTTCTGCTGGAAGTGCGGTACTCGGGCACAGAGGGTGGAGATTGGCGATTCAATTGCAGAGGCCATCAGAACCGCTGGGAGGGAGATTGAAGCCGGGCTCAAGACCGCCGGAGAGGAGATCGACAAGGCGTTCAAAGATCTCAAAGAGGAATTCGCTCCACGAACAGGTCCGTTCTGTACCAAGTGTGGCAAGAGGAACCCTGAAGGCGCAAAGTTCTGTTTTGCATGCGGCAAAGAGATTCCGCAGGCAAGCCGAAAGCAGTGATCGACTGTTTTTCGCCAGAATCATCAGTCGCAAGTGCAGCACGATCTAACGACGCTCCTTACAAAAGGCAAGCCTTCGGGTTCATTATCGGCCGAGGGTAGGATCGAATATCAAGCGAATGGCTTGACACTACTTGCAGGGAATCCGCGTTCAATTTCTAGTCTCTTAGGACATCTGACGGGCTACGGTTGCAGTTCCTCTTCCTTGAACCAGTTGACGATGGGCATGCGCCATCCAATGCCGAATGCTTTTCGGGTTATCTTGATTGCAGGCGCAGCCTGCCAACGCTTGTATTCTGCCGATCTTATTCGTTTGATGATGTCTCGGGCAAGCTTTGGATCACAGCCGAGTTCTTCGAGTTGTCCCTTCGACCGGCGGTTCTCGATAATCTCGTCCACAAGTGGAGAAACCACTCCATAGTCGAATGGGTCATACTGATCGGGCTTCAGTTCCGCGGACGGGATCTTCGTCATACTATCCTTAGGTATCACCTCGACTCCTTTTCGACGATTGTAGTACTCAGCCAATGCATAGACCTGGGACTTGCTGACATCGCCGATGACCGCAAGCCCTCCACTCATGTCTCCGTAGAGAGTGCAGTAGCCAAGTGCAAGCTCGGTCTTGTTTCCGGTGGTTAGGACGAGATATCCAAACTTGTTCGAAAGAGCCATGAGTATGTTGCCTCGGATCCTCGCTTGCA
>CAZLHM010000040.1:5354-8968 GCA_964559555.1 uncultured Candidatus Bathyarchaeia archaeon
ATTCCGCCACTGAGCCCAATGATCGCCTTCACGAAACCGGTCTTCCTGAAGTAGTCGCGGACACCGAGCACAAGAGCGTAGAAGATGGCTTCGTTTCTATCGTAGGGTAGTGGTGTCACGCTCGACGCTGTTCTCGAGTCGAGGTCGAGATCCACTGTGACTAGGTCCTCTTCGAACCGTTTCCCTATTCCGACAAGTTCGCCTCGACTATCAACGGCGAGGCTTTCTCCATCAAAGACGAGCTCATCCTGCCCTCCTACCATATTCACGTAAAATATTGGTCTTCCAAATGCGGTCGCTTTTGACTGTAGGAGCTTCTCTCTCACCAGTCGCTTTCCCGCATAGAAGGGAGACGCGTTGATGTTGACGATGATATCAGCTCCTGCTTTTGCTAATTCCGAGACGACTTGGCGCTCGTATCGAAGCTCTTCATCCCAGAGATCCTCGCAGATTGAAACCCCGAGGCTGAGGCCTTTTCCATCGACCACAAGATCGACAGGTGCGTTGCGGATTGCGGGGTGGAAGTATCTGAGTTCGTCGAATACGTCGTAGGTTGGCAGGAGTGTCTTGTGCACAACTTTGACGAGTCTGCCGTCATGAGAAACCGCGGCCGCGTTGTAGATGCTAGATCGATCATAGTCCACAAATCCAAAGACAGAGGTTAGCCGAGGTGCCTGCTCTGCAAGCTGTTCGGCGAGCATCTTGTTCCTCGAAATGAAGGCAAGTGGGCCACTCGGCAATTCGCCGTCCGGAGTCCTGATCTCTTTCGGAGGGAGGAGATCTAGCGGGGGGTAGCCGGTGATCACCATCTCGGGGAAGACAGCCAAGTTGACCCTGAGCTCTTCGGCTTTCTTCATGTAGGATTTCACGAGCTCGTAGTTGCCGTCCAAGTCGCCAACCGTAGGGTTGACTTGCGCCATCCCAACTCGAAGCTTGGCCATGGAGCCTTACCCGCGTTCGATGATCCTAATGGTATGGTGCACTATAAGAAAAGACACAGAGCAAACGCGTCAGCGGTTTGCATCATGGCATCGGAGCAACCATCATGATCTTTCAACCCCATGTATCTCGATGGTTTGCCACGCTAGGTGCTCGACCTATCCCTGCCTAGCCTCGCCGCAAGTCTGAAATGTGGAGAACACCTCAGATGCTGCTAGGTGTTGGATCTGAGCAACCGATTTGGCGAGTTCACGATCCTTCTGATGCTGTTTGTTCTACTCGACTCCACTCCCTTGATTGCTGCCGGAGATTTGGTGGGATTCGGCTCGTCTGATTCCAACGGAGCGTTGGCGCTTGCCTCTCAGGAGTCGGAGAACGCTCCTCTCTACCCGATTGTGCTGACGTTCGTTCCCTCGGTCATCGCCATACCTAGAGGTGGATACGGCTACGTGACACTCTACGTCTACAACGGGGGAGCATCTGCCTTCACTGTGACAGCGTGTAAGGTCAAGATTCGCTGGTCCACTGGCGTCAAGGAGAAAGGATACTGCGGCATCGCTACCTTCGTCATATACCCGGGCCAAACAGTTCCAGTTGCCTGGACTTGGGAAGTAGGTGCCGGTGCTCCTGTCGGTGCGTCGCTTTGGACTCTCATCCTCAAGGGCTACGTGGGTGCGACGAAGATGAAGTCCAACAAAGGTCTGCAGACTGTCATCGTGACCTAGACTTCAGTCCGAGGCGGCATCGTGATCTGTAGAAGTCCGCCATGAGATACCTTTCCTATTCTTGATCCGAGGGATCTGTGCAAGCGCCGAGACTAGTGTGGTTGCCAGAACAACGCTCCCAGCGATCGGGTAAATGGATGTTCTCGCAGCCCCGGTCAAGGATGCCTCGCGAGCTATGATGAAGCTGAATTCACCGCGTGGTGTCATCTCAGTTCCGATCGCACCGCCTTCCTTCCCGAGTCCTGACACGGTCGCTCCCAAGTAGGAGCCACCGTACTTCCCTACAAGCGCGAGAACGATGATCGGCAACGTGATACTGAGATTCAAGAACTCAGAAGGATCGACTAGCATACCCATCGACACAAAGAAGATCACTAGGAAGAGGTCGTGGACTGGACGAATCTTTCTGCGCACGAATCTAGCCCGTTTTCCTAGTATGACAAGGCCCATCAGAAATGCTCCGGTCGCTGCTGGAAAACCAAGGACAGAGGAAAGAACCGCCATGGCGAAACCGAGACTGATGGAAAGAAGGAAGCCGGCCTCGTCAAGATCGAACTCAAGCTGACTGATTCTGTCTATGATGCGAGGAGCTAGGTAGAGTCCGCAAACCAGTATGGCGAAAACAAGAAGCGCGCCGCGAATGATCCACGAAGCCGCCTCGAAGAGTGTGGGGCTGGTTCCTGCGGCTAGCCCCGGTACAATCGATAAGATCAAGACAGCAATCACATCTTCAATGATCAGTGCACTCATTATCACACGCGAAGAGGCTTCCGTTAGTCCTCCGCGCTCGCGAAGGCTCCTTATCACAAGCGCGGTGCTGCTGATGCACACAACTCCTGCCAAGAGAATGCTCTCTCGAAGATTCCATCCCATCAGGAGTCCCGCTAGCAGACCGGCAAGAAACGAAGCAGTGATCTCAGTAAAGGAGAAGACAACGACTTCCGTTCTCGCAGCTACCAGCTCGAATGGATCGAGCTCAAGCCCAACGACGAATAGGAGCAGCACGATGCCGATCTCTGCCATGGCTCCTATGGTGGAGATATTTGTGACCAGCTTCAATCCGTATGGTCCTATGATCATGCCAGCGATCAGTTGCCCCAACGCCACTGGAAGGTGTAACATCCAAGTGATCAGACTGAGGGCCAGTGCTGAGCCGGCTATGATACCTAGCTCGACGAGAATGGATCCTTCAGCAGCCAAAGGAAGCCAAACTCTACTAGCACTCCATAGTACTTGAAGCTGAGCTACAGCCAAGGTCGAGGAAATTGTCCGCAAAGGCTTACGGATATAGAGCGACGGTGAGAGTAAGCCGTCCTATGATGATCCGTCCGCAACAGTTTCTTAAACAGGCCCGGTCACTCTACAAGTGAGGCTGGAGACGTTGTCGAGTCAAGCATGGGGGAGAGAGTCTGGGTTCGTCTACTTCAAAGAAGGGGATGAGGTCAGAGTCAACGATGATGCCGTTCTCGCTCCTGATACAATACGTGGCGAAATCGGAACAATACGGAAGATCAACCGTTTTGTAGGCGAGCCCGCCAAACTCGACGAATCGCTCGTAGCAGTGGATCGCTACCAACAGCTTGTCAAGCAGCCTCGAGAGACCGAGATACTCGGCTTTGCTCTGCAGGTCTACTTTCCCAAGATCGGAGACTCGATGCTCGTCGCTTCAAACGAAGTCACGCTTCTGTCTAAGTTCAAGGAGAGAATCAGGAAGCTCGAAGAGAGATTGCTATCGCTGCTCATGAACCCGCAGCAGTTCTGTGTCCTAGGCGACGGAGGTTTGGACGCTCCTTTCGTCAATCAGAGTTTCGACGCTCCATTCTTCGGCGACATAGTCAGGTATGTCTTGAGGCCAAAACTCCCGAAGGGGGTAAGCAAGGTCTTGTCGCCAGAGGCTTCCGGACCACCCTTAGCCGCAGTCTACGCAAGCATGACAGGTCTGAGTTTTGT
>CAZLHM010000040.1:9068-13194 GCA_964559555.1 uncultured Candidatus Bathyarchaeia archaeon
TACGAGCCCACAAGATCCCTGTCGACTGTGCGTCCTCCACAGTGATCTCAGATACGAGCTGAGACCTTCGCAGTCACGAGCGTGCCTCACATGGGCCAGAACTTGCCAGCAAGCATTCTAGAGTTGGCGACGCGAAGGAAGACAACACGGGTATTCACCAGAGATCCCGTGAGTCTCGAAGACGTTCTCTGCTGCATCAGAGTTGCTGTTCAGGCCCCGTCAGGTGCAAACAAGCAACCTTGGCGGTTCATAATCATCGACGACTCCGAAACAAGGGAAAAAGTACGCGCCTTGTGCGAAGAACAAGAGAGACGCTTCCACGAAAGCGTGGAAGCAGAGTTGCGCCAATGGTTTAGGTCGAAGAGTATTTCTTGGCGGAAGCCGTTTCTGACGGAAGCCCCAATACTCTTGGCGGTGTTGTCTGACCAGAGGATGCCATACGCGACGGAGAGCACTTGGCTGGCGATAGGCTACGTCCTGCTTGCCCTCGAAGAAAGATCGCTGTCGACGTTGACGTACACGCCATCATTTCCGGAGAACATTCGAGTGCTCTTCAACGCTCCGGAGGACTACAAGCTTGAAGCAATACTTCCTGTAGGTCGGTCGGGAGACTCGAAGCCCAAGGAAACACGAAGACCGCTTGAGTCTTGCATCTACAGAAATGTGTGGGGAGCTATCTGGATTTGATGGTGGCCCACTTCAGGATTTGGCAAGGCGAGCTGTGAGATGTATAGCTGAACCTTTCCTAGTCAAGCTTCTGAAGAGAGGATTCGCTCACCGATTTCTTGTCGCGAAGGCTACTGGGATCCTGATTCTCGGAGGCGTGATGGACCGTGTGCGGTTCGACACAGACAACATGATCTGCCACGCTAGGGACAGAGTCATCCAGATGAACAAGTCCGTTGAGGATCTCGGCGAGATCGTGCTACCATCTTAGTGAAGCATTTCGTCGAGAAGGCCCGTCATCATTGGATCATAGATTGGTGCATCTGCAGGAGTTCCGGGTGTCTGATGACACAAAGACACAGCTTAGTTGGCAGACAACTCCATCGTCACCTTGATTGTATCGTGTCAGTTCTAGGCTAGGCTGAGTTCCATCTTTCTTGTCAGTGAGCTTCAACAGAGTTTATTACCCGTACATAGAAAGCACTCATCCTTCCGCTCGGGTCTGATTGGCCAATAGCTGCGTGTGTTCATTGTCCAAGCACGTGAATCACGACGAGGAAAAGTGTGAGCTTCGCATACTCGGGGAGCGTCACGTGGCCGTCGACGTCGAGGCTCTATGCAATCACCTTGACACCCTCGTCGGCTCCAAGGTTGCGGAGGTGATGATCAATCAACACACTTTCCCCTTGGGAAGAGACGATGCGGCAAGAATCCGTGAGAAGAACCCGCAAGCCACCGTCCGAGAAGTCATCGACTCTCTGATAGAGGCGGACTGTGCATCGGGAGTCGGTATCACGAGGATAGTCTTGCCAGAAAGCCCATCCGATTCCGTCGACTTAGAGATATCGAATCCCTGCATGAAGAGGACGTTTGGTGCAGCCAAGGCGCTCCTGTTCTCGTACTGGTGCGGAGCGTTGACGTACCTTCTTGGGAAGGAGTACAGGGTCAGCTTTGTGGCCTACGACGAATCGAAGAATCTGCTGAAATGCCAGATTGCCCCAAGGTAGGTCGATTACTACGGAACTACGACTCAGCAACCTAGTCGTGCTGTCTATTGCATTAGCTGTCATGGTGTTCTATCTCTTGGGCCAAGGCAGCGACGCATTGTATCTGTTCGCGCATCTCGGGTTGATCGCGTTCGTAGGGATCGCAGGCATGTTCGGACTTGTGAGCTTTGCCAGACTAGGTAAATCCAAACCCGGTTTCGCATCTCTGGGATTCGGAGTAGGTCTGATCCTATGGATGTTTGGTCTCGTCGTATACACGTACAGCTACCTGATCACAAGCGTCGATCTGCCATACCTCTCGCTCGCCGACATCTTCTACCTTCTTTCCTATCTACCAATCATCCTAGGCTGTTTCGGAATGCTTTGGGTAATTGGGCCATCACTCGGGAGGATCAACTGGTTGTTGACCGCTGTTACAGGGGTCTTCCTGTGTCTCATGGTTGTGGTTTACGGAGTTATCCCGTCGATCGAGACGCTAGATACCCCTCTCGAGGTTCTTGTGACGGCGCTGTACCCGCTGCTTGATGATCTAATTCTCGTATTGCTTCTGCCGCTGTTCTTTGCTTTCAGGAAGAGCATCTTTCGAACGCCGTATACTCTGTTGGCTGCTGGGGCTTTTCTCATCGCTTTGGGCGATCTAGTGTTCACCTATGTGAATCTCACAATCGGCTACTATGATGGTCACCCTCTAGACCTGCTATGGTTCACGGGCTCTATCGCCTACGGCTACGGGTTCTGGAGACTCCACGCCGGCTTCAATCCTCGGAAATGACCGTTTCCAAGGATCTTGGCAAGGAAGCCACCTCTCACGTCTGAGGCCTCCGAAGATTCCCTTGGCGAAGTTCATAGAACAAGACATGAATCCGAGAACCGCGCAATATAGCCCCATGACGAAGTTCTCGTTTTCCAACTATCCGGCACTTCAGTTACTATCTAGGGACGAAGTCGAGTCCATTCATCTAACTTCCATGAGGATCCTCGAGGAAGTCGGCGTGAAGGTGTACAATGACAACGCGTTGAAGCTCCTTCAGGACGCAGGCGTTGAGGTTCTATTTGATGAGAAGCTTGCGAGAATCCCGCAGCATCTCGTAAGAGAATGCCTAATCAAGACTCCGTCAACATTGAAGCTGTACAGCCGAGACGGAAAACACGACCGGATCCTTGAAGGAAACAGGGTCACTTACAACCCCGGATCAGCGGCTCTCTACATTCTCGACTCGAACACGCGTGAAGTGAGGCGTCCATTGACCCGTGATCTTGTCGATCTGGTGAGACTGACCGATAGTCTGGAGTTTGTACAGGCCCAGAGTACGGCTCTTGTGGTTTCGGACGTTCCAGACGAGATCGTTGACCGATTCAGACTCTACGTCGTGCTCAAGAACTCGCCCAAGACCGTCATCACAGGCACGTTCAGCATCGACGGCTTGTATGACATGAGAGACATGCTCGGAGCGATTGCAGGGGGAGAGCGCGAGCTCATGCGTAGGCCGATCGCCATATTCGACACATGCCCCTCGGCCCCACTGAAGTGGAGTGAACTGCTTTCTCAGAATCTGATCGACTGTGCGAAGTTTGGGATTCCTGCAGAGATCTTGCCTATGCCTCAGCTGGGAGCGACTGGTCCGGCGACATTGGCCGGGTCATTGGTTCAGCACAATGCCGAGTTCCTGAGTGGGTTGGTAATGGCTCAGCTGGCAAAGCCGGGCGCGCCGGTTATCTATGGAGGCTCACCAACGACGTTCGATCAGAGGTATTGCACGTCTCGTCTTGGAGCGATAGAGACCATGATGCTCGGCTGCTCCTACGCCCAGATCGGCAAATACTACGGATTGCCTACCCACATGTATCTCGGAGTGAGCGACGCCAAGGTTGTCGACGCCCAATGTGGTTTCGAGTCTGGATTGGGCATAGTGCTCGGCGCGCTCGCAGGCATAAATGTGATCTCAGGCCCCGGGATGCTCGGCTTCGAGAACTGCCAAAGCCTCGAGAAACTGCTAATCGATAACACGCTCTGTGGCATGGCGCTGCGCCTGATAGACGGAGTCACCGTCGACAACATCACCATGGCCACGAATCTGATAGAGAAAGTTGGCCCAGGCGGCACCTATCTCGCTGAGAAGCACACTCTAGAATGGACTAGGAAAGACCAGTTTCTGCCGTCTGACTTGGTGGATCGGCAGACCTTCAAGGCCTGGCAAGCAGCAGGGTCCAAGGACATTGTCGATAGGGCAAAGGACATCGTTCGGAAGACTCTAAGCGATCACAAGCCCGAATCGCTGCCGTCAGATGTCGAGAAAGACCTAGACAACGTCATGAGACGCATAATGGAGCGCGAGAAGATACGTGCATTGCCCTTGATGCCGACACGATAGTGGATGACCGTCTAGGTGAACAGGGCTGATTCTCGTCACTGGGGCAGCAGGAAAAACCGGGCGTGCAATTATCCGCGCTTT
>CAZLHM010000041.1:0-9114 GCA_964559555.1 uncultured Candidatus Bathyarchaeia archaeon
CGCGAATCAGTTCAGACTTGTCCGAGGAGATGTTGAGCGAGGCCTCAAGGAGTCCGACATCGCTGTTGAAGGCGAGTTTGATATCCCTCACGTGAGCCACGGATTCATGGAACTTCAGTCCATAATCGCCCACTACAAGAAAGATGGAACGATAGAGATCTGGACGAGCACACAGTCGCCGTTCTCAACGCGTTATCTGATGGCGTTGTCGCTTGGGATACCCATCGATAAGATCGTCATCAAGGCACCTCTCTGCGGAGGTGGATTTGGTGGGAAAGTCGGAATCGGCTGGGAGCCACTGGTCGCTCTCCTCTCCAAGAGTGCTGGTTTTAGACCTGTGAAACTCGTACTTTCGCGGAAAGAACAATTCTGTTCCGCGCCTGTTAGGGAGGGATTCCACGCATCGGTGAAGGCTGGATTCAAGAAAGATGGAAAGATGGTAGCCTACAAGGCTCGGTTTGTGATGGACGCAGGCGGCTACGCAGACTACACGGTGAACGTCTGCCGCGCGGCCGGATACTCGTCGGAAGGATGCTACGAGGTGCCCAACATCTTCTGTGAATCGCTCGCAGTCTACACGAACAAAGGCGCCACAAGCGCGATGCGAGGATTCGGTTACCCAGAGAGTCACTGGGCTCTCGAGAGAATCATCGAGATGGCCGCCGAGAAGCTGAAGATGGATTCGATGGAACTCAGGATGAAGAACCTACTTAGACCCGGGGTCTCAGAAACCGGTACAGGCGAACGACTCCACGACGATGCAGGTGACCCAATCGCAGTCGCCAAGTCCGTGGCTCAATCGATTGGCTGGGGGCAGTCTTGCGAGCAATCCGAGCGCCCGGGTAGGTTCAGAGGAAAAGGCATCGCGCTGTGTGTGAAGGGCCCGGCACAGCCGCCAAACGCGGCCGCTTCTGCGATTGTCAAGTTCAACGAAGATGTTTCCGTCGATCTTATCATTGGAACAGCCTCTTTCGGTCAAGGAACACCCACAAGCCTCAGTCAGATCGTCGCTGACGAGCTCGGAATACCTGTTGAGAAAGTACGCGTTGGGTTAGTGAGAAGTACCGACATGTCTGCATATACCTGGCAGACCGTTGGCAGCCGTGGATTGTTCACCGATGGAATAGCAGTGATGGATGCTCTTCGGGACGCGAAGTGTCAGATCAAGGATGTCGCATCACAGGTTCTGAAGGTCAAGCCTGAAGAGCTTGAGATCGCGAACGAGCAGGTCTTCATCAAGGGCGCACCTTGGCATAGGCTTCCGCTGTCTGAGATCGTGTTCGGATACACGTATCCGGACGGACGTTCGATCGGCGGTCCAGTTATTGGCCGAGGAAGATTCATGTCACCGCTGACGACCTACCTCGACCCAGACACGGGTCAAGGAGTTCCAACAATCTTCCACACCTTCGGAGCTTGCGGAGTCGAGATCGAAGTCGATGTCCTGACAGGCGAGATTGAGATCCTCAACGCGGCTCAGGCCTTCGATGTGGGCAAGGCGATCAACCCACTCCTCGTCAAGGGACAGATCGATGGCGGCTTCATCATGGGACAGAGTGTGGCGTTGTATGAGGAGATACTCTTCGATGAGCAGGGATGGATCCTGAACCCGAACCTCTCCAACTACCGGATAGTGAGAGCGAAAGAACTGCCGCACAAGATCGATGAGATCATCGTGGAGACACCTCAGAGCAATGCGCCACATGGGGCGCGAGGCCTCGGAGAGCTTGTGATGATTGGAGTTGCGCCCGCGATCGCCAACGCGATCTATCATGCGATCGGGATCCAGATCACGCGACTGCCAATGTCACCCGAGAACGTCTGGAGAGCGATACAGGAACAGAAACCGGTGCTCATCGAAGAGGCGAGGCGGAAGCTAAGGGAGAGGGGAGGCGACTGAGATGTCGTTCGGATCACCCTACCTTTCGCTGCCAGACTTCCAATATCTCAAACCAAGATCACTCCAAGAAGTTTTGCGTCTTCTGGACGAGTACAAGGATGAAGCCAAGATCTTGGCCGGGGGGGTCGGGCTCTTGGCGTTCATGAAGGAGCGCCTTGTGGACCCTCGTTACGTCGTTGACATCAAGGCGATTCCTGAGCTACACACGCTCGAAGACGACGCTTCCAAGGGACTAACAATCGGCGCCGCCGTGAGCATGAACCAACTTCTGGAGTATGGACCGTTGAAGGAGAGATACAACGCGCTTCGTGATTGCATTGCTCTTCTAAGCGATCCGGTCCTGAGAAATCGCTCAACACTTCTGGGAGATGTGTGTGAAGCACTCCCGTTTGTCGATGGTCCAACACCGCTCCTACTTTTTGATGCAGAAGTCGAGGCGGCGAGCGTGAAAGGGACGAGACGCATCCCCATGAGCGAATTCATCAAGGGCGTCGCTGAAATTGCCCTCGAACCGAATGAACTGGCGATTGCGACTCATCTGAAGCCTCCGCCTCAGAACTCTAAGAGTCTTTTCATGAAGCACATCTCAAGTAGTGAGTTCAGCATCGTGAACGTAGCTGCCTTGTGCGCCAACCCATCACGACCTGAAGCTCGGACAGTAAGATTCGCTTACGGAGCGGTCACCCCGGTTCCTAGACGCGTTCGTGAGATTGAAGAGCTGTTCAAGCGGAAGGCACATGTTCCGCAACTGATTGACGAAGCTGTTCCTGCGATCAAGAAGACCTCGGAACCAATGACCGATGTCCTCGCCAAGGCAGAGTATCGTTCTCACATGCTGGAAGTGTTGGCGACCAAAGCGTTCCACCGACTACTGAGGAGTTGAGGGAAGTCGTGCAGACTATAGGCATTAGAGTGAATGGTGAAGACCGAACGCTCGAGATCAAGGACAACGAACTATTGCTCGACGTAATTCGAGACAAATCCGGAGTCAAGAGCGTAAAGGCCGGATGCTGGAGAGGAGAATGCGGCCTATGCACAGTCCTCCTCGATGGAAAGCCTGTCAAGTCGTGCCTTGTATTGGCAGTGGAGGCAGACGGCAAAGAAGTCACGACAGCTGAGGGACTAGCTCCCGGGGGACAGCTTGCTCCGGTACAGAAGCTGTTTGTTGAGAAAGGCGCGATGCAATGTGGATTCTGCACACCCTCGTTCGTGCTGGTAGCCCATTATCTACTCCAAGTGAACCCGAACCCGACGGAGGCCCAGATCAAAGAATACTTGAGCGGGCATATCTGTCGTTGTGGAACATACAAGCAGATGATCGAAGCCATACTTGAATGCGCCAAGCAGTCTAGACAGACAAAGTAGCTAGACTTCAGCCTGCGGAACGAGATCTGACCGCCGAGATAGCTCCGGCTGTCCATTGCATCAAGAGGAGACACAGGTCTCAAGTTGGCGAAGCTACTTGGAATCGTGACGAAGGAGCATTGCATGTGTTGGAGTGACTATCTTGACCTTGACGCGAGGTTTCTCGACTGGCACTATGCATCGCGTTCTTGGTCCATGGTGAAAGGTATATAGGCGTTTCATACTGAAACGTTGATGCTCTCCGAGAATTTGGCCTAGGCCAGATACTTGGCGACCTGACTGGTTGATGTCTCGCCTATTTTGTCACTCAATTGTCGCTTTAGGAGCTACAGCATCTTCGACAATATGTCCTCGTACTCCTTCTCTAGCCTCGGGGGCGGCTGCCATGAGACTTGAACGACGTTGACTCCTTGCGCTTTCAATGCGTCGTTGAAGATCTCGAGCCCTACATTGATGACTTTGAGCTCTGAGGAAAACAGTCTGAGGATCTTCTCGGCCAATTACATTCCCTCCGCTAGAAACCTCCCAAGAAGTTGTGATACACATCTTCCATGACGGAACTTTCAATCTTGCCTCTTCGAGATATCAGTGCGCTCACAATCGCCATAAGAGCGTTCGTAGCGAATACCTCGACTCCGGCGTTTCGGAGCTTTGCGGTTTGTTCCGAGAGTGGCTGCGGATCTTGCTCCGTTCCACAGACATGCGCTAGAATCGGGAGCACCCTGCTGTCATTCTTGGCGATCCTCTTCGCGTCTGAAATTGCACCTAGCATTGCTCCAGCTGGATCTGGGTGCGACCCATATCCGAGCATGAAGTCCATCATTATGACTGCAACCTCTGGATCTTTCGCTTCTTCGATGAGCCGCATTTTGCGGATCGTTGGATCAATCATTGGGTGAGCACGACCTATGGTGAATTCCTCTTCGCCAAGATCGACGATCGAGTCTCTGACGCTCTGGTATGAGTCCGAGAGCTTCAGTTTGGGATCGAGTGGGGCATTCGAATGCACGTCGCCAATCATGCGTCCAAGAACTACAAGGGTCTCGTATGCGAGCGTTCCGCCTGTGTAGAGTCCCCTAATGTATCTCTGCTTCTGGCCCAATCCTTTGGAGATCTTGTCTGAGAGAGATAGCAGTTCGCTTTCAGAGGCCACGTACTGCTTGCTCATTTCAGTTTGGCGGCTTGGTTCAACGGCTCGAATTGCTTCCAAGACTGCCGCGTGAAGAGTCTTCGTTCCTCGGACGCGCCCCCGCGATTGTGGAGGAATATCGTAGATCTCTGGGCCTATGAAACAAGTGACGTAGGGCTTCTTCGTTCTATTCGCAATGTGGTCAAGTATCGCCCTCTTGACCTGTGCGTCTGGAGGTTTTGAGATCACGATGATCGTGCTGGTTTCAGGGTCTTGCTCTAGGGCATCTATGGATTGGATTGTCGTTATCCCGCCGATCTTGGCCTTTACGTCTCCCCCACCGGTGCCAAGTCCTTCAGAGATCCCAACGCCAGCTTCGCTAAGGAGGACGCTTACCTCCTGTAGTCCCGTTCCAGCTGCTGCAACGATTCCAACTTTGCCTTTCTTCACAACGTTGGCAAACGCGACTGCTTTTCCGCCAATGATCGAAGTACCAGCGCCAGGCCCCAAAACCATGAGCCCTCTCTCGCGCGCATATTGCTTTAGCTCAAGTTCGCGTTCTGGTGGAACGTGGTCACTGAACAAGTGGACGCTCAGACCCTTGTCAAGCATCGTGAGGACGACTTCGCGTGCGTGCTCCCCGGGGATCGACACGATGGCTAGGTTCGCGTCTGGCACTGCCTGCAAAGCCGCGTCGATGCTGTAGAATACTCGTCCCTTGACCGCGGGCGGCTTCAGGATCATTTCTTCAATCTGCTTCAGTGACTTCTCTATGAGCGGTTGGGACTCAGCCATGACCGCGAGTATCATGTCGTTCTCGGTAGCTGCTCTGCCCTGTTCAGTGAGAAGATCCAGTTTCTGCAGGATCTCCTTGTTGGTTGTGGTTCCCATCACGATCGCGGCGTCTTTGACGCCTTCGATCTTCTTCGCTTCTTCAGACAAGTGAAGAAGCTGAACCGAGTCTCTGTGGAAGTTCTTCTTCACGATGTTAGCTACCATACTCAATTTCGGATGCCGCTGCTCAGTAAGAACGAGCGCAAGTTAAGGCTTTCAAAATTCTCTTATACTTTGGTCATGTTCAACGGAGCGGCGACAATTTGTGACCTCGCAGAGTTCTAGTGGAATCAAAGAAGAGATTCAGAGAGCGAACGATGAAGCCGTCGAGAGGATGATGGAATCGGACCCGGTCTGGGTCGACATGGGGCTCGCTCGCAAAGTCATCCCCGCGATGAGGGAGAAAGTGCTCTTACACGCGGGACCTCCGATTGAATGGGATCGAATGAGCGGCCCGATGAGAGGAGCCGTCATGGGTGCCTCGATCTACGAGGGATGGGCGCGTGATGGAGCTGAGGCGGAGAAGCTTGCGAAGTCCGGCCAAATCACCTTCATTCCAAACCATCATCATGATGCCGCTGGTCCGATGGCGGGAATAATCTCACCAAACATGCCCGTGTACGTTGTTCATGACCGCAAGTATGACAACAAGACCTATTCGAATCTCAACGAGGGAATCGGGAAAGTTCTCAGATACGGAGCCTACTCAAGCGAAGTCATTCAGCGACTGACTTGGATGCGTGAAACGCTTGCCACAACGCTCGATGCGACGATCAAAGAGATCAGAAAGGAAAGAGATGGCGTCGCGATGAAGCCCATCATCACACAAGCGCTGACGATGGGAGACGACTGTCACAACCGCTACAACGCCGCAACCTCACTCTTCCTGCGAGAGATCGTGCCGTACATGATGCAAACCGGACTCGACAAGAAGACGCTGGTCGACTCGTTCAACTTCATGAACCAGAACAACTTCACACTGCTCAACCTAGGAATGGCGACTGGAAAGGCGATGTCACTTGCCGCTCACAAGACCAAACACAGCACGATCGTTACGGTGCTCACAAGGAACGGAACGGACGCTGGAATCTGGGTGAGCGGTCTCGACAATGAATGGTTCACCGCTCCGGCTCCCGTCCCGAAAGGTGTTTGGTTCCCGGGATTCAGCGAGAAGGACGCGAACCCTGACCTCGGAGATAGCGCCATCACAGAAACCGCTGGATATGGTGGATTTGCCATGGCAGCGGCTCCAGGCATCGTTTCGTGGGTTGGTGGAACTGTTGCCTATGCCATCGAGAACACCCAGAAGATGTACGAGATCACACACACGAGACACAAGTATTTCATCATCCCGTTCATAGATTTCCAGGGAACACCCACTGGGATCGACCTCCGCAAGGTCGTCAGGACCGGAATCACACCGACAATAAACACCGGAATAGCTCACAAGGAAGCAGGAATCGGGCAAGTCGGTGCAGGAATGGTCTCATTCCCCCTTGAGATGTTCAAGCTGGCACTAAAATCATATGCGCAGAAGTACGGACTCTAAGGACACGAGATTGCCAATAGCGCTCCAAGCAGACTGCATAGGCCAAGTTGCAGCTCTCGTCTTGAGAAGTCGAAATTCCCGAAACATTGGGCAAGTAACGAACGTCTTTCCAAACTCGTTCTACTTGAGGACCCTGAACGACGAACTGCTTTTCGTCACGAATCTTTCTACGCGATCTCCAATCACTATCAATCTCGACTCCACCTTGAGCTTGGATCGCAGCGTGAAACCAATCGATCGTGTCTACATAGACGGTGAAAAGCTTCACATAGGCAATATCTCAGTCGATTCTCACAATGCATCAACATATGAGAGGCAGCCAAGCATAGAGAGTTCGCTGAACCCAAGCTCCTCAAGCATGCTCCATGCCCTGCGAACTGCTTCACTCATTCTCAGAATCATTGACACAACTCAAAGTGTGTTGGATCCACAGGGACTCCCCCACGCGGGCATGGCCCGCTTCATAAGAGGTGGAGTCTTGCGACTGAGACTCTCAAGTAGGGAAGAGCAGTTCCGTCTGGCGGCCTTGGAGATTGTCGGCCTTGGACCCGGATTCACGCCGTCCGGCGACGACATGCTGGGCGGTTTCCTTGCCACATACAACGCGCTCGCTCGCACAACAGGACACATACCGATTCTCCTCGATTTCGCATCTCTTAGAATGAAGACGACATGGACAAGTGCGAAACTGCTGGACTACATGCAGCGACTGATCCTAGACGAGCAAATGCTGCGCATGATCGAGTCCGCGGCGAGGGCGCATGAGAACGAGTGGATTCTGGCGCTGGAGAGCCTATTGCCCCGAGGACATGCCTCAGGGATCGATATTTCTGTCGGAGCGATTCTGGCTCTGAGTTTGATTCGCGACATTACGTTCGAGACGAAGGACACCGAAACCATCGTTGACGCGCTTGGTTTCTCGCTCTCGTCTGTGTAGAGAGACAACTGGCTGAAGTGAGAATTGAGAACAACTCGTACAGCCAATAGAAAACCCGAATTATTCATATTAATACGGAGTCTGGCTGAATAGAGCCCCGAGGTAGCTGGGATGACCGCAGTCTACTATCCGCCACCTGAAGAGGTTGCGTTTTCAGAGCACAAGCTCAAGGTCGAAGACATGGAGCCGATTCTCAGGTGCGGCGTGCCTGAGATGCAGATCATGGTCGATCGGCCGTGGAAGGCCAAGGTCGTCACTCTGAGAGGCGGCCAACAGATGTTAGTCAGATCCATCCGAGAGAGCGAGTACGATCAGCTACTTGAAGCGATCAAGCCGTACATGTTCATCTCGAAAGACTTCTACGACATCGTCGGCGTGAGGACCTACGGTGAGGTTCTCGCCCAAAAGCTTCACAGAATCAAGGACGCGTACACTCTCATCGGCATCATCGACGGACAGTTGGCTGGTTTGGCTAATGCCCGCATGTTCAACGAGAAAGTCGCGTACAGCCTCCACACGATGAGCTTCATGAGAGGCGTCGACGCGGGACCTGCCCTGTATTATGCAAAGGCAGAGTATGCGTTTGACTATCTTGGCGCCGACATGTGGGAGGCGTGCTTCGAAAGCTACAACGGATTCAGAGTCATCGGCCTACAGTGGTCGCACAAATCGAAGGCCTATCCCGAGTTTCAGACAGAACTCGGCGGAGCCAGAGTCTTCTACATAGATCGTGAGCTATGGAATGGTTTCATCAAGAAGAAGTTCGCTCACTACCAAGGCTCATACGACGTTCCACAGGACCTGTTGAAGAAGTCGGAGCAGTTCAAGGTCGGACCTCCCATCGTCTAGAGACGCGATGCCCCAACCGCTCTTCCCTTTTCTTCTCTCCTCCTTCTCAGAATCCTAGTCGACTGTCAAGTCCGTTAAATGACTAGGTTCATGGCTTTTGGAAGCATTTCGAATCGAGCGGGGAGGCGCCCCACCACTTCTCCTTCCATCTCGACCAGTTGCGTCTCTTCTGAGTCGGCGAACACGGTTCTTCCTCTCCAGAACGAGACAGTTGGGATCTCTAAGTGGGTGCCCTTTCTGAATTTCCCGAGGCTGGAGATGGCTTGGAAGAAGCCGACATCCCCTATTGAAACGATGTCAAAGACGCCATCGTCTAGTTCGGCTTTCGGGGCGGGTTTGAGACCGCCGCCGTAGTACCGACCGTTCGCGACTACAAACGTATTGAGAACCTTCTCCTCTTCTGGGCCATCGTCGATTCGATACCTGGTCAGCTTATTCTTGTAAGTAGGGAGCGTCGTCAGGATCCCCCACAGAAACGAGATTTGTCCTCCGAAGACCTTGGTAGTCCTGTTGACCTTGTCGACTACGGCTCCGCCTGAACCGAAATCTGC
>CAZLHM010000041.1:9214-12580 GCA_964559555.1 uncultured Candidatus Bathyarchaeia archaeon
AGTAGTCTCTAGAAGCTTGCCTGGGTTCATTATTCCTTTGGGGTCGAGCTGCTTCTTAACCGCCTTGAGCAGAGCCACGCCGTTCGGACCTAGCTCGTCCTTGATCCAAGGTGCGTGATCTCTTCCTATGCCGTGATGGTGGCTTAGAGTGCCGCCGTTCCGCATAATGGAATCCGTCGCGGCCTTCTTGATCCTTAACCACTGCTCCACCTCTCTCCCCTTGACTTGCGGCGCGACGAAAGTGAAGTAGATAGAGGCGCCGTCACGATACGCATGAGAGACGTGAGCAAATGCTAGACCGCTCACTCCCATCTCGGAAATAGCATTCTCAATTGACTTCTTGATCGCGAAGTGGAGAGTTTCGAGCTTGTCCCATGTAGTCGCAGTTTCCAGAGTGTCGACCAAGATACAGTGGCTCAGAAGAACATCTCGCAGGTATGGAAGCTCGAACCTTTCGTTCAGCCACGTCTTGCCAACACCTGAGCCTATTCCGAATGCTCCGTTCCGCTTGCATGCCCGAACCGCCACATCACGTTGGGCCTCCACCGATGCTCGAGTCCCCTCGGCTCCGAGTATCATCAAACACCCTTCGGGCGAGAGGTATCCTAACTGTCCAAGAATCCACAGGCCAAGCCTTCTCGTGACCGATTGGAGAAACCCCTTTGGCTGCGACGACAGAACCAACGAGATCCTTGTCTCGTCAGGATCTGAGAGGCGCATCATCGTGGGAACCAAGTCGCTCTGCATCGTTTGCCGGATCGCGTTGATGCCGTCTCGAAACGTCTTGAACATCAACCCCTCGAATCTCTTGGTTTCGGGCAAACGTCGAATGCGAAGTTTCGCCTTTGTGATGACCCCGAGCGTTCCTTCCGATCCTATGAGAAGTTGCTTGAGTTCCGGACCCGAGGCTGACGCGGGCACGGGCTTGGTGGCAACTGATCCTGACGGTGAGACGAGTGTGAGACTCTCGACCATGTCCTCGATCTTGCCGTATTGTGTCGAGTACTGCCCCGCAGATCGGGAGGCTATCCAGCCGCCGAGCACGGAGAACTGAAAGGATTGAGGAAAGTGACCGAGTGTGAAGCCTTTTCCATTCAATGCATCCTCCAATTGAGGCCCGGAGATGCCCACCTCGGCGCTCGCAGTGAGGGAATAGGCATCTACGTCGAGAACCTTGTTCATTCGCCTCAGATCCATCGTCATCACGGACCGGAGTCCTTTCCGTCTTAGAGGCTCAACTCCACCGACAACGCTGCTCCCACCACCAAACGGGATCACTGAGATTCGATTGGCTTGAGCCAAGCTCAGCAATCTCACAACATCATGCTCGCTTCCAGGATAGACAACTATATCAGGCGGGTTTCGAATTTTTCCTCGACGCATGCTGAGAAGGTCGAGGTAGGACTTGCCGACGCTGTGAGTCAACCTGTCATACTTGTCTGTCGAGACATTCGAGTCACCTACGATCTTCTTCAATCGCGCAAGTGTCCTACGATCGAGCCTCGAGTCAGGTAATCTGATCTCATCTATTGTAGCTCGCGGGGGCTCAACGAGAATTTCCAGTTTGAGCGTCTCGCGAAGATATGGCCAGAACTGTGGCTTGTCATCGAGCCGATAGGCCTTCGACTCGAGACCCCAGCCCCACCACTTCACTGCGTCAAGCTCAGGTTGTCCGTTGCTCATCTGGCTCGCCTTTCTATGGTACTAGAGCTAGTCGTAGAGTCATATGTCATGCGCATGGCTCCGCGGATGAGCGCTAGACATTCCTCAGGGCTTTAGCGCTCTAAGCTTCTCCAAGGCGGTGCCCGGATCCGTGATTCCCAGCACTGCTCTATCGAACGGGCAGATGTCGTTCCTTTGACGGTTCAATATCTTGGGGACGAGTGTTCCATACTCATGTCGAACACCTTTCCCCTCGAGGAATTCAAGCGCGCCTTCGCTCATTCTCGTTCCGTAGACTGCAGTGATCTTCGAGTAGACGCAGAGTAACGCGGCCGCTCTGCCAACAACACTGTCAGCCAGTGAAGCGCCGTCAGTCTGGGTTCCGAGTTCGTCAATCATTGTCAGTATGTCGCTGACACCGTGTGATCTGCTTGTGAAGAGAACCTCGCCACACTTGACAAGGGCGAGGGTTAGGTCTTCCTTGAATAGAATCTGCTTCGCCAGCTCCAAATCATGTCCGAGGGTGGGCTGCATTAACTCGCTACTCCGTCATGATCAGGCCCACTCTAGTTGTTTCTGTCCACCATGATGAGAGCAATCGGCTCGTTGACTGAGACATCAGATCCCGCTTGATGCAGTGTGCACTGGAGTATGCCAGATGCCGGTGCCTCTATCTCGAACGTTGTCTTCTCTCCTTCAACGAGAGCGATCGGTTCGCCCTTCTCGACTCGGTCGCCTTGGCTTCTCAGCCACTCGATGAGCTTTCCTGTGCTCATGGATTCGTCTAGGCGAGGCATAGTGACTTCCACAGTGACCGTATCCTCACTTCCAGAGCCCATGTTGCCAACCAGCGAGTAGGCCACGGTCACGAGAACCGCAGCCCGATTTTGGTCTTGTGCTAGAAAAGGACACCGCTTCTATCGAAGGCAGACTTCGAGAGCGGCTAGCGCATAGATCCTAGCGGAGTCGAGTAGATGATCTATTTGCACATATTCGGTCGCCGAGTGAGCACATTCAACCTCTCCGGGGCCGAATATAACCGTCTGTACTCCAGCATACGACAATATGGAAGCATCGCACCAGTACCCGGCCCCCGTCACTCTGGGCTTTCTCCCGAGAACCTTCTGCGCAGAGTTCTCGACCGATCTTACGATCACCGCTGACTCATCTGTCTCGAATGGCAGATTGTATGCCTCCGGTATAGTCTCAATCGGAACAACATCGATGTCCGCTTGAAGCTCAGGATCCTCTCTCTGGAGTTCGGTGACAATCTTCTCGTATATCGGGAGAACGGATTCTTTCTTCTCCCCTGGCAAGAGTCCGGTTATGATAACTATCTTGCAATCTTCCGGCACAGTTGTATAAGGCCAGCCGCCGCCCTGTATGCTGCCGATGTTTATGGTCGGAGAACCAATCAACCTGTGCGTCTTCCGTTTGAGCTCTCTCGGGAGTTGTTCTGATATCGCGAGAACTATCTTGCTCATCTTCTCGATCGAGTTTATCCCGAGCCAAGGCGTGTCACAGTGAGCCGCCTTTCCTTTGGCGGCGACCTGAATCAGGACCGCTCCCTTATGTGCAATGATCAGCTCCATGTTGGTGGGTTCGCCGTTGATGGCAAAGCTCGTCTTTGGGCCATTCCGGACTAGGTGTGTTGTGCCCTCACTTGTGGTTTCTTCTCCGATCACGCCAGCGAGAAGCAAGTCA
>CAZLHM010000042.1:0-12156 GCA_964559555.1 uncultured Candidatus Bathyarchaeia archaeon
AGATCTGAGAAACGCGTCAGAGGCTATGTTCGATGGAAGATTCGAACGCGCCTCAGCCTGGCGCATCAGTGCAGGCGGCTCGCCGAGCGTGAAGGCTGGGAGACCGCTGACCTACTCAGAGTCCTGATCCTCCTGTCCGCGACACCCAAGTTCTTCGGCCTCCCACGAAACGAAGGGTTCCAGAAACAGGTCCAGCTACGGAGAATCACCGGAAGACGAGTGTACAGTCCCAGAGTCGGCGCCAGACACACCATCCTCATGTCCATGCAACTACCGCAAGGACCCGCCCAGCGCATCACCACATACGCACACCTGACAGGACAGTCCAGAAATGACCTCGTCATCAGACTGCTCGAGATGGGTTTGCTGATGTACCTCAAAGCCGAGAACGCATTCCTCGAGGCCATTCTCTCACTCAAGTAGTCAGTGCGAGGAGCGTGAGACGGTTCGCCGATGGAAGAAGACGCACCAGTGTCCGATAGTTTGATAGCGGGAACCAGCCTTGCGAGCAAGGCTGTATGCATAACCGACTCGGTCGCCTTGTCGAACAATACGCCTGGGGTGTTTTCCGACCTCTCTCCGTGTGAAGGCGAGTCTTGCGCATTCGTTCCTTGCGGGTCTCCGTTATTTTGCTCGAACGTTTGAACCCGTTAACCCTTTTTCCACATGCGGGCGCCAGCCAGATGAGGTGCAGTGTCGCCCAAGCGACCCGCTAACTCGTCACCCAAAGAGTGTCCTTGGGCACGAACACGAAACCTCACATTTCTCCAGCAGAGCGCAGAACAATTAGCAGCGCAACCGTAGCTTTTTACTATGCCCTCGCATTCAGTCGTATGGGCGAGACTTATGGAAGTGACAAGGACAGAGCTGCGCAGGGTGATCACGAAGCTCGACGACGTGCAGGTGGAGCTTCTCCGCCTGCGCACCCAGCTCCTACCGGAGGAGCGACCAACAAGAGACGAGAGGCGACTGATTGTCCACGGTCGTCGACAGATTCGTAGAGGTCAATCCGCGAGCCTAGCTCAGCTCCGAAAAGAGCTTGGTGTGTAACAGTCCTGTTTGAAATCATTGTGTCAAACCGAGCGAGAAAGTCACTGAAGCGGATGCCCAAATACTATGCCCGGCGAGTAATCCTCGCACTCGAAACACTGGCACGGAATCCTGCGCCTGTTCTTCAATATGATGTCAAGAAGCTGAAAGGGCTGAAGGACACATATCGCATAAGAATAGGAGACATTCGAGTCGAATACTACATCGCTTGGGAATCCAGACGGATCGGCGTCTTGGCTGTTGAATTCAGAGGACGTGCATATCAGTAAGCGCCGTCAGCCAATATCGTCAATTTTCGCCTGTCAAGACTAGATGTATCAAAAGCAAGCCTAGAATTTAGCTAACCGACTACTGAACTTGATCACTGCTCGTTTTCGGCTCGCTTTCAGCTTCTTCTCAGCTCAAACACTGCTCACTTGACAATTCCAAACGAGAGTCTAAACCTAGCCTGGCCCACATTTTCAGCCGCTTCGTTCCCCTGTTTCTGACCTCGTTGTTTGTCAGAGGGTCCTGTTTCTTGTCGTTGCGCTCCAGCTCGGTTTCTCTTTTCCTTTCAAGGCTTAAACCTCTCACGCTCGCAGTCGATATTGTTGAGGTTCCTGGAGTCGTGAGGGATCCATGGCAAACTCAAATAGGTTGAATGAAGAAGGGCCTGAGCTTGCGAGCGCCTATTTCTTCAACAGTCCCGGACCCGACAACACTTCCAAGGTCATCGAAGTTGTTGGGCAACGGGTTCGTTTGGGCGATATCCCCAAAATCCTTGTGGCCTCGGAAAGTGGACAACTCGCCCTCGAACTCCGGAAGTCTTTCCCCCTCGCGACAGTAGTCTGTGTTACCTATAACGACGAAACTCGGCGCAAGTATCAGAAGCCAGCGTTAATGAAGGATCAGCTCCTCATGCAGAGAATAGTCCTAGTAGACACGGTGCCGGAACCACTAGGCCGCGAATTGACCTTCAGAAATTGGTGGGAAAGAAGGACCATCAAGCTGCCCGGCGACAGCGCCGACCTATTCTGGATGACTCTGATCTGTGTAGGCGGCCACGGTCTCAGGACAGCAGTGGAGATTGTCTTTATGGCCGTTGAAGCTGGTGCAGTTCCAGTTGGAGAGAGGGTCGTGTCCATCGCTGGAACTGGCTGGGGGGCAGATTCAGCTATAGTCATGAAAGCCTCAAGGCTGGATGATGCCGTAGGCGCAGACCCGGAGAAGAGAATGAAGATCGAGCAAATTCTCGCTATGCCAAAACGTACTGAGTGGACGACATACGGATAGGAAAAAGGCAGGTCGGCCAAACCAGCTGGGATCATGCCTGTCAGTTCTCCTGCTGAGAACTTCCATGGGTCTACGATGACCATTAAACTGATTCTGAGCATAACCAGTGCTTGATTCCAGCTTGTCTTACCGATTCGGCGTGGATCGAAGTACGTTCTCCGGAGAGCACTCCGTGGGCTAAAGTGAAACAGCTTGGTTGGGGGTTTAGAACCGAAGATTGGCCTCAAGTGTACTTCGGCAGCACAAGCTCTTGGTCCATAACTACCCTCAGCCGAAGAAGAACTCGTACGTGAAGAACGCTACAATAGTCACCGTAGCTAGAACCACTACAGCCACAAGTCTGTACGACCATGCAGCCATCGACCGCTCACTTCGTGTGAGCGCCGGATAGGAGACGACGGCTACGACAAGGAAAAGCACTATTGAGATGACTCCCTTGCCGACCCAATGGTGGCCAAATGTCGTCGCGAGCCAAGCCTTGAGGGGAGGATAGAGTTCGCTTCCAAGAGTCATAATTGTTATGGCAACGGTTGTGACCAGTGTTGCAACCCCCAACGGGGCTTCAAGCGATCTCTTCGGTTTGACTGAAGCCATACCCCTCACCCTAATGCAACCCTCTCGCTTATCCCAATGATTGCGCCTGTGAACAACATCACGACAGCTCCGACTGCAAGAATCATTGACAGCGCGAGTGACGCATTTCTCGAGTCTCTGTCAACCATGAGTTCTTCGCCCTTCCACCACACGATAAAGAGCAGTAGCGCCGCCAAGAATGGGCCGATGAGGAAGAGGTGTTCCTTCGCTTCCATCACGATGAGATGTCCCCATGGCCAAGGACCGCCCTTGATTAGCGTTCTAGCCTTTGGGTACAGAGTAACGTAGTAGTAACCGCCGACGATCCATGACAAGACTGTCCCAGCAAAGCCAGCAAGAGCTGCCCATTTCGCCCTGATGATTCGGGTCTTGGTTGGCTCTATTAGCTCAACAAAAGCCCAGCCGAATGTTATGAAAGCCAGTTCTCCGAACATCGCGTGCAGGATTAGTAATCCTTCACCCGCCAAGATAGTCGCCCTTGATTGCGCCGTTAGTCTTTGGCTGGAATTTATGATTTGTTAATTATTTTATCCATTTTCTATTTATCCTCCCCGAGAAATATCGACAGCATGGAGTAGGATCGATCACATTAGCTGAATGTGTTGACTGATCTGATGTCTGGAGCTTGCCGAGATTCGCATGTATGAATATGGGCACAAGCACGCGGTCTCCGCCAGTCTGCTACTTGGGATCATATTCGTTCTCTTGGGTGATGTCGCGCTTGGCCAGCCAACCGGCAGTGATTTACTGCAACAGCTGACCCCTTATCTTTGAGAGCAGCTTCTTCACTTGTCTAGACCGGATGCTGTCTTGATCTTCTCGAGAAAATCCTCTCGAACGGGGTAGAAGACATCAAGCATGATGAAAGGTTCGTTGCCGATGCAGGTGTCAGTGTGTGGAACATTCGCTGGAATGCAATAGAAATCGCCCTTTTGCACGATTCGTTCCTCGTCACCGATGCGTAGCCTTGCCTTGCCGCCGTAGACCATTCCTATCTGCTCGTTTGGATGGGAATGCTCCGGCACCCTGTGGCCAGGCATTGTCGAGTTCAGTACCATCATCATTCTCTCTCGGCGAAGGCCCGTCAGAATGGTCGTCTCGAGGCCAGGCTGTTGCACCAACCTAGGAGCGCTTGCGAGATTGGGGAAGTACGGAATCTTCTCGGGATTCATACCTCAAATTTCTCCTCCAAGGGTTGGGTATTGATCAGTATTTCAACTCAAAAAGTCTCTAGAGTGCAAGAGGCGGCGTCCCTATGCCTCACACAGCCTCTCACTGCCGGGTGCTTGACTTAGAACAGGTTGAAGATGGGCGAGCAAAGGCAGGTCACTCCACCGTCCCCCTTGTAGAACTCCGAGATTTCCGCCTCGATTGGTATGTACCCTCGTTCTCGCAATCTGCTAGTAGCCTTCGAAAATCCAGAAGGGACAATAACCCTCCGATCACCGACGTAGAGCGCGTCTGCTGCATACGCTTCTTCGCGCGGTACGGTGAGAAACCGAAAACCCGGAAAGAGTTCAGGGCTGACCAAGTCAGGCGCAATGATCATAGTCTTCTCACTAAGATACGAGCACCCACATAGGAGGTGAAGCATCTCCGTTCGCACTGCCTTCACACGAAAATGCGCCAGGTGTGATGAGAGTTGGTCAATTCCGGACCGGTTCGTTCTGCGAGATTCCCCGACGAAGATGCCGTGGTCGGTGATCAAAACGTCTCCTCCTTCCAATGTACCAGGATCAGCCACATGGCATTTCTCTCCAACTTCAATTCCTAGTCTACCTAGATCGTCCAACAGAGCACGCTCTTCGCCTCTTCGTCTGCATTCACCGAAGTTGCAGATTACGGATCGACATGACCCAAGTATCGCGGGATCCTGCATGAAGACTGAATCCGGGAAGTCCTCGAGTGGACGCAACTCGACAACACGAAGCTGCGATTCTCTCAGTATCGAGATGTAATTCCTGTGCTGCTGTTTCGCGAGTGCAATATCGATCTCTGCCTTTGCTGGATTCGTCGAGACGCAGTTGACGTAACTGTCGGCAGGAGGCCGAACCAACACTGTTTCGAAGAATCTATCCGTTGAGTTCACCTGATCTCAATTGGGTCACGGGAAAGGCGCCTCAGTGTCACCCTAATCAGACCGATGGCTACCAAGAAACACGAAACGTAGACAAGGACGAGCTTCGCCGTCGTGGCAACTCCCACAACCATCCAGAAGGCTCTCGGTATTGCCGGAAATCCTGCGAGCATAGCTAGCAAGCCCGCGTTCTCCAACCAGTCTCCGATGCCGGCCAGCACGGGAAGCGTGACGGACCGATCAGCCCAGCGGCGTGATGCAGTGATGCGGTTGAATGTCCACGCAATCGACAAAGTCAGAAACGGAACGTACGCGAATGGATAGAGAAGATCGAACAAGAGTGCACTCCGGTAAGTTGCCCTGCCGGCGTCCCCCAGATCCGCGAATGCGTCGTATACCTCTTGCGGCGTGTACCAGAGACGTGTCTCGAGTATGTCGGAACCATATCCGCCTCGCTGCAAGTCAGCGTACGGGCTCACTGTAAGCAGAACCGCTGTGAAGAGCACAAACGCTAGGAAGGCAATGCACACGTTTCGCGTTGTAGCGTATCGCCCCAACGCACTGTAGAGGTCCAACCAAGTTCCTTCGCAATGGGTCACGCTGTAGTGACTTCGGTCTATTCTAGGACATGGATGTTCTTCTTCACGCAGATCTCTTTCAGGATCTTCGGCCAGACTGTCACGCTGACTTCGCCTAGGTGAGCCTTTCTAAGTAGGAGCATGTATGAGCGGGATTGTCCAATGCCACCTCCAATGCTCAGTGGAAGTTCATTGTTGATGATGCCTTGGTGGTAGGGCAACTTGAGGAAATCAAGCTGACCAGTCATCGCCAGCTGCTTCCTCAGAGTCTCGGCATTGACACGGATCCCCATAGATGTCAGCTCATGCCGACGTTTTGTCACGGGGTTCCAGACCAGTATGTCACCATTGAGGCCATGCATGGGCTTACCACCTTCGGATCTGGTCTCGATGACCCAATCGTCGTAGTCGGCAGCGCGCAATTCATGGGGATATCCGTCATTCAGCGTCCAGCCAATCCCGATGATGAAAATTGCCGGATGCTTCTGCAGGATTGCCGTCTCACGTTGTTTGCGCGGCATATCCGGATACATGTCGAGTATGTCCTCTGCATGGACAAAGGTCAGTTCGTCCGGTAGGTTCGGATACTTGTCCGTCTTCAGCTGAGGGAAGAGTTCCTGAACGTGAGTCTCTGCACCCTTCAGTACCTTCCAGATCTTACTAACGGTCTCCTTCAGGTAGGCTAAGTTGCGCTGATCCGCGGTGATTACTTTCTCCCAGTCCCATTGATCCACATAGGCGCTATGGTCATGGTCGAGGAAGTAGTCCTTGCGCACGGCTCGCATGTCGGTGCAGATTCCTTCACCGGCATTCATTCCATACTCCTTCAGCGCGACTCGCTTCCACTTTGTGGCTGCCTGAACGACTTGAGCATCAATGGGATGCTTGTCGTAGTCGTTGGAGATGTGGAACTGGATGGGTGTTCTTGAGCCGTCACGGTCAAGTAGATCGTTCACGCCGCTCTCGACATCGACAATCAGAGGAACCTGAACCATCATCAGATTGAGTTCTCCGCAGAGGTTCTCCTCGATGTAATTCTTCAGAGAGAAGATGGCTCTCTGCGTTTCCTTGTGGTCCAACAACGACCCATAATCTCCAGGAAGGATCTTCTCCACTTCTTCGTATGTGCCAATCCCTGGACCCGCTAGGTCAGCTTTCTTGTCGGCCATGACGCTCCCAGCCTCCTCAGGTCTCGCGGACTAGGCCGCTTGACCACATATATTTTCGCATAGTACCTATCCTGCCGTCGAGAATCCCGGTCAGGAGTGAGAGGGACTTGCCGGTCATTCGGAGGCTAGGCTGAGAGAATCTTGGCGTAATCTGCAAGTCATGTCCTAAGTCTTCGTTTTGGCCGCTTCTTGTTCTCTAGCGCGTGCCTCAATATACTCGGTGACCTTCTGTTCACTGTACCTTCGGGCCTCTTCCTGCTTCTTCAGATGCTCTCTGATGATGCTAAGGAAGGTATCCATGTTTAGGATCGGTTTGACAATGTAGCCATCAGCACCCTTGTTCACGGCTTCAACGGCGTTCTCGAGCGACGGGTAGCCGGTCACGATGATCTTAACCATCTTCGGAGTCGTGTCTTTCATAGCAGTCAACAGGTCCACACCGTCCATGTCTGGAAGACGTATGTCGACGAGAGCGAGATTGTAGAACCTCTCCTTGGATTTCTTGATCGCTTCTTTGCCTTCTCGAGCAGTATCGACTTCGTATCCCTTCGATTCTAACACCATACCCAGAGCTTTTCTCACGTTCTCGTCATCATCGATGATGAGGATTCTGGCACGCTCACTCATGATCACTTCACCCCCTCCAGGCGTGGGCGAATCAGAATAACAGGTGTCAAACCATTGCGGAGATCGGGCTCATTCATCAAACACTGATCGCATAGAAATGGAGATCCGGTCAAGCCCCGAAACCCAGCAACACAACCCAACATATGGAAGATACTGTTCACGGCATTAAGGTTTGGTCACTCGACAGCAGGGTAGTCTAGTTACGCTTGGCCGCTAACGCGTCTAGGACACAGATGCAGGATAACCATTCATTCGTCATGAGTAAACGACCGCCGCAATCATGACCCGACGCGACCCGTCCGGTTGATTATAGTGCGATCTCTAGCGTGGCGTCGAGTTTCGAATAGTACTTGGTCACTTCCCCAGCGCCATACTTGGATCTAAGCTTCTCCACAACTTCCGCGACCTTCTTTGGGTCGGGTACAGGGGTTGCCTTGACCGTGATCTTGCTCCCTCCGGCGGAGAGCTCCATCATCGGCTTTGCCAGCACGTTTCGGTACCAGCTGGAGTCCGTGCCTTTGACGGGAACCAAGTAGAGCTTTCCGCCTTGATGCACAAACCAGACTGGGGTCGAAATAGCCCGCCCGGTCTTCCTTCCGGTGACGGTGATCTCGATCTCTCGAGTCTGGCTCAGATTCTTCAAGAACTCCGATGCGGCCATAGATCGTCCCAGACGATGTCTTGTGTCAACCTATTTCTCCTTTCTCTTGCGACATTCACACGCAATTGCGGGAGTCTGCTCCCGAGCTCACTTGGTCTACTTGCAATTCCATGAAAAGAACACTTGCCCTCCCGCGTCGCTGCGACATGCTAGCGTCTTGCACCGCGCAAACAGTCGTTGCGTGAAGAGCGACCTTCGCCGTTTGCCCTTGCCGTTTATAGCCAACCCACCTTGTCTCGATAGCAGATGATTCAGGGATGAACTACCGTCGTCTGGGTAGCTCCGGTCTGAAAGTAAGTGAGCTTTCGCTGGGTGCTTGGGTCACGTATGGCGGACAGGTGGGCGAGGATGTCACGCTGGAGTGTATGAGCATCGCCTACGATGCTGGCGTCAACTTCTTCGACAATGCGGAAGTCTATGCCCGCGGAAACGCTGAGGTCCTGATGGGTAATGTGATCAAGAAGATGGGGTGGCGGCGTGAGAGCCTCGTCCTCTCAAGCAAGGTGTTCTGGGGTGGCAAGGGTCCCAACGATGAAGGTCTCTCACGCAAGCACATCTTGGAGGCTTGCCGGAATTCGCTTAGGCGCCTGCAGCTCGACTACCTCGACCTGTATTTCTGCCACCGCCCTGACCCGAACACGCCGATCGAGGAAACAGTCCGGGCAATGGACGATCTCATCCATCAGGGAAAGATCCTCTACTGGGGCACATCCGAGTGGAGCGCAGCCGGCATCATGCGCGCGTACGCCATAGCACGTGAGCACCACTTGGCTCCACCCCAGATGGAACAACCGCAATACAACATGTTCCACCGCGACCGGGTCGAGAAGGAATACGTCCCGCTCTACCGCGAGATAGGCCTCGGCACCACAATCTGGAGTCCGCTAGCCTCCGGACTTCTGAGCGGCAAGTACAGCAAGGGCGTTCCCGAAGGAACACGAGCGACGCTCAAAGGCTACGAGTGGCTACTGGAGTCCGTCATTACGCCAGAACGCATCGAAAAAGCGAAGCAGCTGGAGCCAGTCGCCGCTGAACTAGGTTGCACCATGGCACAAATGGCTCTGGCATGGTGTTTGAAGAATCCAAACGTCAGCACCGTCATCACAGGTGCAAGTCGACCAGAGCAAGTTATCGAGAACATGAAGGCGATCGAAGTTGCGCCGAAACTGACGCCGAGTGTGATGGAGCGAATCGAAGGTATTCTTGGAAACAAGCCCAAACCCGACGAGGACTAGTCTGCTTCCGCTAGGTAACAGGCAACTCGGCTCCTTACAGGCATCTCTGAAGTGATTGCGGCTCGGACTCTTCCAAAACCATTTGTCCCAAAGCTCGCAGTTGTACGGGTTGTGGACCAACCATGGATCAAACGCTCGAAGAGTTCAGACGCTATCGTGAGAAGATGAACGAGAAGATCCTAGGCTCGGGGAACTTGCAGATCAGACGCTTCTTCAACCTCGACACTCAGGCCTACACGGGTGGAGCTTTGCCGAGCAAGACGAAGGAGCTACTCGGCTTGGTGGCGTCAATCGTACTCAGATGCGATGACTGCACCACGTATCACATACTTCGCTGCGTAGAAGAAGGAGTGACAGATCCCGAGTTCTTTGAAGCCTTCAACGTAGCCTTGGTTGTCGGAGGTTCAATAGCCGTACCGCACCTGCGACGTGCAGTTGGACGACTTGAGGAGTGCAGAAGTCTCCCGGTCACGCGGCCCAAATCCGGCAAGTGAGTCCGAGCCAGCCAACCCAATGCGCGGATCGTTCCGAGGATGTGAGTAATGATCGACACTCATGCGCATCTACAATGGCCGGACTTTCAGAGAGACATAGAACAGGTAATCAAGAGAGCATTTGCCGCCGGCCTCCGAGCGATCGTGGGTATCGGATATGACTTGAAGGCTAGCCGTGAAGCAGTCCAGATCGCGCACGATCACGAACACGTCTACGCGGTTGTGGGAATTCATCCGCACAATGCGAAGATCTTGTCGGCGGGAATGCTCGGCTCCCTTCGAGAGCTTGCTCGAGACGGGAAGGTGGTAGCGATCGGTGAGATCGGACTTGACTACTACAGAGATCTGTCTCCCAGAACAAGCCAGAAAGAAGCGTTTGAGCAGCAGATTCAGCTCGCGAGAGAGCTGGATCTTCCCATAGTGGTTCACGATCGTGAAGCACATGGAGACGTCATCAACGCATTGCGTAAGGCCGGAAGGGATGTCGGCGGGGTTCTGCACTGCTTCTCAGGCAGCATCGAAATGGCGCTGGAGGCCATCGAGTTGGGCTACTTCATCTCCATTGCCGGACCAGTTACGTTTCCAAATGCTAGGAGACTTCATGATCTCGTCAAACAACTGCCCGAAGAGCACATTCTCCTTGAGACCGACTGTCCTTGGCTTTCCCCGCAGTCGAAGCGGGGTCAGCGGAACGAGCCAGCCTATCTTGTTGAGACAGCTCAGAAGGTGGCTGACCTAAGGAAGATTTCTCTGAACGAACTGTCCGACATAAGCTCGGGGAACGTGAAACGGTTGTTTGGTATTGTCTAGAGGCATCCTCTAGGAGAACACCACCGGCCTTGCGCGTGTTCTCCTCCGACTTGTCATTACGTCCTAGAAGAATCGCATGTCAGGATTCCCTCAAGAGGGGAATTCTCTTCCTTAGGTCCTCAACGTTCTTTCGCATCTGATCGGTTACACTATCGCTGTCATGATGCTTCAGCGCACTGCTTCGTAAGCGATCAGGAGGTGTTAGACCGGTGCTCTGTCGAAGCAAGCTCTTCCACTCTGCGGGTACATCGTCAGTAAGATCAATCTCACCAAGAGATGCCGCAATTACCGTCCAGCACCGCGCCACGTTCATCGGATTGTATCCTCCTCCGCCGAAGGCAACGATTCTGCCGGACGCAACCTCGTGAGCAAGTTCATGCATTGTCTTGATGATCTCCTCGTACGCTCTCGTAGTCAGCTCGAGGTGAGCAAGCAGATCGTCCACATGGGAATCAGCTCCACATTGCACCAAGATGAACTCAGGCCTGTAGCCGCGCACAAGTCGGGGAACGATCTCATTGAAGACCATTAGGTACGAGTTATCCCCGGCCCCCGGAGGGACAGAGACGTTGATTTTGAACCCTTCTCCTTGATTCTCTCCAGTCTCGAATGTGAATCCGGTGCCAGGGAAGAGGTATCGCCCGTCTTCGTGAAAATCCACATCAAGAACTCCTGGATCTGCGTAGAACCCGAACATCACTCCGTCTCCGTGATGCGCATCAATGTCAAGATACATTACCCTCTTGAGATGGTACTTGCTCTTCAGATACGCCACGGACATTGCAGGATCGTTGAAGACACAGAACCCGGATGCTCTGTCCTCATGTGCGTGATGAAGGCCTCCTGAGATGTTCATTCCGTGATCTGCTCTCCCATCCATGACAGAGTCGACGGCGTCGAGTGAGGCCCCGGCACTGATTGCCGAAGCTTCATAGACCCCTTTGAACGCTGGCGTGTCTCCATAGTCAAGAAGGCCGTGTCCTGACTTGCTGAGTTTCCTGACGAGCTCGATGTACTCTGTTGAATGAAACAGTCTTATCTCTTCATCAGTTGCCGAGCGCGGTGGAATGATCATGATGTTGTCGTTCTTGAACAGTCCTTTCGCGCGTGACAGCTCGTACGTCAGCTTCAGCCGGATTGGCCTGAGAGGGTGGCTCGGACCAAAATTATACTTCAAGAATTCATTACTGTAGACGTACGCGAGCTTCGGTCTCATCTGGATCAGACTCTACGACATACATGCTCCTGTGCCTTCTAAGTGAGTTCTTGCTCGCAAGCCCTGTGGTGACATATGCTGACTTCAGGTCAAGTGCCAAAAACTCTTGGCGAGTCACGCAGATCTAGTCGATCAAATAGGGTCTCAGTCACCTGCCAAGCACGGTGGCGTAGATCCCGGTTTGCCTCAGCTCTCGTAGGTCTTATCTCATTCAGGCATGAGGACGGATCTAGTAGTTGGTCATTGTGTCTATTGGTTGTCCCTCTGAGTTGAAGATGTCGAGTTTGACGGCAACTCTGCCCTGTAGAGTGTGTGTTCCGCAGCTGAAGCATGGGTCGTAGGGTCTGATGACCATCTCGATCTGGTTGAGGAT
>CAZLHM010000043.1:0-11769 GCA_964559555.1 uncultured Candidatus Bathyarchaeia archaeon
CTGGGTGCATAACCCTTATCTTGCATGCATCAGAGAGACGCTTCCATCTGGACCTGCCGCTGGCAGTTCGCGACTGGCGGGTACCTCTGGAATCATAGGCTTTTGCAAGGAACCGGCCCGCGTTGACAAGAAGACTCAAAGGCACATTGGTGATCTGGGCACCGATGAAGGTTGATGAGTCGATCGGGGGTTACGTGGCTAATGAAGTTGAACGGATAAGGGTGCTGAGCAAGGAATTCGTGGTGTACGCATTCGTTTTAATCAGTCTAAGTAATCTCATGATGGTCCGAGCGTACACTAATATCTGGTTCAAAGGCGTCAACGCGAGGATCACGGTGCTTCCTTATGTGAACGTCTACGGCGCCCGCATTCTGTCCAGAGTCGCAGCCGGAACGATAGTGGGTTTCAGCATAGTTCTATTGCATCTTAGTAAAGGGGTTGACCTGATCATCAGTAGAGACTCAGCGGCGAGTATACCTGTGCTTTTGGCGTCGAAGATAGCCCACGTTAGGTTTCTCTATAATGCTCTTTCTGTCCCGTTTGGATACAGGGAGACGAAGCTCCTGGGAGGGTATCTGATGCGCGGGCGAGGTGCCAGTTACGCGATGATGTTGATTGACTACTTCGTATTACAAAAGGCCAACTACGTGGGGGTAGCCACACGGGATCTTGACAAGGAGCTTCTGGCAGTCTTTGGAAGGAACTATCAAAGGAAGGTCATCATTCTGCCTTTTCCAGTTGCTGAGGAATTTTTCAGTTGCTCTCTGGAGGTCCGACCCAAGAGCGATGTACACCTGGTATATGGCGGATCCGTATACGGGCTTTATGATTTCTCACATTTAGTCGAGGCGCTGGATGCTATGGCAAGGGCTGGTCAAGGTGTGTCTATGGCGATTTATACTCGGGAAAAAGGCAGACAGAGGCTTAGAGGTCTAGTTTCGGAGAGATCCTTCGTCACTGTAAGGGACTACGTTCAGAGGGAGAGACTGATCACGATTCTTCGCGATGCTACAGCAGTAGTGATTCCGTTATCAGTGGGTACACCAGGAATCTCGAGAAAGGCTGTTGAAGCAATGGCGCTGGGGACACCCGTAATAATCTCGAACCCGCCTGATGATGGAATCTTTCGGGACGGCGAAACGTGTGTTGTGGTATCGGAGAATACCGCGGAGGGCTGGCGAAGCGCTATTATGAGAGTGGTTGTTCCCGAGTTTAGAGAACGAATCATCCGAGGCGCTCGCGAGGAGGCCGAAGCCTTTAGATCAGCGCGAAATGTGGAGGCTATTGCCGGTCTCTTGCGGAATCTTCCCTGAACGAGTAGGGCAAGTGAGCCGATGAACTGGCTTCGCAAAAGTTTGAAGCGATGGGCTTTTCACTTCGGGCGGAGGCATGACTGGCAGGACAGGTTCGGCAGATATGCGCTCATGGTTGTGTGGCATTCGTACACGCTTCTTTTGGCATTCGTACACGCTTCTCTCGCCAATCAGGTATGATCCATATCATTATGTCCTCAGTGCGATGTAGGCTTCTGCAAATCTGGCTATTGTATAAGAAAAGCTCAGAATGCCGATGATTGCCATTCCCTCAAAAAGGCGCCCGACGATGCTTGCGACAAGAAGCACTATTGTGTTCGCAGAACCTCCATAATAGAAGTACTCGTAGATGCGAGACTTTCGTCTAATGTGCTTTTCTCCCTTTAGTTTGTCTATCTTTTGCGCGACATCCGTCATAAAAAGGTTGGATCCCACGACGAAAATGCCTAGGGCAAGGACCGCTGGATCATTTCGAGAAAGGAACAGTCCAAACGCTACCCCAGAGTAGATAGCGATGTCGGAGAGTCTATCAAGGAAGTAGTCAAGAAGAGCTCCAGAACTTGACTCGAGATTCTTAGCTCTCGCAATCTCGCCGTCAACACAGTCGAGCACGTGAGAAACGTAAACGAAGATTCCAGCGGTCAACGTTAGCACGTACTCGGTCGAAAGGAACAGAAACGCTGCCATGAACTTAAGAAGGAACGAGAACAGGGTGACCTGGTTCGCAGTAATCGGCGTTTGTATCAGAATTCTTGTAATCCTTATAGAAAGAGGTCTCATCAATAGGCGCGCAGCGGTTGTGTCGAAATCTTTCTGTGCTTTCTGTCTGAGCAGCTCAAATTCTTCGCGATTCATTTGGGAGCCGGGCCATTTCCTCTCTTTAGGGCTTTGTGATAGTCTCGCAGGGTGTCTATTTCGACGCAGAACGTGCCGCCCGTTTCTATCGGGACGACTGTTCTACGCGTGGCAAACTGAGTCAGAGCCGCAGGCCACCATTTGTCTTTGTTTCCTCGGTCTATGAGGGCGTCCACAACACGGTAGAATTCTTCAACGTCCTTTTTGATTATCCTAACGACTCCAATATTCTCTCCAGACCACTGTGTCCTCGGCAGATCTCTGTTCCACAGAACTATTTTCCCGTCGCGTATCTTCACCTTTGTTGATTCTGCGTCCCATTCTGCAGAAGTGTCTATCAATGCAGCATTCTCGGACTCCGAGCAGACCATGTTCCCAGCCAATTCCGAAGGTATGTACACGTCCGAGTTGATGATGATGATTCCGCGTTCATATGTCTTCTTCGTGAGCCATAGGGAATATAGGCTTCCCGATCTTTCGTACGCCGGGTTGAGGATCAATCTGACATTCTCATTCCGGAGGAATGGCATGATTGCATCATGCTTGTATCCGGCCACTACAGTAAACATCTCTACCCCGTACATCTTGAAAGAGTCTATTTGGTGCCTCAAGATCGTCTTTCCGTGAACTGTGAGGAGGCACTTCGGAAAGCCTTTCGTTAACGGCTGCGCTCTCAAAGAAGCTCCCGCTGCCAGTATGATGACCTCGTACTTCGCACGCGCTTCTCGTCCCAAGTCCAATGGCTGCCAAGTATCGCCCGGAGCGCTCTCTCTGGCACGAGGAGAATTCAGCTTGCCAGAAATATGGGAAGATCTGCATCTACCGGAGTCGCCTGGCTTGATGTTGCGTATTACGCAAGTGACGCTAAGAAGCATCTTGTTCCAGCCTAGAACCTCTGGACTTGAGCTTGGCTACCTATTCAAGGGTATCCTCATAATGGCTTTTGTGATCAAGTCATCAGGCCTGCTTCCTTGTCTGACACCACGGTCGACCGTATCATCTCGAAGGCCTTGAATAACCCTTCACGTCTCGGTCTCACAAGATGCCTTGGCATAGCCTGCCCGTCTATCAGCGGCAGGTAGTTAGCAGTAACGAAACCAATATGCTGTCAAGCAGTCGAATACTTTGCACTCGTCAAACACGTCGGCATCCTATTCATGGTCCCATGAGAAGGCTAGGCAGATCCCGTCTCAAAGCCTCAAGATCCCTATGCGAACGGTACCAATCAATTGTCCTCTTGAAGCCGTCCTCATATGACACCTTAGGTTCCCATGATAGAAACGACCTTGCCTTCGTGAGGTCTGCGGACCTCGATGCTACTCCAACAGGCTTGGACACATCGCAGACTATCTGCTTAGGATGCCAGTCAACGAGCTTGAACACCATTTCGGCGGCCTGCTTGAGAGTAATCCTATCTGATCTTCCAGCGTTCACAGCAGATCCGTCCTCAATCCTCTCAGCGGCGAGCATCATTGCGTCGACAATGTCCCCCACGTATGTGAAATTCCGATCCTGATCACCAGTCCCCCAGATCTCGAACGGATCCATATGCAGAAATGCCTTCGCCATCAACGCAATTATGGCGTGTGTTTCATTCTCTCTCTCACCATAGGCTGTGAAGATTCGCACTGAGCATCCCTTCATCCCGTATTCCCTGCGATAAGCCCTCAATGCCATCTCCGCCATCAGTTTCGCCCAACCGTACTCTAGGTCCGCAAAGGCCTTGCCTCTAGCGAATGGGTCGGCATCCTCCTCCTTGAGGAGGTATTGGGAGCCGGCCTCTTCCTGAAGATGGTGTGGGTAGACACACGCAGAACTCGCAAAACAGACTCTCTCGACACCCCCTCTCCAAGCTTCCTCGAAAACAATCTGATCGAGCGCCATGTTGGTACAGCATTCCACAGGATGGGTATCGATGTAACCGCGGCCCCCGTGCTGCGCAGCCAAATGGAACACCACATCGATGTCTCGCATCATCCTCCGCGTAGCTGTTCGATCCTTGAGGTCGACACAATGCACTGATAGGTTTCCGCTCGTCCATTCTCCCTTGCGTCGTCGCCGGAACGGGTATTCCAAGTTCTCGAGCCTTCCGCTTGAGAAGTTGTCGGCGACTATCACACGGGCGCCTCTCTTCAAGAGCATGTCCACAAGGTGACTTCCAATGAATGATGCACCGCCTGTCACCAACACTGGGCGATCTTTCCACATCTGTATCTCATCTTGGTTCTTGTCAAAGCACAGACCCTCTGACTATGCGTTTGCACAGATAGCCCTTGCGGACATCTCCGGAACGTTGGTGTCAGTGCTTTCTCCGAAGGCTAGATCGGCGGCTGTGTCAGTTTCGAGAGCCCTGTCTGGCAGGGCAAACACGGTCTGCAGGGCCTCAAAGTTCCGACATCGGCTGATGATTTCATGCGCACTCTGCCACGCCAATTCTTTTCGCAAGACTCATGAGCACCCTCCGACTCCCACCATGTTCTTGGCGTGTCTAGTTGACAAGGATTTCCGCAGCATCGTGCACTCGCATGGACTCAATCTTGTCACGATTTCTGCATCACTACAGACCAAGCGATAGCGGAAATCCAAGATAATATGCACCACGCGTCTCGATCCCACAATGTTGTATGGAAACCTTCCAACCAACATTCTGTCCGATTTCGACAGGATTGTGGGTTTGGCGGAGACCGAACGAGCATTCGTATTAGAGCTGGGTCTCGACGGATCTAGAATCCGGGTGATCCAAAATTGAATTGAATTGACACCAAAGCATTCCCAGATCTCCCGCGGCCAGACTACTTCAGAGGGAAGCCTAGTTTGGAAGGGCATCTCATTCTGTACGTGAGGCCTATTGATAGTCTGAGCAAAGGGTGTGATGTTCTGATCGAAGCAGTGTCACGTGTGCAACATCGCATAGGAAAATGCGTCATCGTATTTGCAGGACCTGACTGGAGATCTCAGAAATAGCTGCAGACTCAGCCTATGCGAAATGAGGTTCAAGTACTCTTCACTGGGAATGTTAGGCCGGAGAACTCTGAGCCGTATTTGTGGTATGTGATGCGCCTGTTCTGCCCAATCTCGTGGAATCGTTCCTCTTTCGATTCTGGAAAGAATGCTGTACGTAGCATCGGTTGTCGCAACTCTCGGAGGCGTTCCTTCAGTTGTGCGTAACGAAGACGATGGTCTCTTGGTTTCCCTCTGGTGATCAAGATGACCTAACTGCTGCAGTCCGTCCCATACTGGACGATTGAAAGCTGTCAAGCCGTCTACCTTCTAATGCAAAGAGGCTGGCAGCCAAGTGCTCGATTCCTTCAATGGAGATGGCCCGGGAGCCTTGGGAATGCTAGTCCTTCTGCGGCGTCTCGACTGAGAACTCCCTGAATCGAGCACGGCTCATATCCAGCAATTCTGCATTGATCGCGCTCCACAGCCCTTCCGGTGGACATAGGACGGTTCGAATTCCCATTTCTTCTGGATTTGACAACCATTCAGATAGGCGTTGGTTGCCGGGATGAACAGGAAATGCGATGATCACCCGATGATTTGACATGGTCGCCTGTCGGGCTCCCTCGTAGAGTCCATCCAGGCCAGTCCTATCGCTAGAGATAGCAATGACCAGCATGGGCTCGTCCAGTTCGCGAGTTATCTCGAATGCTCTGAACGCACCATCCTTTCTCAGTCTGAGGGCGTATTTCGACATGGCGTTCCTGTAGAAGGGAAGAACAGCACGGGCAAACCAAGCAAACACTTCTGGGATTGGTGCAGTTCTCACAGACTCTAACCGTCTCGTAATGGTCTGGGTTTCCGTGGCCAAGCTAGAGTAAGACTTGCTCCTTTGCCATGTGACGAACACGGCGGCCGGGGCATGCTCGGCTCTCTCCAGCAGCGCCTGCAGTATTCGTTCCCTGTTCTCTAGGCCCAGCCTCGCCTCGATCTTCGCGATCACCGCTCGCTCGTCATACAATATTAGCCCGATGGAGCTACGCGCAAGCTTCGCGTTGGCCAAGAGGGTCGCGAGTTCACCGAGCAACGTCTTGGAGTCCGGACCTCTTGCTCTTTCGGCAATGGTTAGGACCGAGGCGTCGACCAAGAGCATGATTGACGGATCTCTTTCGAGGTAGAAATCTCGAACCATCAGCTTTCCGACCCGCGCTGTGGCTTTCCAGTCGATCCTGCCCAGATCCTCCAGAGAGCTGGCGGGATGTATCCCTGCAAGGTCTGTTCCGGTTCCTCGTCGAACGGGATCAGCAGCGAGATCGGGTAGGCCGTTCAAACCGGGTAGAGGATTCGCATCCCTAACTATCGGCCGGGCTACCACAGTCACCCTATCTGTAAGCGTCAAGGACTGCCTGAACAGTCGTGCAAAGTCCTCAGCCCGAAGAGTTGAATCGTTCGCCCGGTATCTTCCAGGGGATGTGACCTCTAGAACTGTGCTGATCGGACGCACGTCATGAGGCCGTAGCAGCAGTTCCGTCTCTCGGACTTCTTGACGGATCGCAGAAGGAAGGTTGCGGCGGAACCCCATAACTCGAAGCCCCATGCCGCTCGGATTCTGTAGCGTTGTCTCTACCACGCTCTGGAGTCCAACTGTAGTTTCAACGTTCCTTGGACTCGTCTCCACTCTGATTGAGCCTTCAACGATGTTGACGGCACGCCGGAACGCGATCCCTTCTGCCAGAAGATAGACGCAGAGAAGCCCTGCGAAGATTACGATCAGGCCGTTGGAGAAAAGAAAGCCAACGATTCCCAGGCCTACTCCTGCGAATGCTACTAGGCGCCCGGTTGAAGCCAGTTCCAAATGGTTCTCAGCTCTCGGCTTATGTTGGCTTCTGAGGAATCGGCGTTTCTCGTAGAAGGTTCTCGACCATTGATTCAACAAGGAGTTGCTGGCTTCTGGCTAGGGCTGACGGCACAAGCCTATGTTCCAGCACCCGAGGTGAAAGATACTTCACGTCATCAGGCACCACGTAGAGTCGTCCGTTGATCAGAGCCCTTGATCGCGCAGTCTTTGCTAGAGCGATCGAAGCTCTTGGGCTGGCTCCCAAAGAGACATTCTCCGTCTCGCGTGTTCTACGTATCAGATCAACAATGTAAGATTGCACTTGGGGGGCAACGTAGACGTTTCTGGCCAACTCAGCGAGGTAGGAGATCTGTTCCGCGGAGGCAACCTGCTTGACCTTCCTGCCATCCAATGAATACGCACGGTCCGTCAGCTCGATCTCCTCGGAGGCACCTGGATAGCCAACCCCCAGTCTCATCAGGAATCTGTCAACAAGCACCTCAGGTAGCGGAAAGACGCCTTGGAACTCGATCGGACTCTGTGTGGCGATGACCATGAACGGATAGGGAAGATCTACGGTCTCTCCTTCTATCGTAGCCTGTCTCTCCTGCATGGCTTCAATGACAGCGCTGTTCGTCTTGGACGTGTTCCGGTTTATCTCGTCGACAAGCACAATATTCGAGAAGACTGGTCCTCTTCGGAGTTTGAAGGACCCTATCTTTTGGTCGAATATGTGTGTGCCCACGATGTCAGCGGGTAGTATGTCAGGGCTGCCTTGAATTCTACCGAACGTCAAACCCAAGGCCGCTGAGAAAGTCTTGCCGATCGTGGTCTTCCCCACCCCTGGTACCCCTTCGAGGAGGACATGGCCCTCCGAGAGAAGAGCAACTATAAGATCCTCGATCAGGTCCGTCTTGCCAATCACTATCTTCTGGCATTCCGAGACAATGTTGCGAATGATGATCCGAGCTTCCTCTGGGACCTGCCTCTTAGGATCCATGCCAAGGAGTCTCCACTTAGCTCGGGGCTGCTGAGCCAGAGTCCGCGTAAAAAAGATGGCTCTTCTTGCCAGGCGTTCGGATTCTGGCATTTCTACGAACGTGTAGAAATAGCACAAGCAGGACAGCTGCAACGATCAGGTATTGAGTATACACCCCCCAAGTGGAGAACAGAAACGAGTTGCGAATCGAATCGATCCCGCTTCTGAACTGTGTCCTTAGGTCTGTCAGAGGGGCTCTCGCAATGTGGGCGACATCAAACTCAATCGAGTCGCCGCCCACCCTAAGAATATTCTGGAACAATCTCATGTTGTCGTAGAGATCAATCATCTCATTCACAAAGACGCTCGGGTCTGAGACCAGAACTAGCAACCCTTGCCCAATTCTGACTGTAGCCATGACTGGGTAGGACTGCAGTGTCCGATTCGCCCCGGGCTGGCCGGCGCCGTTCTCAACTGCGAACGAGAACGAGGACGAGGAAGCGATCATAGCGACCACGCTGGAATTTCCAACTTGCAGATATGAGGGACGATTCATCACTACCACGGTCACATTGTCGGTTAGCGGGCTCGCAGAGAAGTCCGTAATGAGAGGAAAGTCAGGCCGCTTGCTGTAGTACAGTAAGTCACCTATGAGCTCTCCTGAGAAACGTGCAGGTACTGCGAGAATCTCTAGTAGGCTATTTCCGGTGCCGATGTCATCTGCGAGCAGTACCGTGCCGCCCGACTCCAAGAAGGCCCGAACGTATGCTGCTTCTTTCTGTGAGAAGCCCAAACTTGGCCCGACAATTGCAAGCAACGTTTGCTTGGGCCAAGCCTCACCATAGGAGAATACGAGCGTGCTGTTCGGCACCCCGTTGAAGATCTCGCTGCAGCCATTCCATTCCTCGTTGAGTGGATGGTATTCCTCCTGCACCGGCCAATAGTAGGCCGTCGATATGATCAGAATCAATGAGAGTGCCGATGCAAGCGCTATGATACGTGTGCGAAGTCTCACTCGCCACTACGCAGCCTAAACCTGCTCTCGAAGTCTAAGAAGGATCTCCATCGCTTCCCTGCTCTGATCAGTCCCGATCGGGAAGGGGCTGTACTCCGCCAGCTCGTAGAGTTCCACGAGACGTCTAAGCGGTTCCGCCAACCCCGGAGACGTGCCAGTTATCCGTGAGAAATACTCCCAGTGGGTTTCACTCTCTCTCGGAGCTTCCCCGATAAGCTGCTCTAGCATGGACTGCGCAAGCCGGAAAGATCTCCTCACCTTGGCGGCGTCATTATGCTCGGCTTGAATTGTGGCGGTCAAGATCTCTGAGGAGTACTCCTCTCGAGTCGGCCGCGTGACAACGGGAGGCGGCCCAGGCAGTTCAGGTGGCGGAAGCTTCGCGGCCCGTCTCGTCCTCACAATCGCGTAAGCTCCTAGGGATGAAGCGGCCACAACCCCGGCCACAGCGATGACGAGGACGAGAGTGTTGTACACGTAGACCTGTGCAACTGCTTCTGAGCCCTCCACCCACGCCTCATCTGGAGAGTACTCAATTCGGATAACATGCCAGCCAAACCAAGTATGTGACGGCATCTGGACAGCCAAGAGAAACGAGCCGTCCCCTATGACCACGGCACTGGTAAGAAGCGAATCGTCCAAGTAGGCGTGCACGCGCCCGTATCTCCAAGCAGTGCCGTTCGCGAGCGTCACTGTCCCGTTGATCGTCAGCGCGGCTCCGGAGAAGACCCTCGTCCGATCGAGTAGGACCTCCGTTCGAGTTATGTGTAGCTCAACGGTCAGTGTCAACATCGCATTACTGCCTGAGTACTCATCCAGCGTTGGTGCGAAAGTCAGAGTCACGGCATGAGTGCCGTTGCTCGCGGTCTTCGGAACCTGGAATCCAGACAAGAAATGTCCCGTAGCATCCGTAGTGGCGTTTCCAACGGAGGCACCATCAAAGCCTGTCTGAACGACCCTATTCTCTAGTGGAATGTCTCCCAGGCCGAGAAGGACACCTGATACTTCGACCAAATCCAAGGGCCTAGAGGTCGCTGGCCTTATTTCGGCCATGATCACACTCGGCCTGTATGCCACTTGGACTTCAAGTGTGGCGCTGCAACCCAGGTACACAGAATTGTCAGATCCTTGAGGTTCAAACTTCGCCTGTATTGCGCTTGGTCCAGCTTCAGCTCCGATCGGGAATGACAGATCAGCCTCGAATCCTCCCGAGAAATCTGTGGTTCTCATCAGGGTCATGTTCCCGTCCCATGAAAGCGTGATATTCCTGACCACAAGAGCGGTTCCGTTCAGCATTTCAAGAACCCCGCGCACCGACAAGCTTTCCTCAACAAACACTTGTTGCTTCGACGAGCGAAGAGTCAGAATCGTGTGAATGAGGCCTTGCTCAACCTGAAGCTCGTTTTCCAGTTCACCAATTTCGACGGAGTACTCAGAGAAGACTGACTCCAACCCCACCAGCTTTTGCCGTTGTTGGCTCGCGTCGACTTGATAGCGACCTTCCACGCCCTTCAGAAGGCCGCGCAATGAAGATAGAAGCGACATAGCTTCGTCTCGGAGATGTTCAAGCTGATCAAGATCTGCTTTGGCCCGTTGCACATCTCCCGACGCGACAAAAGCATGCGTCTGATTCAGCTTCGTCTCAATCTGAGTCATGTTTCCCAAGAATTCTGACATCACCCAGAGGTACTCTTTCAGCGGGTCTTCCCCAGTCCCTGCGAGGCGCACGACTCCTTTCAATCGGGAGCGAAGCAGACTGAGGTCATTTGTGTCCATAATCTCCGCCAGACGCGCCAGAATCACCCCTGCCTGCGTGTCCGACTCCTGCGCATCAGAGTAGCGCAGCTCCCCCCGTGCGGGTGGGCGCAGCCGTCCCGCCAGCATCGGAATTCCGAGATAGAATCCCGGAAGAATCAGGATAGCGATTGCGAGGATCATAAGGATCCTCGCTCGATTTCTTGACAACCGTGGACCTCACTCTTTACAGCCGTGCCTCGAGCAGTATTTGGGCTATTCGTTGAATCAAGATCGCAGCAAAAACGGCTAGCATGATGACCTCAACGACTATCCTCTTACGACGCTCAAAGAGGCTAAACGGCGAAGCAAGTCCTGATGCAATGAAGAATTCGATCGCGAACAATGCCAAGTAGACATCAATGTCGACGTTCGGAAAGAGGCTCAGAGCGAAGACTGTTGAGAAAGCCAGCACCGAATATGATATGAAGAACAGGTTCGTGTTGCTCATTGAGGTTCAACTTACGGAGTCAATCAGTCAATCAGCTGGAGGCTCACACTAACCTTTCTGTTGGCACGATCCAATGCTGCGCCCCTAAGCTTTACATACTTCGCGCTGGCCTTCGATAAAGCCCCGGCAAGGGCGCTCACAACAGGAGTCCCTATGTATTGGCTGAGCCTCGGCGCCCAGTCCCTGAGCCTAGTGTCGAGATCAATCAGCGCGGTCAGCTGCATCTCGATTCTGACCTCGTTCTTAGTGTCCTCTTGCCTGACGCTCGTAATTTTCCCGATCCCGATGGATCTAAGTCCTGAATCAAGGATACCCTGCAAATCGGCCAACCCAACTCTTGACAGATCCAAGCCGAGCGATCTCTCGAGACTGGATAGGATTCCGGCTCCCGGCGAATCCAATAGGACTCCTCTGTCCTCTGGATTCTTTCCCACGCTGACGAATATCCTTCGGCTCGCGTTCAGTCCTAGGGGCGGTTTCTTGGTTGATGACGTGAGCGCCAACGGAACGAATACGAGTGGCGCGACGCCGGGCCCTGAGACCGGTATGTAGATTCCTCTTTCGTCAAGGTCCAAATCCTCCAAGAGC
>CAZLHM010000044.1:0-11749 GCA_964559555.1 uncultured Candidatus Bathyarchaeia archaeon
TGCGTCCTTGACCGTCAGAATGCCTTGTGACTTCTCGAAGGATTGATCAAGCTGGTTCTGGATCATCTCCTCTTGAGAGACCATCTCGGCAATTCTCAAGTCTTCTTGGATGCCGAGAGCCTTCATCAGAACAACCAACGGGATCTCTGCGGGAACTCCCGGCACCATTACATAGATTGCCCCATCCGATTTCAGTGTGACCTCGGTCCGGGCGCGAAATCCCAAAGTCGTCGAGAAGATCTTCGCCTTATAGACTGGGTTGACACCTGTCTTCTCGACATCAACCAGAATCTTGTTGGGAGCCAGATCCTCGAGTGCTACAACAACGCGTTCGGCACCGTTCACGATGAAGTATCCGCCGGGATCGAGAGCGTCTTCGCCAATACTGATCATCTCATCAGGAGTCAACCTTGAGAGCGGACAGATCTTCGACCGAAGCATCACAGGGAAGTCCCCAATATAGACGATCTCGGTCTGTCCTTCGCGTTCCCCAATCACGGGCGTCATCTCAAGATGTAGCGGTGCAGCATAAGTGAGGTTCCTCACGCGCGCTTCTGTTGGGTAGACCGGTCTCTCAGATCCATCGACCTCCGTCACTCTCGGGGTGCCGATCTCAATCTTGCCAAGCTTGATCTTCAGCGGGTATTCCTCAATCTCGATGGGTATCGAACCCACTTCGTCGATAATGCCTTGGAGGCCCGAGTCAACAAACTCATTATAGGAGTCAACGTGTTGCCTGACCAAGCCCTTCTCTCGGAAGAATCCCTTGATCAAGCCCCACATCTGGGGTTCAACTTGACCGATCAGACTTGCCTCCTCCGGCCGAGCTTTCTATGACATAACGATAGACAACGACTACTCCGGCGGTGGGACTGCGACGCGTGATCTTCACAACATCCCAAGGCTTTGCACCTATCTGCCTGGCGCCCGGATCATCCGCCCTTAGGTAGGGCAGCTGATGCGCCTTGATGTGAAGACGTTCCAACAGCTCCTCTGCCTCTCGTTTGGGCAGAACCTCATGCTTCGGGACAAGCTGATGCCGAAAAACGTCGATATCCTTCCTCTTCTCCTCCTGTTTCAAATGATCGTCTCTCTCCGATATCCGAACGCTCATTAGGCCCCGAGAAATAGGAACCTTGGCGAAACTGCCCCTTAGCAGAAGACGACGCGCTAATAAGGGTTTGTGCGGGTGAATCGTTAACCTGAAGCGCAACATCAGTTCTCGGCATGATCAGGCGGTTCGCGATCCTCGCCAACCGTGACAATGCTCTGCGTAGCGGGGATGCCGACTCCTTGGCGTCTAGATTTGTCAGTCCTCTTCGATCTCTGAAGATGCCTTGTCGCCAAGATGGTTCCGAATCGCGATCTTCAGGACCTTCAACCCAAGAAGGAGACACTCGACTCTCGCCACTCCCGGGTCGGATCCGAGAACACGTATCATGTCTCTCTTGCCGAGCTGCTTGATCTCGGAGACTGATTTTCCTTTGGAGAATTCTGTGAGCTTGGACGCCGATGCTAGGCTTATTGCGCATCCTTGTCCTTGAAATCTCACGTCCTCCACTTTGTCGCCGTCGACACGCAACTGCATTTCAATGACATCCCCACACACAACGTTCGCTTCCCTAGCGCGAGCATTTGCGTTGGGCAACTCTCCGAAGTTCCTAGGATGTCGGAAGTGGTCGAGGATCGTCTCCTTGTAGATGTCCTCGCTCATGCCCTGAACATCTTCCTAGCGGCATCCAGAGCTCTGACCAGCATGTCGACCTCTTTGGTCGCGTTGTAGATGTAGAAGCTAGCGCGTGAGGTCGCCGGAACCTTCAGTCGTTCCATCAATGGTTGGGCACAGTGGTGTCCAGATCTTATGGCTATGCCCTGAGTGTCAAGGATCGTGGCAAGGTCATGTGCGTGAATGTCGCCCAGATTGAACGAGATTGCCGCTCCACGCTTCTCTACGTCTCTAGTGCCGTAGAGGATTAGCCCCTTCACGTCTTGTAGGTGTGCCAACGCGTACTTGGTGATCTCCCTCTCATGTTGCCTTACGTTTTGCATGCCGAGTTTCGATAGATAGTCGACTGCCACCCCTAGACCGATTACTCCCTCTATGTTTGGGGTTCCCGCTTCGAATTTCCACGGCGGATCGTTCCACCGAGCATCATGTAGATGAACCTCCTTGATCATTTCTCCGCCGCCCATGAAGGGATCCATTCGGTCAAGGAGTTCGTATCTTCCGTAGAGTGCCCCTATCCCTGTAGGTGCCAGCATTTTGTGGCCTGATGCTGCCATGAAGTCGCATCCGAGATCGACAACATCGACGGGCATGTGGGGAACCGACTGCGCTGCGTCCACTATGACCGTTGCACCTAGATTGTGTGCTTCCTGCGTCATCTCTTTCAATGGATTGATTGTTCCCAGAGCATTTGAGACGTGCGCGAGACTGAGAATCTTGGGCTTCTCTCTGATCAGCTCCTTGAAGCTGTTCGAATCCAGTAGGCCGTCGTCAGTGATCCTGATGTAGTCGAGTTTGATGCTTCTCTCCCTCGCAAGTATCTGCCAAGGGATGATGTTGCTGTGGTGCTCCATCTCGGTGAGAAGGACGCGGTCTCCGGGTCTTAGGTTCGTTCTAGCCCAAGTGAATGCTACGAGGTTTAACGCCTCCGTTGTGTTTCTCACGAAGACTATCTCTCTAGCGTTCTTTGCTCCGATGAAGCGAGCGAACTTCTCTCTTGCCTGCTCGAAATGTATCGTCGCCTCTTCACTCAGCCGGTGGACGCCTCTGTGGACGTTCGCGTTGTACTCTTTGTAGTACCGTTCGATGGCAGCGATGACCTGTTTCGGTTTCTGAGAGGTTGCAGCGCTGTCCAGAAAGACGAGCGGCTTGCCGCCTATCTTCCGTTTGAGAATTGGAAAATCCTCACGTATCTTGGCGACATCCAGAACCGACGACTTTCTGCGCGCAACCGGCAAATGCTTGGCCTCCGTCTTCATAACGTACGTCATACTCGTATATCTGCGCATTCCTTCACAGGTTGCTTGGATGTCCTTGTCACACCGGGGATCCGCGATACGATTCGGTTAGGATGCGACGGCACGCATTCCGACACGTGAGGATTTCCTGTAGGGACCTCGAGTTCGCCTTCGAGATTTCTTGCGACGACCCATCTTTCGTACAAGCTCCTCTTCGATCTCCCTCATTCTACGCGTCATTCCTCTCTTGCTGAGGGCACGTGGTTGACACCTGCCCAGCCGTGGAACTTCATTCGATATCCCTGATATCCTTCGGGAGCCCTCGACAGCCTCTCCGGACTCCAGACCGTCAACTCCCTCTCGTACTCCGCGAGGTCATAGTCGTTCGTGTAGTCCAAGGCCCCAGTAGGACAGTAGTCAGTGCAGAAGTGGCAAAAGCAGCATCGTGCGTACCAGTACTGTGGGAACCTTTTCTGCGGGTTCTGAGGGTACGTCTTCTCCTCCGCGTTAGAGACCATCGTTATGGATTTCTCAGGGCAAATCCATGCGCATATTCCGCATCCTATGCACCGATCCATGTGGAGCAGGTGCCTTCCTCGATAACCGTCAGGGAATTCGTGTCTCTGATATGGATGCTTCAGTGTGAAGGTTCTCTTGAACATGTGTTTGACGGCTTCAAAGAAAGCTTCAGGTGTTGATACCATCGAACTCACCTACCTGTCTGCCTCCACAGGCCAGTAGTCGAGGCTGCCGTAGATGATCGGCATGTCACCTATGCGAGCGCCCTTGAGCAGGAACGGGAGCGCTGGCAGGTTCTTGAACGAGCCCGTGTTCATCTTGACCCGGTATGGTTTCTCACTTCCGTCACCCACGATGTAATGATTTGTCTCTCCTCGGGAGGACTCGATCCTGCTGATCGCCTCTCCCTTCGGAACGACCAGAGGCGCCTTTCTGGCGATCGGTCCACTTGGAATGTCTCGGACCAGCTGCCTCACTATGGAGATACTCTGTTTGATCTCCTCGTACCTCACGAGCCATCGGGCCAGGCTGTCACCTTCATTGAACGTCGGAATCTCAAAATCCACCTTGTCATAGACGCCGTACGGCGCGTCCCTTCTCACATCGCATAATAGACCCGAGCCTCTAACGACAGGCCCGACGACGCCGAGCTTGATCGCGTCTTCGCTGCTGAGAACCCCGACACCTCTAGCACGCTCGACGAAGATCGGGTTCCTGACGAAGATACGATCGATCGCGGGCAAGTGGCGCTCGATCTGGTCCAGCGTCTTCAGTAGCCGTTCCTTGAAACCGCTAGGAAGGTCACGCCTCACGCCACCTGGGACGATGAACGAGAAGGTCAGTCTGGCTCCAGTGAGCATCTCAAACAAGTCGAGAAGCAGCTCGCGGTCTCCGAAACCAAACATGAACATTGTTGTGTGGCCTGAGAAGATTCCTCCCATTAACGCTGTTCCGTACAGGTGGCTCGCGATCCGGTTCATCTCGCACAGCATACTGCGGATATACAGGGCACGCTCGGGCACCTCGATTCCTTGAAGATCCTCGATCGGTTTGACATAGGACCAGTTGAGGTGAGAATCGTCCGCGATGTTGGGTCGGCAGATCATCGGGATGTTCTTGATTATGTTTCTCGATTCGGCGATCTTCTCGCAACCTCGATGCACAAAACCGATGTCTGGCGTTGCTTCGACTATCAGATCTCCGTCCGTTCTGACCATGATCCTCATGTGACCTGAGCCGGGATGTTGAGGACCAACATTGAGATCGAGCGTAGACAAATCACGCCAGCTCCGGGATCTTCAGATCCTTTCTAAGTGGGGGTGGGCCATCCCAGTTGTCTTGAAGCAGAAGCTTCTGGAGGTTCGGATGTCCCTCGAAATTGACACCGAACATCTCCCAGGCTTCGCGCTCGAAGTAGTTGCTGCTTTCCCAGATCGGAGTCAGGGAAGGAGTGGACGGGTTTTCACGGTCGAGCTTGACTCTAAGCGAGAGGACGATGTCTTTGAGATCGTCGCGCGAGTAAGACGAGAGAAAATACACGATGTCCACACGGTTCTCGTTCGGGTAGTCGACCCCAGACACCGCGAGAGTATGATCCAAACCGAGACTTTGAAGGCTAGCCGCAACATGTTTCACTGTCTCCTTCTGTGCAACGACAGACAACCTACGCATACGGTCGACTCTTACTTCTTCCACCGTGTCACCGAGCTTCTCTTTGATCGCAGCTGCGATACCCTGTTCCTTGGCGAAGACTTCTGTCATTTCGGGTACACTTCCTCTCGCCGGATCTTCTCTCTCAACTTGAGGACAGCATTCAGAAGCGCTTCGGGTCTAGGGGGACAACCTGGAACGTAGACATCAATCGGAACGGCCTTGTCGAGGTCGTTGATTATGCTGTAGGAGTCGTGAAAAAGGCCACCTGAACACGCGCAGTCCCCCATCGCGATGACGTATTTCGGATTGGGCATCTGTTCATAGACAACCTTGACTCGCTTGAGCATCTTCTTTGTTACGGTTCCCTCGATTAGCAGAAGGTCACTCTGCCGCATCGACCCAACTGCGGATTGCATGCCGAATCTTTCAGGATCGAATCTCGGGCCCATCATGGCGCCAAATTCCGCGCCACAACACGCGGTCATTAGGTGAGCAGGCCAAAGTGAGTAGATACGACTCCAATTGACCAGATTCTTCAGTGGGGGTGTATCCACGACCTTCTCAACGATCTCCCTTAGGCTTCCAATCCATATGCCCATACCGTGTGTGGATTCCGGAGACGGAGATGACGCGGGAGTTTCTCTTTCTGTTTCTGTCCTCGTTCTTGATCGCCTCGTGCCCTAATCCATCGACGTGTTCTCGTGATCTGATCGGGTTAGGCTTCGCATATCCGACAGCCGCCCAAGTTCAGCTCAGGCTCAAGCCGCCGGTGGAGGTTGCACATGAGCTTGCCCCTTCTGACGCGCATAGAGACTTCATTCAATTTGCTCAGGACCTGAACTTCCTGAGCCCTGCCTGAAACAAGGAGCGCGGCAATCCTGTCAGTTGCTTCGTCGACGTGAGCTATTCCTTTCAAGTTGATGGCGATCCCTCGTTTGTTGTGCATGTACTTGCTCACCGCTGGCTGAGTTATACCGAGCAAACGGGCGGCTTGCAGCTGTGTCATTCCATACTTGTCAACGAGCCTGCGGACGATCATCGCGCGTATTGCTGGAATCACAGACTTCGACGCAATCTCGTCAGGTAGGAGCAACTCTGAACAGGAAGACGGCTACCTTGGTGGGACGTATTTAAGCATGACATAGGGCATAGCGCATGACCCATAACCAAGTTCCCGGTAGGCTTGGCACTTCGAAACCTCGCGGTGCAATAGATGGATCTTGGAGCATTGATCAGCGAAGCAGCCTCGAGAATCAGAAAGAATATGACGCTTCTGGTTCCACCGATCCTGACTCAGGTCATCGTTCCACTCACCCTGCTCGCAGTGGCTGCTCTGACACTGTTTCCACTCCTAATGGGACTCGGCTTGACTGGTGATGTCTGGGGTTTCTTCCAGGCAGTCGCCGGAGGCGCTCTTGTCTTGGCGATCGTTGGCTTCCTAGTCGACACTTACGTGACTGCCGGTTGGGCGTACATGAATAGGTGCGTCGTCGTCAATCGACAAACCGGGTTTGCGGATCTTTGGGTGGGCGCCAACAAGTATTTTCTGCGCATTCTCGGTGGCCGGATACTGGTCGGAGTAATAGTGGTGATTCCGATCGCTATAGGGATGGCAGCCTTCACGATGAGCATTCTGAGCGTTGACTTTGGTCAACTTACGCAACCTGAGCAGCTTGACCCTGCGACTATCATGAGTCTGATGGGCCCCATACTCATGCGATTGATCGGCGTTCTTCTGATAATTGGGGTCATTGAGCTGGTTCTCTACTTTTTCCTCTTGCCATGGATGCAAGCGCTTGTGATGGACGATCTCAGTATCACAGCGTCCATCAAGTCGAGTTTTGTGTTCGTCCGGAGGAATCTCGCTACGATGATAGGCTACATGGTCATATCTGGGATTGCATGGATAGTTGGCTCTTTGATTGCTTCCCTTCTGTGGCCGAGCGTTCCATATGCCGAACTGATGCGGCCGACCGTCTACATGAATGGTGCTCGACTACTGGGATTGTTGCTCGGAGCCACCAACATTGTCGCGTCAGTGGTCTCCGCCTTACTGTCAGCGTTCTTCACTCTGTTACTGTTTCTCATCTACGCGGACAGGACACATACGGCGCCCTCCATTCCAAGCACCGAGATATCCACGCTCTCTCCTGCCGCTCGGATTCGAGAGTCGAAAATGCCTCCTCCTCGCCCCACCCCGGCAGGCGTCAGGTACTGCGTCAACTGTGGAACGCCGATAATTGCTCTAGCTGTCTTCTGCCCTAACTGCGGAGCTAGGCAACCGCCTCTAGAACTGCCATGACCATTCCGAAATGGTCCGGCAATTGAAGACTATTGTCTGCACGCGAAGATGACTTCCACTTCTACGGCTATATTGAGCGGAAGCTCACCTACACCCACAGAAGTTCTTGCGTGACGTCCATTCTCGCCAAAGATCTGAACGAGAAGTTCGGAGGCTCCGTTCATGACCTTTGCTTGATCGGTGAATCCTGGCGCACTATTGACATAGCCATTCACCTTGACGACACGCTCGATTCTGTCAAGCGTTCCCAACACCGATTTGGCTGCAGCAAGGCAGTTCAAAGTAGCCAGTCTTGCCGCCTCGTAGGCCTGCTCTACGGTGAGGTCCCGTCCGACCTTTCCGTTGAACTTGGAAACACCCTCCCTCATTGGACCTTGTCCCGCAGTGAAGAGAAGGCCTCCTCGCTGAGCTGCGAGCACATACGCACCGACAGGAGTCGCAGCCTGCGGGATCGTGACTCCGATCGATTTCACGCGCTCTTCATACGACAATGCAGTCTCTCCTCTCAGACAATGTGGATCGTGACCTAAGAGGCGTCGATCTTTCTAGTAGGCTTTTGCATGGTTGCCAGTCGAGTTTGGATGCTCTAGCTTTGCGACGATGAGATCGTGCGCTTTAGCGATTGAATCGTCTCAATCGGCGTAGGATCCACACCTCTCAGTATCGCGAGGTAGAATGACACATAGTCGCAGTAGTAGATTGTCGCAAGAATGGTTGCAAGTCTTGTTGGCGACCTTAGAGAAATCTCGTATGGGGATTTCCCTGAAGCTCGCCGAATTAGACGTCTCAAGTGCTCGAACTGTGTTGTTTCGTGTTCGATTTCGCAGCCTCTCAGGAACACGAATGATGTGATAGCAGCTAGTCGATTTTCCTTGAGCATCCGCCATCCTTGAACCTCGTTGTGGAGCATCTCGGGAAGAACGTCGTATTTCGCGACGACCTTTGAGTTCTCGTTGAGTTGATTCTTGAATCTCCTGCCTGCGGCTGCGAGGAGCAAGGGAGTGTATACGAAAGGAATTGTTCCTCGGAGCTGAGCGGCCAAACGCTTTGCCGGGTTCACCTCCGACCGGCACGAGGAGCCAATCTTCTTTCTGGATGCGGAGAGTTGTTCGACTACGGTGCCTATCTCGGCTTGCACGTTCTCGAGGCTGTACATTCCCCACATACCGAGGATGGCTAGGGACGCTGACAGAAGATGCGGCAACGCCGCCCGAGGCTGGAACCCCGTCCTGACCTGCACATGGGGGATTCCATTTTCTTGGCAGACCTTAAGCATCTCACCGCCTGAAGTGATGCAAGCAATTCGAGTCTTACGTCGACGGGCTTCCTTTAGGGCGCTTAGTGCCTCAGCTGTCTGTCCTGAGTAGCTGGCCACGAGAACATGCGTGCCTGCTGTGATCGAACCGGGCAGCACTGATCCCCTGATGACATCGATGAGGGTCTGAGACTCGAACAGCCAGTCTCTCAATATGTCTGCAGCTATTGCAGACCCTCCCATCCCAACCAAGGCTAGATGCGATGGGGCGCGTGCTTCGCTCTGCGGAAGTCTTTCTGACTTCAATGCTGAGGTGTAGGCTTCCTCGTACGCCTGCGGAGTTTCCTCGAGAATGCGAAGCATGTTCTGTCGATCAAGCTTGGCTATTGCCGCCATGTCGTCGAGGATGCTCCTCCCCATATGCAAACCCAAACATTGTTTCTGGCGGATCTCTTTGAAGCCTTCCGTACTCGTGTCGAGGATTAAGCACAACATATAAGGCGGGGCCAAGCCTAGCACGGCGAGTTCCAAGATACAGGTGTCATAATGGGTAAGCCATCGCGCGGCCTACTTGCCGCCCGCAAATTGAAACGCAGGCACAAACGATTCCGCTGGCACTATCCACCCTACAAGCGACGAATGCTAGGTCTCGACTACAAAGCTGATCCACTACAAGGAGCCCCCCAAGGTCGAGGCATCGTACTCGAAAAAGTCGGCGTCGAATGCCGCCAGCCAAACAGTGCCGTGCGCAAGGCCGTGCGAGTTCAACTGATAAAGAATGGAAAAGTCGTCACCGCCTTCCTGCCAGGAGACGGCGCCCTCAACTTCATCGACGAACACGACGAGGTCTGGATCGAAGGCATAGGTGGCGCCGAGGGAAAGAGCATGGGCGACATTCCGGGAATTCGGTTCAAAGTCTACGCATGCAATGGAGTCTCTCTCGACGCACTCCTCAAAGGCAAGAAGGAGAAACCTAGGCGTTAGATCCTTCCCGAAACTTGCTATCCTTTGAAACTCGTTCGCGGTTCTGGTAGCATTCTAACGAGCCGGGGCTACACCCTCAGAATAGCGAACCTGCTTGACGACCCCTTGGCTGATGAGCGCAGAGGCATTCTCCACGGGAATGCTAGCGACATCTTCCACTTTGAAGGGACCATAGGTTCTCAGGTCAACCCCGACGATCGCGGGGAAGTCTGACAAGAAGCGCACCACCTCAAGCCTCGTCTCAGCTTCTTTGGTGGGAAACCTCTCTTCAGAAACCAGTTCTCCTCGGGCCACGTCATCGATGAAACGGTAATGGTCACCAACGTGTATCGCCATCTGTTTCGCAAACTCTGCCTCCTCCTTTGAGAGCCCTTCGAACGCGACGTTCCGTCTGGACAGGGCTGCCTCCACGATCTTCTCCATTCGCGTCTCAACAATTTCCGTGCTCAGTCGTTGCAGTATGTTGAACTCCTTCTTCGAGATCGCTGCCTGAGTCCGGTCTTGGCCCGTTGTAGCCGATTTCGTTTTGGAATCATTCAGCAGTCTGGCTACTTCGGAATAGAAGTTACTGGAAAGCTTCTGGAGCGTCTTCTCGCTCTTCTCGGCCTTCCAGATTCTGTACAGTTCCTCTCTGTTCATTTCCCTGCCGGACCACCCACACCCTTGCAGAGGAGCAGCATCGCAGCTGCGGCGGGAAGCGTCACTTCCTCGTCTTTGAACGGTCCAAAGGTATTGTTACCCATTCTGAAGACGGGCGCCTCCGTCACTCGGACGGCCTGCTCTCCTTCAAAAGCTATCGGATCGAGGAACGGATCAAACGTGTCCAAGTTTGTTACGGGGACCGCGCGGAGACCTGTCTTTCCATTCAACGTCTCCGGTAACCGAATCAGCCTGTGAGTATCCGTTGTTACGACAGTGTCAATCTCCGCAAGCAACGCACCTCTCGACACCGCTTGACTGAGCATCGCCTTCCACGTAGCGTCAGTGATGTGGAACCGGTCCTCAAACTCACTCCAGAGAATCCTGTCTCCCCAACGTTCTTCTCTCTCCGGTCTTTCCTTGATGATCAGCCGCGCCTGTCGACGCGAGAAACCAACAGCAGTCAGCTCATCTTCGGTTCCTTCCATTATGAGTCTGTAGACTTCACGTGCAAAGCGTCCACGCCATCCCGGATCCTCCCGCTGCGGTCCAATGATCGCGTCACGAGGTTTCTTGTAGAGCCCATGATAGAACGCATCTAACCCCAAGCCCAGAACGTAGTCAACGATCTCCTTTCTCTGCGATTCGTCAAGCTTGCGAACCTCGTTCGTCCGCACATGGAGATGGTAACCGCGATGGCCGGAGAAGAAGACATGCGTATCCTGTTCCCGTATTCCGAAATCCTTCGTAACGAAGTCAAGTAGTTTCAATACTTCGTCCTTCGCGGCTCTTAGACAGTCATCGCAGAACCAAGCTCGCTCTTCGAACTTTGACTTTCCGCAACTCGGACACTGTGTCGGGGTGCTTCCTGACCCAGTGAGCTTACAGTCGCTGCATCTCCACATGTCATGCTTCGATTTGCATGGCGTGTCTATGTGGTCAGCGTCAACATCGAAAACTAGGTCCGCCCCTTGCCAACCCTTCCTTTCCATCTCGTCAGTGGGCCTTGTGTAGTATGCAGTGGAGTAGTAGATGTCTGATGGAGCGAGCGCACGTATCGTGTTAAGAAGTTCTTCGTGAGACTCGATTGCTCTGTGTCGCGTCATGAATCGTTCCCCGAACGCGAGGAAGGCAAACTCTCTTGCTCGAAAATCGGGAGGAAGCTTGATCCGGTCAGCGTGCTCGTTGTAGTAGTGCAGGAAGGCTTGTTTGATGAAGCTGACTCGCTCTCGGTTCTGCGCGTCAGCCAGAGCCGTCCTGCACACGCTCCCCATCTGTCCGCACACTGTCAACATGGAGAGAAATATCTTGTTGAAGCAGTCTTGAGGTGCGAGTGTTCACTATTTCATTCCTAGGCCGCTCGCACGTGGGCCTTTCGACGATCCAGTTCGATGATGATGAGTGTGAGCAACAGCATTGTCGCGACCAGGAGA
>CAZLHM010000045.1:0-11659 GCA_964559555.1 uncultured Candidatus Bathyarchaeia archaeon
TGACCATGGAGAAGCTTGCTGAAAGGGAGCTGATAGTACCGGTTCGGTTCTCACAACGCGAAATCGAGGCTGTAGATAAGACCGTGCAAAGGCTCGGGGGTAGATCCAGAAGCGCACTCATTAGAGAGGCCACAGAGAAGTACGTTCGAGAAGCAGGGAGCCTCAAAGTGATCAAGATACGCGATGATGTGACTCTGAAAGACGCAAAGTCAGAGATTGTCGCTTACCTTAGAAAGCACAAAGAGGCTGAGACATTTGACATTGCGAACGACCTCAGACTTGACCTGGACCTTGCTGTCAGAGCTTTGAAGGACCTCTGGGAAGAGGGCAGAGTGGCTTGATAGGCAAAGAAATTGGAGACAAACTTGTCGCGGAGCAGATTGTCTGCGAATGTCGAAAACTGAAGGGCCCTGTGCTAATACACAAGGGCGCTCACAGAGCCCAAAGATACACCCTATATGGTCTGCCTGTAGAGGCCGTAGTAGCAAAGAAATGGAGGCTAATCGAGTAAGTTCGTCGTCGCCAGAAAGATACTAGCGAGCGTACATGTGATGCTAGTGGAAAATGAACCGTACCATCAAAAGAATCGTTAGCCGACAGAGCAAAATTACAGACGGCCATACACAATAGCCAACACAGCTTGAGCACCACACAGAAGACCCACACGGAACCACACGAAGAACCAGACTTCTCATACGTGTCTCTGAGAGCCCAGGCCTTTCATCGCCTCTAGCGCAACTCGCAGTGATCTGTACTCTGCCTCGGCTTTTGCACGTTCGGATCCTGCAAACGAGGCCCCAGGTAGGACGCCCACTACCGCTGATATCATTCCAAAGTGCGCCCCGTGTTCTCGCGCCGACACTGCAACAGCTGATAGCTCCATTTCCGTGGACCGACAGTCATGTACACGACATAGCTCGAGAAAGGTTTCAAGGGTGAGTTCCGCGTACAGTGAGTCTTTCGTCAAATTCCCACCGCTGTGGTACGCGGTTTTCGCCAGTCTCTTTCCCGCACCATCAAGTGCCTCGACCACGTCTTTGCTGCACTGTGCCATAGGGTGGCCTTCATCCGTGATCGTGAAGTCCGAGCCGAGGCTGCTCCACTTGCTATGGAATTCCTCGATCGCTCCTACACGCCAAAAGTCTACACGGTGAAGAGACTGGACGGTCGCTCCAGTTGCGCCGATCGAGTGTGTGGCATTAACGATGTCCCCTACCTTGATCGCGGGTCGGTTTGGGCAGTTTATGCCGCCTGCGGTTCCAACTCGAATGACTAGCTTCTGTGGTAGATGGATTGTGGCGTTGCCTACTCGATAATCGCGGCTAGTCAGCTCGTCCGAGAGCACCTCGTTCATTATGATCTGGGTTGCCGGCGCACCCATCTGCGTCTCGACAACGAGCACTGGAACAGACTTGGAGATCAGACCGACCGCCATCGCCACGCGACCCAACTCTGTGCTCGAAAGAAAAGCCCGCCCACGAGCATGTTTGCTGGACAGCCTCGCAGCTGACTCGGGAAGAAAGACTGGTTTACGCAGTCTTTGTCCGATCGCGTATACGCGTCGTCGGTCGCCCACCGCTAGTATCAGTGGAGGCGCCCGGCCTTCATTTTCTTTGAGGTACGGAATCCGCTGCCAAATCGCTCGCTGATCAATCATGTAGGACAGTGTTGTGTGCTGTCCCAGATAGCGACGCTTGAAAGGGAGTCCGTCGCTCATCGTGCACACTTCCTTGTTGAATCTGGTTCTCCAGTTGAAATGGGTGACGGCCGGCTTGAGGTGAGTTCACTTGCTCGAACCGAGCAGGCGTGAGGTTCTCAATGAATGACGCGGTGCGCAAACACGTACACGGTCTAGAAGAGAACGGCCGACTCGTCGGTCAGATGCCAGCACCCACGATGCACGGAAAGGATGTACAAACACAGTGGCAATTGATCTTGATCACCAAATCATTGAATCTTGTTGTGTTCGCCATATACTGCGAGCGGCAGCATCGACCTAGCTTCAGGACGACTTCTTTCGTCCGATTGATCAGTAACTAATGACCTCCACTCCTGCGATCCTTGCAAAGTCTTCGAAATCCCGCGTAACTACAGATGGGTAGGCGTTTCTTAACATGCATCCGGCTATCAGTGCGTCACGAATATCGATTGACTTGCCTTTCTTCGCGAGGTCGACCAGTATCGACGCTGCTTCCTTTGCCTCTGGTTTGCCTAGGGCGAGAATTCGAAGGTCGACTAGGAGCGCCTCCAGTTTGGTCATTCGCTTGGTGTTCGACAACCGGATGGCTCCAATGTAGAGTTCGAACACGTTGATCGGTGTCGTGCTGAGGTCACAGCCGGTTTCTCTGAGCTCTCGAGCTTTTTCAATGGCGGCGGGCAAGCCTCGGAGGATATCAATGAGGAAAGTCGTGTCTAGACAGATTTTGTGGGCTTCCATCTTGACCACATCTCCTTGATCGTTCGAACAAGATCGTCGGCCTCTTCATCCGTCATATCTTTCCATCCCCCAGCGTGGCGGACTATGTCGGTCCGACCTTCGCTCAGCCTGAGTATCACCTGCGTGAACGACTCACCCTTCGATTTCAGCCTCTGAAGTTTCCTGTAGGCCTCATCGCTAATGGTCAGTGTCTTGAAGCCCATGAGTCAATACACGATCAATACATGAGTATAGCCTTTGCGCCCACGCTTGATGACTAGCGCGTTGGGAGGTCTTGACGCAACACGAATTCACGAATGTTCTTGGCTCGGCAGCGATATAGACAACTTATCGTCTAGGTGACCAAACGTGACAATGCTGACGCGTGAGCGAACAGACATCTACGAGCTCGCGGGAACGAGACCTAGCTTCTCTGTTCCCTCCCGGACATGCTTGGCTGATTCCGCCAGTCGATTCCGCGTCGCTTCGTCGAGAGGTAGCTCGATGATCTTCTCCACACCGTTCTTGCCGAGGATGACTGGGAGGCCTATCGCGAGGTTCCTCAAACCGTACTCTCCATTAGGAACAACTGAGACGGCCATCACCCTGTTCCTGCCTTTGAGAACAGCCTCAGCCATGACTGCGATCACCGCGGCTGGAGCGTAGGCAGTTCCACCCTTGAGGTTGATCACGTCTGAGCCACTGCGTCTTGTCTTCTCAACCAGTCGGTTCACCGTTTTCTCGTCAAGGAGTTTCCTCACCTGTATGCCAGCGATCGTTGTGTAGTCGACGAGCGGTATCATGTGGTCGCCATGCTCGCCGATGACTAGCGCTCTGATATCCTCTCGGGAGACGTTCAGCTCAAGCGCGATATACGATCGCCATCTCAATGTGTCAAGGATTCCGCCCATCCCGAAGACCCTGTTCCGCTGAAAACCCGACCTCACATAGGCTATGTGAGTCATGACATCGACAGGATTGGTCACCATCAATATCTTGCACCCCGGAGCATACCTGACAATCTCGTCAATCAGACCAGACACGATGCCAGCGTTTCGCTCAAGAAGTTCAAGTCGAGACATACCGGGGCTCCTCGGGACCCCGGCGGCCACGATCACGAGGTCCGATCCTTCGATGTCAGCGATGTTCGTGCTGCCCTTGATCTTACCGTCGAACTCGATCGCCGGTGAGGACTGGATCAGGTCGAGCGCTTCGCCCTGAGCAAGTCCGTCCTGGACATCAACGAGCGTGACATCGGCTATTCGCATTCGTAGGATGTTGAAGGCGCTGACGCTGCCGACCCTTCCAGCGCCGATGATGGATATCATATTCGAATCGCTCGCCCTTGAGCCGTGTAAGCGAGCTTAAAAGGAGGCCGGATCGGTAGGATCGCTCCCCGAAGCTGGACTCCCACGTGATCAATGAGACCTCAGCGAAGAGACATGTAGAGATTCTCTGCCAGCGCTCACGCGGGGGTAAGCTCAGATGTCTTGCCTGCGCTCGTCGATGCAGAATCAATCGAGGCGACAAAGGGTTCTGCAAAGTGAGGATGAACGCGGATGGAAAGTTGTTCATGACCAACTACGGCAGGATCGTGGCCGCGCACGTTGACACGATCGAGAAGAAGCCGATCTATCATTACCGCCCCGGTTCGAAATTGCTCTCGATAGGAACTGTTGGCTGCAATTGGTCATGCGACTTCTGCCTAAACTATCACGTAAGCCAGACTGACCAACCCGCCGGTCAGAAGATCACGCCTGAAGAAATCATTCGGTTGGCGAAGCAGTACGAGTGTCAAGGCATCGCGTACACCTACAACGAACCATTGGTGTTCATCGAGTTCGCGAGAGACATCGGAATCCTAGCTCACCGAGAAGGTCTCTTCAACGTCGTGGTCACGAACGGATACGGCACCTCAAAAGTCGTTGCCGCTCTATCCGAGTTCGCTGACTGTGTTGCTGTGGGGTTGAAGGCGAATGCGTCTTCGAGTTTCCTCAAGAAGCACGCCAAAACTCCGAGCCTGAGAGCCGTCTTCAGAACTTTGAAGGATCTCAAGAGAAGAAAGAACCTCCACATAGAGATCAGTGACCTGATCCTCGGCCAAGGCGGCGACTCACTCAGGCAGGCGAGGATCCTGTCCCGATGGATCCGGAGAGAGATGGGACCTGACATCCCACTCCACCTTGTGAGGTTCTATCCTTCGTACAAGATGACTGGGCTTCCACCGACACCATCGAGCACCTTAGAAGCACACTACAAGATCGCAAGACAGGCCGGACTGAACTACGTGTACATCGCCAACCTCCCAGGACACGAGCGAGAGAACACGTACTGCCCGAACTGTGGGAACATCATCATCAGAAGATACGCGTACGAAGTGCACGCATGGAATCTAGATGGCAAGAACAGATGCAGGACGTGCGGGCACGCGATTCCGATCATCGAAGGTCTCACGGAGGTTCCCTCAGAAGAACGATACGTACCCGTAATTTTTCCACCGATGGACATGCTGTATGTCTGCGAAGGACTCTCGGGATAGGAGCGCAAAGACAAATCGGTTCTATGGGCTCAAATCTGGGCGGACATTGATCTGCCCCGAAGACATGAGGGGAGTACGATGTGTCCGTCGAGAGCCAACGTCAGAGATCTCTCTTGGGGTACCATTCCCTCCCGAATCGCCGTTGGGGTCGGACCGACGCTCGACCAGGTAATCAGCCCGTCAACCTGGGAGTAACGAGAACCCCAACCAGATGCTCTGAGTTTGCCCGTTAGTGTCCATCAGTATGATGTTGCTTGGATTCTCCCCAATCTAGAGGCCAGACGGGGATCGGGCGCCGGTGGATTCCTAGTGGTAGCCGTTGATCCCGCGAACCCTCATCTGATTGGTCTTGCCAAGATGGGGAAATCTTGGTCTAGATCAAGGGCGCAAGGTTGATCCGTGGAAAGAAAAGGAGCGGAAACGTATGTGTGCCTGTGATCACTTGTATATTACGACCTTTTGGCCGGTTATTGTCACAGTCGTGATCGCTGGAACGGGGCCCACTTCGAAAGCTATCCAAGAGGTCTCATGCCACACGCCGTCCCACCATTGGTTGAATTTGAACTTGAACGTGAACTTCGGATAGCCTCCAGGGTCGTGTGTCTGCCATACCTCGATATAGTCCGTGTAGTCATAGGAACCACAGTAGAAATCGTCCACTGTCAACGCAGTACCACCAGTAGCGGCCCATAGCCACCAGACCATGGTTGAACCTACAAACGCCTCAAACCATGTGCCACCACTTTCGGTGTTAATGTAGAATTTGTATACTGTTGAAAGGCTCAACGCCATCGCGTTCGCGCTGTAATGATAAGTCGGATCCGTGCATGGACCACTTGTCCATGAGTAGGTTAATCCCCAAACGCCATAGGCATCGGCGAATCCGATCTGATTGTAACTTCCTGCGTTATCCCATGCGGAAAGCAGGACGTAATAGAACTCATCGGCCTTGGGCAACTTCTTAGGAGTCTTGATTTGCGTGAACATCCACGTCGCAGTATGCGCGCTGCCACTGTACACGCTACCCGCGTACCAATGGGTAGCATATGCCGGAGGCGGAGATGTTCCACCGGATACGGGCACCGCTACAGACGGGAATATGGTCTTCCCGTCAACCACGGGGAAAGGATCCCCTGCGGTCCAAGACAGTTCGAGCATCGGCTGAAATGCAGGGGCCGCGAATGTAGGATTGTCTATACCTGGTGGGATCGGCGGACCAACCTCAGCCTGCGCAACACCAGCAACACTAACAACTGTCAGAAGAACAGCCAGAAAAAGCGCCATCAATCTTCTCGTTTCGATTCACCTCCATTCCCCTGTGCTATCCGGTTCTCAAGGTACCGAACTCCGCAAAGTTGAACAGCTGAATCTCCGGAAAGCCAACCGTCAATGCCGCCACGATAGGATATCAGGTTTGCGGCATGCCAATCACCCCCGGCTCAGACCTGCAGAGTCTGCGTGGCAATTGCATCGGACGCGCAGCGTACAAATTTCGGGGATTGATCCCAAGTTCTTGTGATCTGCAAGAGTGACTCGCATAGTTCCTTGACATCTGCTGTGGTTAGTGAGAAATTCGACAAACCGGCTTTGAGGAAACGACCTTTCGTTTCAGTAATCGCTCTTCAAGGAGACCATTCGTTCCACGAAGGTGGAACATGGCTCAGGCTTCCAAGGCCCGTGCACTCGGCCTGTTTGCCCTTGTCAAGTCGTATGCTCTCGTGTATGCTGTCTGTTCGATCTCAAATGGTTCCAAGTGAAATGGCAATAGCGTTCGTCGGAGAGGAAAGCCAAGGAAGGGATCTAGGATCGGCGTGTCTGTGGGTCGTATTCCAATCCACTCGGCTGAGGAGCTGTCTAGACTTTGGAACATAGTGTTCTAATGCCTGAATTGATATGACGTAAGGTAGAATGATTTGCGGCGGACGCGAATCAAATGAATGATCACAAGGGGAAACGACGGTACGCGTTGGTTCTGATCGTTGTTGTGATCGTCGCGTTGTTGGGCGCTTTCGCGATCCATACGTCATACAGGGCGTTGGAAATGACCAAGCAGGAGGAGAGAGCTCGAGAGACTATGGCAGGGCTTGCTCCGTTTGCAAACGTCGATTTCGACGTATGGGTGACCCCTCCCATTGTCACTGTCTCAGAGAGCGGGGGGTCGGTTCGTGTCCTTGTTGAGTTGAAAGCGACTAAGCTGACGAGTAGCGAAGTACTGGTTCTTGAGACACATGTCAACATCCCAGGATATTCAGCCCACTTCAACCTGACATCGGTAACACTTCACCCGGGTGGTTCCATAGTTGTGGAGCTAACAATCACCATCCCGAGTGGAACCCCGAATGGTATCTATCCCATGTCCATCATAGCAAAAGGAGAAACCACTCAAGGTGGAAGCTGGATAGTAATCATGATCGGAGCCTCAGAGACAGGTCCGCCGCCCTAGCAGCCAGTCGGGCGACCCAAGACGCCCAGATTCGACTAGGCTGGAAAGCGGCACATTAGCTGGTCAAACACCCAGTGCGCAAGCGAGCGCCCAAGATCTGAAATACTCGAATAAGGAATTCCCATGGTGGTTTTCTGACGGAGATGAGTTTCATTTGAGGAATAGGCAGTTTGGATTATGCCTCACGTGCCTTCTCGTGTTGGTGCTTCTCACAGCTCGGGGTTCAGAGGCGACTCCCGCTGGGAACGTTGCGAGCTGGACCTTCATGGTTTACTTGGACGCTGACAACAACCTCGACGAGTATGCGTCTTACAGCCTCGGCTTGATGGAAGAGGTAGGGTCAACGCCAAACGTGAATGTTGTTGTCCTATGGGACGGTTTCTACATTCCAGCTAACATGTATAAAGTGGTGAAAGGCGGTCTCGAGAGGGTGAAAGGATTCGCCCTCAATGGAGTAGAGGTCAACATGGGCGATTCTCAGACGCTGAAGAGCTTCGTAGATTTCACAGCAGGCAGGTTCAGGGCAAGACACTATGTCCTAGTGCTCTGGGACCACGGAGATGACGTATCCGGAGTCTCGTGGGACGAGCATCCAGATGACCATCTAACCCACCCGGAAGTGGCGGCAGCCCTTTCGAAGCATCATATTGACATTTTGGCTTTTGACGCCTGTCTCATGGCCATGATCGAGGTTGCCTACGAGTACAATCAGTACGGACTCAGTAGTGACTACTTGGTTGGAAGCGAGAACTACGTTCCATACTATGGCTTTCCATACAATACGATACTTCAGGGCTTGAATCTGAATCCAGCTATGTCCGAACTTGAAGCATCCACAATGATGGTGCAACAGTACGCTGACTTCTACGAGCCGAGGGCTCACTTCCACGGAGGCGTCATGGGAACCCTCTCAGCCATAGACATTGCCAGAGTTGACGAACTAGTATTCGACCTATCCGCGATGACTCAAGCGCTCATGAAGGAGATGAAAAGCAACCACGAGATGATAAGCGAAGCTCGCGGCGAGGGAATGCTTCCATGGAGCGAATACGGATGGGACCTCTACATCGACCTGCCAACCTTCGTTGAACACATCACCCTAGCCACAACTGATTCAACAGTCAGGTCCGCAGGCACTGCCGTGTTGTCCTCGCTTTCCCAAGCCATCGTTGCCTTGGGAAACACTGAACCCATGGAGTCAGCGGGGGCAAGAGGAATGGGCATATGGTTTCCATCCTCCTACCACAGGATGTGGGGCCTCGTACTATACACCGACACGAAATTCGCAGGTCAAGGGTGGCTGGACTTCCTCTACGCCTACTGGAACGACTACCACGGCTAAACCGCTCAAGGAATCAACGGTTTCCTTTCTTGTCGGTGTAGACTACGAACATGTAGAGCATGAAGAACGTCGTTATGAGAAGCCGGAAGATCGCTTCAAGCGGTGCGGGAATTACTAGACTGAAGCCGTAGCCACCGGTAGGTCCACCCCCGCCGCCTCCTCCTCCCCCGCCTGGGAAGATAGCGTCCGTGAACCCTGTCGCGATTATGTAGAGCGCGGCTATGCCGAGTGTGGTCTTGAAGTTGTTCCTCACGAATGAGATGCTTCGACCTAGAGCGCTGAAGGCTCCGATGTCATCGAGGGCGACCGACTGTACCCAGAAGGCAGTGAACAGAAAGACCAGCCCAGCCAATGTCACAACGACAAGCCAGACCCCTACTGTGTTGCCGATGGCGGCAACGATCTGAGAAATCTCGGGCAGGCCGGTTGGGATAGGCGGGAACTCACCTAGACCCATCCCTGCTGGAACAAGACGCATCAGCAGCGGCAAGAAGACTGCGAACGTTGCGGCAATCCCGACAACGATGAGCACAATGTAAATGACCGCTAGAAGTATGATCCCGATCAGAATTCTTCCGAAGTATGTCTTCGCTCCCGACCAGAAATCGTTGAACACCGTCTTTCCAGTAGTGGTGGTGTTCTTGTTCATTCCAGCCCATCCTGCCAGCACGTAAGCGTATACAACCAAGGCAAGCACGATGATCACGATCGCGACCACGAAGAGGCCCGGCCCCAGAGCCGAGAGGGGAGCCGGACTGTTGGCCGCTACAATCAGCACTGGCGCAAACAGGTAGAATCCAGCGAGCGCCAGCGCGACGGGTATCAAGTATGCGAGGATTAGAGGTGGGAGAAACAAGATCAGGTTAGACCTTAACAGGTCAACCGTCTTCTTGAATGCCTCAATCAGATCCATTGTCCTTCCACGACACGCGACTCGTCGTTTCACGCTTAAAACGCTACCGAAACAATCTGGCAACGATCTCCTGTGACCGAATTGGCAGAGGAACGTGAGACACAAGATCAGAGACAACGTCGACCGCTCTACAGCTTGGGCTGCAGGTTCTACAGTCGATTGAAGTTTTATTCGTCTTAACATTCTTGGCGGTTTCGCGTTCAGCGCAAGCAGAGAGCAGGAATTGGTCGAGTGATAACGAATCTGCTGACCACGGTCGGTCATCGTTCTAGGCGTCTCCGCGGCAGTCACACTGTCCGATTGTATCGCCGCATTCTGTGCGTATCTAGTTGGCACCGGACAAGTTGTGGTCATGTGGCTGGGTAAGGGGGTTGGACAGTGGTTGACGTATCCATCTTCAGGCTTCTTGTTGAAGACCAATGACAAGGTGTTGCTGATAGATCCGGCTGGTATCATCTCGGGAAACGATGTGCAGAGGCTTGATCTCCTTCTGATTGCTCATGAGCATACGGATCACTTCTCGAAGTCTGCGTCAGTCTCCATCCAATCCAAGACAGCTGCCGTTGTGGTCGTCAACCTAGGTACCTACAGCGAAGTCTTCGGTTCGCTTCGTTCAGAGAAGTTGGTTAGGATGAGATCCATAGAGACGACGACCATCTCGGGAATCAAGATGACAGTCATAGCTGCGATCCATGGCGCGAACGAGCCGTTGACGTACTTCATCCTGTTCAGTAGTTACTCGGTCTTCCACGGGTCAGACTCGGGATACAACTCCGCACTGGACAACTACAAAGGACAGGAGAGAACGGGAGAGGCAGCAGAGCGGATGTTCAAACTCAGGCGAGCTACCGAGAACGTCTCGTACTAGCTTGGATACCTCTCTTGATGGCTTGTCGATGTCTCCAAACGTCTCATGGTGATGTGGCTTGGCTTCTCATGTAGAGCCCGAGCAAACCCAGCACGACGACAGAGAAGAGCTGCGGTGTAAGAGAGAGTATCTGCTCCCAGGGCGGAGGGCAATAGCAGTACGCCGGGTCTGGCACGGTACGCTCCGCAGGCAAGGACGCGGTGCATGCGCACCCATACCATAACAGCGCTGTCATGGCACTCCAAATGTAGTTGAGTAGAAAGACTCCTGCGACAGCGATGAGGATGGTGCCGCCCCAATAGAGTACATCGCGTTTAGTCCGTTCATACGAATCCATCTCAGTCGCCTTGGATTCAACTCGACGAGTTGGAGCTTAAGCCTAGACTTTGAAACGACCCGTTCGATGAAATTGAACACTAGAGAACATTCCCCCCTCTGCTGCTGGAGGGGTCAGCGGCATTCACCATATCCATTGCAACTGTCGGCACAAAGGCGAGAGAAATCAATCCCAAGATCATGAATAGATAGCTCAAGGGTGGTTTCACGCTCCTAAACGAGACAATCGCAACCAATGGTCCTAGCATGAACACCATCATCGCCCCCACATGGTGGATCATTCCCATCTCTTCTGCAAGCAGGCCGACTATCAGCGCTCCAATACCGACAAGAAATCTCATTCCGGACGTCCAACTTCCCAAGACGATATGCGAATGCGCCTCTCTTCAGAATCTCATTCTGGAGTATGAACAGACCTACGTCGTGGAGGCTCCGGACGCACACCCCTGACTGCATCGCTCAACCGTCAAGACACCAGTCTAGCTTTCCAAGTCCGATGCTGTAGTTGGCACGCGCGACCTGTGCGCCTTACATTAGGATGAAGAACGTCCGCCAGAAAAAAAGAGAGAAGATATGGTACTCTACGCCCAGCTTAGTGTCCACCCTATTCCGGTGCTCGAAGTAGCTGAGACCATGTTGCGTATAATGATGATTACGTTGACGTACGAGTTCGCGCTAGATAGTGTGTAGCTGCCGGTGTTGGCTGCGCCGGTGAGAGTTATTCTCTTTGTCCAGACCTCTCGACCGCTGGTCATGGTCATTATGGTGACAACGAAGGTCTTGCCATCTTCTCCGTTGAAGT
>CAZLHM010000046.1:0-4276 GCA_964559555.1 uncultured Candidatus Bathyarchaeia archaeon
ACTTCAGCGCCGGATTCGCCGGCAGGAAACCGAGATTCCACAAGTGGTGCAAAGATCTATTCTTGCACTATTGGGAAGAAGCAAACATTTAGGACCCGAACTCGCTGCTGTCGAGGTTTTCTCCTTCGAATTGTGTCAACACATCCCATCTAACCACTGAAGAGATAGAGTCAATGTGATCCGACTTCATGTGTGAGAGAAAAGCGTAACTGCCTGGCATGTCAGGTCGAGAGCCCATCGGAAGTGTGGTAGATATGTCGGAAAAGACACCTTGCTACTTAAGGGATCATGCATCATCAAGGGTTCAAATCGAGACGCCTCCACCGAGCTACCACACACGACAACTCCCCCTCTCCTGTCGGTCAAAGGGAGGAATCCCCTGACAACCACCTCTTCTCCTCACAACCGCCAACCCATAGCGCTCCGGCTATCGGATGAAGAGTTGCAGCAACTACATCTTTATCCAATCTCAAACCAGAACCCTGTCTCGCTTATCTGAAAGCAAAAGTAGTCGTAAACCCTTGTTAGCTGTGACTAGGGCCGAGGTGTAAGGCGAGAAAAGATAGATAGTGGAAAAGATTTTGGAAAGCTTGACTTTGAAGATGAGAATTGCAGTCCTGTGGCTCTTCATGGCAGTGGCCATGTCAGCTCACATGGTGTTGTCTGTTTTTGAACCGGGCGTTATTCAGCAAATAACGTCTGGGAAGATGCAGATAAGTGAGGAAATGTTCCTATTCATGGCACTCTTCTGGCTGATTCCATTGACCATGGCTTTCCTGTCTGTGACGCTGAAGGATCTGGCAAATCGCAGGGCGAATATCACTGTGGGAATAGTGTTTACGGCTCTCAACATCTTCCATTCACTATTTGAACTCATGGTGCAGCCGTCCATCCACATGATACAACCGTCTCTTCACCAACTGCTGATTGATGGCTCAACAGTTGTGGTTACAGCATTGATTGTCTGGTATGCATGGAAGTGGCCTAAAGAGACCTGAGACTTCCGCGTCAGTATGCATGATAGCGTCTTGCGAGCGACGGCGACGATGTCCTTGTCTGGGAAATCAATCGTGGATCCGCAGATGGGTCATTGGAGTTCGCCACCAGCGAGTGTGCAAGAGAAGAAACGAGAATCAACGTGACGTTCCAACATTCTCATATGTCCTGTGTTTCGGCACTAGTATGAGGTTCTCATCGTGAAGACGCTCACTCTCAAAGATCAAAAGACGTTGCACTATACACTCAGCCCGTTTCACCAGCCCACCCTAGAGGTACGTCCTGGGGAGACTGTCATCGTTGAGACAGAAGATGCGTTCTCGGGACAGATAAGGAAACCCGGAGACACAAGAGATACGGAGAAGATCCCGTGGACGAACCCTCAATGCGGTCCGATTCATGTGGAAGGCGCTGAAAAGGGCGACACATTGCTTGTGGATATACTCAAGATCGAACCGACGATCGGACAAGGAGCTACAAGGATCCCCCCTCTTGGCTTCTATCCCGGCCTCACCACCCTACCACTGGCGAAGGTCCTAGGAGTTGAACTTCCGCATGGCACCCGGATCTGTCCCATCAAAGAAGGAAAGGTGTACTTCAGCGAGAAACTTGTCCTGCCCTACGAACCAATGCTCGGAACCATCGGCACCGCTCCCGAGATCGAGGCGATAACAAGCTTCCTGCCCGGACCTCACGGTGGAAACATGGATTTCCCCGACATCTGTCCCGGAGGAAGGGTCTATCTGCCCGTCAGGGTGCCGGGGGCGTTGCTCTACTTGGGGGACGCCCACGCCACGCAAGGAGACGGCGAGATCTCTGGAACCGCGATCGAAATGCCCGCTGAGGTCAGCATTCGAATCGACCTAGCAAAGAAGAAGCCTCTCAGATGGCCCCGAATCGAACTCCCCGACTATATCGCAACTGTGTCAGTCACAGGGGCCGGGAGGACACTCGAAGACGCGACTAGGTCTGCTTTCTTCGAGATGATGCTCTGGCTTGAAGAAGAATACGGCATGAACCGGTGGGAAGCCTATGAGCTTTGCACCCAAGTCGCTCGCGTTCGACTGGGCAACCTTTGGTCGATCTCAGCCAAATTCCCCAAAAAGTATCTTCCTCACTAGCCAGCCAGATTCAACATTCAAACAGACGCAACGCAATTCTTGAGTATCCCCGTCGCGGTAGTCACGTGTTGAGGATAGTCTTATCTCTACACAAGGAATCACTAGATTCCACTCTCGAATCAAGCGCGGAATGGGATCATATTTGGCAAAGAATATTCTCGTGCCCGTTGACGGATCCAAGTACATGGAGAGAAATGTTAGGTATGCTTGCGACATGGCCAAGAGCATGGCTGCGAGGCTGACACTGCTTCACGTAGTCACGGTGCCTTCCCCTGCCCAACTTGAGCCATACATAGTTGAGCCTCAACCTTTCGATACCACACCCTTCGAACAGGCAGGCTCCAAGATCCTAGAGAAGGCAAGACAGATCGTGAAAGAGACTGGGATGGACTCAGAAACGAGGATGGAGACAATCGCCGGTAATCCAGCGCAGACAATCATTCATGTCGCGGAGATGGGTAAGTTCGATCTGATCGTACTCGGGGCGAAAGGACACAGCCTACTTAGGACCCTGATGGTTGGAAGCGTCTGCGACGCAATCATTCACAACGCTCCGTGCGCGGTCCTGGTGGTGCGATAGATCAACCAAGACAAACGCACTATCTCTGAAAGTCTTTTATCCATAGTCAAGAAAGTGACAAGCCAGTGGACATCATGAATCCGCTCACTCGTCTACTTGTCTCGTTCCTTGGTGGAGAACTCATTACCCTGTTGACTGGCGTGATCCCAAACACTCCCGCCATGCTGGTTGGGGCGACTCACTACGGATATCCACTTCCTTGGCTCACACGACTCATAATAGCTCCTCAGTACAATCCATGGAGAGTCGATATGCTTGGCTTCCTCGGCGACACGATCATCTGGTTCATAATAGTCGCCATAGTTCTCTTCATCTTGGACAGAGGCAAGAAAGCCAGCTGACTACCAAATAGACGTACTCAAACCGGACCTGCGGGCGCACTCTGACCAAGGTGAATGCGTGAGGCCTAGCGGAGCATCTGGACTTGGTCTATGCGGATGTAACGACCTGGAAGACGAGTCCGACTGTCCCGACAAAACTCTTCATACCTATTACCATGGCATCGACGGAGTCGAGTTTGGCAATTGACCTTGTGGACGATTGATAGTCTTCGACGACAGACACACGATCATCCGGAACTATTTGCCTGATTCGCACGTCGAAATGCAAACTCATTCTCAAGCACACTCAGACGTGCTGTCACTCTGGTCGCCGCATGAGATCTTCCAATAGCTCCGGCAGATTACTCAATTCCGACAGTGTGAATGTAGGATTGACCCCCGTCACTTCTTCGCCTTTACGATTGATGAAGACTGTGCGGTACCCGAGGCGATTTGCCGGGATAATGTCGTGATACAAGCTGGCTGCGACGTGCAGCGTCCTTCCGGGACCTGCCCGGCTCACTCTTTCGAAGTACCGCCAATGATTCGGCGCGGGTTTGTAGGCACGGCAATCCTGGGCCGTGATCAATAGGTGTGGAGTCACTCCCAAGTGGACGACCGAGGCCGTAAGCAAGTCTCGATCAACATTCGACAAGACAGCCAACCGATAGCCTCTTTCTTGAAGCGTCCGCAATGCAGAGGGCACTTCGGGAAAGGCCGGCCAACTTGGCAGGGAATCAGGCAAGACGTTCTGCCTTCCAAGCGGGAACGGATGGCCCATCTGCTCGAGCAGGCGTGCGCTCGCTATTGCCAAGACATCACGGTACGGACGGTATTCTTCCTTCTCAACCGCGGCCTCCACCTCGATGTAGTGCGCCACAAGGCTGGCTTGGTCCACAGGGAATGGAAGGAACGGCGCGAGCGCATCAGTGATGCCCTTCTCCCAGTCGATAAGGGTGCCATAGCAGTCAAAAGTGACCCACTCAACTCTGGTCATCGCGCAACTCCTCCCTTCTAATGGGGGGGCAGGATTCGAAGTCTCTGACTCAAGATTCGTACGATTGTCTTTCTGAGAGGGCAGTCTACGGTGAGACAACTGTCAACTTGGCTTGTTTGACCCCTTTCCTCGTCCGCAGTCTCTCTGCCAGTTCCCTGATTCTAGACGCGTTTCCTCGCACGACTATGGTTTCGAGGCAGTCTCTCTTGGTGAGGTGGATGTGCGTGGATGAGCATATGATTGAGGAGTAGTCGTGCTCTGT
>CAZLHM010000046.1:4376-11060 GCA_964559555.1 uncultured Candidatus Bathyarchaeia archaeon
CTCTATCTTCAGTGGCCGATCGTGCAAGTAATACTGGTGAAGCTTGCCTTGGAAGGTCTCGTCTCGGCTGGCATAGTATCCTTAATTGTCCGCTCAACTGCAGTCAGGACCCTCACATCGGGTCTCCGCATTTGATCAGACCTCAGGCTATTCGTTCCGCTGAAACCTCTGCGAGGGAATCGGGAAAAACGTGATCAACGAGCACCTGTTCAATACCGAGTCCACATGATCAAAGTACGGCCACTCGACAGCCATGACCGTGAGTGGGCGACTGACCTCGTCCGGGAACACTGGCAGTCCACGAAGACCGTGACTCGTGGCCGAATCCACTTCGCTGACGAGCTCCCTAGCTATGTGGCTGTTCGAGACGCAGAACGAATCGGATTGGTCACCTATCGAATCGACAATTGTGAGTGTGAGATTGTCACGATGAACAGCCTCGTGGAGCGCATAGGTGTGGGCACCGCCCTGCTTGACGACGTCAAGGCAACTGCCAAGTCTGCAGGATGCAGGCGACTCTGGCTTGTGACGACGAATGACAACTTGGCTGCTATGCGATTCTATGAAAAGCGAGGATTTCATTTTGCAGCAATACATCCTAATGCAATTGAAGTGTCACGCAAGGTGAAACCCGAGATTCCAATCCTGGGCTTAGATGGTATCCCAATCAGAGATGAGATAGAACTCGAGATCCTGCTGTGAACGGAATGATCACGTGATAGCCAATGTCGTTCCGAAGATTGTGAGATAGCTCTTCGCCAAGCATATTGTGGAATCCGCTCAGGGAGAAGCTTTCAGAACCTTCTCACACTAGAATCCCTCATGCTTGGTGTACAATTCGTCGTCAAGGACCAGCACGCGACGGGTGAACCATTATCCTAGTTGTTGCCAACCAGACCTAGACTAGACTGATAGATGCAGGAGCAATCGATCGCACATGAGCAACCAGGATCTGACAGAAGAACTGATCTTACGACTTGAGGAAAAAGGATGCCAAGTCCGAATTGTATCCGCGGGACATCTAAATGAGCTCCAAGAAGGAATTGAGACAAAACATGCAAGTGGCCTCTTTGACGAAGGACTCTATCGGGAGTATCTCACAGGATTCTCTTTCAAGTTTCCTCATGCCATTCTCGATCCGCAGTCAATGATTGCAGTTGCGGTGCCCCAATCGCAAACGAGAGTCACTTTCACTTGGCGAGGAGAACCACGAGCAGTCACCGTCCCGCCCACCTACGTGTCCCATCGTGAGACGGACAGGCGTGTTGAACACATCTTGTCAGGGATTCTCAATGCCGGGGGCTACCACGTGGTTCGGGCTACGTTGCCGGTGAAACATCTCGCTGTGTGCAGCGGACTCGGTGACTACGGACGAAACAACCTATGCTATGTACCCAGAATGGGAAGCTTCCATAGGCTCGTTGCATTCTGCAGCAACATGCCTTGCCTCGAAGATCGATGGCGAGAACCGCAACTATTGAGTAGCTGCCAAAGATGTAGAGCGTGCGTTGACAGTTGCCCAACCGGCGCGATACCTACTGACCGTTTTCTCCTCCGCGCGGAACGGTGCCTCACCTTCCACAACGAGCGATCCGGCGAGATTCCTTCTTGGATAGATCCTTCATGGCATCATTGCCTAGTAGGGTGTCTTGCCTGCCAGAGAGTGTGTCCTCGCAATGCCGGATTTCTTGAACGGGTTGATGGTGATCGGATATTCTCCGAAGAGGAGACGCGTTTGATCTTGAGCCGGGAGCCTCAGAACCGCCTCCCCCCTGAGACCGTCAGGAAACTCGATGAACTTGACTTGCTGGAGTATTTGGATGTCTTACCTCGCAATCTGAACGCGCTATTTGGCTGACGAGACTACAGGGAACCCACCTACGAAGAATGAATCCGGAACCAAGGGAGGACTTCACAGGACAAGCTTGCCGTCTGAGACCAGTGGCTTCCCGTTGAATGACACTGTCGCCTTGTGAAGCGTGCCTTGAAACCCGAAAGTGCTGACATTGCCTCCGCCGAAGACCTTGTTGTCACCGATTCCTAGCGTTACCGCACCTTGCACCGTGGTGTTGTCCAAGTAGCCTATCTTCGCTGCGTAATTCATTCCTATCCCAAACCAGCCGAAGCGACTCTTGTCGCCGGACGACTTCTCCCAGAGGGGGATGATCATATCCCCGTTCTTTGTAGCAGTGAACTTCTGGATGACTCCGTTCTCGAAGGACCACGACACGCCTCTGATCCATCTTCCTCTCTGCGCAATTGGAAGATCAAAAACGATTGTTCCATTTGCGCTGGTCTCATCGGGAGCGACATAGACAGTGCCAGCGGGCAATTCTGTTTCGAACGTTCCCGCAGCCAGATCTTCGTCGTCAAGAACGCCATCATCGACCTTGCACTTTCGCGCGGCCAGCCGGAATCTCAAGTCAGTCCCGCTCCTTGAGGTGATGTGAACTTCATGAGAGGTGCCATCGAATACTTCACGAAGCCTTCCGCCTGCCTCGGCGATCTTTGAATAATCCGCTTTCAATGCGGTTTCGACAGCTCGCTTCCATGCTGGGAAGGAGAACCCGTAAGAGCGTGCCCTCTGTGGAGTAACCATTCCCATCGCAACTGTCGCGCTTCTAACTTTTCGTTCCAGAAGCTTCCGATACCAATGATCTGCTCCTTCCGAGTTGGCGGCCCAACGCTCTGGCGATATCTTAGTCATTGGTCTGGGGTCGGCCACTCCGCCGACGTTCATGAGAGCAGTAGCAACGTCAAGAAGGGTCAAGTCGATCTTGGAAGGACCTCGCAACCAGTCCAACGGAAGCTCCCGTAGGGACCAGTACCAAAGGGGCTCGCTGAAGTATGCGGTTGTTGTCTCAGCTCCGATCTTGCGGCAGGCGATCGCCATATCGTCAGCGAGATCCAGCGTGTGTCTAGCGGTCGTTATGAGAACGACATCTTCTTCCCGAATACGCAGAGACTGATTCACAAGGTTTTGCGCAATCTTGGACACCACAATGGATCACCATACAACTTGGATCTCCAAGTGCACACCTCCTGCGCCTTAGCTCTTTCTGCTCATGTGAAGCAGAAAACGGCGTGCTGTGACGCGCCGAAGACGCGAGCATTCGGAGGAATTGGCTTCATGCAGAACCTGAACCGACCGAAGACATGGATGAGGAAACCTCGGAAAACGCTTGTTGCCAAAGAAGTTAGATGAATGAAGTTCCTCACAACCTAGACCATGACATCTCGCGCTGATGGAAGGAGGAGATTCCTTTGGCGAACCCCGTCTTGCTTGTGTCAGGCATCGGCATGATGGTGGTCGGTTTTGTCCCGCTTGCCTATTGGGCCAAGACGAAGAGCGTGAAGGCGTTTCCATTCGTTCTCGGAGGCACCCTATGGTTTGCGGCGATCATACCGAAGGTTGTGCTCGACCTCACGATGGGCGAGGCGCTTGATTTGTGGGCGAATTCCACTCTAGGAGCTCTCGGGGCCTTCATCTTCATCAGCGCTTATGTCGGGTTTAGGACTGGAGCGTTCGAATCAGGCCTCAGCTACATTGCCTTCCTCAAGACTAGGCTTGGAAGTGCAACATATGACGACGCAGTTGGTTTTGGGCTGGCATTCGGAGGAGTCGAAGCGATTCTTCTCGGGCTCAGCAGCTTCTTGAACGTGCTTCTATTCTTGCTCAATCCAAGCTTAATTGAGCAAGTCCCAGCTGCACAGCGTCAAGCCCTGTTGAACGCGCTCGACGCGCCCAGTATCATGGTCTTTGCGCCAATTATTGAGCGCACCTTCACGATCTTTGTACACTTGTTCGCGACAGTCCTTGTCTACCTCGCCGTTCTGCGCCGGAAAGCTAGCCTGTTCTGGGTCTCCTTGCTGTATCGTGCTGGGATCGATGGGATGGTTCCCGGATTTGGGCGCGTGCTCGTGCAACCCTATGATCCAGTACTCATGACGTACATGATCGAGTTCGTCATTGCCATCTACGGCTCGGTGGGCTTGCTGGCTACGCGTTGGCTTGGACGGAAGATGGAAACAAATGGTGTGCGGACCACTGAGACTCGTCCTTGACAGCCTTCTTCTTGCGGGGCGACATTCTTTGCTCTTCTCTCGCTACCGGTGAGGAACTCTATGATTCGCAGGTGCCGGAACAACGAGTCCGAGGCGATCTACACTATTATCAATGAAGCTTCACGAGCGTACAAAGGGGTCATCCCAGCAGATCGGTGGAAAGAACCATACATGTCGCGAGATGAGCTTCGACAAGAGATGGAGCACGGCGTCGTGTTCTGGGGATATGAAGAGAATGGCGAGCTAGTTGGCGTGATGGGCATTCAGCATGTTCAGGATGTGACCCTCATCAGACACGCTTACGTAGCACGTCGAAACGAGGACGGGGAATAGGCGGACGGCTGCTTACCGCACTTCGCGACCAATCAACTCGACCGATGTTGGTGGGCACATGGGCTGATGCGGTCTGGGCGATCCACTTCTATGAGAAACACGGCTTCAGGCTGGTTTCTTCGCAGGAGAAGGATTGGCTCCTGAGAAGATACTGGTCGATCCCAGAACGTCAGATCCAAACCTCAGTGGTTCTAGCGGACAAGAACTGGTTCGAGAGTCGTCGACAAGAATCCAACTGGAACTGATGCGGGCCAGTCTTGCGCTTGGTCTTCAAAGGAATTCTCTTCGACTACGACGTGAGATCCTCTCTCATCCACCAAACGATCAGGAGATCTCAGCCTTCACTGACAGTCTCGGATGCCGCAGAGAGTTCGTCTAGGTCTGACATCTTTCGCATGTAGGACAGAACAAATCTTCTACCGCCTTTCCTGCGCCACAGAACCGACAAACCGGAATCAGAGCCCTGAGCAAGTTCAGCCTTTTCTCGATCTTCCGTCTGGCTCTGACAAATTGCTCGGTCTCGGAAAACTCCTTGAGACGCCTGAAACGGTTGACGTATGACGGATGAGTACTGAAGAGTTCCGAAGCGGACTCCAGCATCCCGACCTTCTCTCTCCCGATGTCGAACTGCCCGGATGAGAGAACACCACCGGATGACAGTACAGCTAGCTTGGTCATGAGAGACTTCATCACCTCAATGTCATTCACGACGAGAAGACTTCCCCGATCGGCTGTCACCTCAGATTCCCTGTGCCAAGACAGAAGTGCTAAACGGACAGGAACTGAAACAATATCCAGACCTAGGAACGAGGCTGAAGCGCCGATACCGCCACCGAGAATTTCCGCAACTGTATGATAGAGCATGTGACCGCTCTTTATGTGCGTCAACTCATGCGCAAGGAGCGCCGATAGTTCAGGCTCCGTGAACAAGTTCAGGATGCCGGAATTCAGAATCAGAGACGCGTGTTCTTCCTTCCCGAAAGTGAAGGCATTCGGATGAGCGTCCTTGATGATCAATACTTCGGGCAAGGTGTCTAGAGACAGGGCAGTTGCTTGGCGTCTTACAAGCGCATCCACCCTAGAGGGATAAGTGGCCCTATCCGCTTCGCGACAGAGCTTGGATGACAGATTCTTCTCCAGGTATGAAAGTGCCAGATTCTTCACAAGGTAGGGAAGCACCCCTGTAGCCTTGATCATCTCGATGGCGCTTCGGTCTGGCTCGTAGACATAGTCGTCAGGAGTAAGATCAAACCTGCTCTTCGGCGCGAGTCTGTGTCCGCAGTTCAAGCAGAATCGCAACTCCTCGGGACCCTCAAGACCACACCTTAGACAATGCAAGTTCATGGCAGATCACAACCCAATTGTGATGAAACATCTATCTCCGGACGACTGGAAGGCGCTCGTTTGTCAGTTGCCGCCTCATAGATTGTGCAGGGATCCCAGTGTTGCCAAAGTGCTTGTTCTGAAACCAAATGCTTCCCTGATTCCAAGACCATTGCCTCGGGTTTTGCTCTCGATTACGAGGAATCTATTGCCAGCGCTGCATGTTCTGGCCCTTGCTCAGCCCTAGATCCTGCGCCGTCGATTGTTTCTCATCGCCGATCCTGCAAAGCACATCCATCATGCTTGGGAGGAGATCATCTCGGCTTGGGCCTTCTGCGCGATGGCTCCAGAGCGAAGGAGACCCGAACATCACCGGAGGCATCAGCGAAGACGACATACTTGAATGACATGCTCCCCGAAAGCTTTCGCAATGTGAAGGACAGCAAAGAAGAGATGGATGTGCCCAAGGGCGCTTGCTATTCAGCGCTTGAACTCAGCGAAGGCACCGCGCTGATCGACCCGAAACTGAGACGATTTTGACCGGACGGACGAGAGCTCTCAAAGCGTCACCTCTTTGATGGAACATGTCCGCCAATTGTCCCACAATTCAGATCAATCGTATGTACGATTGATGTGGTTTGTATCAACCAAGACCGCGGGCAAATATCCAGTCTTACTAGGCCTGCTTGTGCGCCCCACCTCGACTATCACAGGTGAGAATCATACTCCCGGTTTAAGTCCTGCGCTCGACTCTCAGTGATTTGAGTGGCATAGTGATGAGAGCGTGTGTAATCTTCGATACCCGATACGGCAACACAGAGAAGATTGCGAGATCGTTTGAGGCGGGGCTGAAGGAAGCTGGCATTCAGACTGTTTGCGTCAATGCAGAGGACGTAGCCGTCAACTCCTTGAAGCAATACGATCTGATTTGTGTTGGTGCCCCAACCGAAGGTTTCACCGCGT
>CAZLHM010000047.1:0-10563 GCA_964559555.1 uncultured Candidatus Bathyarchaeia archaeon
ATGGCAGCCCTCGGGCGACGGATACTGCTCTTATCTGCGTATTCCAGTTATTCCTCGTGGGATTCGATGTGGCGTCTGCGGAGAAGATCATCCGAGGATTGGGCTTGCAGCGTCTGGAACCCGAAGGAGGATACTATGTTCAAACGTATCTTTCGTGCGAGAAAATCCCCCGTACGGCTTTGCCCGGAAGATATAATTCAGACAAACCGTTCATGACCGCGATATACTACTTACTAACCCCGGACACATGCTCCGTTCTGCATAGGTTGCGGACGGATGAGATCTTTCACTTCTACCTCGGGGACCCCGTGGTCATGCTACAACTACATACCGACGGGACAGCCCGCGTAATGACGATCGGAAACGACATGGAGAAAGGCCACCTGCCACAAGTAGTTGTCCCAAAGAAGGTCTGGCAGGGCAGTTACCTCAGACAGGGAGGTAAGTTCGCGCTCATGGGAACAACCATGGCGCCGGGATTCGATCCTTCCGACTACGAAGCTGGTGACCGCGAGAGATTGATCGGAGAGTATCCTGACCAAAAGGAAATGATAATCAAACTCACCCCCAAGAGCAGGCAATTGTGAGTCATGGCGGGACGAAATGAGACGAGACGGAAGAGGCATTATGAACATGTTTCAGGCGTTCGAGCACTCGGAAAACGTCTCGGATCACTTTGTGCGGGAAAATGACTTGGCCTGCGCGGCATGTCATTGAGGCATTGGGCACCCTTCTTAAGTTGCAGAATGCTAAGGATTTCCGGATCTGACTTACCATGCTGTTACAATCGAAGGTTGCGCTGATCACGGGTGCTGGGTCCGGGATTGGTCAAGCTACAGCTATCCTCTTTGCCGCTGAGGGCGCGAAGGTTATCGTTGTTGATCTCGACTCATCAAGAGGAGAGGAGACCGTAGGTAGAATCAGGGAGAAGGGCGGGGATGCCTCTTTCCTTCACGTCGATGTAACCGAACCATCTCAAGTGGAAGAGGCAGTAACGAAGGCGATATCCGCCTACGGTCGCCTTGACATCCTCTTCAACAATGTCGGAATCATACTGATTCGGGAGCTCATTGACACTACCGAGGACGAATGGGACACGTTGTTGAGAACAAATCTCAAGTCGGCTTTCCTTTTCTCAAAGTACATAATACCACATATGCGTCGTCAAGGAGGAGGCGTAATTGTGAATACGGGATCCGAGCTCGGACTTGTTGGTTGTCCGAGTTTCACGGCCTACTGCGCCTCCAAAGGTGGTGTGGTACTCTTGACAAGAGCCCTAGCTCTTGAATGCGCCAAGTGGAACATTCGAGTGAATTGCATATGCCCAGGGTCGACCCAGACGAGAATGCTTGATAGCGAGATCGCACGCTATGTTGACAGGGAATCGACGATCAAGACCATTGTTGAGAACGTTCCGCTGAAGAGACTTGCAAGACCTGAGGAGATAGCCAGAGCCGTGCTCTACCTAGCCTCAGACGAGTCATCCTACGTAACAGGAGCTGTTCTCTCTGCCGACGGCGGAACGACGGCGAAGTAGGACCAAGGAAGGATCACGTGGCTGACATCGGGTGGCATCAGCTTGTCACTGACTTGTTTGCTGCGGCCAAGACGTCTTGCGTTGGATTCTCCAGATAGTTCCAATTCGTTGACTGCCGTATCTTCTCGCGAATACTGAGCGCATAGATCCTCGAAGGCTATGCCTGTCTTCTTCTCCAGTTCAAGGCCGGTATAGACAAGGCTCCTGATCGGGAAGTGCGATAGTCCGTGAACACTGCAGTTGGATGCAGTTCGGTTACAGGCCTGAGTGTTGACAGCGCTTGAGTATCTTCTCGGCCGTGGCCTTGATCGCGAGGGAGAACGGATCGTTGGGATAGGCAAAGGAATACACTTGCCTGCTTTGGGCCATCATTAGACCGTATGAGAAAGGGAATACGCCGACAACGGAGACCTTGTACGTCTTCTCCAGCATTGCTGCGAGTTCCTCCATGTCTAGCTCCGAGGGGACCCTATTCGCGATCAGAAAAACTTCAGGGACCTCCATTCTCCTCGCAATCTCGAAGGTTACGGCCGTCCCGACATAGTCTTGCTCGTCCGGGCGGAGCACGACTAGGAGGATGTCGCACATGGCTATTGAAAGTAGAGTGTCTTCCTCGACACCCGGGTGCGTATCAACTAGTAAGATGTCTAAGTGGAGTTCTTTGGTGAGGTCCGAGAAGCCAGTGCTCAGCCTCTGGACATCAAAGCCTTCCTTGAGCATCGCCACAATGGCCTCGGCGTTCAGTCTCGATGGTATGAGATTGATTCTTCCCGGCGGAAGAGAGAATCTGCCGCTCACGTCACAGATAGGGTCCTTGATAGAGCATTCTCTCCTGAGGTAGTCGTTTAGGCAATACTTCATCGGTGAGTTGCCAAGACCAAACAGGACGTGGATACCTGGAGACTGAATGTCAGTATCCACGACGCCCACGCGCGCTCCCGCGTTGGCGCAGCAATATGCCAAGCTCGCAGTCAAGCTCGACTTGCCAGTTCCGCCTCTGAACGAGTGAATTGCAACTACAGATCCCACGTCTAGGCCTCTGCTACCAACGTAATTGCGGACAGACTGCGTAAAACGCTTTGGAATACGAGATTCTTGGCAGCACGATCTCGAAGGGGGCACGATGTGCACCAAGATCTCATGCGTGGTCAAACAGCATAGTATTCGGAGCTAGAAGTCATACTCCATGCTAAAGCGCCGCGGAGGCTTGTGCGGCCCGTGAACGTTTGATCACCGCCAGTTGGCTCATCAGGTCTTGGAAGAAGTCTGTGCCCATGACCTTCTCAGCCTCCTTTCGTACGCTATCCTCGTCAATGACTATCTCGAGTTTCTGCACCGTAGCCTCCAAGTCTGATGAGTACTTCTTCAGCCTACCGATCTCAAGCTCACGGATCCGTATCTCCTTCTGCATCAGTTCTTGTTGAAGACGGTCTCTCTCAAGCGCAGTCCTTCTCTCTTCAGTCACATTGTCCACAATGAATGCGAAGATCGCCATACCTAACGAATTGCCGAATGCCATAGGGAGATAGACTGCTTGGACGACCGCGAGTGCCTCGCTGAAAGGTTTAGCTAGCATGAGTGTCAAGGCCATGTGAAGTGACTCCATGGAAAATGCGAACACCGTTGCCCAGATAGCACCAATCAGCTTCTTCTTCCAGATCCAGATTACGCCGCCAAGCAGTCCTGAGAGCACGGTGGAAAGCGAGCACGGGACCGCAGTGAATCCACCCAGGTAGTACCTGTAGACGCCACCAATCAGACCTGTGGCCAAGCCAACTACAGGGCCCCCTATCAGCCCGGCAATCATTGGGCCCAAGTCTCTTACATTGGCTATTGCTCCCAAGATCTCCACGCCACTATAATTGCCGAAGATCGACAATGCTCCGAAGATGCCCGTCAAGAGGAGTTCACTCCTCAGGGCAATCTTGCGGTTGCACACTTCGAAGAACCAGTTCGTCCGTGTGACAATGTACGCAACTATCGCGATAATCGACATCAGCTTGACTAGTTGAATCAACGTCTCGAATTCGGTCGGCATGAGCCATCCTTAACCTCGCGCTAGAATCCGCACTGGATTCGGAGGCAAACTGGATAAAGCTAGTTGCCTGTAGTGTTCCCCCAGATCGGAGGATATGGAGAACTCTCTCGAGTAGCACCAAGACCCGACAGGGGCGTTGTGCACAACTGTGTCGCAGACGGCTACTCTTTCTCGCCTGCCTTGAACAATGTCCATGGCTGGCTCGGTCTGTCTTTGAGGTAGCCGTCCAGATGGCTCCATTGGATCTGTTCTTCAAGGAATTTCCAAGCATCGAATAGCATGCCAGAGGAGTCGGCCCACTAGCCCGGAAACTAAGGGCTTTGGCCATGTCGCTATCCATCACCTTACCGTCGACAGCCCCGCGGCTCGGAAGGTATCGGCCTTCCATTCAGCATACTTAGACTCGATATCAGACTTGTCGAATGCCAAAGACTAGTGGCTTGTCGAAGGTTCTCTTGATACGCTCGTATCTCCACCACCCGGCACTTCTTTCAAGAAGTTGCGTATTGAGAGGAGTCTTCAGATCGACAACACGCCTGATCAAGCAAATGATATGGGAAGTCGAGAGAGATCGTTTCTTGTCAAACCCGAGGGATTCGCTTAGGTAGTGGCGGGCCCGGTGGGATTCGAACCCACGACCCCCGGCTATCCTCCTTCGCTCTGGCATCTTAGAGGGCCGATGCTGTAGACACCCTGTCTTTCGCGTTGACGGGTGCTGTCCGGACTGAGCTACGGGCCCGCTATTGGCAGACTAGCTTCACTCCATAAGTACTTTCTTGCGCGTTCCGGAAGCAGCGTGATGTCAGTCAGGATCGGATGCTATTCCACATAGATGGCAGGTCGGAAAGGATGAGCCGTCTGCGCTCTCGATCTCGGATCATATCTTTTGTCATCTGATTCGTCGAAGACTTCCACTTCGCATCTAAACTCCTTGCCGAGGAATGCGGCCGCGTCCTGCAGAGCGTGCAGTTCATCGATTCTTCCAAGCCCGAACCTCTCCTCCACTGTGTGAGGAGCAGTAGATTGCAGTTCTTTGGCGAGTCTCGGGGCGAGCTTGGAAACCTCTTTCATCTTGTCCTTCAGGGCTGGGTCAGCGGATGCCAGCTTCATCAGCTCTGGAACACCCACGGGCCCTCTTGACGCCATCTCAAGTGCCTTCAGATAGAGCGACCATTTCCATTCTGCTGCAGTGTAGAGGAAGATCTTCTTCGGGACGATCCCTGTCGTCTTGAGGATATCTTTGATGTCTTCAGCGGTCGCTTGGAGCAGGCTTTCCGTTGCTTCTGCGCGTTTGTCGACCAAAGTCATGTCAGGTTGGGGCCACGGGGCCGTCGAGACGAATCCTTGCTTTTTCATCATGCGCCAGATAGTCTCGCACACGAACGGCGTGAAGGGAGCTAGGAGTCGAACACGGACGTCAAGAACTTCTCTTATGATCGCGGGGTCTGCTCCGTTGCGTGCAGCCGCTCGTCTCATGTACCATGAGAGGTCCTGCTCGAGCTCATAGAGCGCGTGATGGACAGCTTGTCGCACGCGAAGCATATCCATCGCGACTGTCGTGTCTCGAACGCAGCTCTGAAGTCGACTCATCATCCACTTCTCCTCATTGCTACGTTCGCGCACGCCGACCTTGCTTGGACTTTCGATGGCGGAATGAGCGAACGCGTAGATCCGTTCGATCCTCTCACGTAACGATTGCGCGGCTTGGTGGCTGAATTCCACATCTTGAATCAGCTCAGCAGCCGAAACCGTGGAAAGCCTGACTGCATCGGCGCCATGCCTAACAATGGCGTCACGTAGCGGTATGATGTTCCCGAATGACTTGGACATCTTCGCATGTTCCATGAGGACACTGCCATTCGTCACGATCTGGCGAGGCCACCTCTCACGTGGAAAGATCGCGGCGTGGTTGAAGATATAGAATGTAAGATGATTCGGGATCAGATCCCTCCCGGAATGTCTGGAGTCGACCGGATAGAAGTACGCGAACTCCTCGTGGATCTCTTTCAGTTTTGAGGTCTCTATTCCCGCGAACATCGCAAGTTTGTCCGGATTTCCTTGGCCTAGCAGTATGTAGTCGAGAACCTCGTCGGACAGCTGTCCAGCTTTCAGTTTCAATCTGTTGATGTGCCCAGCGAGTGTGTAGTAGGCCATGTAGATTACAGAGTCCGAGAGACTTTCGATGATCCAGTCCGGATCCCAAGGCAGGTGAGTACCGAGCCCAGATTTCCTTGCGCACGCCTTCTCTCTCAACCATCCAATCGCATAGTCGATCTCGGTTCGAAACTCCTCAGGTAGGATACTCATCGACTTGAGACAATCGCGCGCCAGTTCTTTCCACGATGGATCACCGTAGTTGATGAACCATTGGTTCTCGAACATCTTGACAAGACATTGCGTGCCACATCTGCACGTCACGGGTCTGTTGATTATCTCGTACATTAGATCGGCCCCATTCTTGGTGATCAGGTCGTCTCGCACCCTGTCTCTCGCCTCAGAGACCGAGAGACCGGCATAGACGCCGGTGTCGCTTCTCATGCTTCCGGAGTGGAACTCCTTGCTGTAGACCTCGGTGGTGGCTTCTTCGAGCTTGGGATCGCTCTGATCCCCGATTCTCAATCGTTTGACGACATCAACGGCGGGAAAGTCCGAGTAACCCTCCAAGCTGATCACGCCGATCGGTGCCAGCTTCGCTACGATCTCCTTGTCGATCCCATATTGCAGCAATGGTGCCGGGTTTCGCTCAAGATCTACGAGAGCTTGATAATCATAAGGTGCATGAGCTGGAACAGACATGACAACGCCCGTTGCGCTGTCCGGATCGACGAACTGAGCCGGCAAGATTATCGCTGACGAGCCAGTCATGGGATTCACGACTGACTGCCCGATCAGGCTTGATCCGGGAACTCGATCAACTATTATCGCCGTGCGGTTCTGGTACTGGAGCTTTTGCACGCATTGCTCGCTGACAATCCAGTCTTCACCGTCAACCCTTGCCTTCACATAGACGACTTCAGGTTTGACCCAGATGTTTGTGACGCCGAAGACGGTCTCCGGTCTCAGCGTTGCAGTGGGAAGAATGATGCCTCCCATTCTGAACTTCAATAGTACATATTGGCCGATCTCGGGTTCGACATCTCCGACGGTGTCGTGCTGACCTACGGGGTTACCATCGTTGGGACACCAACCTACAGGGTGACTCCCCTTTGTGATGAGCCCTTTCTCTCGAAGTTTCCGAAACTGCCACTCGATGAAGCGACTGTACGTGGAGTCTATGGTGGTGAATTCTCTTCGCCAGTCGATGGAGAACCCCATCTCCATCATGCCGCGTTTCAGTTCTTCGTGAAAGTAGCGAGCTATCTCAATGGGTTCGGCGAAATCCTTCAACTTCTCCTTGGCGACATGATACACATTAACGAAATCATCGATGAGCTCTTGGTCTCCCTTCGCGATTCTCTCCGCCATCGCGAGGATCGGTGTTCCAGTATAGTGGAACGCCATTGGGAAGAGGACGTTGTAGCCTCTCATTCGCATGTATCTGGCGTGTACGTCAGTCAGCGTGTATGTTCTGCCATGTCCTATGTGTTGGGGGGAATTCGGGTAGGGATATGCGACTGTGATAAAGAACTTGGGTCTCGACGGGTCCGGATTGGCTTCGAATATCCTGGCTTGTTCCCACTCGGCTTGCCATTCCTTCTCGACCTTGCTCCAGTCAAGAACCACGGCCATCACTTCTTGAGATGCGATCTCACGACCTTCCTCGCACTAGCTAGGACCGTTTCGGCGTTCTCAAGGCGTGTTCCGCCTCCTTGACCGAAGTACTCCCTTCCTCCTCCGCCTCCTCCAACGAGCTTCGCAAGTTCCGCTGCCACCTTGCCGGCGTGGACACCTACCTTGATCGCGTGCTTGCCGGCAGCAACGAAGATGCGGACACTATCCTTCGCCAATACCACAACAAGCACCGAGCTGGGATCCGCTTCTAGTACGCGGTTCGACAATGCCACCACATCCTCCTCTTCCCCGATCCTCTTCAGGGCTGTGGTCAGCTTGATCGATCCAATCTTCTCCGCGCGTGAAAGAACATCCTTTGACTCGGCAAGCGCGAGTTGGTCTCTTGCGGTCTGGAGACGCTTGGCCAGGTAGTCTTTCTCTTCTGCCAGCGACTTTGCATATTCGTCCACTTCCTCGAGCGGAGCATTGAGGGCTGATGCAGCTCTTGCCAGCGCGGTTTCTCTGCTCTGGATGGCCTTTAGCGCAGCTGATCCTGCAGCGAATATCAGGCGTTCGACACCGTCTTGCACTCTCTCAGTCTTGAGGACTTTGATCAGTCCAATCTCTCCTGTGTTCTTCACGTGCGTTCCGCCGCAGGCTTCCACGTCCCAGTCAGGGATCTTGATGACTCGAATCTCTCTTCCGGGAACCACGCCACCCTGGTAAAGGACGAATCCGTACATCTGCTCCGCGTTCTCTCGAGGCATCCAAGCGGTTTCGACAGGAACACATTTCATGACGAGCTCGGAACCGAGCCTCTCGATCTCTTCGATTTGCTCGTCGGTGATCTTCTCGTAGTGGGAGATGTCCAATCGTACACTGTCCACTCCCTTCTGGGCACCTGCCTGCCAAGCGTGCTGTCCCAAGACTCTTCTAGCAGCACCAAGAACCACGTGAGTAGCTGTGTGATGACGCATTAGGGATGACCTGCGTGCCCAGTCCACGTTTCCCTTGACCACCGCTCCCTCTCTGGGCATCGCCCCCTCGACCAAGTGCAACGAGACAACGCCTGCTCTTCGAACATCTACGACCTTGGCGGTGCCGCTCGCTGAGTCTATGATGCCTTGGTCTGCAAGTTGTCCGCCAGCTTCGGAATAGAAGCAGGTCTGATCCAGAACCAAGTACTTCTCGTCGACGACGGCGAGCACTTTCGCCGTGAATTCTAGCTGGTACGCGTCCTTGTAGTATAGTGGGATCGTCTCAGGGAATCCTGCAACCTTCTCAATCAGCATCTTCTCCGCTTCGTCTTCGAGCTTGGTTGCTGTGGTCAAGTGCCTCTCAGCGACCATTCCGAAGAAGTTGCCCGGGACGTCAACTCTGATCCCCTCTTTCTCAGCCTCGTCTTTTACGATGTCAGGCACTAGTCCATGTGAGTCGTAGAGTTGGACCAGCGTGTCGAGTGGTATCGTCGGTTGGCCCTTTGCCTTGAGGTCGCTCGAGATGCGTTTGACCATCTCGCTTCCCCTCTCCAAGGTCTTCCTGAACTTGTCCACCTCAACTTGGAGAGCTTCGAGGATCTCCTTTCTCATCTCGATCAGATGCGGGAAGTCACCGCCCCAATGAGAGATTTGAAGCTCCGCGATCTCACCGAATCGATCCTCAATGCCCAGTAACCGCAGCATACGATAGGTCCTTCGAATCAGAAGCCGTGTTAGATACCCTGCTGCAACATTCGAGGGAACCACACCTTCAGCCAACAGAAACGATATCGCTTTTGTGTGATCTGCGACGGCAGAGGCTCTCTCAATCGGCGCCATGATCCTCTCCAGCTCGCGCCAATCCATTCCGAGCCTGTCTGCCACGTTCTTTCGGGCCTCCACCCTGTCGGCTGTCTTCTCGATGTTCATTATGCCGGAGACTTTCGCGTTCTCGATCATAGTCCTCGGATCGACGTTTACCTCCGCGAGGGAGAGAATTCTGTCAAGTATTGGGCCGTAGATGACCGAGAAACAGCTGGGTGATGCCTGTGATAGCCACGCCCAGCGCTCGATGCCGTATCCCGTATCTACTGTCCTAATTGGAAGCAATGAGAGTTGATCGTTCACGACCTTGTATTGCATGAAGACGAGCGTTGAGATCTCGAGACCGTTCACGCAAGCTTCTAGGTCGGGTCCCGCGTTTCCTCCGCCCGACCAGAAATGTTCCTTGTACGCTACGAGTTCTGACTTCACTCCCATTCTGTCTGTAAGCAACTCATGGTGATATCTGGTGGTTTCGTCCTTCCAGTAGACCTCCTTCTCGGGATAGTTGAATGCGTGGTGTCCTCCCATCTCAAAGATCAGGAGATGCCTCCCAGCGGTCGGGCCGACATTATCAAGGTCCGTGAAACGAAGACACGGCTGACTGACGACGAGAGGATTCGCTGGCGGAGGAATCACTCCTTCTGTGACGAGCGGCTGGAAATCGTAGATTGATGCTCCCACTAGATAGACATCATCTCGCCATCTCGCAACAACCGGATAAGGCTTGATTACCCTGTGGCCTTTGCTCTCGAAGAAAGAAAGGAAGAGTTCGCGGGCTTCCTTTATCGATAGGCTCTTTCGAGCGGGCGAGTTGCCTATGAAAGTGTACTCCTCACAGGGAACGTCGCCACACGTCTTTCGATCGGGCAATTGACTCCAGAAGTGGTTGCCACACAAAACGCATTGTCGTCTAGTGAAACCCTGCTCCCTGAAGAAGGGAATGTCAAACTCTTTCTCGTCAATGTCCACTGCGGACGCCCTCCGAACCAACAGGGCAGAAGATCCTGCGCGATACAAAGAACTTTCTTGTTCTACCCTCTTGGCTCCGGAGTGAGGGCAAGAACAGACGCGAGAAGTGGAGACAACTTCGGGTGAGCGTTGGAACTAGCCGAAGAGCGCACCAAGGCCCGCCAAGGCCTCTTCCTCTTTCTTCTTCTCTTCCTCGGGTTTCTTCTCTTCCTTCTTGGCTGCCGATGAAGCAGCCACGGCTGGTGCCGCAACAGCCACAGGCGCAGCCTGTGCTGCTTTGAGGGCTTCGTCTATCTTGACTTCAGAGAGAGCAGCCACGAGTGCCTTAACTCTGGTTTCGTCTACTTTGACTCCGGCTGCACTCAAGACCTTCTTGACGTTGGCCTCGTCGATCGGCTGAGCTGCCGAGTGGAGGAGTAGGGCAGCGTACATGTACTTCATTGCTTGCACCTTGTATTGGGTTTCGCCAGCTACTGCTTGTCCTTCTTTTCAACCTTTTCCCGAGG
>CAZLHM010000048.1:0-3187 GCA_964559555.1 uncultured Candidatus Bathyarchaeia archaeon
GGATGACTCAACGCGAAAGTCTCGTAGGATTGCAGAATCAGCTTCACGTGGAATTCTTTTCGCAGAAGTCGCCCGAGATTGTATGCGTTGTTTGCCAAGTTCCCTAGGAGGCCAACCTGCAAACCTGATTGCCTTCCGAAAGCACGACTTCCGTTGCCGAGGAGCGAGAAAGGTCTTATAAGCGGTTTGTCTGTACGCCACCGTTCTGGTGTTTCATGAAGACTGTAATCTTTGGTGCAGCAGGCTTCATTGGTCAGAATCTGCTTGCGCAACTACGTAAGAGTGAATTGAGCCTCCTCGCTTGCGACGTTCTTCCACCTGCTGATAATCAGGGGGATTTCAGGTTGGTCGATGTTACTCAATATGATCAAGTGTTGGATGTTGTCAAAGAAGCGTCTCAAATCATCTATTTGGCGGCGCATTCCCTGCCGGAGTCCCTCGTCGATCCCAGACGTAACTTGGAGGTGAATCAGGGAGGACTGCTGAACGTGCTAGATGCGCTTCGCAAGACCAGAGGAGGCAGGATCCTCTTTGCATCGGCATCCTCAGTGTATGGAAATCCGCCGGCTGGGCCGGTTCCCGAATCTACAGCGTGCAACCCCAAGACGCCCTACGCCGTATCCAAGTATGCGTCCGAGCACTACCTACGTGTATTCAAGGAAATCTACGGGATTGACTATGTTGGTTTCAGGTTGTTCAACGTCTACGGTCCCGGCCAGCTTCCCCAGAGCGGGGCTTTGATCCCGCGCGTCGCGGAGCTCATAATCGACGACAAGGAAGTTGAAGTCTTTGGAGACGGTTCCAGTTCGCGTGATTTCATCTTAGTTGATGATGTCTCGCGAGTATTCGAGACTGCACTGCGACAGGGCATCTCTGGAGAAATTGTGAACCTAGGGACCGGGCAATTGACAACGGTGGCTGATGTCATTAGGCTTTGCGGCGAAGCATTGGGCAAGACGCCGAGACTGAAGCGGTTGCCTCCTAGGCCGGGTGAAATCTCGAACTTCTGTGCCGATACATCCAAGCTACATTCCCTATTCGGAACGACGAACTTGGTGGGCATTCAGACCGGAATAACCAAGACCTGCAAATGGTTGCTGTCTACGGCGACCCAGAAAACTCATAAGCCGTAAGCGGTTCCTCTGCAGGCAACGCGTCTGGGAATTGCGAATGAACAATGAGAAGATCTTCCTCATGCGTCCCGGCATCGGCCCGGAGGAATTGGACGCCATTAGAGAAGTCATGGATTCAAAGTTCCTGACAGAAGGCGATCAAACTAGGGAATTCGAGAAGCGGATAGCAGAGTACATTGGCGTCAAACACGCGATCGCAGTCACATCATGCACAACCGCACTGGAGTTGGCTCTTCAGGTGGCCGGGATCAAGAAAGGCGCAGAGGTCGTCGTTCCCGATTTCACTCATCCGGCCACAGCTCTTCCCGTCTTGAGCGCTGGAGCGGAACCTGTACTTGTCGATGTTTCAGACCAGAGTTACAACATTGATTTCGGCAGTGCAAGGCTAGGGTTGAGCAGAAGGACGAGGTGCGTGATGCCTGTATCCCTATTTGGTCGACCAGTGGATCAAGAAGGACTAGCCGAGTTTCTGCATCGTCGACAACTGGTGGTCATCGAAGACGCGGCCTGTAGTCTCGGCGCCGAAGTGAACGGAAAGAAAGTCGGTACTCTTGCTGACATGACCTGCTTCAGCTTTCATCCGAGAAAGATCCTGACCACTGGTGAAGGCGGAATGCTCGTCACAGACAACGACGAATACGCCGAGATTGCTAGGTCGATCAAGAGCTTTGGGTTTGGCCCCCGCCGCGGTACGATGAGGGGCATTCGCAGAGGAAGCAACTACAAGATGAGCAATATTCTAGCTGCCATAGGTTTGGTTCAGATTTCCAAGTTCGAGAAGATGCTTGCGGAGCGCATCAAGCGCGCGAGGATATACAACGAGCTCCTGATCGGCAACGAGAGCATTCAGCTTCCCAATATTCCCGACGGAGTCAAGTGCACCTACCAGTCATATTGCGTATCGCTAAAGCGCGATGGGATCAGGGACCAAGTCAAGCAGAGAATGCTTGAGAAAGGCATTGAAGTACAGATCGGGACGTATGCCCTTCACTTGGAACCGGTCTTTGCGCGGGCCAAGAGAACGCGTCTAGTCAAGTCCCTGAAGGTCTTTCGCAACACGCTGACGCTTCCACTACACAATGAGCTCAGACGAGAGGATCAAGAGAGAGTCTGTGCGGAGCTGGAGGCTACAATAAGAAGCGTCGATTAGCAAGACCGACCTATCTGCTTCATCTCGTGTGACCTAGGTGCTTTGACCTTCCTTCAGCATAGAGTCCAGTACACGATGTGATTTTGAGACTTCAAAGTGGTCTATTGCGACTCACGAATGCAACATACTCCTTGAGAGCGACGGCAAAAGGATACTTGATCTCGAAGCCGAATACTCGCTTTGCTTTGAGATTGCTGTAGCACATTCTTCGGATATCGCCGATGCTAGGAGGACCGCGCTCGGGTTCGATACTCTTTCCAAGGGCTTCCGAGATCATTCGATACACATCGTTAACTGACACTTCTGTCCCCGTGCCAAGGTTGAAGATCTCGCCATTGGCTTCTTTCGAATTGAAGGACCTAATGAGGCCATCCACAACATCCTTCACGTAGATCAAGTCTCGTGTTTGCTCGCCGTCGCCGAAGATAGTTGGTGGCTTGTTACTCATCAGACGTTCAAAGAAGGTCGCAACGAGTGGTCGCCAGCCAAGCTTCTCGTTCACCCTCTGTCTTGGCCCGTACACTGTCGCCAATCTGCAGACTACGGTTCTCAGGCCGTACTCCTTCGCATAGGCGCGGATCTGCAGCTCAGACGCGTACTTGTTCACGTCATAGGGCGTCTTGCAGTCAATGCGGTGCTTCTCATCAACTGGCAGATACTCTGGTTCCCCATAGATGCCCGAGTTTGATGTGAAGATGAGCTTGGCATCTTTTTTCCTAGCCAACTCAAGCATATTCACTGTAGATCTCAGGTTGACATCAACATCACGCGCCGGACTATCGAAGCTGAAGGACCGAGGGTGGCACGCCAAGTGAAAAATGCCGTCAATTCTCCTAACCCTAGCAATCACAGACTCTCTTGAGGCATCTGCACGAAGAAACTTGACTTCTCTTCCTGCCGACTT
>CAZLHM010000048.1:3287-10257 GCA_964559555.1 uncultured Candidatus Bathyarchaeia archaeon
TAAAGCGACTCCTTCCGTCCTTGCAATGAGCCAAGTTGTAGAATATCACGCCGTCTGCCTCAGCCAGCCAGCGCTCGCGGAATTCTGCAACTTCATCATCGGAGACTCCCTCGTTTCTTACGAAGGACATCATGATCCGGCAACTGGGATTCACCTCCCTTCGCATGCGAAGGAACGTCCGCACATTGGCATGCACGCGTTCGAGATCCGCGCCCCGCACACGCTCATACGTCTCTGGCCTTGCGGCGTCCAAGCTGACATACGCGCTCGTCAGCCCTGCCTGCAGCAAGGCCCGAGCTTTGTCCTCAGTAAGCGCCAAGGCATTGGTTGTGATGTGAAATGCAGGGCCACCGCGGGAACGATAGGCTCTGACGAAATCCACTATCCTCGGGTGCATAAGGGGTTCTTCAACGTTGCCAACTTTGACCGGGATTCTCAGGTTCCCACATTCTGTGGCTATGCGTTCCATCACTTCCCAAGTCATGAATGTTTGTTTCTCGAAGAAATCCGTTCGGTGCTGTGGTCTAATCTCAGGGCTATGATAGGGGCACATGATACACCTAAGATTACACGTATTCGTCAGTATTACACTCACTTGAAGAGGTTTGGGACACAGCCGCGGGTAATGCTCGGCGAAATAATGCACCTGTTCATCTTTCGTAGGCTCAACGATTATTGCGCAGTCAGAAGATCTGCTCTGGGACTCGTTGCCACGGATTGTCTTCAGTACCCACGACTTGACGCGGACCAATGAGAATCTCCAATCTTGTCCCTCTGGAACCCAGTACATTAGTGGAGGGCAACTCGGGAGGCCGAGTTGCGTGGATATTGGAATCTCCGGCGAAAACGATATAATCCGATTCGAATGGTTGCCTGAGACGGCTCCAACAATCGTTTTGACTGAGTGCGGATGAATCGGGACTCCGCAATCGGTCACGAAGAGTTTCCCATCTCGTTGGCACTCGAGGAGCTCCGCCGCATTAGGGGGCAAATGCTTACCCGGATCAATGATTTTGGCCGAAGTCAGATCCCCCATCCAACAAGAACGTGGTGAGCTAACGCGAGCGCGCGGTCATTAAACAGGCCCGTGGAGGCGGACTGATGTAGATCAACTTTTTGGCTCACACTTGACTAGTGCGTCGCTTCAGGCAAACTGACCAAAAAGTCCTAGCGAGTTACGTTAGGATGCATTTGAGAGAAAGAACCTACTACGGGACTCTCCTACTCGCGAGCACTTCCAGTACGTTGTCCAAACCCAAGAAACGCCTTTGATAGACTGGCCGAGGTTGCGTTTCGATTGAGATGTGTCCCTCGCTGTTGCACGCGAGGACACCGAATCCCGCACGCCCGAGCATTCCGATCATTCTGTTCTTGGACAGATACTTTGTACCTCTCTTCCCTCGCCACGTGTTCAGGATTGTCTGCACTGCCTGCAGCTTCGATTTCCATCCGTGTCTGCCTGAAAGCAGGAGGTAGAGTGACCAGCCGAGGGCGTTCCAACATACATACAGAAGCGCGTTTCCTGCACAGACTCGACTGAGTTCGAATAGTGTTCTGTCTGGATCGGTGAACATGATAACGCCATAGCAGATGACACTGCTGAAAAGTCCATCTCTTAGAGGGAGTGCGTCGAGTGACGCACGAATCAAATGGGTCCTTCCACGAAGGAATATCGATGCGATCTCCAGTCTGCTTTCTCTGGTGTCGACACCGACCACCTCTTTCCCGAGACTGGAGAGGGCATCGACCCACTGCCCTGTCCCACACCCCGCGTCAAGAAACAGGCCATCTCTTCCATCGAATCCGATTTGTCGCAGACGGTGAATGTAGAATGAGAGCCCACGACTCCACTCGATGTGTGCATAGTTCCAGTCATACAGAGGAATACTGTGAGTCAAGGTCATGCGTCTTCAACACTGCACCATTCAATTGGGTGGATCAACAACCCACGTGAGTTCGTCTCGTCCGTGCCGTCAATATGCTGTTGAGTAGATCCGACAAGCGAAGTATTTCTATCTCTCCCTTATCTCTGCGTTCGGCCAGCTGTCTCAAGCAATCGTCTGTAGCATCAGATACCGTGAACTGTTTGGCAGGACGATATCCCAACGGAGATCCGTGGTCAAGCAAGGCATAGAAGTGCGTGTAGATTATCACGTTGTCGGGAGGACGGTGCCACATGTTCTTCCTCTCGGCCAACTCAATCTGACGCGGAAGGGACTCCAGTGTTATCGAAGCCGCTTCACGCTTAGTCGGGCCTCGGAAGCGTTTGAAATATTTGCTGTGCAATAGGATATGTCTGGACGGGCGTGAGACATCGATGTCGATGTTGCGACAGAAGAACCTCACTCCCAAGGCCTCTGTGTAGTCCATGTGGTAGTATTCGCTGTCGGCAATGTCGCCCTGTCCAAGTGGAGACAGATTCTGGAGATCCTTCAAGCCACCGTGTGCAGTCCAAGCAGCGAATTTGATTTGTCCTCTTAGCAGCGAGTAGCCTTCCGCGGCCAGCTTTCTGCTGAAGCCACCACTGGGAAAATCACCCCAAGTGTGGAGAGTGTCGATCTTTCCTTGTTGTACTAACTCCCTAAGCAATCCGTAATCCGGCTGCTTGTAAGAGACTCGCCCTTCCGTGTGTTTGAGCAGGCTGACCCCGTTACTGGCAAATATCCAGCAGCTTTCGCTGAAAGGAAGATCGTATCTTTCGAATGCTGTCTGGGCTTGCTGCATGGTCTCCAGAGTGGCCGCATCGCAGTCATTGCTGATAACCAATCGCTTGATCTAGACCACCTCGATGTATCGCTCATCGGACGGGAAATAGTACGTCCTAGGTTCCTTCTTCCGGTGCGCATCAATTGCCCTAACAGACCAGAAGTACTTGCCCGGTTGGAGAGTGATCTCGTGTGATGGATACTCCGTAAAGATCGACTCTTCTGCTGTATCCTTGGGAACATTCTCGTACGTTGGATCTTCGTAATTCCAGCCTCTCGATCGTGTGGCAATCATGACTTCATACCCGGCAAGATCGTTGTCGGAGTCTTGTGATTCGCTCCACTTCAGCACGAGTCTGCGGCCTTCCACGATTGAAGACAGATCCCTAGGCGTGCTTGGAGGATACTCTAGAGGTAAACCCAGATTCATTTGATAGTAGTAGCTAACGAATCCTGCTTCGTGCGGTTCGTAGAAACGAGGAGGTAGAAATAGGGATGCAGGTTTGTCTTTGTAGAGCTTGTACTGCCTCGTGTATACGTACAGGGTCGGAGGGAATCTATCCATGAAGCAGGTGCCCTGCACATCCCGCAGAGCAGGGATCTCTCCGTCATCCCTTCTAGGCACTATGCCGTGTTTGAAGAGATCAGCATCCAGAAGATGCCATCTCCGATTCCACCTGGCCTCTACGACGATATGTTTCACTAGATACACGATTCTGTTCTCTATTCCTGCCTTGTGCAGAAGATGGGCAAGCGCTACAGAAGCGTGGCCACATCTGCCAGAGCCAAGTCGCAATATTTCTTGAGGATCACACGTGTGGGGTTCTTCGAGCGCATTGTGGAATACTCTCCTCTGCACGTATTGGAGAGATGACAGGGCTTCAGTCTCTTCTGTTCTCATCCATTCTCAATCCATCTCCGAGTTGTCTTGCCAAACACGCCCTGGCGGGCAGAGAGGTGCATGATTCGTCTATGAAGATGCTATGCTTGATCGACTTCTCAGAGCCGTCGTTCTAGGGGCACCCACGAAACCCCCACTAATCAGCGTCTTGAGTTTAGTCTCGAGGTTCTCTATTCGAGATTTCTCTTCCTTGTCAAGGAGTCTCTGCGCTTCCAAGAGTCTTGTTACCTGTTGAAGCAGTTCCAAGTAGACAGGAGCAAAGGCCTCGGTCCAATAGCCTGGATACAGCTTGTAGTTGTACGGATTTGCCTCGGCTTGGATGTCTGTTTCTGAGGTGAAAGCTGGACTGCGTTTTATGTGTGCCCACCCGATCGCAACTGATAATGGAACGCCGAACAGTGTCATGACGATAGCGAAGGGCGCAAAGTGGCCGAAGAAACTCTCAATCGCTGGCATCTGGCTGATCGCAAGATACCAGACGACAATCAGAGTGTTGACAGCTCCTAGCAAGAATGTTAGATATGTTGCGTATCCTACCCTGAAGTAGTACCATAACCTCGCGGCGAACCGTAATTTATTTGTCATCTGCGTTCTAAATGTGTACGGCCAAGGCGGGTCTATTATACGATTCGCTGTTGATCCATCGAGCAATGAATAAATCTTCGGGAGAGGCCCACAAGGTCGCTCCAACGGTTTCTCTTGAACGTGTCGTTGGAAGCTTTTTACTGAGAGGAGATTCATTTCAGAGCTGCTGCATTGGGCAGAGATGGTGCTAGGCGTGAAGATCGGCCTCATCATGAACATGGCCAACAACCAATGGATGATCACGAAAGCACTGAGGCGAACCGGCGTTGAGGCCGATCTGGTCATAAGTGCTCGGGATTTTGGAATGGGGCTACCCCATTGGGAGGAGGCTGGCTTCGTCGACATAGATCCCTACGCTGTGGACATGGATGAGCTCTCCAAGCATTTCGCACTTCCAAGATGGGTCAAGGTGTGGAACCCCAGAGACCTGCATGTGTCGCCGCAGGATGTCCTCGACCTACTCTACATGGCGAAGACGTACGACATTCTTCAATTGTCCGCACCATCAGTTGTGTACCTACAATTCATGGGCAAACCCTTCATCGTCCACGAAGCGGGATGGATTCGCAAATTCCCTTTTCTAAACGGAGCAGCCGAGAAACTCGCAAGGCGCGGATACAGCAGAGCCGAATGCGTTGTGATGACAAATCCCGACTGCTATGCGATCCTAGCGAAGATCAAACACCGCAGAGAGAGGTTCATTCCATTTATCGTCGAGACCGAGAGGTACAAACCTGATCCTCAAGCATCCGCACATGATATACTCGTTTTCTTCCATCCAGCTCGACATGTCTGGGATGTCAAAGGGAATGACAGATTGCTGAGAGCATTCGGAGAGTTCATCGAACACGGGTACAAGGCGAAACTCGTAATGGTGGATTGGGGGACTCTCGAAGACACCGAGCTCTCCAAAGAGCTTGTTAGAAGACTCGGGATTGAGAAGCATGTTGAGTGGTTGAGTCCCCTTTCGAAGCCCAGATTGATCGAGTTCTACAATCGCTCAGACGCCGTCTTCGATCAATTCATACTTGGTAGCTACGGTACCACAGCACCAGAAGCGATGTCGTGTGAGAAACCTGTGGTCATGTATCTCGACAGGTACTGGAACGAGAAGTACTACGGGGAAATCGCGCCGGTCTTGAACGTCAGCGCTGCTGATGAGATATTCAATGCAATGGTCGCTCTCACTGATTCTGGCCTAAGACGCAACTGTGGAGAGGCCGGGCGGAGGTATGTAATTGAACATCATTCCCCCGAGTCGGTCGTAGAGAAGTATGTGCAGCTCTACGAGGAGGTGTTGGGTTGACTAGGAAACCTTCGCTCTTCTACACTGAGAAGAGGGTGCTGGCGATGTTCCCCTATTGGACAGTCATCCTAGTCCTAACTCTGCTGACGATCTTGAGCTACCTACCCTACAGGTTGACTCTGGACCTAGTTCGGTCCGGGCTCTTCGGGCGGCTCGTCAGGCTGTTCATGCAGCGCAAGGGCCTATCTTGACGGCCAGTCCGGTAGAACTCGCAACCGTTGCCGGCCGGATTGGTTTCAGCACTCTCCTTTCAGAGATTCAACTGCTTCAACCACAGCTCTAGCGCCAATAGCCCCAGCATCTTGCTGACGTATCTCAGGTCGTGTTCATCAGATTTCTCGAAGCCGCGCTTCAGCCAGCGACCATTGATGATGCCGAGCTGCACGAACCTCGGCGACTCGAACAGCTCTTCACATCTGGTTCTGATGTTCTTATCCCACATTTCAGCCAAGTCCATTCCCCATCCGATCTTGCCCTTCGTGGCTGGTCTGTAGGCAAAGTTCTCCAACAGAATCTGTCTCAGGATGACTTTTCCCAAGTTGTTCACAGGGTCGTACTTCAAAGCGTATGGTATGTGTGTCGCAGCATGCAGAACTTCGGGCTCAAGAAACGGTGCTTCGACACTCACCCCAAAGTGCTTCGAGAGAGCGGCATTTGTCGGCGCGAAATCATAGAGTAGCTTTCCGTTGTAGTCGGCCAAGAAAATCTTTCCCAGAGTTGGGAGCGGGTTAGAGAAGTAGGGTGAGAGCTGTCGATAGAATGTGTCCCAGTCGAACGGGATCGCGAAGAGGTCCTTCTGATCTGGTACCCAGTCCCTGGCGTGAGCTTCAAGGTATGATTTCGGACTTGCCTCGCCGCTTGCTAGCATGTACGAGTACCTGAAAACGTACCCTCCGAACAGCTCATCGCCACCGTCTCCTGTTAGGATCACGTCACAATCCCGGGCGGCTTTCTTGAAGAGGAAGTATGGATAGAGGTTCCAGCGCGGCTCATCAGCAATCCTCACTTGATCTTCTAGTTCTGAGAACGGGTCGTCTATGTTGATGTCTTTGTGATCGGTCGAGTAAAGCTCCGAAACATGAAGGGCGTCCTTTGTCTCCTTCGTGTCGGATCCAAACGTAATGCAATAGGACCTTATGTTCAGGTCAGGGAAACACTTCCGGCTGAGAGCGAGCACTGTGGTGCTGTCGACGCCTCCGCTGATACCGATGCCGATTCTCTCTGAAGCATGTTCTTGGACGACTCTTCTTGTTACGTTTTCAAGCAGTTGTTGAATGAAAGGTGATATCCCTTGGTACTCGACGAAATCGCGCCAGTCTAACACGGGTAAGGATGTGTGGTGGCTGGGGTCGTATCGAAGGGTCAAAAGGCTTCGTATTCTGGTCAGCATTGTCGTATCTAACATGGGGTCATCTCTCTATTCGGTGGAAGTTGGGCTCTGCATGCCTTGATAAGATTTGGGAAACGAGTCCG
>CAZLHM010000049.1:0-10169 GCA_964559555.1 uncultured Candidatus Bathyarchaeia archaeon
TGCCGCCGGCGACTATGAGGAGCTCTCCTGTGATGAAGTCAGCGTCGGAGGAAGCTAGGAAGAGCGCTGAGGCCGCTACTTCTTCGGGTGTGCCGTACCTTCTTAGCGCAGTCTCTTCGAGAATTCTCTTCTCAACTTCCGCGTCCGTCCCAGCGACCATTTCTGTCTTTATCCAGCCGGGGCATATCGCGTTGACTGTGATGTGCGGCCCAAGTCTCAGTGCGAGAGCTTTCGTTAGGCCGTTCATTCCGGCTTTGGAAGTGACATATTCGGCGAACTGCATAGCTGATGGATGATAGAGCCCCGAGTTTGAGGATATGTTGATGATCTTGCCTTTCTTCTGTTTCAGCATGATTGGTGCAACTTCCTTTGAGCATAGATAGGCTCCCTTCAGATTGACATCCATCGTCTTGTCCCACTCGTCCTCGTCAATATCGAAGAAATCTTTTCTAATCAGTACTCCTGCGTTGTTCACGAGGACATCGATCCGACCATACGTTTTGACCGCTGTCTCGATCATGCGCTTGACCTCGTCGGACTTGGAAACATCTGCCTTTGTGCAGATCGCCTCTCCACCTTGGTCCACGATCCTGTTAGCCACGGCCCGGGCCTGGTTCTCGGATGTGTTGTAGTTCACAACGGTCTTGGCGCCTTCACGTCCGAACAGTTCGGCGATCGCTTTGCCGATCCCACGTGAAGCTCCTGTGACAATCGCTACTTGTCCATCTAGCCTTAGCGCACACATCTTTGACTCACAGTCTTGTGACTGCGCTAGGGTCTGGCTAGTAAGATTTGTGAGAGTTTAGCAAATGCCCTCTTTGCTTGGAGCGCACTTTGTGGTTTCTGTCCTCTTGCCTCCAGTCACCCAGGGTCGCGTGACTTGAAGCATCCTAGATTTCGTCACATCATTCCCCAAGAACCAAGCCTCATATATTCTACAGATAGAATCTCACGAGATCGAGGCAATCGGACAATGAGCAAACCTCCTGTTCCATCTGGCATGAGAATCACTCAGATTGCAGTCGTGGTGAAAGACCTTCGCAAGACCATGGAAGCCTACCATAGGATTCTGGGATGGGGACCATGGAGCGTCTATCAGCATGCGCCGCCAGTCCTTCATCACACCGAGGTCCACGGCAAGCCTGTACCATACACAATGCTTGGTGCTGAAGTGCACTGCGACCCGATAGATTTCGAGATACTACAGCCTCTTGAGGGCCCGAGCATCTACAAGGAACACCTAGAACGCAGAGGCGAAGGACTCCACCACGTGGCTGTTGTGGCACCTTCTGAGGACGTGAACGAGGCACTGGACAACTTCAAGAGGAACGGCATCAATGTGATAATGAGCGGGAGACTGGGAGAAGACATACGCTTCTACTACATGGACACTGATCCTGTTCTCAAGATGACAGCAGAAACGGTCAGTGGACACGCCATTTCCATGAAGCCGATCTACACCTATCCGTAGACGAATGAGAGGGCACCGATGAAGACACCACCAGCTCCAATGTCTGCACGAGAGTTCGACGAGCTTTTCCAGAAGGTCAGCAACTGGGGACGTTGGGGACCAGACGACGAAAGGGGAACATTGAACTACATCACTCCGGCTCACGTACGCGCCGCAGCGGCCCATGTAACATCTGGCCGGTCCGTCTCGCTCGCCTTGCCCATCAACACGGTGGCGGGTCCCGACAATCCGCGTCCCGCAGTTCACTACATGGTCCAGACCTACGACGTCAAGTCAGACATTGGTGAGCCACAGTTCGCCTTGGACTACTTGGCGAGCGAGTTTCATGGCGATTGCCACACGCACATCGACGCGCTCTGTCATATTGCCTACAAAGGGAGACTATACAACGGCAAATTGGCGACAAGCGTTGTCGACTCTCAAGGACCTGCTTCGATGGACATTACAGCTTATGCCCACGGCATTATTGGTCGCGGAGTGCTGCTCGATATTCCACGCTTGCGCGGAGTGAAGTGGCTAGAACCGGGCGACGCCGTGACCCGCGACGAGTTGGAAGCGGCCGAGAAAGCTGAGGGTGTCCGGCTTGGTCAGGGAGACATACTAGTGTTCAGAACGGGGCATCATCGCCGTCGTCTGGAACTAGGCGCGTGGAGCTGCGAATACGGTGGCGAAGGGAAAGCAGGCCTGCATTCGACTGCCATGCTGTTGCTACATGACCGAAAGGTTGCTGCATTTCTGCCTGACGGCGACGGCGAAACCGTCCCTAGCAATGTAGAGGGAGTAGCCTACCCGATTCACACGCTACAGATTGCCGCGATGGGAATGGCTGCCGCTGACAGTCTCCAGTTTGAGGAGTTGGTAAGAATCTGCGAAGAGGAACGCCGGTGGGAATTCATGGTGACGATAGCACCTCTACGTCTGCCGCGGGGCACCGGCTCACTCTTCAACCCGATCGCCATCTTCTAGACGCCCTTTCAGGGTCCGGGGAGAGACCGACCAGGCGATAGTCTCATAATTGTTGACTCTATCACCTGACATCACACAACGGCTGAGAGATTATGAGCCAGAGCTACATCGCCGCAATGGATGCGGGAACCGGAAGCGGCAGATGCGTGATATTCGATCTGGACGGGCATCAGATCGCTGTTGCGAATAGAGAATGGTCCCACCCAACGATTCCTACTGCGCCGGGTTCTCGTGTATTTGATACGCATGTAAACTGGAACCTGATCTGTCAGTCGACCAGAGAGGCGATTAACCGGGCAATGATCAGGCCCGAACAAATCCGAGCTGTGAGTGCTACAAGCATGAGAGAAGGCATGGTGCTCTACGATGCGGACGGTAGAGAGATCTGGGGATGCCCCAACGCGGATGCCAGAGCTGGGGCCGAGGCAGTTCAACTCATCAAGAAAGGCCTAGCGCGAAAGATCTACTTCACGGGTGGCGACTGGACCTCGATGACCTCTCCGCCAAGATTTCTCTGGATCAAGCGACACCAGCCCGACATCTACAAGAAGACAGCGCACATGACGATGATCGGTGACTGGATCCTCTACAAACTCAGCGGACGCTTCACAACCGACCCCTCGCTTGGCTCAAGCTCAGATCTGTTTGATCTCTCCACGAGAACTTGGTCGCTCAAGACAATAGATCTCTGCGGACTGAAGCGAGAGATATTTCCTGAAGTCTTCGAGCCGGGAACCACAATCGGCGAAGTGACTTCACAAGCTGAAAAGGAAACAGGGCTGAAGTCAGGGACCCCTGTTGTGGCTGGCGGAGCTGACACGCAGCTTGGTTTGGCCGGTATTGGAGCCGTTCGACCGCTCATGACAACTGCTATCGGGGGCAGCTTCTGGCAACAGACTATCGTCACGTCAAAACCTGTAATTGACCCGAAGATCAGACTGCGAACGCTCTGTCATTCCGTTCCCGGTCTTTGGATGACTGAAGGGATCGGATTCTACTGTGGGATCACGATGCGTTGGTTCCGTGACGCATTCTGCCAATATGAAAAGGAGCTTGCCAAGAAAGAAGGAGTGGACCCTTACTATCTTCTCGAAAAACAGGCCGCGACGGTGCCTCCTGGCTCAAATGGTGTCATACCCATTTTCGCGAACGTCATGGACGCGAAGAGATGGATCAATGCCGCCCCGTCCTTCATGCAATTCGACATTGAGCAACCCACGCAGTCCGGAAAGAAGGAATGCTTCAGAGCCATCGAGGAGAGTGCGGCGTACGTTGCGTACGGGCATCAGAGTGTCATCGAATCTGTCACAAGGCACAAGGCAAAGGAGATGGTTTTCTGCGGGGGCGCCTCCAAGGGTTTTCTCTGGCCACAGATCTTGGCGGACGTTTTCGGGCTGACCGTGAAGGTCCCGGTAGTCAAAGAAGCGACCGCACTTGGCGCCGCAATCTGTGCAGGAGCCGGTGCTGGACTATATTCGAACATGGCGAATGCTGCTGAGAAATTGGTGAAGTGGGAGCGCACGTTCGAGCCGAACGAGAACGCGCACGCAACTTACATGAGAGCGTACCAACACTGGAGAAAGGTCTACGAGAAGTGCCTCGACATGGTCGACAGCGGCCTGCTCAATCCACTGTGGCGAGGCGCAGGAGCCTAGCAACGTGGACCCACGAAATTGCTTTCAGCCATGACCACGTTACTCTCATCCTCCTGCGCGCATGATTACATGACGACAAGTCCAGCTGCAGAGAGTGAACATGACAATCCGACTCGTCTGCTTCTGAAGCGTTATATCACGAACGACTCAACATTGCTCCCGAGAGAAGAGACGTGAAAAAGCTCATCAACGATCCCTTCAACGTGACAGTGGAGAGCATTGAAGGCTATGTGAGAGCCCACTCGGATATCGTTAAGCCGGTCGGCTCTCACGTCGTCGCGAGGAAGAACGCTCCAATTCTAGGCAAGGTTGGCGTTGTGGTTGGAGGCGGTAGCGGACACGAGCCGCTCTTTCTTGGGTGGGTCGGGTATGGGATGGCTGACGCTGCTGTCTTGGGAGAGGTGTTCGCGGCTCCTGCACCTACGCTAATACTCGACGCCACAAAGGCGGCAAATGGTGGAAAAGGCGTATTGTATGTGTACGGCAACTATGCCGGCGACAACATGAACTTCGATATGGCATCTGAGACAGCCGACGAAGAAGATGGAATAGAAACCGCAGCCGTGAGAGTCTGGGACGACGTAGCCTCAGCACCACCCGATAGAGCGAGCGAACGCAGAGGCCTAGCAGCTGACTTGTTCGTGATCAAGGTGGCCGGCGCAAAAGCCGAAACCGGGGCGTCCATATCAGAAGTCAGAAACACTGCAGAGAAGGCAAGAGACAACTGCAGAACCTTTGCGGTGGCCCTTTCTCCTGCAACTGTCCCGGCTAGCGGAAAGCCGACCTTCACAATAGCTGAGAATGAGATGTACTTCGGAATAGGCGCGCACGGAGAGAAAGGAGTGAAGAAGACGAATCTCCTAACTGCAGATGAGACCGCTGAGATTCTCGTCGATGCGGTAGTGAAAGACCTACCATTCGCAAAGAATGATGAGGCTGATCTCATCGTGAACGGTTATGGCTCAACGACCCTTATGGAGCTATACATAGTCAATCGTAAGGTGCATGAACTTCTTGACCGACATGGGATTAGAATACACCGGACAGAGGTCGGGAGCTTTTTGACGACCCAAGAGATGGCGGGTTGCTCAGTGACTCTCATGCGAATCGATGATGAGCTCAGAGAGTTGTATGATGCGCCGGCCTACACACCAGCATTCAAGACATGTCCTAGCTATCTCGCAAAGTTCAGTGTTTGAAGGGAAATACTCTGACTGAAACGCTAGACTACGCCTTCGTGAAAAGCTTCCTTCTTGACCTGGCCGCTCATGTCATGCAGCGGAAAGACGATCTCAACAGATTGGATGCCGAGTGCGGGGATGGCGATTTTGGCGTGGGAATGCATGTTGCCTTCCAGCTTGTTCAACAAGTCGTTGTGCGGTCGACAGGCAGGGACATAGGAGCTCTTTTGAAAGACGTGGGCCGAGCGATCTCGTCATCTGCCGGAGGAGCCTCAGGACCTCTATTCGGGACATTATTCACTGAAGCGGGAAGAGCGGTTGAGGGCAGGAGCGAGATAGAGCTTGCGAGCCTAGAGAGTATGTTCCGACGGGCGCTTCAGGGAATTTGTCAGCGTGGAGGGGCCAATGTTGGTGACAAGACTCTAGTCGACGCCCTCGAGCCTGCTACGGTGTCCCTAGGGGAGTCGGCGCGTGGAGGAATCGACTTACGGTGTGCCCTAGGAAAGGCCGCCGAGGCAGCAAGGCTCGGATCTGAATCTACAGGAAGGCTAATTGCAAGACAGGGCAAAGCGAAGTATCTCGGCGAGCAGACCCTTGGTCACGAGGATCCAGGGGCACACGTCATTGCACTCCTATTCGGGACGCTTGTCGACCGTTACGGAGCGCAGAGTATTCCTAGCTAGCCTTTTACGCGGCTTAGCCTTCTCACCCATGTGCATAGCTGCTCTGCTTGGGAAACACGTGTTCCTCCGAACGGGCCTGTCACCCAACCGATGACTACGATTAGACCAAAGGAGCGACCCATCAGTGTCGGATGAGGAAATCAGGCTCTGGAAGCGGCTTATGCATTCGGACAGCCCTCCTTTCGGTAACTACAGAGACCTCGGGCTCAGCAACACTAGAAGGATGTTCTCCGGCGCTCTGAGAATGAAATTCGCAGTTCCCGGCTACAACTTCAATAACCTAGAGCAACTCAGGGCAATAATGGCTGGATGCGCCGAGACTCATTCTCCTGTGATCTTGCAGGTCTTGGAGAGCAACCTGGATGACGCCACCGTCAAGTCCATCACTCATATGGTGAAGGGTCTCATAGTCTCAATGAGCGATTCGGTTCGCGCGGTCGTGGCTCTACACCTTGACCATGGAACAAGCTTTGAGAGCTGCAAGAGGTGTATCGACGCCGGCTTCTCTTCGGTGATGATTGACGGGTCGCAGTTGCCACTTCCTGAGAATATCAAACTCACGAGGGCTGTGGTGGACTACGCCCACAAGTACGATGTCTGCGTTGAAGGAGAACTTGGTGCGATCAGTGGTGCAACAGAAGTTGCGACTCGCGAGGAGATGTACACGAAACCGTCACAGGTTGATGAATTCGTCAAAGCAACCAAGCTTGACAGCTTGGCAATATCCATAGGAACGGCGCACGGCCCCTCCAAATCTAGAGTTATGGACACGCCGGTTCAGTTGCGATTGGACATACTTGACCAAGTCAAAGCGAGGGTCGGCGACTTCCCTCTTGTCCTGCACGGCGCTTCCGGTGTACCCAAGCAGTATGTTGAGATCTTGAAGAGGTACGGAGGACAGATTGAGCGAGCGTCCGGAGTCGGTGACGATCAGTTGAGGGCAGCCGTCAAGAAAGGCATCTGCAAGGCGAATTTTGACACCGACATCAAACTAATCTTCACCGCCACGGAAAGGGAGTACCTAGCCCTGAATCCCAAGGAGTTCGATCCAAGAAAACGCTTGGACGTTGCAGAGACAAGAGTAGGTGAATACGTGAGGAACAAGAATGGGGTTCTGGGCTCGCAAGACATGGCTCAGTATTGTCACTAGTTTGGTGTGTACGGACTCACGATTGCTGCTCATCATTGTGCTCACCTCGTTTCAGTAATTCCTGTGTGAGGGATTCCACAAGCCTTAGCTTGAGTAGAAAGACACTCTGTAATGGTGGCATTCGTGACATGTGTCGTTGGATGCGACATAGGGACAAGCAGCACGAAGTCTGTTGTCGTGGACGTTGAGAGTGGAGACATAAGAGCTGCTGCTTCATCTTTCGAATACTTCCCAAGTTCTCCTAGACCGAAGTGGTCGGAGCAAGATTCACGGGTTTGGATGCAAGCATGCTTCGAATCCCTCCGAAAAGTGATCGCTCTCTCAAGAATGAAGGGAATCGGCCCGGATGACATATCGGCCGTCTGCATCTCAGCGTTGAACCCAGGCAGCGGAATCCCTCTTGACGAGCAACTCAAACCGATCCACCCCGCATTGATTTGGAACGACACGAGGGCAACCAAGGAGGCTCGCGATGCTATGGAGAGGATAGGCCCAGAAAGGCTCGCGGCCATAACTGGCAACACATCAGATCCGTATTTCGGATTCACAAAGATGCTTTGGATAAAGAAGAATGTCCCCGCGATATGGGCGAGAACGCACAAGTTCGCGACTCCGAATGGCTACGCCGCGTATTTGCTCACCGGAACACTACGTTACGACTTGTGCTATGCTGGAAACTTGGGGGGAATATTCGACATTGATCGCGTGGACTGGTCGGATGAGCTCCTCAACGAGCTTGAGATCCCGCGAGACAAGTTGCCTGACCTAGTATCCTGCGATCAGATCGTGGGTGAAGTGAGCTCTCGGGGGGCTGGCCTCAGTGGACTGAAGAAGGGGACGCCCGTAGCCGCGGGAGGAAACGATGCACCGTCAAGCGCTCTGGGAAGTGGCGCTCTGAATGATGGAGAGCACAATTTCATGTGCGGCACGAGCGGTTGCTGGAACATGATCCAAGACAATAGAGCCAGCCCCTGGAAGATGACGACGAAACTCATCAACTACCCATTCGTCATCGAGTCCAATTACAAGCTTGAGAGCTTCGGAGGATCCAAAACAACTGGACACTGCTTTCGGTGGTTCGCGAATCTGACCGGCACTACAGAGAGCGCATTGGATGAGCAGGCGGAATCGTCGCTTGCGGCCGAGAAAGGGACCTCCTTCATTCCTCAGATGATGGGTGAGAGAACTCCTGACTGGAACCCTTCCAGATTCGGCGGCTTTCACGGCCTCGCGGGAATGCCAACTAGAGGAGAACTCTACAGAGCGATATTGGAGAGTGTAGCATTCGATCTGCTCAGACACGAGGCCCCGGCGAGAAACGCCGGAATCGAGCTCTCGAAGATCATGTTAATCTCGGGACCGACCGCGAAAAGTAGAGTCTACCGCAGGATCTTGGCTGATGTTACAGGCTACGGGATTCTATACGCGACTAGGAGCAATGAGGCTCCGGGCGGAGATGCATTGATCGCGGCTCTAGCAAGCAAGCAGATACGAGATGCCCGCGTCATCAGGAAGTGGCTTAAGCTGGATGAGGAAGAAGTGACTAAACCTGATGATGCGACGCACAGAAAGTACGTAGAATACTTCGAAAAAGTGTGGCTTCCAAACTACGAAGCGGCCAAGTCCATTGATGACACGATAACCTCTTGGACTGCAAAGTAAACCCTCACGCTTGCACCGTCAAAACTCGCCCAGCCTAAGCCCAGCCCAAACTCCCCAGAATCGCCTAGGAAAAATCTCACGAATAAGCCAGAACCTGCTACAGATCCGCCAACCTGACACAAAAGACGCCATCCAGACAACCCGGTTCCCTGTTTCTCACCCGTACAACTCCCTCCATGAGTCTAGCTCTGACCGGATGAGAGTAACAGGAGGGCGCATATGGATAGGAGAACCAATGACCTAGGAAGCCTGTTTGGCGAGTTTGGAATACATCTGGTCGATGTACTCCTTGCCTTTCCTGCATTCCCCGAAGGGATCCTGCAATGGAAAGATGTCCAACCCCAGATACCCTTTGTAGCCGATCCTTTTCAAAGCCTCGAAGAACTGCGTGAAGTCATGAACAACTCCCGGAGCTAGGTCATCATCCCAGTCTCCGTAGTTATCGCAGAGATGAACGTGAAACAGGGCCTTCTCGAGTTTCTCAACGGTGGTTGGAAGATCCTCTTTGGCGTACATAGCGTGACCTGTGTCCAATAGCACCCCTAAGTTGCTCGAGCCGATTTGGTCTATCAGCCTGAGCACCGCATCAGCGTTTGCGATTAGAGAGAAGTTACGTGTCTCCTTAGGCTTGTATTCGAATGCCAGCTTCAAACCAGCATCAGCAGCAGCGTCAACGCAATCGGAGATTCCTTCCCTCATCCAATTCCAAGCATCCTTGTAACTGACTCCCAAGGGATGTGGAAAACCATCGCAATCCGGAGAAATACCAACCATTCCGGTTCCAAAGGCTTTCGCGGTCACAAGGGAGGTCTTGAGAAGCTGAGTCACGTCTCGCCTAACTCTAGCATCAGGATGAGTGAATGCGGCGAGAGGCCAGTGGGCTGCAATGTCAACGTAGACAGAGGGCACTTCGAGGTTGTAGCGCTTGAGCAAATCGTTCGTCTTCCGAACTTCTTCACTTGAGCAGTCCTTTGCGGGATCGAATATGCCCAACTCAATTCCATCGAAGCCCAATTGGCTTAGACCTTTCATGATTTCCTCAAGCGGAACTCTTTTCCCTAGTCGAAAGAACCGCGTCTGTCTCTCAAAGAATGCCCATACGTTTGCAGAGGTCTTCCACAAGTTCGTCACGAGATGCAGTCTGACTCCGAAGTATATTTAGTGCTTAGTATCGAGAGCTAAACTAGAACGGAGCCACGCAGACAGGATCACATTGCCGATGAATAGCTGTGGTGATCGACCGCCTGGCACCCATCGTGACGCTATTGGTGAGCTATGATTTGCAGCTTCTTACCGGTCTCGGCGATCCGCGAGCATAGCGCTGCGGCCACGAGGTCGAGTGCGATTAGCATGAGGATCGAGTACTGGAAGCTTCCGAGCGTGGTCCTCATTGATTCCATC
>CAZLHM010000050.1:0-10078 GCA_964559555.1 uncultured Candidatus Bathyarchaeia archaeon
GGATGTCGACGCGGCCCAAGAGATACAAACAAAATTGTTGGTAGCCCGGGGGAGATTCGAAGTCGGGCTGTTGGTCTCCCGTCGGCAGGTTTCTCCTTCGAGCGGGATCCAGAGCCATCTAGTGGCCTTTCGGTCTGGCGCCATTGCTATGCCTGATCCAAGCGTCAAGCTGTTTGACCGCTACACCACCGGGCTACGCAAACTGTTGAAGAAGGCGGTGGCAGTAAAAACCTTGACGTTTGAGGCGGCACTGGTTGCGAAATCCTCTCGAGGAGGCGTCTCAGTATGATTCTGTTGGAGCACGCCCACAATGGCAAGTGACGACTCACGCGGTCAGTTCTGTGGGTTCGATTTCGTCGAGAGACCGGCAAGTTTCTCTTGGGAATCGATTCTTTCGCCGGCAATCATTCGTTTTTCGAGCTTACTAAACCTTAAAAGCAAAACGTATGCGTAGACAATTCTCACGCAACAAAATGGCGAATGAGCCTTAATCGTGGAGAAATCTGAAGTTAAGATGGGAAATTCCTCGACAGTTCACGGTGTGTTCCTTCCCAAGCGATTCTTCGTCACAAGCGGAGTGGCGACCAGCTCTGTTTCTCCTCTCAACGCTTTCGATGCAGCTTTGGCGAAAGCAAAGGTCGCTCAATGCAATCTGGTGAACGTCTCGTCAATTCTTCCAGCAGATGCCAAGTTCGTTGAGAATGAAGAGATCACACCGGGGACTATTACATTCGCTGTCATGGCGAGAATGGATGGTGATCCGGGCGAGACGATCGGAGCGGGTGTCGCTTGGGTTTGGGGGACGAGCCCGTTAGGCCAGCGTTATGGGATGGTCGCTGAAGCTCATGGGTACAAGGACAAGGAAGCCATCGACAAGGAACTGAAGTGGAAGCTTCAGGAGATGGCGAAGATAAGGGAACTCAACATCGAGAGCATCCAGACTCGCTCGGAGTTCCTCGAAGTCCCCAAGGGAAAATACGGTAGCGCTGTCGTCGCGCTTGTCTATTGCCCGTGGAGCGTCGAGGAGGCGAATCGATCTATATAGACTTTGGAGTTCTGGTCAGAGTCTCTAGGGAAGTCTTAAGACCAGTTCCCCTCGGTCCTCGGAGAGATCCGAAATGAGGCCGAGTGCACTCCAGGTGGCGACGGCTTCTCTCAACGCCGCCTTATACGCCGCCCTGGGTGCATTGTGGACTCTGTTTCCGGTGACAGTCTTTGGCGTAAGGTTCTGGCCGCAAGTCTTCGTTCCAGGCGCATTCGCCGTACTATTCGGCCCTTGGGTCGGCGGCGTCGGCGCCGCCGTCGGCATATTCGTCGCAGACGTCGTGTATGGCCATCATGACGCTGTGCTGAGTCTTCTGGTAGGAGTTCCAGCCAACTTCGTCTGCTTCTGCCTCATAGGGTATCTTTCCCGAAGACAGATCAGAACCAGAGCGAGGCTCTCATTGATCCTCATTGGCCTTGCCATTCCCGTCGTGATGGTCGCCTACGCATTATACGCGCTCTCCGGATCCACTGTTGCGATTCTTGTCGCCCTTGGTGTCTTGGTAATCACACTCGTTGCGATTCCTTATCTCGCCCGTTCACGTTGGGCTGAGGTTGAAGCGGCATCATCAATCGGACTGGGAATCGGCAGTGCGATTGTCGGCCTCGGAATAGTGACATACAGCTCGTTCTTCGTTATGCCACAAGTGCTAGGCTTGGGATCGGGACCCCTACCAGCTATCTTCGCGATCGGCGCTACACTCTGGACCTACATGTCGGAGATCCCATTCCTGTTGGCGATCACTCCACCAATAGTGAAGGCAGGCCAAGCTGCATTTCCGAGCCTTCGAGTAGGGCAAACCACCGCGAGCAAGAACACTAATGCCTGAAGCACACGCTTTCTCACCAGCCGGAATCAGCAGCTTCTTCGAGATCCGAGACAGGAGACCTGACGGGCAGCCCTTCAAGAATCCTGCAGAAGCTGGAGCAAGAGGTGGCGGTCTGGTAATATCTCGCGGAATATCGACCAGCGTGAACATAAGACCTGCCAAGAAGTCTCGCATCACCGTTCGAATCAACGGCAGTCCCGCTCCTCACGCAACAACTACAATCACAACAATCTCGAAGCTGTTTCAGCTCGCTCGCGAAGAATACTCAGCATCTGTCGAACATCGTGTACAGGTGCCGATAGGAGCAGGGTACGGCACCAGCGCTGCCGGTGCGCTTTCGGCCGCTCTCGCGTTCTCTGAAGCAGCAGATCTAGGCATGTCGATGAACCAGCTTGGCACTGTCGCTCACCTCGCCGAGATCTCGAACCGGACGGGGCTAGGTACTGTGGGCGCTCTTCTGACAGGAGGATTTGTCCTCACAAGGAAGAGCGGCGGTCCCGGAATTGCCGTGATCGATAGGCTGCGTGTTTCTCCCAAGATCAAGGTGTTCTCCGCGTGTGTCGGTCCTATCTCGACCAGAAGAGTCCTGCACTCGGCTGGCCTTCGAAAGAAGGTCAACCTGCTTGGTCGTTCGACATTGCGATCGATCTTAAGAGACCCTCGGTCTCGCAACTTCATGCGGGCATCACAGGCATTCGCTTTCGGATTGGGGCTGATGTCCTCTCAGACCGCCAAGCTGATCGAGCTGATGGAAAGTGCGGGGGCGATCGGAGCCACGCAGAATATGCTCGGTCAGGCTGTCCACGGAATTGCAGAAGAGGATGTGGCAGATGCTATCGCAGAGTTGGTCAAGAGACGGTTTCCCAGGGTTAAGGTATTCGCGTGCCAGCTGGATTTGGCAGGGGCTCGCCTCTCATGACCCATAGGGCGAGACCGTTCCCGCTAGTCGCCGTAGGAGGGACATTTGACGTACTTCACAGGGGCCACAAGATCCTCCTCAGAACCGCCTTTCGGGCTGGCGACAAAGTGCTGATCGGTCTCAGCCGGAACGGATTCGTCCAGAGCCTGAGGAAGGACCATCCCGTCGATCTATACCCAACGCGCAAGCGCGAGCTCGTTGCCTTCCTGAGGAAGGAGCGGCTCCTTGACAGAGCTGACATAATCCCCTTGGACGACGCTTACGGCCCAACGGTCAACGACTCAACGATCAACGCGCTCGTGGTAAGCCGCATGACGAAGAAGATGGCAGAGAGAATCAACATGATTCGGAGACGACGTGGACTGAAGCCACTTCCAGTGTTGACGATACAGATGGTCCTTGCGGAGGACTTCGAGCCGATCTCCTCAACCCGAATCAGATCGGGAGAGATCGACCGGGAGGGCTACTTGAGGGGCAATCGTTCATGTGGCCCAAAGGAGCCCGATCGCAAGTAGCCAAGCTCATCTGCGTTTTCGTCGGCGTTTCCGCCTGATTGGGAGTTCCCCAAATCTCTCAAGGTCCCTTTGGGAAGCCTTCTCCACAAGCACGCGTCGCCCATCTATCCTCACCCTCACCCGGATCATCCTCCCCACGAACGGGAACGCTGAGTCACATGTAAGCTTCGTCGGAAGGTAGATTCGCGGCGATTCGTACGTCTTCCCGTTTCTTCCTCTTTTTCGCGTCGCGACGTAATTCGCCAATGCTTCGAGCATTTTGATCACGGGGTCGTCCTTCGCATTCTACGTTCCACTCTAGCCCGCAGAGTGGAGAGGAATATGGAACGGACGCATAAATGGCTGATTTGGTTGCAGATGTCAACGTGAAGGGGTGAAGTTTGCGTTTTCTTAACAAGATTAAAGAGAGGTTTGGGACAGGTAGGTTGAGTTGTGAAGTGAGATGGGGAAGGTCAGCGTGTTCATGACAGGGTTGTCAGGAGAGCGGCTTTGGGATGTGGAGAGGGAGCTGCCGTCTCAGATTCAGATCGCGGTCAACATCAACATGCTCGGAATCGAAGAACAAGCTGACGGAACTCTGAATGCGCCGTTCGTGTTCACCGTGAACTTCACGCCTGCAATCGCGCAGATCAGCATCAAGGGGCGGGCGAAGATCCAAGGCGAGAGGGACGAGATACAGAAGGTCATACAGGAGCACAAGGAGAAGAAGACCCCGCCACCGTGGGCGGTTCAAACGGTCTACTTCAACGCGATGGCCGAAGCTATTCTGATCTCGAGAACGATCGGGATTCCGCCGCCTCTGCCTCCTCCTCCGACGCCTCCGGCAACGCAGACCTCGCCTAGGTCTGAAACACGTTACACCACGTAATCCAATAAATTGGAGCGTTCCGTAACAATCCAGAAAATTGGAGGACTCATCCACGGCTGCGCAGCCCTCGGACGACTATCAGGTTAGGCTCGCATCTGTGGAGTACCGGTCGCGTTCCTTGCAGAACTACATCACTTTCGGCGATATCGACCATGAGGTGGGAGAGCTCGATGCTAGGATTCGCGACCTGCCCGGGAGAATCCAAGAACTGCGCACACGGGGCTATGTCTTCAAGAGCTACCTTGAACGCAAAGCCGAGATCCTAGCTCAGCAGTGGGCCGATCTTCGTCAACGCGTGACAACGGAGGTTGACAAGCATGGTCACGAACTGCGTTCACAGGCTGACACATTGCTGCAACGTATGCCAACGTTGCGGCTCATTCGGAACATGAACGAGCTGGGGGCAATGGATTCCGCGGTGTCCAATCTTGAGAGCCGCGTCGAAGGTGTCAAGCAGTCGATCAAAGGCCTGTACGGCGCTGTGAAAGAGAACATCGACCAGACGCACGAACAGGTCAATGACTTGTTCTGGGTGTTGGATCAAGCGGACGGAGCGGCCTTCACGCTCTATCCGGCAGAGGCAGTAGTTTCAGCTGTAAAGGCGCAATGGTTGACAGGAGAAAAGGAAGGGCCAAAGGGGATCTTCTACCTGACGGACGAGCGAGTGCTGTTCGAGCAGCGAGAGGAGATGGCGACCAAGAAGACACTGTTCATCACGAGAGAAAAGAAGAAGGTGCAGGAAGTGAAGTGGGAGGCTCCTCTCAGGCAAGTCACCTCTGCAAGAGCGCGCGAGCGTGGAGGCGCCTTTCTGGGAATCGGGAAGAAGGAAATGTTGGAGGTCGAGTTTGCACCTGACGCGGCGATTCCAAATGCGATGCTGAAGTTGGACGCTGACTCGGATCCGTGGCAAGGCTTGATCGGTCGGGTCAAGTCAGGAGACATCGCCGGCGAACGAACAACCCCCAAAGACAAGGCTGCGGTGGAAGCCGCACGTACCGCACCGACGAAATGTACGAATTGCGGAGCACTACTCACCCAGATAATCGTGAAAGGCATGACTGAGATCAAGTGTGAGTACTGCGGCGCTGTGATGCGTCTCTAGACCTGCGTGTGCAGAGACAGGTCCTCCCATGGGTTATGCAAGTTCGCCCTTCGGTATCTCCTGGATTCTCTCACGCCAGTAGCGTGCGATCATCTCAAGTCTGTTGGCGAACTTGTCGCTCAACTGGGCGGGCTCGTTTCTTCTGGCTCTGCTGAGAAGACCACTCTTCAGAAGTGACTGCCAAGTCTGGCTGAGAGTTCTTGCTGAACAGTGTCTCTCTTTGATGAGCCTTGGCGCGAGGTCCTTGTAGAGCTCAACCTTGCCTAGATGTCCGCGGCTCATTTCTCGGAAGATGGCTTCTGCCAGTTCTGCCTTTCTAGGGTTGTACGGGAACAGTATGCTGCAGAATACTCTGAGGTCACCGATGCTTGTTCTCTCAGCTTCTATTCTTGGGGTCACGAAACCGTGCTTCTTCATGTATTCTGCCCAATACTCCTTGTCCTTCTTCGTTTCTGGAATGGACAGCGGCAATTACCCCATTGTATAGAATGATCCCTAGTCGCATAAGCATTCCCTAATGGGGTAAATGGGGTCTGCTGCACTCCAAGCAATCGAGACTATCCGTCAGAACTCGCATTCAAGGCGTCGAATTACCCCACTCTAGATAATGTGCTTTTGCAATGCCGTTCTCCTCAAGGCGGCCTCCCACCCTTTGACAATAAATCGGCAGAGCCAACAATTGTGCGAAGGTGAATTCGATGCCAAGAGTCATTCACTTTGAGATTCCTGCGGACGATCCAACTCGAGCCGTCAAGTTCTACGAGAAGGTCTTCGGTTGGAGGATCACCAAATGGGAAGGTCCGATCGACTACTGGCTCGCTGCCACAGGGCCAGACGACAAGCCCGGCATCAACGGAGCGATCATGCCAAGGGCGGATCAACAGACCACGTGCAACACGATTGGTGTCACGTCAGTCGACGAATTCGTCAAGAAAATCGTCGATGCAGGGGGGAAGGCAGTCACGTCGAAGACACCTATTCCCGGTGTCGGATACTTCGCTTACTGCGCAGACACTGAAGGAAATGTCTTCGGGATCATACAAGAAGATCCGACAGCGCGCTGAGGATTCCTCTGGTGACTCCTCCCACGCATTGGCGTATTCCCACACCATTGTCCAGTTTGCCTGAACGTGACGAATTTCTTCAAAGAATGATGGCTTGGTTCGGGGTGCAATAATCTGCGATTCCGAGATGCTGCGGGTCGAAGGATTGGTCAGAACTCAGCGAAGTAGACGTTTGAGTCGTGACTTGACTAGCTTCCATGGCGAATCCATTTCTCTCTTGATTCGATGCACCCTTCGAGCGACATGAACCAGCAGGCGTCCCTTCTTCACGAACCAATCTTCGACATAGTATGTGTTGTCCAAGCAAGCAGCTGACATAATGTGCTTGAGTTCCGAAAACACGGTGGAACGGAATAGCTGGTAACCCGCGAGATACGAGAAGTAGCCATTTGCGCCCAAGAATAGGATCGGCAACACGTGCAGCTTGCCCAAGAAGATGAGTCGATTGTCTGAGCGAAGGAGTCCTCTACGTGACCTCTCGTACACGCAGACTGAGATTCGACATGGTATAGAAAGCATCTGACGGAAGAGCATTCCGAGGCCAGATTAGGTATTGACCCTTGTCAGTCTTAAGCACTATCTCGGCAACGGATACGGCCTCACGACTTCTCCGGTGCCAATGGTTTTGCGACTATCTCACGCACGTATAGGTCGAAGAAATTGTTCGAGTGGGCAGGGTTCACGACCAGCGCAGTATCCGCCCCGTTGCTCGTTCCTGCGATAGCAATGATCGGCCGGTCCATGGGGATCATGCCGGCGTCAGCCGCCATGACTGCAATCTCCACGCAGACCTTGGCTCCCTCTCCGAATATTCGCAGAGTATCTGCCATCAATTCAAGTGGTCCTATGGTATCACGTTTCATCCTGATTGCCCGCTCTATGCCTGAAAGTGCGTGGCTGGCGGTTAGGATCCTAGCTCCGCGAGACAGTATAACCTTCTCGCTCTCAGGTGCCATCTGCTGTGAACCCGGACCTTGGAAACCCGCGTGGTGTCTCACGATAACCAAGTCGAATCCTCTGAAGACCTCGCAGGCTTTCACTCCGGTTCGGCCTGTCGTTGAGGCCACAAGAATGCTCCGAATTCCAAGAGATTGAGCTCTCTCTTTGGCACGCGAGAGCGTTAGTTCGGTATTGACTTCTCCAGGCACTTCATGATACAACGTCCGCTCTTCTCTCATACGCTTGTTTCCCCAACCAGACGATATTGTCAAGCTTCTGACTTCGATAACCCTTTCGACCTGTCATCGGACTCTTAGATCTAGCATACTTGCACCGCATGGACTGTTGGCATGGGAAGCTTCTTGAATTGCCCATTGGGTGCTTGTCGCAACGACCATGTCAGACACGAGAAGGACAACAACGAGTCAGAAGGCGGATCGGCTCCGCCTTTCCAGACTGTCTAGAAGGAGACTCATCGACTTGCTCTACATTCAGATTCGCAACATCTGGCGAGTCGACGGGCTCTATTTCCTAGGCATTGAGAAGAGCTTTGGCACCGAAGCCGCCTCAAAGATCGATGAAAAATGCTGGAGGACCATGGGCAAGCTTGAGGCTCGTCAGCTCAAAGAACTCATGCAGCTCAAGAAATGGTCTGTTCCCAAGATCATGGAGGCTCTAGAGCTGACCGGTTGGGCGCTCGACCAGCGTGACAAGAAGATTGAGGTATCGAAAGATCGTGCCGTCTTTCGAGTCATCAGTTGCGGAACCCAGCTCACCAGGGTTGCGAAGGGGCTTGAAGTCTTTCCTTGCAGGCCCATTCGAGAGGGCTACCTTAGAGCATTTGCGGAGGAGCTGAATCCGAATATCAAGGTCAATTGCAGGCTGTGTCCTCCCGGACCGCGTCCCGACAACAAGTGGTGCGAATGGGAGTTCCTGTTCGCGAAGGGGGCAATCTGACACGAATCAGAACCCCTCACTCGTTCTCAAGAGCACAAGAATCCGCTCGGTCCACAGGTGACTTTGAACGGATCCCTTTCCCCCTCGCGCCTGTTCTCTTCATGAATTGCGAACCGTGAATCCGAAGCTCCCTGACGAAGACTTGAACGAGCAGTCATTCGGTCGGGCGATGGGGTCTGTCGAAGTCTTTGGCAAGATTCTCAGGACAAGGGCTAGATTTCTGGGCCTCGTTCCTTCCCTACCTCGGTGATGAGGCCCTTCTTAGTCCAGTACCAAGCAGGATAGGTCACGCTGAAAAGGAGGAGAAAGAAGACAGTCGGCCATCCGAGAAGGAAGTCCACAGCCCTCTCTGCAGGGGAGCTTGTGACCCGCAGATATGTCACCATGATGGACTGTACGATGTACGAGACCCCCCATACGACCGTAATTTGTCTCCACGCCAGCATGAAGTGAGGACTCTTGCTATACTTTGCTGCTAGCCTGCTTATGCTCTCCTTGTCCAGAAGAAGAAGGATCAGAGGAGCCCGCGTTATGAGCGAACCTAGGAAGAATAAGGCAACGATGAGGTCATCGATGCCCGGAAGCAGTGATGCGGCCAGCGCCGATGCGTGATGGTAGACCGCATACATAGATCCTGCTGTTTGCGTCGCGATCATGAAGAGAGTTATGAGAGGAAACACGCAGACCTGTCGCGCTACAGCGTAGTCGGCAAGAAAGAACAGGATGCACCAGCCAACCGCGAAGATCGTCCCGGTCATGGCATTATTGAACAGCTTGAAGATCAAGAGAACATTAACAGGCACGAAAAGCCCCAGCAGAAAGCCTTTCCAAGGTATTCGCAGAAGGCTGAACCGTATAGCGCGACATAGACTGAAATTACCTTTTGCGCTCACTGTCTAGTTGCACCTAGGCATTTGGATTCCGTTGTTCACAATGCGACGATACTCGAGGTGCTCTGCCCGGTATTCCATGATGGGATAACATTGGGGCTTACTTATTTGTGGTAGGTTTGACAAATCTTGCCATGAACTTGACCCCGGGTTCTGAGATTCCCGTACAGCTACGCAAGCTAGGTCGTGTGGGTGCTTCTATGCGACTTCTAATCTGCTTCTCACATTCGCTCTTCGACGCTTGCTGCAGGTCCTAATGAGCAGAACGCTTGGGTCCCAAAGGCTTGAGCCCTGTGTGGCCGGACAATGGATTCTCCGACAGGCCGAAAGCCAGTGGACCGGGCGTACACCACACTTTAGGTTCAGATTACCGCCGTTCTGTCAATCCTAGCAGGTCCCCACGGGCCCGCTACAGACTTTGTCCGAGTCCCATCCCTAGTTCAAATCCGCCGGTACCTGCTGGGTAGGCGCATTTTCGGATTCTCGGATAATTGAAAGATCAGCTCCCAAATCCAGCCTTTGAAGAAATAGTAACGGGCGAGGAGCAAAACCCTAATTCAAGCGGAATTTGAGGGCTAGTTACTCAGAAATGATGGAATTGCATGATGTCCGCGATCCGCTAATATGCCACGGTCAATCTTCCAGTATACGCGAAAGAACGTGCTACTCTGTGGCGGTGAGAGAGTCTGAAGAGTAGTTTGTGGGCTTCGCGGCGTACTCCGGAGTTGCTGGCCGAGGAAGTCAACCGTCGACGCAAGCAAGTCAATCGGTGATGCGCACTTTCCAGCCCGCTTGCTTCTCCGTCTGCTGGCTCCCCGCTTAGTTTGGGGAGCACTGGCTGGGTCATAGGGACGTCTATAAGCTCAGGCTACTATACGTCTGCATGCGCAGGGGCTCATGTAGAGAGCAATTCACCTCGATCTTATCTTCAACTCTTGGAGACAAGCCAA
>CAZLHM010000051.1:0-9959 GCA_964559555.1 uncultured Candidatus Bathyarchaeia archaeon
GCATCCTCTAAGAGCTCGAGGAACTTCTTGATTGCGGCTCCTGCTAGGACCTCGTGTTTCGATGTCGCGGCCAAGGCTGATGTCCGAAATTGGCATCGACGATGCAACGATCTAAGGCAAGGCGGGATGACGAGGGACGGCCAGAGACGACCGTAAGTGAAGCCTGAGGCGCCCTTTCCAAGTTTATGTCACTTTGCCAGGACAAACTAATATCTTGTGCGAGTTTCTTCATGTCGTCCGAGCGAGTTTGGGGAGACTCAGACGGCATCCTGAAAGCAAGGCTTGGATCGATAAGGACGTCTTGCTCGATCCGACTTGCATCATTGGACAAGGCGCATGTCTGTACGGGGATGTGAAGGTTCAGGAGAGAGTCCGAATCGAGTCAAACGCTGTGATACATGGGCCGGTCAGTATAGGCGCGGGCTCGTTCGTTGGATCGAACGTGATTCTGGGCTTCCCACCGAAGTCTGAACTGGCGAAGTTGATGAACCGAGGAGGAGATCTTCATAGAGCCCCTGATCGTGGGGAGTTAACGATCGGGCGGGAATGCATCATTAGGTCTGGAACGTGTGTATACTCTGGTGTGTCGATCGGTGACAGGGTCTCCTTCGGACACAACGTCCTAGTGCGCGAGAACGTTCACATTGGCAAACACACATTGATCGGAACCAACGTTGTCATAGATGGATCATCTGAGATCGGAGAAAGAGTCTCAATCCAGACTGGCGCGTACATCTGTACTAACTGCAAGATCGAAGACTCGGTATTTCTTGGCCCACACGTTGTACTGACAAACGATAAGTATGTGACTCAGAAGAAGACAGAGCTTGTTGGTCCAACGATTCGTCGAGGCGCGAGCGTAGGGGCGAACGCATTGTTGATGCCATCGATTGAGGTTGGTGAAGGATCAGTAGTCGGTGCCCAATCGCTAGTGACGGGGAACGTTCCTCCTTACACAATCTATGCTGGAATACCCGCGAAGAAACTGAAGAGGATCCCACCCGGCTGGCGGACATCTCTTCTCGCGCGATAGCCATCCCACGAAGAATCGTCGGAAATCAGCGAAACGAGTTCGGCATTCTTAAATACAGATCACAAGTTGAGTTGCCGAAAAGTCGTGGACAGCGACATACGGGCGACTTCACACAGAAGCCCACAAGTGGGCCTATTGCACTGAGTCGCACACGATGAACCAGAGAAATAGGAGAATCAACCGGATGGCGCTTCAGAGATGAGAGAGAAACCGATACTGCGCGTCGCTGCTCTCATGATCATATTTCTTCTTTCTTCCGGATTTCCGGCTGCTATCGCGGAACCTGCGCCGGAGTACGTTGTGAAGGTGAACCGCGTCGTTGAGATTGGAGGCTGGGGCCTCGTAACAGTCAATGACACATACACGATATTGAACAATTCAACGGTACTGCTGTCCGAGGTCCCCGTCGGTATTCCCAGGAACCTCACAGCTGGCTTCCGATACTTGGCCGCCGTGGATGAACAGAACAGAGTCCTAGCGGTTGAGCGTGATCTGGATTCATCGAGTGACATCTACTGGTATGAGGTCAGTTTCGCAAAGGCGCTGGCCAAGAACGAGACATACACTTTCACGGTCACATCTCTCTTCACAGACACGCTGCGTTGGGCAGGCGAAGGTTACGAGTACACTTTTGTGACGACTCCGATTCTTGGAGTTGGAGGCGGCTCAGAGAACATGACCATCATAGCTGGCGTCGAGTCAAAGATGTCATTTCCTCCAGAGTTGAATCTCACGCAGACCTCTGATGAGGAACGAGTCAAGCTGCACGGGTACTTTGCCCCGATAGAACCGTATGCAACGACTCCGCTTGTGTTGAGGATGGTGTCAGTCTCTCAGTTCTTGGTCGAAGTCCCGCACGCAAGTAGAGAGATTAGATTCAGCGAAGATGGGAGCATACACATCACCGACATGTACGATTTCGAGAACTCTGGCAGTTCAGTCTCGACGATCCAGCTCAAGCTTCCTCAAAACGCCAGCAACGTGATGGCCTATGATGCGATCGGACCGCTTTGGGACACGCCACAGGAAGGACCCGACGTCTCTGTTGGCCCCAGGTATTCAGGCGGGATAGGGACGAACCGAACATTCAGTTTCACGTTGAAGTATGAAGTCAATCCACAAGCATACGTGAAGCAGGCCGTGCAGTGGGGTTCAAACAGCTGCGAGTTCACACTCTTGTCGAACGTGGACTATTGGGTCATCGACAAGATTGAGACCACTTTGGTGGCGCCCGCCGGATTCAATGTGAGAGACATCTCCCCGTCTCCTTCATCGACTTCAGGTTCAAGCTTGGATCGTACATTCGAATATGAGCTCGGGAATGTCACGCCGTACACGGACTTGTCATTGTCTATAGAGTACAGCTATCCGGCCTTCTGGTCGGGAACGCTCCTGCTTCTTTGGATTGGTCTCGTGGAATTGGTAGCCATAGTAGCCTTCGTGATCTTGCGGGTGAGAAGACCTGCAGAATTGAAGATCCCCGTTCCATCGGAGAAGTTGAAGCAGTTCGTCGAGCTCTACGACGGGAGAACCGCTCTCAGACTCGAGCTTGACAGGATGAGTGAAGACCTAGCGCGTGGCGCCCTCAACAAGCACGAGTACAGGCGAAGACGAAAGACCGTCGAACTGCGCATGGGTGAGCTTGACAGAGCACTTCAGCCAATCAAGCAGGATCTCAAAGGATTCCATCCAAGATACAACGAAATGATCCTCAGAATGGAAAAGGCCGAAGCGGAGATCGACGCAAACAAGCTGGGAGAGGATCATTTCAGGTCACAGTACCGTGCTGGCAGGATCTCCAAGGAAGCACATGACAGAGCCCTCGACGACTTGCGGAGAAGAATGGACAAGGCAAGGGAGACAATAGAGACCAGCCTAGTCACGCTCAGAGAGGAAGCTCGCTGAGAGAACGGCTTTCGCGTTTCCATCACCTTCTTACCGCAATTGATCTGCACATAGAGGGCGGAAATGACCAAGCATGGCAGATGCCATGGGGCCCGAAGAACTTGAAGAATGGCTCAGACATGTTGTCAGAACTCAACTCGTCGCCACAGAGAAAAACATCGAGAAAACGAGAAACGACGTCAATGCGCAGGTCGCCTCACTACGAGAAGTGATCGCAGATCTAGTGAGCAAATCGGAGAAAGACTCCGCGGAGAAAAGAACCGACAGGGCCCTATACAAGTCCGCTAGATCCGTGACTCGAATGTGTACAGAACTTCAAGACCTCCTTTCGGCCACAGCACTCACGGACCCCCAGACGTATGAGGGCCTAAGGCAATTCAACGACGCAACATCGAGGCTTGCTAATGATGCAGCGCGAGTACGTGACAGATGGATCGGACACATCCGTCCTTACTACATCTTCGACATGATGAGCCTCAACGCTTCCATAGACAAACTGCGGCGGTTAGGAGAACACGGTTGGGAGGTCTTCAGTAAGGAGGGAGGCCTGCTACGTCGTCTCGAAGAAGTCCACGATAGAGTAGAGAAGATCTATGAGCTCAAAGGCTCCCTCGTCAATCAAGTGGACGAGCAGACCCGCTTGGCCGGTGAGATCAGCAGACTTGGACCCCAGATCACTGAGATCGAGAAGTCAATCGAATCGCTTGCCGTCAACCCAAAGATAGCTGAATTGAAGAAGATCAGCAGTAGACTCAAGGAACTTCGTGGGGACCTTTTGGCCTCGGGCTTTAGACGGTTGGGGAGGCCTCTGCGAAAACTGGAAGCGATGGCCGGAAGAGGAGAGTATCCAATTGCTCCCGAGATCAGAGAGAAGCTGTCCGAGTATCTGAAACGACCGTTCACAACGTTCGTCGGAGAGACGGAAGGATACCCCTCCCTAAGGTCTGTCTTGAGAAGCCTCCAGGAAGCCGTGGAGCGAAAGAAGCTTCTTCTAAAGCAACGCGAAGAGAGAAAAGTCCTAGAAAGGATCGACAACGTGACCAAAGGAAACGTATTGGACCGGACACATCGAGAAGCTACGACTCTCGTGGCAGACCGAAGAAAGCTCATGACAGACCATGAATGTGCAGACTTGGTGAAGTCATACAAGGCTCGGAAGCAGGACCTGAAGACCCTACGGTCGAAATACGTGAACCTCGAACAGAGATCCCAAGTTCTAGCAGATAAGGTGAATGATGCTCATGCTTCTCTTACTCATTTTTTGAGAGAGACAGAGCTACTGGCAGAGAAAGTCGCCAAGAAGCCTGTGAGAGTCGAGCTCGACGTGCCGAAGTCACGAGCTTAGATAAGGACCGTGATCGTCCTCTTGCCGACCAGCGCGCGCAGAAGCGCCTTTCCAAGGTCCGAGCTCTTGGAGACTCTTATCCGACTATTCTTCCCGATAGTAGCAGAGAACAGATACTCATTGTCAATGTAGATGCTCGCGACTTGGCCAGTATGCTTCTTCTCGAACTCCAGCTCGATCCTGTTCGCTACCTCTGAGATCTTGGATCGAACTTCAGTTCCTCCTGTGGGGGTCGTCGGCTCAACCTCGATGCTGATCCCCAAGGTCTTCTCTAGTTTCGAGATGGTTGTCCCTTTCTTTCCTATCAGACGCGGAATCACTTCACTGTCTACCTTTAGGATCGCCTTGTTGTCCGATACGAAGGTCACCTCTGCCTCTGGATCAAAGCGACCGACTTCTTGAATGACTCTCTCGGCCGCCAATTTACGTGCGCCGGACGCTTGAGGAGTCGTCTCGCTCACGGGCACGATGACGTTCTCCTCTCCGAATGTGTACATCTCATACTGGAGCTTTCCGGTTTCGAAGTCCTTGACTTCCACGATAGGTCGGGCGAGATCCGCTTCTGTCATCCCCGTCGGCACTCGCACGACGAGGTTCAGGCAGAACACGTTTAGGACTTCTCCGTAACGGATGAAGATGATCGTGTCGACAATGTGGGGAATCATTCCAAGCTCGACACGTCCGATGAACCTCTGAACGGCGTCTACGGCTTCGGTGGCGTGCACGACTCCTATCATCCCCACGCCGGCCAGACGCATGTCTGCAAAGATCTCGAAGTCCTTGGTCTTCCTTATTTCGTCGAAGACCGTGTAGTCTGGTCTGACGAGAAGCAATATCTCGGCTGTGTTCTCAAAATCCCCCTCCAGAGGACCATACTGGGTGATCTCCGGGCTAACCTGCAAGTCTCGCGGCGACTCGAGAGTCTTCACAATCTTGTCTTGTTTCAGATAGAATTCTGCGAGTGATGATGCGAAGGTCGTCTTGCCAGATCCTGGAGGTCCCGCGATTAAGATGCCTTCAGCCTTTGATCGCAACCTGTCCATTAGACTCTCCGACAGCCTGTAATCTTCAAGGCGTAACGACACAACAGGCCTGACGATCGTCACCTCAAGGCCATCTGAGAAAGGCGGTTTCGTGATGGCTATCCTGTACCTTCCGAGCTGTATCACTGAAGCCCCGCTGCGACTGATCTCAACAAACCCTTCGTCGCTTACGTGGGCTGCGTCGTTGATCTGCTTGATGATCTGATCAAGCTCTTCGCTGGTTGTAGACCTTTCGGAGATCTTGACCAGTTCGAACTTCCCTGGCTTACCCCGCTTCGCAAGTGGCAGCGTTCCCTCTTTGATGTGTATGCTGGATGTCTCAGGGGTGAAGAGACTCTCGAATATCAGACCCTCCGTCTTCACTTCAGGCGCGGAGTAGAGAACCTTGAGGCCTTGAACCTCTGCTACGAGGGCTTGCACGTAGTCGGCTGTCACAAGGGTTGCATTCTCTTTTCGCGCAACATCTATGATTATGGCGTCCAGTCTGCCGCTCCTTGCCAACTTGATCTGATCTAGATCAGGTCTAGATCCCAAGAAAGTCAGCTTCGTGTTCCTGCGCTCACACAGTGCCCTCAGCTTCTTCAGTTCCGCCAGCCCAGTGTGCCCTGTGTCCCTACCTTTAGATGCCTGTGCCTGCAGCTCGTCGAGTACAGCGTATGGTATGATCACTTCCTCAACTTGCTCTCTCTCGAGGAGTTCGGGTACTCGTCCATCGATGATCGCTGATGTGTCGGGAACTAGTCTCTGCGCTGATAGCATCGCTGATCGCGCTTCCTCAAGCGTCGTGGCGATAAAAACGTGCCTTGTTCACTGTGCCGACGAGATCAGAACGGGTAAATATGACAAGGTCAACTCCAACGGAAGAAAGGAAGTCACGAGATTGGTCAAGGCCGCAACTGAGCCTGCTATTCGCGTTGAACCAGTCACGCGGATCAGTCGCACGCAGAGTCTCTGTCCCGAGTGTCTTGCGATCCTTGAGGCCGAAGTGTACGAGCAGGCGGGCAAGATCTGGATCAGCAAGAGCTGTGCCCAACATGGCGATTTCAATGAACTCTACTGGGGATCCAGTGATCTCTACCAGCGAGTGAAACGATACGCGCGGGACGGGAAGGGCGTAGACAATCCATTTGTGACCAAGCAAGAGCCAGTCTGCCCTGTTGACTGTGGTCTGTGCAAGATTCACATGAGCCACACAGCGCTTGGCAACATTGTAGTAACAAACAGATGCGACCTCAACTGCTGGTACTGCTTCTTCTTCGCCGAAAAGGCAGGGTACGTGTACGAACCCTCGCTAGACCAGATCCGGACGATGGCACGATCGCTCAGAAGCGAAAGACCAGTCCCCTGCAATGCCGTCCAACTGACCGGAGGCGAGCCCGCTCTCCGCGACGACCTCTTGGATATCATAAGGATCTGCAGGGAAGAAGGAATCGAGCACGTACAGCTCAACACTGACGGCATCAGGCTCTCCACCGATCCCACTCTAGCCGAGAGGGTGAGAAAAGGCGGGGTCAACACCATCTACATGAGCTACGACGGAACGACCATGCAGACGAACCCGAAGAACCACAGAGAAGTCGCAGGGGCTCTTGCGAACTGCAAGCGAGCAGGCGTGGGCATCGTTCTCGTTCCGACAGTGATAGGAGGCGTGAATGACTCTGAAGTCGGTAACATCATTCGCTTCGCACTCGAGAACCTCGAACCTATACGAGGAGTCAACTTCCAGCCAGTCTCGATTGTGGGTAGAGTTCCTGAGAGGGAGAGGGAACGCTTCAGAATCACGATCCCGGATGTCTTGGCGAAGATAGAGGAGGAGTTCCCAGGCGAGATATCCAGAGACGACTTCTATCCTATCCCGTCGTGTATGCCGTTCAGCAACTTCGTCGAGGCTTTGACAAAGGAAAGGGAGTACGAACTGTCAACACACTTCGCGTGTGGTATGGCAACGTACCTGTTCCTAGATGACGACGGAAAGATCATTGCCATGCCTCGCTTCGTGGATGTGGACGGCTTATTCGAATACTTGGATGAAAAGGCAGATGACTTGCGCGCAGGTGCCAGCAAGTACAGTGTTGGCTTGAAGCTTCTCTACAACCTATTCACAAAATACGTCGACAAGAGCAAGGCCCCGAAAGGTCTTAAGCTCTCGAATGTGCTCTTCAACGCGCTCCTAAGGCATGACTACAAGTCCTTGGGAGTCCTTCACCACAGAAGCCTGTTCATTGGCCTGATGCACTTCCAAGATCTGTACAACTGGGACATCGAGAGAGCCAAACGCTGCACAATCCACTATGCCACGCCCGACGAGAGAATAATCCCGTTTTGCACCTTCAACGTGATTCCGGAATGGTATAGAGACAAGGTCCAGAAGCAGTACGGAACGCCAATCACAGATTGGGAGAAGAAGACAGGACGCAAGCTCAAGGATGACCTGTATAGAAGAGTCGTTCCTTCGGAACCATTGAACCCTGATCTAGCGAAACCTCCATGACGTCCTCTGTATCGCGCTGCCCCTATGCGAGTGCACTGGTCACCTTTGAGGCTAGGTCGGGAGGAAGTCTTGTCGCTCTCCAGCTTTCGAGATCCAGCCCTATCAGTTTGAGATACCCGTCACAGACCGACTCTTCGTTGTTCTTTCTCTTGATGTCAAAACCGTATGTCATTGTCTTGTCAGTCATCTCGCCGAGTCGTAGCGTGACAGTCAGCATGTCGCCGAATCTTGCTGGTGATCTGTATCTACAGAATGCCTCGACACGTGGGATCGCGATCTTGTACTTCTCATTGAGTTCCTTGAAGGTGAACCCGAGAGAGCGATAGAGCTCCTCCTCAGCAGCCTCGACATACCTGAAGTAATTTGAGTAGTGAACGACTCCAAGGGCGTCTGTATCCACCCACCGGACTGACATATCAATCCGAAAGACCATCCAACTCGCCTCCAACAGTGTGAGCTTGTCCTATCGGTCACAGATTAGCTCACGAAGAAGTCTCAACGAGATGTTGCCACCACTGATCACAAGAACGAGGTTCTCGCCCTTTGTCGGATCGTATCGTCTACCAAGAGCGGCCAACACCGATGCCGCGGATGGCTCAATGAGCAAATGAAGTGATTCAAGAGCCATCTTTGTAGCCCACTTGATTCGCTGTTCGGAGACAAGGAGAACCTCTTTCACGTATTTCCTCACTATCTGAAATGTGATCCTACCTGGCTCGCCTGGTGCGAGGCCATCAGCGATTGTCATGTAGTCCTTCAGCCGTACCAGTCTTCCCGTTCTCAGGGACTCGAACATTGATGGGGCGTTCTTCGACTGGACGCCGTAGATTCTGGTTTCCGGCTTCTGTGTCTTTATCGCCAAAGAGATGCCGGAGATGAGTCCGCCTCCTCCTACGGGAACAAGCACCGTGTCGACATTCGGCAGGTCCTGCAATATCTCTAGGCCTATCGTGCCCTGACCTGCAATCACTTCCGGATCATCGAAAGGATGAACCAATGTAACGCCTTGTTCTTTCTGTATCCGTAAGGCCCTAGCGTATCGCTGGCCATGGCTTCGTCCTTGCTTTATGACCTTGGCGCCTTGTTCCTTTATCGCCATGACCTTCTCCTGTACCGCATGCGTAGGCACGACTATCGTCGCTGGGATCTGTAAGAGCCTGGCTACGTATGATACCGCAAAGCCATGGTTTCCAGAGGATGCTGCCACCACACCATGTTCTCGCTGGGCTTGGTCAAGATTCAGCATCTTGTTCGCGGCCCCACGTATCTTGAAAACCCGTGTCGGTTGATGGCATTCCAACTTCAGATAGACATTCGCATCAAGTCGTTGACTAAGATACTCGCTTCTGTACAACGGAGTTCTATGGGCCACATGCGCTATGGTCTTCGCTGCCCTCCTCACATCGTCCATCGAAGGAATGTGCGAATGAGGCGGCACGATCATACAAGCGCACCAGACTCTAACGTTCTACCTTGAAACCGATCTTCACGACCGCCTGAAAACACTCGATCTCCTCCTTTGACATTCTCCCTCGGAGCGCTGTTACCTCGAACCACTCCATCCCCCGCACAGTCTTGGCTGCCTCCTTGATGGCATCTCTGACGGCATCAGCGAAACTCTTTGGCGATTCACCGACGATCTCTATGTACTTCCAAACCAAACACCCCACCTCCTCCAGCGTGATAAGAACCACGAGACGATAACTCTTTGTGTCACGCACCTTAGAGCGAAGATAGATCCTGGGTTCGAGCACCGAGATGCCTGTAAGAATCTGACAGGACGGTGGAGAGCTACGCGATAGCCGGTACCAAGCCTCGTGTGGATGACCCGCGAAGAATAAGGCCCTAGCCAATGAGTTGCTGGAGGATCCGAAAGAACGCGCAGAGCACGTTATGCTTGTGGACTTGGCCCGAAACGACTTGGGGCGAGTCTGTCCCGGACTTGATGGAGCTCCATCAATTCAGTCATGTACAGCCTGACGGGAAGCCTAAGCGCCCTCATGCAGGAATCTAAGAGTGAGGCGGACGCGCTGAGGGAAAAGATTGGAGTATTGGAGTCTTGGCTGGCTGAAGCCGAAAGAGAGCTTGGGGCTGCGAGGAGCCGTATCAATGAGTTGGAGGCAACTGCCGCTAGGCCACCAA
>CAZLHM010000052.1:0-9856 GCA_964559555.1 uncultured Candidatus Bathyarchaeia archaeon
ATGCGCTTCAATCGGTCTATGGTAGAATTGAAAGACAAGCCGGAGCCTCGCCTCGATCCGGGCGGTGCCGGCTTCAATCGGTCTATGGTAGAATTGAAAGTTCCACTTCGGCAGCTTCACATGCTCTATGAACGGATTGGGTTCTATCGGAAAATGTTAACATTGACATCGTGGCGCGACATCTAGAGTTTGAGGGACTTCTCGACAGCCGTGTTGGGCGAACTCTCGGTCCCGGGTTTCAGTTCATTTTGCCCTTGGAGGACTAGCCGAGCCGCAATCAAAGCCGAAAGGTCCTCGGAATACAGCGACAGCAGAAGCTAGCACAACACATGAAGCGACAAGATAACTAGGGAATAGTTTGAGCATACCCTGTTTGCTGATGCGTATGGAAGCCCTGTTGCTGGACAAGGCTATGTTCGAAGAGATGATTCGTTTCGTGATCGACGCAATGCGTAAGGGAATACCCGAGAATGAGGTTTGGGCAACCCTCGAGGTCATGTCTAGTCAGGATTTGCAGGAAGACATTGAATCGGCCAAGCTAGAGCTCCTAAGGGGCGAGCTCAAGAGATTCAAGAACAAAGAGGAAGCCTTCGAGTGGCTTCATTCCCCCTAGCCTACGAAGCAACATATAGGCGCACTCCATGAGACATGATTCTTGACTTGGATCCAGGTCTTCTCTGGAACTTTCAAACGTGGATACAAAGGTCTTGACAGGCTTAGTCAACAGCGAGTGGATGACGCGATCGAGAATCTTCTGACCGCTGAAGATCCGTCAAAGCTTGGACACAGACTCCATGGTCGCTGCAAGGGCACGTTCTCCTACGCGATTGGAGAACAGTTCAGGTTGAAGATGAATTGTAGAACTGACGCCGCCCGAACATCATGTAGAGTAGCTCCTACGCACGGTCCTCCCGAACGCCTAGGTCGAAGAACATTGTGCAAGTCTTTGCATTCTTCTCTGGAGGGATCAGTTCGAAGTCTAAGCGTTTGTAGAGTTCGACCATGTCCCTTTCCGAGTCGAGGATTACGAATCTGCAACCCACTTCATCGGCCAGCGAATTGGCTTTGCTGAGCACCCAATCCACCATTATGCGTCCGGCCCCCTGACTCTTGTACCTGACATCCCTGGCGATGTGGCCGAGAAGCAGACTCGGCACGTGACGGAAGGGCTTGCTCTCCGCTCGTCGTCGGGGCAAGTCTCTTTTCCTAAGTGATCCCATCGCCAGAGTCACGAAACCAACCGGTCGCTTGTCGTCCTTGGACCAGAAGACATATGTGACGCCGAGATTCTCCCTGTAGTATTCTTGGGCCTCCTCGGGCTTCCGGACGAAATCGCAATATTCTTTTTTCTCGCACTTGAAGTCTTGGAAGTCGTCAGGAGATTTGAATAAAGATACGACGACGTCTTCGTAGGAAAGCATACAGAGGAAGGAGACTACTGTTCCTTTATCCTCTTCGCATCGACGATGGCTTGTTTAAGGCGGGCCTGCATTTGGGGGGAAGCGGGCTTGTCCAGACGCTGCGCTATGAACTCCCACTGCTTCTCAGTGAGGGTCGGAATCGGTTTAGGCAGCATCAGTACTCACCGTTCTGAACAAAACGTCGTCACGATGATGATATAAGCATATCAGTCCACTACTGCTGTTGCTGTTGTCACCAGGGAAGAGTTCCTGAAGCTCCTCAAATGAAGACCCCGATCCTCGCGTCCTTCAGCGTCAGCTGCAACGGGTTTGAGATCATCTGGAGGAATTTGGGGCGGATAGGGAGCGTGAGGAGCCAAAGAAGGGGAGACGTACATCCAAATGCGTCAAATATGTTGACTTTCCGGCAAACATATTTTAACCATTTGCGTTCTTGTCGCTCGCCGAGTTCCAGCTTGAACTCTGATTTGACTCGGTTTCCACAGCATCACGAACCGAGCGTGCCAGCATTGTCTCTGAGTCGCAGCAGTTGACCTTGAGGCATGGAGCGAAGTCATCTGCCAGGAGCCAGAAAGTCAAAATGTAGAAGGCCGCTGTCCTTCGCGCCTGCGAACGTTTTCTGAATGAATGCGGACCCGCTCCGTTTTCCTGATCTTTCGTTACCACCGCGATGCTGCTCAGAGACAGAACCCTCCTACCTTCATCAGACTGCCCGACCTAAAATGGACCGCGAGGTATTTCCTACGCAGTTTGGACAGAGCTCATGGGTCGATTTCTCAAGACCCGAGCCACTGCACTTGCGGACAAGGGACCTCATGACGTGATCGCTGCTGCTCATCAAGGCTCTCCGCTCCGGACTTGAGATGACTGACATGCATGTCGGTCTCGGACCGATCCTTGACAAAGGAAAAATCCTACGTGCAGGGAATTGAAATCGTTGTTCTGGTTCGGTAGCGCCTACGGGACGAGCGGGGACATTCTTGGCCTATGGATCACTGATGCAGACTACTTTGCTCTTGCCTAGCGCGTAGAGATCCACATTATCTAGCACGTTTCTTGCCAGCAGGGCCTGGAAGGGGAGGACCTTCGGAATGTTGGAGGAAGCGACAATTGTCTTGTAGTTGCCTGTCGGCAGTTCGATGTCGGCGCTGAAGGTCTTTGTCTTTATGGGTTTGGCCGCTGTGAAGATATCCACTTGACCTGCAGGGTGAAGATCCGCTTGATGTACGATCTGGCTATCCACTATGCTTAGTCCTGCGGCTGTATCCGGCGAGGATGCTACTCTCAGCCTCTTCTTGCCGATTATTGTCGTTGGAATGACAGGATAAGAATCCTGATCTACAGTCACGTACTTCCAGCATTTGACGGCCGCGCTTACTCAGAATGCGTAGTGCACACTTTCAATTGGGCGACCCTTGCGGGCAACGTGAATGGGCTCTTCGCTGAACTTGTCCAATGCGGTCGCGACGACTTCTGCGACTGAGTCACCCACGGCTGCTACGCCTACGCGGACTAGGGCCACATACTTGCCTCTTGGAATCCAGTCCGGAATAGTCATGGGAGACGCAAGCCTCGCCGTTTGATGAACCGCGATTTTGTCAGCGACGGAGCTCTTGACCAACTCACTTCGGGTGGTCCCAGCACTCTTGGCAAGCTTCGCAAGCTTTCGTTTCGTTTCTCCCCCGACCCTGACGTTTATTGCTGGCACAGCCAATCCCTCCGTCCGTGTGGCGCCCATCGATATGTGATTTGTGTAGGCGATTCATCCACAAAAATCGTACAGAACCAACTTGCCCTCCAACCCGCGTACGCGCAATCCTGTTCCACGCAGAGGCAGACTTCCCCGTAGTCATAGAACATTCTCCAGCTATGGAATGAGCCTGGTCGGAATCTCTGAGCCTAATCGCCTACGTCTGGGCAGTGACTTGCTCCCGGTGCAAGTCTTTTTCATGCATTATTGCCCGAACTACGTGAAGCTCAAAGAGCAGTTCATCTTCTGGAAACTCCTTCCTGACTTCCCTTATGAGAGCTCGAGCCTTGGCTCTTGACAAGCCTACGTTCCTCGCTAGGGCTTCAAGGTCAAACATGTTACCCATGGGCTCTCAACCTAACTCTGGTGGTGCTATTATCTCAAGTCGTCGAAAGCCGTTATTAACGTTGACAGAGGCCACAAGGCTTCTTGTTCGAACGTTTACAATATGCCTGAAGTTCCAGCTCAGCAAGTAGTCCATTCCATAAGTGGAGGCGATCGCCAAGTGCAGAGCATCAGCAAAGAACGCCTCAACAACCACTCCTGATTCTACGTACTTTCGGGCGAGGGCCTCTGCATCTGCAGTGACTGGAAGCACCTTGAATGCTGACACTAGACGAACCAATCTGCTACGCAGCGAGGCGCTACGTACCGCGGCCAATTCGTCCAACACCAAGCTCGAGATACTAGGAGAGAAATCTGGCAGCCTTCTCCAAAGGTCTCTCGTGAGTTCTCTTCGTCGTTCATCCCGGTTGTCATAATATGCACCCACCACTGACGTATCGAGATAGATGCTCTGAGTTCGATTCAACCCAGTATCCAAGTGAGAACATGTTATCGGGTCTTAAGGGGCTTGTGAAAAAGCACGAATTCTCGTGGACACGCTGGGAATGAATCGCGGTGTTGTCTGACTGCCGGGTCATGCCCTAGGTCGAGCAAGGCGAAGTAGGAGATTCCAGACTCCTGAAAATATGTGTGCAAACTGGCATACGTTTTTTAACTTCTTGCCATTATCCGCGTGCGACGATCAATGTCCGTAGGGCTTAGGAATAGGTTGAGGCGTGCACCGTGGAGAATCAGACGAGCCCTCGGAAATGTCGCCTACAGGCTTCGTTTGGTTCGGGCGCCAGGCGCCGCGGCGCTCCCTTCGTGGACAGTTCTCTTCTTCGTCGTAGTTGGCTTGGCCACGTTCTTTCTCGCGGGAGGAGTCTATGACCTTCTCGAGAAGCCTGTCTCTCTTCTTCCTCGATCCAGCGAGCGCGGTTGGACGTTCTTATATCCCGGAGGTCTTGGGGGTCAGACCCTTAATGAGAGCATTCTCTCTGCCTTGTTGTATCTGATCGGGCTGGGCGGCCTATACACGCTCTTCAGAAGCACGCGATTTGCGTACAGGCCGAGAAACGCGTATATTCTTCTGATCTTCGGTTTTGTTATGACGGTACTCGTGATCTACTACACGGGCCAGCTCATCGTTCAGAAAGGTGGCTGACTGAGACTTACCAGAAACGGCTTTTCAATCGTAGCATGTACGCTACCACGTTGGCGAGCAAGTGAATCGGGACAGTCGCGATCACTAAGATCAAGACCGCGCCCATCGTCACATGAAGTATCGGAGAAGCTAACAACAACGCTCCCAAAATGAAGTCCAACTGATCCACTATTGGCAGCGGACTTCCGGGCGTGATGTTCAGTCTCCTCTTGACAAACGCCCCGAAGAGGTCGCCGAGCAAAGCTCCGAGGCTGGCAAGAATGCCCGCTGGCAAGAGGATGTACTGTGAGAATAGGGCAGCCTCCCCAAGGGCCGCCACACTGCCTAATAGTAGACCGTGTGTGAATCCCTTCACGGTCTTGTTTGATCCGAATATTCTGCGACCGTCTGCGAAGTCTCGTCCTCCGTCGATCGGGGCCCCTCCGCCGAACAAAACTGGAGAAGAGTTCGCTACGTAGCACGGAATGGCGATATAGACTGCGAGCAGCAAATCGTTCAGATCGAACGTGTTGTGCGCTCTCCCGTGTGTTCTCAATCAGCTGTTTCCCTGTGACATGAGACGGCGTAATAAAAGTCAGACCGGCATGAATCCATGCAGTGTCAACATTGTTGTGCACTTCAGTGAGCTCTGACGCCCTCTTTGACGTTCCACGACGATTTCTTTCCTCGCGTGTTCCGCCGTGTTCCGTAGTCGTATAATTGTTCGAGGCCAGTGTGCAAGCGTCCTGCGTGCGACAGGTTCAATCCGCCCGAAGGGAAAACCGAGCCGTGCGTGGACTTGGCTTGTCAAGAGTGCCACAAGCTTGTAGCGAAGTGCAACCTCACTCAGGTACGCGAGCTGCCTATTGAGTTCCCGGTTGAGGCTGAATGTCTGCTCAGCAGAGCCCAAGCTGACTCGATAGAGGGAGGTGATCGTGTCCACGACAACGAGCCGCGTTGACGTGGTCAAGTAGTTCTCGACGCCCTCGATGAGGCTCGTCTGAGCTGAGAATGTTTCTGGATAGAAGAGGAGTATGCGCTCGCTTGTTGCGTCAGAGTCTTCTCCTGCTAGCTGAATGAATCGTTGATGCGTGAATGAGTGGTCTGTGTCGATGTAGAGGACCTTCGAGGCGCGACGTGCCGCTTCTATAGTGGTTTGAATGGCGAGCGTTGTCTTGCCGGTTCCCGCCTCGCCATAGACGACAGCGATCTCTCCGAGTGTGAATCCTCCGCCCAGGGCGGCGTCTAGGGGTTCACAGCGTGAGGGAATCACATCCTCCACCGACGCCAACTACTCACACTCGCGAGGTGAAATCAATCAGCCCATCGGCAGTCTAACGGGTAAAAACCACTCTGTTCTCATCTTGAATATCAAATCGATTTCCTGAGTTCGCACGGACCATGTGGTTGTCGGCGGAAGATTGATTACTCCTCTTCGGGCTATTTGCTCGGTCGCCGTGAAAATCGAGGCATCTCTTGCAGTCCTCCTCTTTGCGGTACTAGTCCTGAGCCTGCCATCTGCTCATGCTGACGCGATCCCCCAACCGAGCCGATCAAGTCGTCCGGACAGTTCGGAATCCGGCAGTCCATCTTTCGACATCGTAGAGAATGAGCTGCGGTCACCTGCAGAAGGACCACAGCGCTTGATCGCGATCTTGGTCGAGTTCCCCGATAGACCACACACGATCAGCATCGACTCTATCCGCCAGATCCTAACCGAGATGGATCACTTCTATATGTCGGAGTCGTACGGACTCGTGGGAATCGTCTGGACCGTCACAGACAAGTGGTACGAAGTTCAGACGCCTCTAAGCCGGCTGAGCATTCAGAAATGGAGCTACAACGAGGAAGACATGGACCGGTTTCAACGAGAAGCGGTCAAGGCCGCGGACAAGGACATAGACTTCCGCGAGTACGAATACGTCTACATCGTAGCCGCCGGAGGAGTCTGGGCTCATGCTGAATGCCGCTTTGACGCAACCACGAGCGATGGAGTCAGCTCATTCAGAGGAGCCGTCGTCAACGAAGAAGACGACATGCCCGTGTACGCCCACGAGATGGCTCATCTGCTTCGAAGCAGCTACGCGCCGTTCAATGGCTGCGGACTTCCCGACCTCTACAGCTATGAGGCTGCTGAGAAGGGGGAGGATGAAAGCGTATGGGTCGGGCCTTGGGATCTGATGGATAGCGGTTCCACGTTCAGCGCGTGGAGCAGGATCACCCTCGGATGGCTGACGCCGAAGATGGTACGTCTGACATCGACAACTGCCACTGTCGTTGAGCTTCAGCCCCTAGAGAGAGACGTAGGCCAACGTGCGTTGGTCGTTCCCTTGACGGGAAAAACCTCGTATGTTATTGAGGTCCGACGACGAATTGGCTACGATGAGGCACTGCCTGCGGAAGGTGTCTTGATCTACCTTGCGGACTTGGGCAAGGAGAATGGGCACGGCGTTCTCCGAGTAATCGATGGAAGGCCCGCGACAAAGGCCTTGGGCGATGCACCCTTTGACAGCAACGGAACATTCCAAGACAGCAAGTTTGGAGTCTACGTCTTGGTCGCCTATACTGAGGGTGAGGGTTACGTAGTTGTCGTCTCAGGTAGCAAGATCGAATCGCTCAAGGATAGCGATCAAGACGGCCTGCTCGATCCAATCGAACTTCAGCTTGGCACCGATCCAGGAAATCCAGATACCGACGGTGACTTCCTGAAGGATGGAGAGGAAATCAGCCGGTACCGGACCAACCCGCTTCAAGCTGACACCGACGCGGACGGCCTTCCCGACGGGAGAGAGATCGAACTGTCCACGGATCCATTGAATGTCGACACCGATGATGATGGCCTAGACGACGGGCGAGAAGTTCAGCTTGGCACGAGTCCTAGGGCAGCCGACACAGATGGAGACGGCTTGAACGATGGGAAAGAAGCTGATATTGCGACGAACCCTCTGAAAGCCGACACCGACGATGACGGACTGTCGGATCAGAGAGAACTGTCGCTAGGAACGAATCCACTCGTGCCAGATACCGACGGAGACGAGCTGACCGATGGCGAAGAGCTCCAGCACGGGTCGAGTCCATTGCACCCTGACACAGATAACGATGCGCTGACTGATGGAAAGGAGATACAGCTCGGCACGAACCCTACAATCGCAGACACTGACCAAGACTATTGGAGAGACAGCGTGGACCCGATGCCAACAAATCTGTTGATACCTAACCTCATTCTCATCGCTGTCTTGGTCGCAGTTGTAGTGGTTGTAGTCATAGTCCTGCAAAGACGAAGAAGATCTGTCACGCACGTGGCAGATCAGTTCGCTTTCTGCATGAATTGCGGAACGCCTCTCACTCGCGATGCAGCTTTTTGTATTATGTGCGGTTCCGAAGCACAGTTCCGACGAAAGCTCTCTTCATAGAATGCAGATCGTCTACCCGTCCCACGATCACCGGCGCAGTGCATCGAAACGCTTGTATGATTTCGACTACGGATTCCTGTGATTCACCGGTAGTCTGTGAGCACATTCATCCATTGTGGCGAGAGCCGGTGTGAGTCCTCACTCTTGGCTGGAGAGAAGTTCTCGGACTTGGGGGCGTGGTCTTGCAGCGTCGAAGATTCTGCTGAACCGCTTCAACCATAGCGGATAGAACAGGATCTTGCCGTAGAAGAAATCTTCGAAGATCGCGTTCTCGACCTTGACGAGTGCGCTCCGTACCTTTGCGTACCCGTAGAAGAGACAGAGATGGTGAACGTTCTCTAGCGTCGGGGATTCCATAAACCTTGATGCTATCTCTCTCTCCGAAACGTCGTTGCCGACCTGTGCGATCGTTCTCTGTTTCATTCTTCTGAGAACGAATCGCTTGAGATAGCGTGTCTGTGCATGTCTCTTCGCGAAGGGATCCGCCGCGTCCGCTTCCATCTGCGTCTCTGGTCCTGAACCAGAGCCTGCTCACTTTTTATGTCTTATCGTGATCACGGATCTACAGACAAATGCTACGAAACGAGGTCTTCTTCTACTTCTCCTCAGAGATCTTCTCGAGGAGTTCTTGGTAATCTTTCGCAGACATCAGTGAGTCAAGTTCCTCTTTCAGCTTTGATGGCTTGATGAGGATAAGCCAGCCTTCTCCGTAGGGTTGCTGGTTGACGAGTTCCGGAGTATCAGCAAGCTTTCCATTGATCTCTACAACCTCGCCGGAGATTGGCGAGTACACTTCCGACACAGCTTTGACGGACTCGACTGTCCCGAACGCTTCATTCTTTGCAAGCGTTCTATCAACCTTCGGAAGATCTACGTAGACAACCTCATGAAGAGAGTTCTGCGCATAGTCTGTTACACCAACTCTGCAATGGTGATTCTCCACGCGCAGCCACTCGTGGTCTTTCGTATACTTCAGATCGACAGGGACCTCCCGCTCGTCAACCATTCTTGCTTGCACTTCCGCCCGGCTCGGCAACGATGTCTCGATATCTCATGTCGATCCATATATAGAACCGGATGCTATAGCCACGGTCGCCCCTTTCATTGCTGCACGGTCGGGACTTCGCAACCGTGCATGCGTCGTCACGGAAACCTTAACGAATCATGAAACGCCTCATCTCCTCTAACTGCACAATAGGCGTTACGTTCCTTGATCCGAACCGCATCAACAATGAAAGCCGAAGCAGGAAACACACTTCTCATAGTGGGACCAGCCTCGTTTGAACTTCAAGATGGCAGGGCGAGCGTGCTTGGTGCACCACTCGACTCCACTAGGCATGTCGTCACTCGAGGAAAGCAGATCCCGATCGAGATACACTCCCTATCATCCATGAAGATTCACTTGGGTCAGGATGGCTCCATCGAAGAACTCAGCGGAAGTACGATTCCACTTTCTTGGCGTGAGGCTGCCTCAACACTCGAAGAGCTCGAGGAAGGCACCGCAGTCGTAGTCGGTGGAGTAGACACCGGAAAGTCAACACTCTGCACCTTTCTGTGCAATTCCCTCATTCGACAAGGAAGGCGTGTGGCACTTGTTGACGCAGACATAGGACAGGCGGATCTTGGTCCGCCCACGACTATGGGAGGTGGAGAGGTCACGCGGCACGTGACAAGTCTGTCTGGGATTGAGACTTCTGAGCGTCTCTTCATCGGCCTCACCAGTCCAAGCCTTGTCCAAGGCAAGGTGATACATGGCGTCAAGAAGCTAGTCGCTCTCCACGCAAGCCACAACAAGCTCGTCGTT
>CAZLHM010000053.1:0-9781 GCA_964559555.1 uncultured Candidatus Bathyarchaeia archaeon
TCGGTCTGAGAGAAGGTCAAGTCTTATAGTCATGTGGCTACGACCCCGCGACTGTGAGTCATGAGTGGCTGGAAAACCGTTCTGAAGGCGGACCCAACGCAATGGCTTCTCGAGGACGAGAATCCATCAGTTCGCTACTACACTCTGAGAGACGTGCTGGAAAAGCCCGAGATGGACGCAGAAGTGAGAACCGCTAGAAAAGCGATCATGAAGGACGGAATTGTGTCAGAGATCCTGGCCAAACAGAGGGGTGGCGGCTACTGGGGCAAAGCTGAGGACTTCTACATTAGATCAAAGTATAGGGGGACCGTCTGGACACTTGTAGCGCTCGCGCAACTGGGAGCAGAAGTAAGCGATGACCGAATCAGAAGGGCGTGCGAGTTCATTCTCGATAGGTCTCAGGATCGGGAGAGTGGCGGGTTCGCCTACGTCAGCAGGGTGAATCGTCTAGGAGGCGCCCATGAGCACGTCTTGCCGTGCTTGACGGGGAACATGGTGTGGAGCCTCATCAGATTTGGTTACCTCGATGATGCGAGAGTCCAGAAAGGAATCCAGTGGATCACGACGTATCAACGCTTTGATGATGGAATCGACGAAGCTCCGAGGGGTTGGCCGTATGACGGATATGAGAAATGTTGGGGAAGGCACACCTGCCATATGGGCGTCGTGAAAGCTCTGAAAGCGCTCGCGGAGATTCCCCCGAGCAAGAGATCCAAGGCCGTGGACAGGACCATCGATGCAGGGGCCAACTACATCCTCGCTCATCGCATACACAAGAGAAGTCACAATCTCAAGCGTGTCTCGAAAGCTGAATGGTTGAGGTTCGGCTTTCCTCTCATGTGGGACACGGACGTGCTGGAGATTCTGGGAATACTCACGAGGCTCGGATACAAGGACGAGCGAATGAGAGAAGCAGTAGACTTAGTCGTCTCGAAGCAGGACAATCAAGGAAGATGGAAGCTCGAAAGAACATTCAATGGCCGAATGCAGGTCAACATCGAGCACAAAGACAAACCAAGCAAATGGGTCACACTGAACGCGGTCAGGGTGCTAAAGGAACACTTCACCTAAGCCGAATCGGCGATAGTTATCAGAGTCGGGCTAGGGATTTCGCGTAGTCCGCGACCAAGTATTGTTTGCCCTTTCGGACGACCGAGTGTCCTTCGCTTTCCAGAAGCCTCTTTAGCGCTTTCACTCCGCCGGGATACTTCTCGCTTATCACGCCGCCGGACTTGAGCGTACGCCAATAGGGAGTGATGTCCTGCCTGCCTCCTCGTCTCTGCTCCTCTGCAGCATTCGCAGCTATCCAAGCAAAGATGCCTGTTGTTATTGGACAACCGATGGTTGCATTGTGTCTTCTTGCGAGGGCACTGCGTATCTCGTTGATAGTAACAATCTTCCCACGGGGAACCTTTCGCATCAGTTGATCGACTTCGATCGGTGCAGGAATAGCTACAGTTCCTGTACCCCACCTTTTCGACATCTTCGGAGTGATCCTCTCCACCTTCGGGAGACCTTTGCTATCGTGGAGTTTCTCCGTCCAACTCTTTCTTCTCACCATGACCGCCTGCCGACCCTGCGAGCGCCTATCCGACCTGACTCTGTCCCTTCCGGTCCTCAAGTAACTTTCGACTTGTAGATGAGACGCTGGCCGAGGAAGATGAGGAGGAAACCCAAGAACAGGAAGAACATGACCACGTAGGAAGATGCAATCGCACTCTCCAGACTCGCTCTCTCGGGCCTCAGGACAGAACCCGGAGGACCAAGAATGCCGCATATGAACCAAAATGCTACCATGAGGAAACCATATCCCACGATCTCAAGCTGCCCAGCCCTTCTGATGGCACCTTTCTCCAATCGGCTATGCCTCATCCGGTACCATACTGTCCCCAAGAAGAGAAGCGTCAGCAAGCCCCCCAGTACTCCGAAGTATGAAGAGAGGATGTCCAAGATTCACGCACCCTTCGCGCCTGCGCGCGAGTAGATAAGTCCGGCCAAAATCACGAGGAAGACTCCAACTGGCACAGACAAGATCCAGATCAGAACAATGAGGGGAACCTCGCCGACCATCGTCTGAGGCCAGATATGCTCCACGAAATCCTTCGTCCAGCCATATCGGACATAGAGTGGATAGAGGAACCACGGAAGTAGCGATCCTACTGCCATCGACAACGCACCAATGGAGAACGCGACGATTTCTCTGCTAACGGCCTGCTCTCGCAACTGCATCCCCCTCTTCTACTGACCGACCATGTATATCTTGATAAGTGTGGTTTTGCCGCAGGGAGAAGACCTAGGCTCCCGGCCTGCGTCATATTTCTGGAGAGACTCATGACTCCGCAAGCCTCTGCTTCACATCGTGGAGTGGGTCACTCTGGCGCCCAGGGATTTCAGACTGAAGGACGGAAGAGTCGTCTCAGTTCGACCCTTCGAGAGAAGCGATTTTGAGAGACTTGTGGACATGTTCCAAAGTCTGAGTGATGATGTGCTACGATATGGCCTTCCTCCATACGACGCTGCCCGTATAGAACGGATGACCTCCAATCCTGAATAGGACATTGTCATGCTGGCATTTCATCGGGACCGCGTCGTTGGTTTCGCACTTGTGCACTGCCCACAACTCTCAAGACTGAAAGGAATCGGCGACTTCCTCATCTACGTGCATCGGAACTACCAGAAACAAGGGCTTGGGACATTTCTAACAAATGCGATTCTCGAAGAAGCAAAGAAGGAGGGTCTCCATCGGATCTGGCTCGAAGTCGTCACAGACAACCTGCCCGCGGTGAGATGCTATGAGAAATGTGGTTTCGTTCGTGAGGATGCAATGCGAGACGCTTATTTTGGAGACGACGGAACCTACCATGACATGCTCATCATGGCAAGAATCCTGTCACGCTAGACGGACACATCTCTTACAACGGCTATGTGCCTGGCGTCCGGTCGGTTGAAAGAAATGAATGAAGCCTCCTGATCGCGTTCAGCTTTTCGTCTCGGCCGAGCCTTGCTGATGATGTTGCGTTCTCGATGGTCTGGATCGTATTCTCGTACGTCTCTCTGTCAACCGGGTAGGGGATACCGTCCTTCCCGCCGTGAGCGAAGCTGTACTTGGCAGGATCCTTCCACGAGGGCGCTGCCCCATAGATCAGCTCGGAGACGAGCGCCAAGGCACGAATGGCTTTCGGCCCAATCCCGCGAATCGCAACCAGCTTCTCATATGTCTCAGGCTGTAACTCGGAGGCTAGCCGGAGTGCTTTCACCGTCCTCTCGGAGAGCTCAGTGATCTTGTGCCGCGCCGGCATGACGAGAGTCTGCACCGTCGAGCCGCATGACAAGTATTCGTCCATCGAGAGCTGTTCCGCTTCACGGAGTTGACTCGACAGCCGTCTCGGGTCGTCACGTACGATGTCTAGGCTTGTGCTCCTCGCTTCTCTGCTCACGCGTGCCGTCATGTCTAGGACTTTGTGCTCTCGGCGGTCGCTTGCGATCCCGGAATGAGGAACCTCGACGAAGCTGCCCACGTTCTCGGAAAGCCAGTGGTAACGTCGCGCAAATCGTTCATGCATTCCCTGCTGGACGACGGCCCAGTCACCATCCTCGCTGAGGAAGAAGGCATGGTGGTATAGCTGGTAGCCATCCTGCAAACAGCTGTTGTCAACCTTCGCTGCCATCCTACTTGCGTACTTGAGTGACTCGATCCTGTGAGATGATAACGAGAAGATATCCGCGACCGCTTCGATCTCGTCCTGTGTTTGTCTGGAAACCTTTCCCTTCCCGCCACAGATCGCTATCCCCGAGAGCTCGGGGCTGATCGCTTCCTTGAGCGCACCGCATACGGTTGTAGTGACGCCTGATGAGTGCCAATCAAATCCGAGCGTGCAGCCGAATGCTTGGAAGAAGAAAGGGTCGCTCATCCTCCTAAGGAAGTCGCGTTTGCCATACTCTTCGACAATGAGCTCCGCTATCGCGCCGCCTAGGCGTCTCATCTTCGCAAATAACCACGGTGGGCAACTGCCGGGATGCAGGGGGAGTTCAGCGACCCCGACACGCTTCATGGGGTTGACTGGTTCAGTTCCACCTGAAGATTAAGCTTGGAGGGGCTTGTCTGTCCTCCTGACGCAGAGCTCCTCCTAAAAGTCGAACCTAGCTCCCTGGACATTACACCATCATGTTGGTTCGGCTATCGCCTTCTGCAATCAATCCTATGGTTCCTTTTCCGGTCCCAAGGATTCGTGTGCTGGTCTTCTCCATTGTAAGGCGTCACGCGTAAACTCCCGCGTTAGTCTTTGGACGGCGGTGACGGCAACTTGGACAATCGAATCCTAGCTGGAATCGTATTGGTAGTAGTTGTTGTTGCGGGAGTATTAGCGTATTATGCGATCGCGAGCACTCCTCAAGTGAACACTGAGACTGCGAGGATCGCCATCAAGGAGGTCGATCAGAACGGAGCGGAACGTCACATCTTTGATCCAGGGACAATCACAGTACACAAGGGCGACCACATCATCCTGATCGTAACCAACACCGACGAGCATGTGCATGGCATAGTCATTCCACAACTGAACTTGAACACGGGATCGCTGAAGGAGGGGCAAGAAGTGAGACTTGAGTTCGCGGCGGACATGGTTGGCACGTTCACGTTCTATTGTTCAGTTCCCGGATGTGCCCCTGACCACGCCCAGATGATAGGGCAACTAGTCGTAACCGAATAGATCGAAACCGCTCAATCACAGAATTCCTCAAACCACTCTGGGGATGAACCGCTCACCCGGGTTTCGCAGATGCGGATGAGCGGGAACCAGAGAGGATCATTCCCTTAGCCTGTAGTCGGGACTCCGTCATTGTCTCCCCACATGCCGTGCACAGATAGCGCGTTTCTTCAAAATCTGTGAGTCTTAACAGGATCACCAACCCTGGATGCCCACACTTGGATGGATCGACCCAAGGCTGGATACTCCCCCTAGGGATGGTACCTCTCAGCCTCCTGCTCACCCAGCAAGACCCTCCCATGTTGACGGATGCCCTGCAAGAGAGCGCCATAAGGCAACCATTGGGACAGGTATCCACTCGGTGAGTCCCCACCGAAACAATCTGGCCGATACCTGTGCCAAGTGACGAAGCGAGTGGGCTATCCTTAAGATAATGGTCGCTTGCTCGCTTGGCTTCGAGTGCTATTGCAGGCATGTCGCGCAGACTTCCCAACGGCTCGCCAGATCACGTACTTGAACTCGGCCTCCATCTCCCTGATGCCTCACCCAGCAATCGAGAGCATGATAGAGTTTCAACGTAAGATCGCATCGGGAGGAACCATAGGCTTCGACGAGGAAGCTGAGACCAAGACCCTGGAGGACGCGAGAAGCGAGACGGCGCTACTGCTCGGCGCACACCAGAACGAAGTGGCGATTCTGTCAAACGCGACAGACGGCATATGCTCCTTTGCTTGGGGTCTTGATATTCGAAGGGGATCGAATATTGTGAGTAGTGATGCTGACTTCCCAAGTGTCGTGTATCCGTGGATGCGACTCGCCAACGAAAGGGGTCTCGACGTACGTCTTGCCAAGAACAAGGACGGCGTGGTGTCAGAGGACTCACTGGAAGAGCTTGTTGATGATAGAACGAGTGTGATCTCGATCAGTCACGTGGAATATGGAACGGGACAGAGGTTTGACCTCAAATGGTTGTCGGAACTGGCCCACTCGCATGGAGCACTTCTGTTCGTGGATGCAACGCAGTCAGCCGGGCTCATGCCGATTGATGTTCACAAGGACGAAATCGATGGATTCGTGGCGAGCGGCTACAAGGGTCTCCTGGGGCCATTCGGCGTGGCAATTCTCTATGTCAGACAGGAACTCCTGAAGAAGCTTGATCCACCTTTCGTCGGGTGGCGTAGCGCCCCTGTTCCATATGACTTGGATGCGACGGTACTGAGATTCGCAGAGGGCGCCAAGAAGTTCGAGTGTGGAACGATGAACTACGCTTCTGCCGTGGGTCTTGCACAGTCCATGAAATATCTACGAGGGATCGGCCATGCGGATGTCACACACAAGGTGCTCTCACTGACGAATGCCATGATTGAGATGGTTGCAGACAGTCACCACCTTCCAGAATGCACCGCTTTGACACCCGAGGAAGAGAAAGCTCATGCAAGCATAGCGTCATTCAGGTTCAAGGGTCGTGACCAGTCAGCTATTGCGGCTCAGCTTGTCCGGCGGGGAGTGATAGTCTCGCAACGCTTCAACGGGGTACGTTTCTCATTCCACATATACAATACTACAGAGGATCTGCAAAAGGCAATCCAGACACTCGAGCAGATACTCACAAAGTGAACCCCATCCCGATCATGGAAGCGAGCATATGAGCAAGTCGTGACCAGCGATTGACGCGACTTCGGCAGCGAGCAGACGCCTTCAGCACCAGTCCCCTGGTTGTGCTAACCGTCGGCATCTTCGCCGTTTCAACGGCTTCCATCCTCATACGTTATGCGCAACCGGAAGTGCCTTCTCTGACGATCGGCACCTATCGTTTGGCCATAGCCTCTCTCGTTCTGCTTCCTTTTGCCCTTGGACATCACTGGAGGGAGCTTCGCGAGCTTCAAGCTCGTGATTGGGTGCTCGGAATCGCTTCCGGCGTGTTTCTTGCGCTTCACTTCGCGACTTGGATCACGTCGCTTGAGTACACAACTGTTGCAAGCTCAGTCGTGCTCGTGACGACATCTCCCTTGTGGGTGGCGTTGGGAGGTTGGCTCCTGCTCCACGAGCGACTAAGGCGTCCAATTATTCTCGGGTTAATGCTGACTGTCACTGGAGGTATCATCATCGGTGCTGGTGATACCTTGCAAGGGCCTCACGGCGCTTCGCTATTTGGGAATGCGTTGGCGCTGACTGGGGCGGTGATGGTGGCCGGGTACTGGCTTATCGGCAGAAGATTGCGTGCCCGGCTACCGCTTCTGCCATATGTGGCTGTTGTCTACTGTTCCGCAGCCGTTGCGTCACTGATGATGACTCTAGGTTCCCATCAGTCGCTGATGGGATACGAGCCGATGGTCTACCTCTGGCTTGTGCTGTTAGGCTTGGTCCCTCAACTTATCGGACACTCGTCGTTTAACTGGGCACTTGCTCGCCTGCCGGCCACGTTCGTGGCTATTGCGACGCTTGGAGAACCGATCGGATCGACCTTGTTGGCGTGTCTCTTGCTCAACGAGATGCCCTCATTGCTGGGGGTCTTTGGAGGTGCGCTTGTTCTCACCGGCATCGTGTTGACGTTTTGGAGCAAGACGAGTTCCCAGAAACCGATGAGAAATGACCAGAGCACCTGATCGAGGAGTGATCTATCCTGCAGGGTTGCTGACATTGGATGGGAGTCCGTTGTCGCCAAACCAGACAGCAAGAGAACGACGTGGTGAATAGGTCTCAGAACGGCTCTTTCTTTTTGTTATGCTAGAAACGCCAGACGAGCCATCTGTACCTCAGCGCAACAAAGAGAAGTATCAGAATGACTATGATGAAGAAGACGATCCAGCCACCCCACATAGCTCTTCTCATTCTAGCTCTGCGTACTCGCCACATACCTGGCAACACTGATGGTTGTTGCCGCTCGGATCTCATTTAACGCTTCCTGTCATCTGAGCTGGTACCCATACGTTCTTCGTCACCTGTGATTCTCCCGGGCACTCGTTCGAAAGTGAGGCTTTGGCTGCTATATATATCATATAAATGATGATATACATCCTATGGCTATCGTAGTTCACGCAAAGTCTGCGGGGCTCTCTCCAGCTACGCTATGTAAGGATGCGGTATATTGCGTAAGGCAATGTAGCTCTTAAATGATGATCCAGCGCATTATCTTCCGATAGGTTCTCAGTACTACGGTGAATGAGATGTTTGCGAGAAGGATGGTCAGACGAGGCGTCAGAAGGACAATCAGAAGAGGTTTCGTGAGACTAACAAGAGGAGCGATCCTATCAATGGCAGCGGTTGCAGGTGGCGTCACCCTCGCAACTATCGCAGCCCGTGAAGGCGTCTCACAAGAGGAAGCAGAGGAATCCATGGACGAACTGGTTTCTGAGGGGGTCGTCAGAAAGGAGACAAGGAACGGAGAGACGGTTTACGTGGCAACCGGGAAACAAGCGACGACCCAGCCGGTGTCACAACCCAAGGTGGAGATGGCTCCAGCAGTTCCAACAGGTGCGCCAACCAAGTTCTGCCGCAACTGCGGAGCGAAGATCTCCCGCGAAAGCAAGTTCTGTGAAGAATGTGGGACTCGCCTAGACGCCTAACCCGACGAGTCCAGTGCCCCATTCAGGAATCTTGAACTAGTAGCTCCTCTGCTCGCACTTTCATTGTCGATTGAGACTTCTCAATTCAATGAGAATCTCTCTCAACAGTGAAAGCACCAGTCTACGGTAGTTTATGGTGCTGGCCAGTTTAGCCCACTTTCGAGGCTCATTCTCCGGTATGTATCCCTCAAGAATCTCGACTATATCCTTCTCCTCGTTGTCTGGTTTTCTTTCCATATCTCATCACCTCAGATGATTCGTTCTAATGCACGAAGACAATGCCGACCGAGATTGCGCACCCGACCGAATCAGGATCTACACCTCTGACTGCGATTGGGTAGACATCCCATCCAGCCTCAGTAACTAGGCGATACACGTCGATCCCCACACCTTCCATCGACGGACGAGACTTCAATGGGAAACGACACCTCCCACTATCGAGAAACTGACAGATCTGGCCGGCGCAAAGTGCCGTCTTGCATCCGCCTGCCGCGAAGCCTGCGGCAAGATAGTATCCGTCATTGAACGCCATCGCCTCGATCGTGCTTGCAATCTCGTGTATCTTTCGCTGATGTGCCATGTGCCCTACGTGCCACTGCTCGTCGTCCACGAAGTCGGCTTTTGGGGAAACCTCCGTCTTGAACAGAACCGCCCACTTGTATTTCCGTAGGACCTTGCGCATCTCATCCGGAGGCGGCGTGTAGGGAGGACAATTCGCACTTTCACCGTACAGGTGACACTTCGGGACCGCGCATTTCAATCGAACTCTCTCATCCACGATCACGTCAGATGCACGAATGATCTTCGAGTTGGCTGCACCAAGCTCGATGGCTTTCTTGCGGTACGCTTCCATGTCTGCTCTCAGACGCCTTTGGGATGGGTTGCGTACCACCTTCCTTGCTCTCGGCTTCTCGGCAACCATTTTGTTCACTTTGACTTCTCTCAGTCTTCCAAAAGAGAGCATCAACGGGGCCAGAGGACATAGGCTTTCTATGATGACTCCACTACGACTGCGGTGCCGTAGGCCAGAACCTCATCCATCCCCTCAGCTATCTCAGTCGTGTCATAGCGTACTCCTATCACCGCGTTTGCGCCCATTGCACGTGCATGGTCGATCATGTGCTGAAGGGCCTCGGAGCGTGCTTGTTCACACATGTCGATGAATGCCCCAACCTTTCCTCCGACGATCGCACTGATACCCGCTTGGAATCTACCACCCACTCCTCGAGTTCTGACGGTTAGGCCTCGAACGATACCGAGTTCTCTGACTGTTCTGTAGCCAGTGATGGAGAACGCGGTCGTGCATGGGATCTGTGTCGGAGAGGGATGAGCTGGAAGCCCGCTAGAAGGCGCCGGAGATCCACCAGCCAAGGGACTGCCGCAATTGGGACAGAAAACCGCACCTTCCGCTACATCGGCTCCACACTTGGGACAGTATGGCATCGTGCAATCACGTCTCGACACAGACAACTGGAGACTTCATATGGATATCGGCGCGCTCGCACTGGC
>CAZLHM010000054.1:0-4759 GCA_964559555.1 uncultured Candidatus Bathyarchaeia archaeon
GGTTGTGGGACTTGGTGCGGGGGGTGGGATTCGAACCCACGAAGGCCTACGCCACAGGGTCTCCTAGGCTCCGAGTGGAACCGCCTAAGCTTAGCACCGCGCGACTTCGTATTCGAGCGGTCCTGCCCCTTAGACCTGGTTCCCGCCCAGCTTTCTCAATTCACTAAGGACTCGGGTACCCCCGCAGATGAGTCCGCCACCGTAGTCGCTGAGTGAGATATTACCTCTTCGCAACCTGTCGGTATCGTTGGATGCAGTGCCGCGATTCCAAGCGAACCTGTGGAGGTTCTAGGCTTTCGGTTCGGTTCTCCTTATGTCTGGTATCTTGTCGAAGTGCTTGTCCATTGAGACGATCTCCGTTGTTCCGGTTGCTTTCATTGCCTCGTAGGCGGACGCGTCGTGGAAGTCAAGGTTGAACTGCTTCATGTGTTCTGTTGCGTTGATTCTGTCCGTCATGGTGAGATCGTATATGGCTAGTGCCTTGTATTTCAGCAGGCTGAGGGTGAATGTTCTGACCTGACTCGGGCTGCATCCAAAGTTGTCCATCAAGATGGAGACTGTCGACAATGAAGCTCGTCGTGATTGCCTCGGTTCCTTCTCTGACTCTGTTGAGGAACGCCTTGCAGTCTTGGCTACGTTTCTGTTTCAACTCTACCTCTAGGAAGACGTTAGCGTCTACGAGTTGCATGATGCAACGCCCTCTTGGCACGGATCTTCGTCGCCTCGTGCTGAAGTTTCACCGAACCCTTCCTAACATGGGCGAGGAGTCCTTCGATCGCGTCTACAGGATCATCGATGTCAGCAAGCAGACTCTGCACGTGTGTCTCCTTTCTCGCCCAGTCTGAGAGGGCTCTCTCTGCTGCCATACTCAGGGCGCCTTTGCCATAGCCAAAACGGCGCATCGCTGCTTCTCTGAACTTCCTTTCCGTCTCCTCGCTGAGCTGGACCTTTATTGGGCCCATAAATGCGTTTTCTCCTACGGACTTTTTACCTCTACTGGACACGCGACTTTCCGTCTGAGCGAACCGTCGCCTCAAGAAGAGAGCTTGTCCCACAGCCTTGCCGCGCGCTGGGGCGATATGTCGGCGGCGTCCAATATTGAGAAAGGCAGTTTTCCTTTCCGCGAATAGTCTCTCATTCCTAGTATGGTGTTGATGAATTCCTCGCGGCTGATTCCATAATCCTTCGGCCTGAACAGCAAACCCATGCTGTCCATGACTTGGGCCGCTTCATCTTCGTCGTGCGTTTGGAGGTGGCTGGAGATGTAGATGCCGGTTCCGACAACTTGGCCGTGGATGAAGGATCGGTTCGTCAGATTCTCGAGCGTGTAGAAGAACGCGTGTTCGCTACCCTCCTCAGGCCTCGACTTTCCCGCTTGGATCTGTAGACGGCTTTCCTCCGAATGCAACTCTACAAGCGTGCGAATGCCCTTCTCAGTCACATTCTTGATCTCGCTTGCGTTTGCCACTAGGGTGTCGAGTACGCGGCGTGCGGCCGCTGCTATGTTCTCATCGTATGATTCGCCAGTCTTCTCATGCGCCAGCTTCCAGTCAAATAGAGCCGTTCGGCTCGAGTAGATGTCCCCCGCGCCGGAGGTGTTCAGGTGTCTTGGCGCCGATTGGATCGCTCTGTAGTCGATCACGATCTTCTCGGGGGAGACTTTCCCAATGTAGTGCACAACGCCGCTGTCCCTCACTGCTACTTCGGGGCTGACATATGCGTCAACAGACACTATCGTGGGAACAAGCGCTAGCGAACATTGGCGCTTCCAAGCGAAGTACTTTGCAGCGTCGACGGCGACCCCGCCGCCAATCCCTACCACCATATCCACGATTGGAAGTTCCCTCACCAACTCATCCAAGTACTTGTGCTCAAGGCCCCTCACCATCGTGATTGATGTAGGAGTTCCGCCTATTCGATCCTTCACAAGACTCCAAGGGATATCCATCGTCATCACAGCATATTTCTTGACGGATTCGCAAAGCCCATCGACACGTCCGTAAACGAACTCTGTCATGCACGGATCCTCTCTCAGTCTCGTGCGTCTCGGGCTTAGCATGAATCTCATGCCTAAAACATCCGCGGTTCCGCGCTGTCAATCGAAGCCGTTTTGAAAGTAACGCATAGTGTTAAGTAGTTGCACACTTCGCGGTTACGATCGTGGATGGAAATGTCCGGAAAAGTCTTCGTTAGAGAAGCAACAGGTCTAGTCAGAGAACTCACAGCAATTGACGCATACATCATGTCAGTATCGATCATTAGCTGGGGCGGTGCAGCCGCCGCCACCGTCATACTGCTCGGATTGTACCCGGGCTCAGATCTCGTCTTATCATTCACTCTTGGTCTAATCCCTGCCGTCGCCTTCATCTTCGTCTACTCGATTCTCACAGCTGCGTTCCCCAGGTCCGGCGGGGACTACGTCTGGGTGAGCAGAATAGCTGGACCCTACGTGGGGTTCACGTTCAGCTGGATGTTGCAGTTCGCGTATCTGTTCTTCATTTGCGGAGTACAGGCTTGGTTCGTTGCTTGGATAGGCCTTCCATCAACCTTGACCGCTCTTGGATTGATACTCAAGGCGCCTTACCTCGTCGATTGGAGTACAGCGATTACGTCGTCGGCCAACCTTAGCTTCCTAGTCTGCGTTGTGGTCCTGCTGCTTGGTGGATTGGTCTGTATCCTCGGCGTCAGGATCTACTCTCGAATACAGAGAGCGCTCTGGATTTACGGAATCATCGGCATGGCCGTCTGGATCGGCCTAATGCTGACAAGCACAAACGCGAGCTTCGTGTCTTCATTCAACTCTGTGATGGGCGGAACAGCCTCCTACGAGGGGCTCGTGAAGGCCGCCACCGAAGAAGGTCTACTGAAGCCCGTCACGCTCGGAGCGACACTGATAGCCGCCATTCCATTGAGCTGGGGAATGTACGCAGGATTCAACTACTCAATCTATATGGCCGGCGAGACGAAGAACGTCGCAAAGAATGTACCCGTCGCGCTGGTAGCGGGCCTCTTCACCAGCTGGCTCTTCCTGATCGGCGTCTTCGCCTTGTCATCAAGCGTATTCGGAACCGACTTCATGTACGCAATGAGCTCGCTCGCAGTCGCCGGGTCATCCTCGTACACGCTACCCTTCGGTCCCTCGATGTCATTCTTGGTTGCAGTATTGACATCGAACCCGGTTCTGCTGTTCCTTGCCCTGTCATCATTGATCGTCTGGTGGTTCATGATATTGCCACCTCTTTACTTGGCGGGGAGCAGAGTCATCTTCGCTTGGGCCTACGACAGCCTGATACCGGTGAAACTCGCGAACGTACACGAGAGACTGCACTCACCAATACTCGCAATTGTGGTCGTCATCATCGTGAATGCCTTCTGGGCATACATGAACGCGTACCAAGGATTCTACCTGACCGTCCTGAACTTCTCACTGCTGATGGCATTAGGTTGGGCGATCCCAGGATTCACAGCGGCGCTCTTCCCATATGTCAAGAAGGATCTCTACGAACGCACTGTCGGCGTCCTGCCGAAGACGTTCTCGCGAAGGATAGCTGGCGTCCCCGTTCTCACCATAGCGGGGCTGGTGCAGGGTCTTGCGATGCTGTTCTACGGATACTCACTGCTGTGGCCAACACTCACCTTCGTCGAGCTATCCCCGGCCGTTACCAATGCAGTACTGTGGTTGGCCGCGATCATTATCGTAGGACTAGTGTATCTGCTGGTCGTCCGCTCTTATCGCAAGAGCCGAGGACTCGACCTAAACATGGTCTTCGCCGAGATACCGCCCGAATGAAACAGCGGTCGTAAGATCCTCCCTCTCTTTTTCGACATCTTTTCAATTCACTCTTGGACTGTAGTCCTACGCTGGTGGATACTGGATGCTTGATCCCAAGCTCTTAGGGAAAGTGCTTAACGTTATCGACGAGAAGCGAGACGAGCTGATTGGTTTTCTGCAGGATCTCGTCCGGATACCAAGCGTGATGGTAACCCATGAGGAGAAGAAGTGTCAGGAGTTCATCGCAACCAAGCTCCGGGCCATAGGATGCAACGTTGACCTATGGGAGACAGACTGGGAGACGCTCAAGAGAGCGACGAGTCCGAAGACCGGCAAGCCGCTCTATGTTCCTGTTGAGACCTGGATGCCAAACTATGAGGGTCTCAAGAATAGACCCAACGTCGTCGGCGTCCTGAAGGGCACGGGAGGCGGTCCATCTCTCCTGATGAACGGGCACGCAGATGTTGTTCCAGCAGGTCCACTAGACCGGTGGAGCTACAACCCCTGGGCCGCCACAATTGACGGAGGCATGCTGTACGGTAGGGGCGCAGAAGACATGAAGGCAGGACTGGCAGCGATGATACTGGCAGTCGATTGCATAGTGTCTGCGGGCATCAAGCTGAAGGGAGATGTTGTCCTCGAGAGTGTTGTGGACGAGGAGACTGGTGGAAACGGCACGCTTGCGTGCCTGCTGAAAGGTTATCGTGCGGATGCGGGCATCTTCACTGAACCAACAGACTTGGAGATTCACACACAAACATCTGGTGCGCAATACTTCAAGTTCAGCGTCGTCGGGAAACTCGTACACCTGGCAAACAAGGATGAGGGCGTCAACGCGATTCACAAGGCGATGAAGATCGTTGACGCGCTCAAGGACTGGGAATCGTACAGGAATCTGAAGGGACACGAGAAGTATCCGATGCACAGGAGATGGACGAATCCTTTCCCAGTCGAGTGCGGGGCAATACGCGCAGGTTCACTCGACTC
>CAZLHM010000054.1:4859-9414 GCA_964559555.1 uncultured Candidatus Bathyarchaeia archaeon
GCGCTGAACCTGAAACCGAAGGTCTCGGTCAGTCACAGCGGCAACGACATGCGTCTCTACACCAACCACGGAGACACACCGAGTATTGTCTTCGGTCCGGGCAGCGGCAAGACGGCGCACTTTGCGAACGAATGCGTCTCCATCAAGCAATACCTTGACTCGATCAAGGTGCTAGCCGCAACGACGATGCAGTGGTGCGGGTGCGAGAACTAGCGACCCTCGTCGCCTGCGGGGTGCTATCATTTCGTGTATATTCCTCTTCTATGCCCGACTGCGCGCAATATGATAGTTCGATTTGGTTCCTCTAGAGTGCAGATCAATCTGAAGTTGCCAGTCCCTAGAGCATACGGCTGGTGTTGTTCAGATCGATGACATGCACAGCTCGCGCTGAAGTCACGCACGCTAGAAAAAGGAGGGAGAATCCGTACTCACTAGTAGTACGTGGGCGCGGGGTATGATCCAACTAGGTCCAGATCAAACTGTACAGCCCGTCTCGATTGCCAAGCCCTAACGGTCGCCGGGTTCCCAGAGAAGGATATGTCATTGCCAATGATGAAGCTGATTCCCTTGTGAACGTATTTTATCTCGAGTCCGAAGTTATAGAAGGTGTGAGTCGTATCAGTGGATTTCGTGTACTTGAAAGCTGCGAAGCTTGGTGGAAAGTGCACAATAGGCATCGCTGGTGGCCACAGGTACCAGTTGTAGTTGTATGGATAGCTCGGGTCCCAGTTTCTCCAAGTATTCCGCAAGTACCATTGCACGCCAGCATGGCATCCAAAAGTAGCCGTACATCCGGACTCGTGCCCTGCCAAGTAGGGGCCGCTCCACCACCCTTGGTAGAAGTACGGGTCTTGGTCCACGAGCCACATTCCCTTGTTCTTGCTGGCTTGCCATCCCGAGCCTTCGAGCCACCAATACGTCTGAGCCCACGACGACTGCTTCGCCAAGACAGGTGACTTGATATCGAAACCAGTCATCTCGACCCGAAGCTGATAGGACTTACCCGCAATCTGTGGCGGATCCGTTACCGGAGTTATCGTATGGCTGACTTCGGGTCTTTTTGAGAGGACGCTGAAGTCAATCCCGTTCTTCGTAAGGATCTCCATTCTGATTCCGCATTGCCAAAGTCCCGCTCCCGTGGAGCCTATGCTAGTGGTAAAGACTCCTGAAGTCGGATTGTATAGTCCTGAAACGTCGCATGGAAGAAAATCTGCTGCAGGCAAGCCTCCCTCACACTGGTCGCGTGGTACACTGGGGTCGCTACAGTCCCACTCAGTCGGGCTCACGACCCAATAGTACGGCTTGTCGAGATCGTCTGGGTTGCTGTTGAACACCATGCCGGTCTTCCATGTATCAGCTATCTTCTTCGTGGCCGCCATTGCCACGTAGCCACCGAAGTCTCCATAGTATTCTGCTCCGTACTCAACGTAGAAGTGACAGTCACCGATGTAGTCCTTGTCAAGTTCCGGCGTACTCCAGAAATCCCAGCTCCAGTAGTACCAGTTCACCGTATTATTGCCCGAGAAGTCTTGCTTCACGAAGCAGAAGGCCCACACGTATCGCCAGTAGTAGATCAGCGGCGCTTCTTGCACATCCGGGAATCCCATGGCCGCCCGATCTTCCTGCAGATAGACATATCCAGACTGATGCATCCCTCGAATCATTTGGGCCACACGCGGTGAGATCTCCGTCATGTATCTTCTCGGGGGTGTCGCATTATCGCTGACTGAGACTGAAGGCACCGTCGGAAGAAGGATAATGACGAGCAGGAATAGAGCGAGTACCGCAGGCTGTCTTCCGGAGAGATTCAGAGTCATCCTCATCTTCACTCCCAATCTTTGGGTATTGTTTTCATCGCGCCCCTCCTAGGCGCTCTTGGCAGCCGTAGAACGCAGTGAAATCAGAACCGGTCGACAGTGAGATGACGAAGTGCCGGTCGGATATTGGCCTATGTCAGAATAAGAGACTTTGCGTCTACGGAACATGAACGGTCTTCAACCTGCGCAGTCAGTACAAGCTCCTGACAAACGACCCATATGTTGCGGTATAGCAGACTCTCCCTCGAGTGCAAGAAATAGATATTAGTGGCAGTTGGGATGGGCCTATGGTCTCGTCAAGTGAGGAGTGTTGAAAGGTCGCAACTATAGGTCCACAAAGGGTCAACCATACACGCGTGGCAAGTACATCCACGGGTCTCCACAGTCTAGGATTTCAAAGTTCACAATGGGCGACACGAAGGCCAGCTACGAGTATAAGATCAGCTTGGTCTCACAAGCATCAATCCAGATTCGACACAACGCGCTCGAAGCGGCCCGGGTCGCAGCCAATAAGGTTCTCTTGGACAAGCTTGGCGAGACAGGTTACGTCGTTCGACTAAGGCCTTATCCGCATATCATACTCCGCGAGAACCGCATGATCGCCACCGCAGGCGCGGATAGGCTTCAGGAGGGAATGCGGAGATCCTTCGGAAAGCCGAGCGGTAGAGCAGCCCGAATCCAATCCGACCAATCGATACTTGACATCTACGTGAACCAGCCTCACATCGAACTCGCGAAAGAGGCTCTCAGAATCAGTTCGAGCAAGCTCGCCGCGACATGCAAAGTCGTAGTCGAGCGAGCGGCTCCTCAAGAAACAGCAGAAGTCGCAAGCGCTCAGGCAGCGGCCTAAGCAAGTCCATGCCGATTGATTGCACAGACGCGGACCGACTTCTTCAATTGGATTGCAACTAGCCGGTAGCCTCGATTCCACACTGGATTCGCAAAGTCATGGTTTATTAGAGGCTCCCAAAGGAGCAGACGCGAATCCTCAGGTGTGCATAGAATGGTGTCGTCCAACACGCGAGCCGCATTGATGCTTTGGTTCGACGAGATCAGCAAGGAGGACGTTCCGCTCGTAGGCGGCAAGTCAGCCAGCCTTGGCGAGATGACATCGAAGACCAAGGTTCCCGTCCCCTACGGCTTCGCGCTCACAGCCGAAGCCTACAGGTTGTTCCTCAGGAAGAACAATCTCGACAAGAAGATGGCTGATGCTCTGAAGATCCTCAAGGATCCAAACGACACCGTCACACTTCAGAAAGTCGGTTCTGAGCTCCGAAAGTTGATCAGCTCAGCTCCAATGCCGAAGGAACTTGAGAAGGTCATCGTTGATGCATATCAGGAGCTCGCTTCGCGGGAGAAGGTCAAGAACCCATTCGTGGCCATCAGAAGCTCCGCTACTGCGGAAGATCTCCCTGACGCGAGCTTCGCGGGACAGCAGGAGACCTACCTGAACATCACTGGCGCAAGCAACGTCGTTGAGAGCGTGCGGGAATGCTTTGCGAGCCTCTTCACTGACCGAGCGATCTTCTACCGCGCACAGAAAGGCTTCGATCACCTCAGCATCGCCTTATCGGCGATCGTTCAGATGATGTGCTTCTCCGAATCGAGCGGAGTCGTATTCACAATCGACCCAACGAATGGTGATGATTCGGTTGTGATGATAGAAGCGAACTACGGTCTTGGCGAGTATGTGGTTCAAGGTAAGGTCACGCCTGACGACTACTACGTGGACAAGAAGACGCTGAAGATCACCCGAAAGACGATACCGACCAAGACAGTCATGCTTGTGCAGAAACCTGAGGGCGGCACAGAAGAGAAAGTTGTCCCAGACTCCTTGAGGAATCGCCAAGTCATCACAGATGATGAAGTGGCAGAACTTGCAAAATACGCCCTCACAATCGAGCAACACTATCGAAGAGCGATGGACATTGAGTGGGGCCTCGACAAGCAGACTGGGAAGTTGCTCATCCTCCAAGCGCGACCTGAGACCGTATGGTCGCTCAAGAAGGGACCAATTGATCAGAAGGGGCCAACTATCGTGGCTCAGAGGAAGATACTCATCAAGGGCCTGCCGGCCTCACCTGGAGTCGCTGCCGGCAAGGTTCACCTGATTCCGACCGTTGACAGAGTCAGTGAATTCCAGCCGGGCGAGGTTCTCGTTACAGAAATGACTGCGCCTGACTGGGTTCCGGCCATGAAGAAGGCGAGAGCGATCGTTACGAACAGTGGCGGCATGACTTGCCACGCTGCCATCGTGAGCAGAGAGCTCGGAATACCATGCATCGTAGGATCCAAGAACGCAACGGAACTGCTGGCGTCAGGAATGGATGTCACTGTTGACGCGAAGAGGGGTGTCGTATATGAGGGCGTTGTTCCAGAGGCCGTGAATCCTGAGCCCCAGCAGATCGCGTTCTCAGGGCAGTCGTCGTTCTCGGAGGCACCGGTTACTGGAACGAAGATCCTCGTCAACCTCGGTGAGCCAGAACTCGCCGAGAAGGTCGCTCAACTTCCCGTCGACGGTGTGGGCCTGCTGCGTATGGAGTTCATCGTCAACGACCACATACGAAAGCACCCGATGTGGCTCATCGAGACCAAGCACCCCGAAGAGTTCGTAGATAAGCTAGCAGAGGGTCTCGCGACGTTCTGCAGAGCCTTCTATCCGAGACCAATCGTGCTGAGGTTTAGCGACTTCAAGACCAACGAGTACGCCAAGCTGGAAGGCGGAGAGAAGTACGAGG
>CAZLHM010000055.1:0-1472 GCA_964559555.1 uncultured Candidatus Bathyarchaeia archaeon
AGCGCCGTCCGAGGCGCGGGTATCCCGATTAGACAAATGTCGCCAAGAACAGAAGATGGGTTACGGCCGGAACGCCAACCATCCAAATCACACCACACCAGCGAGAACCACTGACTATTTGCACACAAGCGACCGCATAGAGAGACGGTTGACGGAAGTCCAGAGCAGACAGAGGCGACACAAACGATGATGCTGATCGACGTTCAGGCGCTGGACATCATAGGATTGCTGGCGAGTTTCATGTTCCTCGGTTATTCCTCTCGGAGAGATATCGCGAGCAGAGAGGTCCCCGACAGAGTCTGGTTTTTCTCCTACCCGATAGGCATACTGCTCTTCGCAGCTAGGCTGATTGGAGACGTGAGTTCGTGGACGTTCGCATCACTCTCCCTCTTGACTGCCATCACAATCTCGATCGCACTGCTCTATCTGGGACTGTGGGGAGGAGCGGACGGCAAAGCGTTCGTCTGCCTTGCCCTGATGAATCCACAAACACCAACCTTCGCCGTGAACCTTCTTCGCGTCGTCGATCCGCTGTTTCCGCTGGTCGTCTTCTCCAACGCGTATATTGCTTCACTTGCGTGCGTCCTTTACTGCGCTCAAAGAAACGTACGAGCGCGTCATAGGCTCTTTGAAAACCTCGAAGATGAGAGTTACCTCCCCAAGATCACAGCCTTCCTGACGGGTTATCGCGTCAGATTTGTGGAACTGGAATCCAAGTCTTTTCTTTTCCCGCTCGAGTCGATTCGCAGTGAAGGTTCTGTCCTTCGACGACATTTCAAGCTTGAGATGAGGATCGATACAGATCGTGAGAAGGAGCTGAGGGAAATCAAGGAAGCATTTGGGTCTGAGCTTCCCTCCGCAACCGTGTGGGTGACTCCCGGGATTCCTTTTCTTGTCTTCGTCACCGTGGGCCTAGCACTGTCAGTCTTAGTTGGCGACATCGTCTGGCACGTGGTCGCAACTCTTCTGGGTTTCGTGACCGCCTTGTAGCACTAGGCACCGTTGAGCCTCTCAAGTCCGAAATCCAGTTCTATCTTCGCAACGCTATGTTCACTGCGAGCCTTGGCATATCTTGGAAGGATTTCCCCGTTGAGATCGAAGAAAGTTCTGCCCCACCTGAATGGCGAGAGCAGCTCTCTCGACTGTGAGGGAAATCCCATGATGTACAGAGCCGCGCTGAGTGCCTCAGCTGTCGAGAGTCTCCCAATCCTCGCGTAGCTCACTGGGTTCGCTGCGAGCAGGTCCGGAAGTTTTCTGTTTGCGGCCGGGAATCGTGCCATGAATACGCCTTCGGCTTTTTCCCAAGAGCAATCGACCGCCACTACGCCTGACCTGATCGCGTCTGTTGCATCTGATCGCAAGAGAACTCTGGGAGAGGACGGATTCAGCAGAATCGCACTCTTGCGAATCTCGGATAATCTTCGTAGAGGAATTGCTAATCGTTCTCTTGTCAGAGTCGAGGCCGTGCATTT
>CAZLHM010000055.1:1572-9212 GCA_964559555.1 uncultured Candidatus Bathyarchaeia archaeon
TCCATGATCTTCGGAATCAAGTGAATCAGGTCTGTCGGAGCTAGGTGGTCTCCGAATTCAAGTTGAGCCAAGTCGCCTGCGGCCCCGTTGATGAAAGCTCCAGCCACCGACGCTTGGAAGCCTGAGATGCCCTTGGCCATCAGACCTGCCACGATGCCGGACAGCACATCTCCAGTTCCGCCGACCGTCATGGCTGGATTGCCGGTTCGATTGAGTTTCACCTGCTCACCATCGGAGATCACATCCACATGTCCCTTCAGCAGGATTGTTCCGCCCAAGGCGGCTGCGAGTGACCGGACCTCATTCGTTCTTGTCCGGATATCGCTTGACGGCGCCCGTCCTGAGAGGACCTGAAACTCTCCTGCATGAGGCGTAACGACAATCGGGAAACCTACCTTCTTCTCTGTTCTTCCCATCGCCTTGATTGCGTCGGCGTCAATCAACGTGGGCTTGCTGGCTTGCTTTACACTGCTAAGGATCTTGTCGACTGCCTTCATGGTCTCGTTGTGCGTTCCAAGCCCGGGCCCTATTGCCACACAAGTTGATCTCTGAATGTGAGGCTTCAGCATCGGGACGTTGCTCTCGTTCAGGTGGTCGCCGTCAAGTCTGATCGTGATCAGATTGGGAGAGAAGGATGCGATGGCGATCGCGGTCTCCTTTGGTGATGCGACAAATGCGAGGTCTACCCCGGTTCGGAGTGCCGCCAATGCAACAAGGGCAGGTGCCCCACTATAGGTCTCGCTGCCACCGATCACGAGTAGTCGGCCAAAATCGCCTTTGTGCGCATCTGGCAGGCGAGGGGTTGAGACATCCTCCACGTCGCCGGGACCCGCATAGATCTCAGCCTCCGGTGGAATCCCTATTCCTGCCACTCTCACCTCACCACAGTACTCCTTCGCAATCCTGAGTCCAGGCTTTGTGGCGTGAAAGGTAACCGTCAGGTCGGCCTTCAGGGCGACTCCGAGAACATCTCCCGTATCGGACTGTATCCCGGTCGGGACATCGATTGCAAGTTTGAAGCATCTCATCTCGTTCATGATCTCGACTGCTCGCATCATTGGTTGCCTCAAGGTGCCTCTTGCCCCGGTTCCGAGAAGAGCGTCGATGACAACGTCGCATTTGCGGGGCAAAAGCTGTGAGGAATCTTGGATCAGCTCGATCTTCACTGTGTCCGACATCGCGGTGATTGCGCGCCAATTTCCCAGCGTGGTCTCATCGTGTATTTCGGTCTCGTTGCCTAGAAGTACGAAAGTGACATGATAGCCGCGACCTGCCAAATGCCTCGCGGCCACCATACCGTCTCCGCCGTTCCTCCCTGTGCCCGCATACACAATGATCTCGGAGTCTTTCGGGAATCTTGCAGCAGCCTCATCTGCCACCGCTCTTCCGGCATTCTCCATCAACTGAAGCGTCGAGACACCGAGGTACTCAGAGTTGCGGTCGATTATGCGAGACTCGCGCGAGGATATCTCACCACCGACTCTTCCAGAGATCATCTATCTCTGCAGAACTCCTCGTCTTTGAGATCTCCTCGGAATCGGTATAAGGGAGTATGCTTTCCACAACAGTGAATGTCTGAGAATGCACATGAGATATATCGAAGTAGGATATGCCCCAAACTCTTTTAGGTATGCTGAGCTGATCACTGGCTGCAAGAGGTTTCTCGGTTGCCGGCGGCTTTCGTGTTGATCAATGCGGAGATAGGTTCTGAAGACGAGGTTCTGAAGCAGCTGAAGACGCTGCCGAACGTGAAGGAGTCCTACGTTGTCTACGGCGTGTACGATATCGTTGCAAAGGTGACAGCTGACACAATGGACAAACTCAAAGAGATCGTAACGTGGAAGATAAGGAGACTCGACAAGGTACGATCGACCCTGACGATGATAGTCGTCGAGGGAACCTAAGACTCTCGGCAGCGTGCTAGGAGCTCGACAATTCTTCCGGGATAGTTCCGTGTGAGAGTCCATCTGGGCATCGATGACACAGACTCGCTGGCGGGTGGATGCACAACCAGAATTGCCACAGACCTAGTTCTCTCGCTCGTCGGTGAAGGAGCCACATTCCTAGACTACCCCAACCTCGTAAGGCTCAACCCTAATGTTCCATGGAAGACGAGAGGAAACGGCGCCGTCTGTCTTCGATTCGAAACAGATATTCACCACGGCAAAATTCTCGAATCTGCGATGAAGGAGATCGAGCGCAGCTCGAGGCTTGGAGATCCCGATACCGATCCCGCTGTCGTTCTTCTTGAAGGTCGGATCCGGGCTAATGTTATCGAGTTCGGCAGAGAGGCGCTAGCCCGCGTCGTGACTCCAACTGAAGCCGTGTCAGTGATCAGGGATATTGGGGGTGAAGCAATCGCATACGGGTCGCTACAAGGCATCGTAGGAGCGCTTGCAGCGATTGGAAACATGCTGACGGATGACCACACGTTCGAGTTGATCGCGTACAGATCAAAGCACCACTTGGGAAAACCTAGGTTGATTGACCCGGAATCAGTCCTACGGATGAGCGGCGAAACGAAGGACTCCACATTCAATAACGTTGATCCAGAAACAGGAAGGGTCTTGATCACGCCAAGAGGACCAGACCCGATCCTCTGTGGGGTGAGGGGTGAGAGTCCCGACGCAGTGCGACGTGCATTCAAGATGCTGTCTTTTTGGGAACCGTTTGACGCGTGGATGATCTTCAGAACCAATCAAGGAACTGATGCACATCTGGTGAGGAATCTCACAATCTCAGAGATCGAAGACCATTCCGCAGTGGTCGTCAAAGGAACTGTGAGAGACAAACCTTACACGATCAACGGTGGTCACGTGATCTTCACCATCGAGGACCAGACGGGTTTCGTTCACTGCGCAGCGTACGAGCCTAGCGGGAGATTCCGAGACACAGTCAAGCGCTTGAAGGTGGGCGATGGAGTGAGGGTGTTCGGCGGTGTAAGAGCGGCAGGCAACGGTATCCCAAGAACCATCAACTTGGAGAAGCTCGAGGTTGTTTCGCTTGCCGCGCGTGTAGCGCTTCAGAATCCGATATGTGAGAGGTGTGGGAAGCGGATGAAGTCTGCGGGCAAGAACCAGGGCTTTCGGTGCAAGCGATGTGAAACTCATCAACACCTCAAGATTCGGACGCAACTGCCGGTTGATCTAGAAGAGAAGATCTACCTGCCTCCTCCAAGGGCACATCGTCATCTGACAAAACCGGAAGTCCGTTACGGAAGAGAGCGTTCAGGCAATGGTTCCTCTCCAACTTCAGATTGGCACTACCCCTGAGGCGGCTTTGCGAATATCAGAAGTCATCATCTGACCTGAAGCGAAGAGGTTTGGCGGAGACGTTACGGCGAATGGTATTCCCCCAGGGCCGCTCTGCGTGACCCTGTGCGGGGGGTGGATCTTCGGGCTTCAGGTGCCTTTCGAACCACCGATCTCAGGGTTTCCCAGTGGGCTCATATGAGCCCTGCGGGTTAAACCTGGCTACCCCACCCCGCTGTTCTGAGATCTCCGTACGTCTCCGAGCCAACACTGCTTGCTCCAGAAGTTAAATGTTTTCAAGTCCCTGAAAACGCAGATGCTTGTCAAGACCCTCAGATGAGTCAGTCGATTGACAGAGGCAATCAAGACCTCACAAGAAAAGAGTCGACACGCGGGTTCCGATTCGAAGATGCGCGATCGGGCTTGTCGTTCCTCGTTCAGTATGCTGTGAACCGGCTCTCACGTAACGCAAGTCGCGTTCATATGTCCCCATGCGTCATGGTGACTTGAGATGGTAGCAAGAGTCCAGATCATGCCTCGGCTTTCTCGTTATAAGGGATCTTTCAAAGGAAATCTGCTCAGTTTCAGGAACTGCCTAATCCGGACATTGGCAAATTGGGCGTTCCCCTATCAATTCTGACAAGGTCGATTGCCCGTTTTTCATCCGAGAATGTAGGATTAGTCTGACAACAGATGGGTTGTCACCCTGACCGGTATTCGCCCTTGCCTATTTCTGGTCGCACAATCATTATCTGATGAGTGACCACACGTGGGTTCAAAGTCGATGCACCTTGGCAGCCATGTTCGAGAAGCCAGTAGTGATCAAGCCGCCTGAGGTTGTCGCAACTCACGACTTTCTGCTGATCGGCTGGATACTCCTACTACTGATGGGAACACCTTGGATCGGCTTGGGAGTTGAAGCGCTTGCGGTTGGAACACTTGGCTACATAGGGTACGCCCCGGCCACGATAGTCGCAATGCTGCACACCGGAAGTGCCTTCATCGACAGTTGGACGGTCTATTTCGCGTTTGCATTCGCTCCCGTGACGGTGTTGGCGATTGGCGCTGGCGCAATAGGTTTCTTTCTCATAATGATATTAACGATCTACTTCACTACAGTTCGACGAACTAGCACTGGAAACTACGAGGGTGCTCGAGGTGCTTCGCTATTCTATGGCGCGATCATGATATTGCTCTCGCTCGGGTCGTTCGCTGCCTTCCTCGGATATCCATACTTTGCAAGCTTAGCCCTCCTCATCCTCCCGGCGCTATTCTTCCTGATGGGCTACGGGAAGATGGGCGAGGTCATCGCCAGATACGGACCCAAGGCTGTCTTGTCAGATGCCGCCCCCATCGAGACTATGCCTCAGATTCCGAGCGGAGCAGCGGTTCCTGCAGTCCCCATGATGGCGGCTCCTACAATCGGGATGGGCGGAGTCGCTATTCCCGCAGCTCCTCCAGGTGCTGTCGCGATGCCGGCACCACCTGCTTCGCAGCCATACCAGTATCAACATGTAGGAGGAACGCTGCCACGGGTTCCGCTCTGCCCAACCTGTGGAAGAGAACTCTTCTACGCTTCAAACTACAAGAGATGGTACTGCCTAGTCTGCGAAACCCGCAGGTAGAGTCACCCGCACCCTGACTCTACCTGACACCACCCTCTTCGATTGCGCAGGCACCAGCAAGACTTCTCGTGCTTCTTGAGCCAGCTGAAGGTCGCGTTTACGGAGGCTACGCTCTGCCGGCAGAATACGGAGAAAAAGAGATCTGGGGCTTCTACGAATCTGCTACCACTTCTCAAGTAGGCTCGTGAAGAAGTCGTGGTGGTCTTCTTCTTCCTCTTCGATCTCTTCGAAGATCTCTCGTGTAGCTACGTCACCTTCCTTCTGCGCTATGTCCATGATCTCCTTGTACATACTGATGGCTTCTAGTTCCGCCTTGATATCGGCCTCGATCATTTCTTTGAGATTCTCGCCAACGATGATGGGGCTTGGCCTTGTGGTCGGTTTTTCGCCTAGATACCAAAGCCGTTCGGCGATCTTCTCGGCGTGCTTCATCTCGGTGACTGCGATCTTCTTGAACTCGTCAGTAACGGCAAAGTGTTCTATGCCTTTCCATTGAACGTGTTGCCACATGTATTGGATTGAGACCTGAATCTCTCTGGCGATCGCTTGATTCAACATATCCAGAAGTTTCGCACTCGCCATTTCTGATCTACCTCAAGCAGGCTCACATTAGCTCGTGGATATAACTACTCCGCATGCTCTCTGGAACAGATATGTCTGCCTGCTCATGGTCGAGCTTTGATTGCGGCTTCGAGTCTCTTGTTGACTACGTCCCAGTTGACATTCTCGAAGAAGGCGTCGATATAGGGAGGTCGCTTGGGCCCTTGGTCCGCGTAGTACGCGTGCTCGTACACGTCGAGGACAAGCAGAGGCACAGTGTTCAACAGACCGTACATGTTGTGGGCGTCGAGCCCGTTGCTGATTATCCTGCCACTTGTCAGGTCATAGACCAGCACAGCCCAACCTCGCAGGGCTATGCCGCAAGCTCTGAAGTCTTCCTTCCACCTGTCGAAGGAGCCGAAGTCCCTCGTGACAAGGGCCGTCAGCTTCTCGCTTGGAGCTGTATTTCTTCCATCCTTGATGTTCTCGAAGTAGAGTTCGTGTAGGACGACGCCCATGTAGTTGAAGCTCTCTTCAACTTTGAGCGCTCTGTAGTCGCTGGAGTTCTGGTTCGCCTTGGTTCGATCGACCGTCTCGAGCTTCTCCCAAACCTCGTTGATCTTCGTCACGTATCCTTTGTAGTGGGTCTCAAAATGGTATTCGACTTGTTGATCGGATATTCCCATCAAACCCTTCGGTTTGAGTTCGTTCTTCGGGGCAACTTTGGCGGACAAACTGTCTCCACTCGTGCCGTAGTCGAAGATTGAGAGGTAAAAGCGTTGCCGCTTACGCGTTGACTAGCACCTAACGCGGGAACGTCGTTGCTTTTGTCTTGAGGTTGTGATGGTTTGCCTCTCATCTTGATTACATGCACTCAACGATATCACTAGCATGAGCCTAACAGCATCGATGTCGTGCAACATGTATCTAGCAGCTCGTCAACGATCGCTTGCAAGGCTAATATCTGACCTGCGCGATAACCCACAGGACAGTTCTGGTAGATTCTACATGCATTCGTGCACATGCGAAAGATGCGGACATCTCATGGACGACTGTCAATGCTCATGCCCCTATTGCGGTGAGACCCACCACTGCCAATGCTGCATCGGTCACGGCACAGCTACGGGCGGCTAGACATCTTCTACCCAACTTGTTTCATCTGGAGGGTTTTGTGTTTGGTAGTGAGGAATAGATTCGTTTGGATGGTTGGGGGGCCTCAAGGAAGCGGCGTTGACTCGGGAGCGAACATTTTCGCGAGGGCCAGTTGCTACGCGGGCGTGTACGTATTCGGCAACAGAGAATACCACTCCAACATAAAGGGCCTTCACAGCTATTTCCAGATCCGAGTCAGCGAGAAACCGCTTCTGTGCCACCGAAGCCACGTTGACCTGCTTGCAACATTTGATGCCGAGACCTTGGTGCGGCATAGAGGAGAGGTGGCGAAGGGGGGCGGAATAATCTACGACCCAACATACGACTCCGTGAGGATTCAAGACATCCCTACTCTCGAGAAAGTGGTCGCAGAGGATATTGTCTCCAGACTCAAGGACAAGGGTCTTGGAGACAAGATATCTGACCTACTCAAGGATGCTAAGCAAGACGGTATCGAGAGCTATCCCCTCCCTTGCATGGATCTCATCAAGCAGGTTGCAGAGGAGATCGGTGAGACCAAGACCAGCAAAGTCACACGAGTCATCAACGTGCTCGTGTTGGGTGCCTCCTTCGCAATTCTGGACTCGGACATAGAGTTGCTGTCGAAAGCCATCAGGTCAGTCTTTGGTGCCAAGCGGAGCGTAGCCGACATGAACGTCTTGGCTGCCAAGATGGCGTACGATCACATCAAGAGAAACCTTGGTTCACGACTGGACGTGCGACTGGAAAAGATAGGAAGCGAAGAGTTCAAGATCTTCCTCATGGGCAACGAGGCTGTCGCGCTCGGCAAGCTCGCTGGAGGTTGCAGATTCCAGACCTACTACCCAATTACTCCAGCCGCCGACGAGAGCGAGTATCTCGAGTCCAACGAGATTCTGGATTTGAAACAGGCTAGCCAGTCCTCGCAAGCCGCTGGGGGATCGGACGCGAACGGATCGATCGTGGTCGTGCAGACAGAGGACGAGTTGGCCGCCATAAACATGGCATCGGGAGCAGTTCTCGCGGGCGTCAGAGCCTCCACTTCAACCTCTGGTCCGGGCTTTTCGCTGATGGTAGAGGGGTTGGGGTGGGC
>CAZLHM010000056.1:0-1645 GCA_964559555.1 uncultured Candidatus Bathyarchaeia archaeon
CAATCGTATGTACGATTGATTTGAATTGTGGGACAATTGGTGGGCATGCTCCTCAAGCGCAAGGCGGGCATATGAAGGCCTTCCACATCCTTCAAAGAGGGGTCGCTTTCCGGGAAAGAGGGGCCGCTTTGAGAGCTGTCATCCGCGCGGTCAAGACTCATGTGCAGCACGCTGTGTGCTACACGCAAGGACCAGAAAATTCGAGGGTAAGATGCAGCGTCTTACGGACCAACTTCAACGTCGATGAGGCAAGTTCGGCGACTAGGCCTAATTCCGAATCTCACGGCATGTGCTAGGCATCGCTATTCTGTAGTTCGTCCGTCGAAATGCTCCTCGCTTGCCATTGCTTCCTCTTTGGTGTGGCGGACTACGCCGTCTTGGTGCTCAGGTGGAGAGTAGATCGTGTAGAGTCTGAGGTTCGCGCGTTTAGAGGTATTGATCACATTATGTCTAGCGCCCGCAGGGACGATGACTGCGTTCCCGTCCTTGACACGGTATTCTACGCCGTCAATGAGCACCTTTCCTTCTCCTGCTTCAAATCGAAAGAATTGATCCACATCCTTGTGAGTCTCCTCACCTATTTCCCCTCCAGGTTTGATGCTCATGAGGACGAGTTGACTGTGCTTACCCGTGTATAGCACACGCCGGAAATCTACATTCTTCTTTGTCTCTCGCTCAATGGGGACTACGTATCCTTTCATATCTCTCACATTGATTGAGTTCACTCGAGCTTGATTAATCTATCCGGGCCGTCATGTCACGATCCTGACAGTGCGAGTTTCGCCGTGGCCACCACAACCGAAGCTCTCCAGCGGCCGATGAAATCGCGATAGTGTTTCGCGATCAGAGAACGCTCAAATACAACAAGGTTGGCAAGCCACGACGATTCGATTCATCAGACGGGTTCACTGTGCAGCCACAAGAGACGACATGCAGCATCAGAGTCAGCCATGCAACAGCAGGCGTTCTGATCCTGCTCCTGGCGTCGTCAGTGCTGCACTCCTGGCTAGGAGTGGTTGAAGCTCAACCGAACGTCTGCCACTTGGACAGAACCCGGAATTTGTGCGGGGTCTTTCTTCGGCCCGGGGTTAGGGATGAGTACAAGTCTAATGCGGTGTTTGCTTGGAGCCACACGCTTGACACTCTGAGGGGTGCGCAGGGAGGAGACGCTCAGCGTCGACAGGTCATTGATCGGTTCCAAGACTACGCAATTCTTGCGAGCATGTCTGACAGTGTGGGCGACTTCCAATTCGACCTATGGACAGTCAGGAACGTCTCAAACATACGCATCTATATGCCATCGAACTTCACATTCGCATACAGCTCAAGTGACAACGAGACCCTTGCGAGTCTCGACGGTGCATACTCTGTCTGGACCGACATCACGAACGACTACTCGTACATCTCAACCACGACAGTTGCTGAAGACGACCCGATCGCGCCTGGGTGGCAACGTATCGAGATCGGCCGAATGCCTACTCCGGCCCTGCCAATGCCCTCTTTCATGATCAGACCCGGGCTCCACCATATCCGGCTGTTCAAGGTGCGGGCGCCGTTCACCGCAGGCCTCTACCACTTCAAAATATACATTGACGGAAGAACGATCGGCGACGGCAACTTTCCAGTAGCGATTGTGAAGGCAAGC
>CAZLHM010000056.1:1745-4025 GCA_964559555.1 uncultured Candidatus Bathyarchaeia archaeon
AACCCTGCCCTTCCGATTGATGACGGTAGTCACCATAGAGACATACTGATCCGATTGATTGACCAGTATGAGGAGACTGTAGGCTACTGGGCCTCCGACGACATTGACGCACCGTACGGACCACCATGGAACGCCTTCACGATCGACAGAAAACGCAACTACTCTCCGCTGATTCTGAAACCGTCAACTCTTCCATCGCGCACGTCGTACACAATGACTCTAGATGACGTACGGGGTTTGCCCTCGGTGCGGCTGGACGGACACGTCCACGCTGACGCAGCAGACCTCATAGAAGGAATAGACCCAGGACTCTACAAGCTAGAGATCCAAGTTACAGGTTACGTAATGAGGGAAAGCGACGATTGGCAAAGAGCGCTCACGATCACACCAAATTCCAGAGCCTATGCCCTGGAAGTTGACCTTAGAAGGAGCAGCTGGGTGGTCGCGACTGCGGAGATTTCGAATAGCCTATTCGTGCCTGTCTCGAATGCGACAATGGTGATCGTCGCCAACGGTACTGACGGTCTCGAGAAGGGATTGGCGGCGGGAAGATTCCCAGCAGGAGCACGCGAATTCACAATGATTCTGGAAGGATTCAACGGGATATACAACCAGCTCAGGACTAGCCCAGACTACCAAGACTACGGACTGGCACTTGCCGAGTACAGGCTTGAAGTCTTCATGGCGGACATGGCAACGCCCTCCACCGGCAACTTTGGCGTGGGTTGGTACCTTCTTGAGGAAGACCTCCTCGACATTCGACCTGGCCCAGGTTGCTCTGCATTTCTGCTCTCGTTCCATCTTCAACCATCCTCGATCGAGTTGTTCCTGAGATCAATACGATTACAGCAACCAACTCAACGTGCACCTTGGATCTTCCCGGGCGCTGGCATCTCAGTATACCTGATCGACGAATACGGAACTCTTGCAGGCACCCTGAGTCCCCTATCCTATGGACTCGTTCAAGACGACGGGACCATCGTTGGAGATCCCTACGACATCGACACAGGCCCCATTGGCTGGCACGGATTACTGAGAGTCTTGTTCACTGGAATCGACCCCGGACCAGTTGTAGCACTCGGGGGTTTCTACCCGACACATATCGAAGAAGGGAAGTACTACGTTGGAGTCTCGACGTTTGGTTACCTCCAGCTAGAGGAGTCTTGGCTACATATTGTCCCCGGCGCGTTGACTGACCTGCAAGTTGATGTCCTGCAAGGAGCGCACCTACGCGTAGAATTGGAATTCAAACACGAGCATATACCCACAGCCTTCAACGGCTTCGTTCGAGTAGAAGCCTACAATCAAGACGGCTTGCTTGTCGGAGCTTCGATCTACGCTGGAGCAGAACCCAACGTGAATCTGGACTACCTACAATACGACCCAACCAGAGACTGGAAGCTCGTCCTCGGCGCATCCGAAGGCGCGGGCACCCTACTACAACCTCAACGAGCCTTCATCTCGTGGCTCCACTATGGAATTCCTGTGGCAACGTGGGCGAACTGGCCGATGATGACCCCAAGCGATGCGAACAGACTCGCCGTACCACGAGGAAGTATTACGGCCTTCGATGTCTTTGGATTCCACTATTACAGCGGAGGGGCCGACAGCAGACATGAATGGCTATGGGCAAACGGGTGGGACACAACAAATGGAGTGTCGCACCCAGACTCCGGGATCCGAGGTAGTAGAGACATCCTTGATATTGAGGGATGGGGCAACTTCACGATCTATGTTTGGGCATTCGACCCCTACGGTCCTGATGGCGTCTTCGATTTCTTAGGATCCGACGGAGTATTCGGAACAGAAGACGACTACACGTCACCTGACCTGCTAGAGGGCGGATTGAGCGACTTCAGGGCATACGAGCAGGTCACACAGGTAACGAATCTGGAGGCACCATGGGAAGGCACTGCAACCGTCCGAATCACGCTTGAGGAACAACCGAGCGTTCTAGGAAGAGTATTCTGGACGGACATGTACGGAAACGTCCGCACCCTCCCATGGGCGCAGGTTGCGGAAATCTCCGCTGACGGGAAATGGACATCAACCACAACCGGCACCTACAGGCTCTGGCTCTCAACAGGGCAACACCAACTGCTTGTCACGAAGTTCGGAACCGAGCAGCTTTGGGAGGAGTTCTATTTCGATATCACACTACCAATCGGTGGATCACACACTTTCTGCGATGTGACTCTAACAAGCGTGGAGATGGTAGCGCCCGAGTTCACAAGCTCGATGTGGACGATGCTCGCTATTGTCATAGGCTCGCTCGTGGCA
>CAZLHM010000056.1:4125-8504 GCA_964559555.1 uncultured Candidatus Bathyarchaeia archaeon
GCCTGAATCGAGTCTCGGAGTTCCGGTAGTCCCATGCCGAGCTCCACGGACGCTTTCGAGAGGGACAGCTCTCCCCCACGCTCCACGATGTACTGATACACCAGTTCTTCCCGACGAGGAGGAGAAGGCACCGGCCTCTGAGTCGGCGGAATCTCCGGAGGTCTCCCAAAAAGGGTTCCGCAGTGAACACATGATGGAACATCTCTCGGCGTCAGGGATCCGCAAGCTGGGCACCTAGCCAGCGCGGGTCCCCTATCTGCAACTGAATAAGCACTTCGCGGATACGTTAGAGTTGCACGTCTTCGTGACGGCGCAAGGAGTTGACGAAGCTTCTCCCCTGCGGCTCGAAAAGCGTCACGAAGCGAGGGACCTCCTTGCGGAACAAACGTGACCTTGCAAGTGTCACACCACCATATCCCTCTGACCATGCGGAGTCCGAATCCGCATCGCGGACACCTCGGCAGGAGGTGGGCAATGTCCGACAAGAAGGCCACTTCTCATGCTTCAGTATGGCACAACGGAGACGGGTCATTTCCTTAATAGCTTACGATGCTCGGCTTCACTCCAGTGTGTGAGCAGTCTCGTCGGGCTTTCTCATGCGCAGTCTGTTTTCCAAGTACGTTGAGGCAGCCTGGCCATGTGCTCGTGCGATTTCGCGGATGCTCTTCTCGATACCCGACGCGTGCTGTATCGCCCGCTTAGGCCGCATCGCGATCTCGGAAGGTATGCCCAGTTTTATCGCCGCCTCACGAAGGACCCATTTCCTTGCGAGGTCGGCTGACGAGCGAACCTTCATACTCAAAGGCACTCGCAGAGCGAAATCCGTCATCTTGCTTGTCGAATAGGGAAGCCTCAACTCAACCGGGAGCGATGAAACCGCTTGATCGTCTCTCTGATAGTTGACCTCGTGTGCGTTCTGGATGCTTTGCAGGATGGCTTCTTCTGCTGCACTCGGGCCCCTCTTGCCGAGGATGGTCGCGAATCTCTTGTAGCCGCCAAAGAGCTCGTCGCTGCCTTGTCCGAGCATGATGATCGATCTACTGTTTTTCATGGCAGCCTTTGCGGTCAGATGCACGGCCATCGCTATGCTCACCTGCATGAGGTCTGGCTGCTCGACAAGCCAAACTAGGCGATCGAGATTCTCCTCGACATCCTGTATGGAGAACCTGGCGAGGACGATCGGTAGACCGATGGCTTTCGCGGCTGACTCCGCTTGACTCATCTCGGAGGTGTGTCCGATCCCGACAGTCACGAGCAGCGCGTCTAGTCCAAGGTCCTCTGCAATCTTGGCTAGAATTGAGCTGTCGAGACCTCCGGAGAAACCAATTGCAAACGTTCCGAGCCCAGCGGCCTGAGTTGACACCGACTCGACGAGTAAACGCGCAAGCTCCTCTGCACTCAGTTCTCGTGGTAGTCTCGGAGCTTGAAGAGACTCATCGTTCGAGGATTCGATGGCTATCCCTTCAGGACCCGCTCTGAGAGAACGCCTCAGAGGGAATGTGGAAGTCTTCTGTATTCCGATTGACCAGAGAGCTTTCCTCTCGGATGCGACAGCAACTAACCCGTCGCGCTCGCCGATGAACAATGGCTTCAGGCCTAGCGCGTCCCTTGTTACGAGCAGTTCTCTGGTGGTTGAGTAGACGAGCGAGTATGCCCCGTCAAACTCGCGGTTGATTCTTGGGAAGCTGACGCGGGTCAGCCTAGGCTCGAGTCGGTTGGCAGCTTCCTCTCCTCCCAGCAGCATCCCGTTTGCCGTGATCCTGCCGTCCATGCAGAGCCATCCTTTGCCTGCTCGCAGTGGTTGCGGCCTGTCCTCTGCAAGCACGCGTGTGAAACCGTAGCCAACTGCCAAGTGTTCTGTCGGAGACGAGCCTCTGAGAGAGCTTGGCGAGGAGGTCGATTCGACCGTCCCATTCCAAGCAATCGCCGCTCCGTCTTGGGCGCGATGCTTCATCGCCGAGAGCATTTCTCGTACAAGTCCAGGAGCATCTATCTGAGACTGCGAGAAGACCCCCGCAATGGCGCCCAATTGTCAACCTCGCGTTGGCAGGGTCTTTATACCAACATGGTTTTGATATGTGTGTCCTTGGAACGGTGTTAGATCACGATTCTTCCGATCGACTCAGGCCGATACGGCTCGCCAGACATGAGACGAATCTTCGACGAGGAGAATAGGCTTCAACGCATGCTTGATGTCGAAGCAGCTCTTGCCCGCGCACAGGCGAAAGTAGGAGACATCCCCACGAGAGATGCTGAAACGATCTCAAAAAAGGCTTCAATTCGGAATGTGCGACTGGCCCGCGTTAGAGAGATAGAAGCCCGAACGAAGCACGAGACCGCCTCGGTCGTTGAGGCCTTGGCCGAAGCGTGTGGGAGGAACGGGCGCTTTGTTCACCTAGGTGCGACTTCCAGCGACATCCTAGACACGGCCACCGCACTTCAGATCAAAGAGGGCCTCAAATTACTCTCAAACAGACTCGACGAGCTTGAGCAGACTCTTCTGAAACAAACAGAGAAATATCAAGATACGATCTGCATAGGCAGGACCCACGGCCAGCATGCCCTGCCGATTACGCTCGGACTGAAGTTCGCTGTCTGGATGCGAGAAACCTCGAGGCACATCGCACGGCTTCGAGAATGCATGCCACGTGTTGTGGTTGGAAAGCTCACGGGAGCGGTGGGCACGATGGCGGGATTAGGGGAGCATGCACTTGAGATCCAACAACTCGTAATGGAAGACCTGGGACTCGGAACACCCGAGGTGACAACGCAGATAGTGCAACGAGACAGATATGCAGAACTCGTCTCTGTACTGGCAAATCTCGCGAGTTCGATTGACAAGTTCTCCACTGAAGTCCGGAATTTGCAGCGAACCGAAATCGATGAGGCACGAGAGCCATTTGACGTCAAAACTCAGCTCGGAAGCTCAGCCATGCCTCATAAAATGAATCCGAGAGTCTCGGAGAACATATCGAGCGTGGCCAAGATCGTTCGAAGCCTCGTTCAGCCAACTCTAGAGTCAGTTGTGACGTGGCACGAAAGAGACCTTACCCAGTCTGCGTCGGAACGTTTCACAATTCCCGAAGCGTTCATACTGGTTGATCACATGATCGGCAACTTCGACAAGGTTCTCGCTGGTCTTCATGTGTTGCCGGATAAAATGACCCGCAACCTAGACCTCACAGGAGGAATGGAACTGTCAGAAGCCCTCGTGAAGGCACTTGTGAGCAGGGGTATGCAGAGACCTCGGGCGTTCCAATTAGTCAGGTCGATCTCGATCGAGACCGCCAGTCGTGGAGGACGCTTTCGCGATCTAGTTCAGTCGAATGGTGAAATCAGCAGACTCCTGTCACCCGCGGAGATCCGGTCTGCTCTTGATCCAAAGAACTACTTGGGCAAAACCCGCGATCTAGTTCGAGGAGCCATCCAGAAGACACGCCAGGAACGACGGACAAGAGGACTTCCAGATTCCTAAGATGAGAATGAGATACTCCGTCTAACGACGGAGAGCGATCCAAGTTCACAAGGAAACTGGCAAGATTGACTGACCAGACGGTCAACTTGCCATTTTGTCGTCGGAGTATTGGGTCAGGAGGCTCTGCTCAGTCTCATCCTGAGTCAGCCGCAGTTCTTCCCATTCCTCTGACTTGATGAGTCCGCCTGCTTGCTCTTTGATCTTCTTTGCCAACTTCGTTCCGATGAGGGGAACTGTCGCAAGCTCTGACGGCGAGGCGGTTCTTATGTCTTCGATTGTCTTGAATCCTGAGTTGTGCAATGCTCTGGCTCTCACTCGTCCGACACCCTGCAATCCAAGAAGCGGTATCAAGTCCGCCTTGGCGCCTTTCTCAACCCTAAGCCTCAGTTGTTCGAGCGGTTTGCGTAGATCCTTGTGTCCGAAGAGTTCAGCAAGCTCGCGAGTGGAGTAGAGAAGCCACTCAGCAATCTGAACGAGTCTCATCAAGTCGCCCGGCTCCACTCTATGCGTGTTGAGTATCGTATCCTCTGAGACTTCCTCGATCCAGTCCAGCAGGACGGCCGCGGTCTTAACCTCAGCCAAGAAATCCTCGTATCCAAGATCAAAAGAACCGGCAAAATCGTCAGGTATCTCGCACATGAACTGCCCTGTCTTCTCTGCCACCAGTGCGGTGAGTTTCTCGTCTTCGCCGCGTCTCGGGTACAGTCGAGGTGCGATGTCCGGAGTGCGAGAGATGAGGTGGAGATAGCTGAACTCTTTCATGTCTGGTGCTCGCCTCAGGAGGCCGTCTCTGATGATGACGGCGGAAGCTGGGTCGATGTAGAGTTCGGAGACTCTTCGTCCAAACCTCGTGGCTGATAGTCTCTGCCCGTCATAGTCGATCATCTCTTCCTTCCCGAGGAAA
>CAZLHM010000057.1:0-8367 GCA_964559555.1 uncultured Candidatus Bathyarchaeia archaeon
GCAATCGTGTCATCGCTGAGGGAGCTGGGGCAGCGTCAGTTGCGGCAGCGCTTTCGGGTAAGGCTGGAACGGGTCGCGTGGTCTGCGTGGTTTCAGGCGGAAACATCGACTTATCCAAGCTAGTCAAGATTCTACACGGCGAGATTCCCTAGTGACAAACGGCAGAGTAGTGGTCCAAAAGTTAGTTTCTTCGTGTGTGTGGGTCTCGTGGTGCGCACACACAAAATGTGCTGCCTCCTCTATATTCGGTGGTCTATGCCGCCGGAGGGGCGATGGGCATAATCGACCATGGTGGGCTATCGACGTATGAGGCCTTTTCGGGTGACATAGATCGTCTTTTCCTCTACCTTGACTCTGAGACTGTATCTTGCCTTCTCATTTTCCTCAACCTTGGAACATCGTAACCTGAATGCCCGCGCAAGATTTTCCGCCTCTCTGATGGACTGGCAACGAACTTTGAAGCCGTCGATTATGCCTCTGGAGACCAGCATGAGTTTCCGTTGTCGCTGACCGTAGGCGACGCGCCTGTCGAAGGTCCCGGGCCTGTACTCCTTCACGCATCACATCCCTCAATACTATGGCGAAGGACGAGATCACATTGCCAGTGACGGTCAGCGATTGGCAGCTAATGAACTAGGTAGCGTCTTCGCCACCCATATGCTCGCATACACCGTCTTCTGGATATGTCCTGCAGTAGAACGGTTTCGTCTCATGGATCGCGCACAAGTAGAATCCTCCAGGTTCGTCATTCTTCAGAAATGGGCAGCTCTTCGTAAGGAAGACTCCGCGTTGATTGTGTGGGTCAGTGGAATCAATGAATAGGTGCCTTAGGATGTCACCGCGTCCCTGCGTTCTCCAACGCACTATGTCTTCGTGGGTTGCCTCAAAGGATCCCCAAAGAATGATACAGCAGTCTCCTGACCGTCTGCACGTGTGCCCTTGCAAGATGTAGCCGACCAGTTCCATCTAGGCAGCGACTGGAAAGATCAAGTAGTTTGAGCCGGTTGTTGGTGCTCCTCACTGTTGGTCGAGTTTGGAGGGGCGGGTTCCTTAACGCCGCATCTTGCGATATGGTCTCGGTACTGGTCCAATCTCAGTTGGGAATGGCAACGTGGACATTCCAGCGCCTTCATCTCGGTTCTTGCTTGTCCGCTCCTCTTCGCGAACCTCCGCCTCGTCTGCCTCACGCTCGAGGCTCCGTCGTGTGCGCGGCTAGTATTGAAGCTATCTGAACATCGCTTGTCTTCAAATCATCTGAGGAGGTGGAGAGGACTGATATGAGTGGCGCAGAAATCGAGCACCTCGATAGCTTTCTCACATTCTGCTCCAGATGGACCTATCCGAGGGATTCTGCTTCTCCATTTCTTGCTGCTGCAGATCAAGGCCGAGCAACACAGGACTCGGAGACTAGTAGCCAGACAGGACAAGGATAGTCGGTGCAGAACGGATAGGATCGAGGTCCGGTTCGACGACATTTTGGCTGGAATCAGCGTGAATAAACTTATCGCAGGAGAATATGAGGTAGAGATTCCACTAGGATTCGGCCATAGTTACAAATTGCATTTGTACAACGGGGAGATCGATTTCGATGACATTGTTAGGCTAAGGCAAAGAGTCGCAGAAAAAATTGATGAGATGACTACACAAATCCGGCGGATTCGTGATATTCCGGGCAGAGTCCGTGCGGGCTTCGCGCTAAAGAGGAGAAGAGCAGTGGAGGCAGTATGTTCGAGACTGATGAGTTTTCGAAAGCAGGAGCGCCGGCTGAATCGATAGTCTGTGAAGTCCATATTCCAACAGTATGGCACAGGGTCAGGTCGAAGCTGGAGAGCTAGCTCGGTTTTCTCGGCGCACAAGACTGGCCCCGGAATGAGAGGAAGAGGGGTTGCCAGGGGATTCTTCCGTTAACCATCAGAGACACGTACAGGTACACGAACATACAGATGACACACGAACACCGATCAGGGAAGGAGTCTTTTCGTCGTCGCCGAGTCTCTTGGTGCGCACACACAACTACTCCTCCCACTCCTCTCCTGATCGAGAGAAGCTCCGTATGTTCCAAGGGTCGGACCTAGCGATATCCGAGGACCCCGCCCCCGATTGGACTGTTGGCATGACCTTTAGAATCGCACAGGACGGCTGCTCATACGTCCTGGACTATTGCCGCGGGCACATCGATTTCCCCGCCCAAGTGTTACGCTGGCAAGAGGCGCTCTGAAACAAATTGCAGTCTGAAGATCGATTCACGTAGGAGCCTGGCTTCATCAGATAGATGCGAGAAACGTTGCCTACCCCAATCGGAGCTATAAAGCAACGTGTCAAGGTCTCCGTTTTTGATTGAGAATATCTGAAGGTAGGGAAAACTTGCGAAGATCGATGTCTTGAGGAAGGTGCAATGCCATCCGAGCAGTGCTTTGGCCAGTGCGACTTCGTCGGGATGCTCGTTGCAACTCTTCTGGAATCCGACCACGAGCGCCGCTCTATCAATCCCTTGCTCAAAGTATGTCATGATTTGGCCGAGCCCTTGATAGAAAGGCTCTAGGCTGATGGACCAGTGATCACCTCGGCATTTCCGAGGCTTCACACCTTCAGTTCAAAGCCTACGGCTCTGTTCTCTTCGGGATAGTGCCGATTGACATAGACTCTGAGAAGATCAATGTCCGGAGAGACTCTCAGATCCTTGGAGATTCGTTTGACGCTGAAATACCACTCTTCAACACCGCCGATATTCCATCGTGTGGCCAGCAGTTGGGCAAGGTCCCGTTCGTTGCTGATGCCTTGTGACAGATCCTTGGACGTCAATTGCCTCACCTATGCAACTATGACTTGTATTCTTGCCTGCGGAACCGAGTAGACTAAGTTTTCTGTGATTGACGTCAGGATGACAGACATTTGGTTTGAGTGACCCGCCTATTCGGACGGACTTGCTCTGACCGAGCCACTACCACTAGTGCCAGAGTAACAGCACAGTGTAGAGCCCGTCAGCGTATGGAAAATGAATCAAGAACAAATGTTCACAACCCGTTAATCAACGGTGCACGACCTGAAGCTGGGGACCAATGATATACTACTGTGAGAACTGCGGACACACCATCGTTGGCGCTGCTTCTGCACATGTCCACCGGGAACTCGGCCATACCGTTAAGTTGCTTCAACCTGTTGATCATTAGTCCTCTATCGTATGTGGGCAGGCGAGAAGAGCGAGACTACAGCGGTCCCCTCCCACATTTTCTTCTGGCGACATTGCAGGCATTCTGGAAGTGTCACCCTATTTCTTGGCTTGAGACTTGAGGCAGTGATTAAGTCACTTTCCTCCTTTCATCTATCATGGAGCCTGTGCGGGCATCAAGATTTGAACCCTCATGGGAGACGAGCAGGTTTTCGTCGTCGTCGCGCACCAGAGTACACACACAATCACTCCCCAAATCCCTCCTGTTCCTGACTCCTTGAGATCGCTAGAGGAAGAATGATTTCAAATCACGAATAATGAATGAATGGGTGCTTGGATGGCATAAAGGCCCGTGAAGTACTGTGGAGGTGAGGATGGGTTGAAGCAATACACATGTGTTCAGGTTGGCGATCACAAGATCATTGGCGACACAATCGATGAATGGCAACAGAAGGGCTGGCGTCTCCACACCTATGCTTGTGCCGGTCCCTTCTCGTCTGCCCTCACTGTCAATCATTACCTGCTATTCGAGAAGGGTGAGTGAAGCCTCATGAGAGAGAGCCACACACACAAATCACGAGTACGCATCAAGTACGCAAAGGACGTATTCCTGAGGTGGCTATCAGGCCTATTCCGAAGATCCCCAGAACCATGGGCCAGAATCCCAAGTCAACTCCGAGGAAGCATCTCTCCTGGCAAAAGACCATGAATGCAGCCACTATCGCTATTATCAACCCGGTAGCAAACTGTAGAATGAACCAAGTCTTTCTGCTCATCCACATCACCTAGAGCGTCTCATTGTCGTGACTGACCAAAACCGTATCGCCGGATATAGGTCGTTGCTGGGGTCTCTTGAGCAGACTGGTGCGCATACACTCCCCGACGACCTTTCAAATTCGGGGGCTACATTACGTCGTGGTACGACGGGCCATCGGTTAATAGGGCGCGCGTTCAAACAGATGACCGATACGGTATGATTGCTAGGGTTTGGCGCGGCGTCACGCTTGACTCCAAGAGTGATGAATACCTTGACTACGTAATGAGAACGGGCGTGAGAGACTGCCGCGCTACAGAGGGAAACCGTGGTGTATGGGTCCTGCGAAAGGTCGGCGATGGACATGCAGAGTTTCTCTTCATCTCTCTATGGGAATCCTTCGACGCGGTCAGGAAATTCGCTGGCCCGGAAATCGAGAAAGCTGTCTACTATCCTGAGGACAAGAAGTTCCTACTTGGACTTGACCCGAACGTCGCACATTACGAGGTCATGGTCGAGTCTGGAAGGGTTTCACAGAGCTAGCAAACATACGAGCTACTTACGTTTTCTTGTTGTGCGTGTGGTCTGACGGTGCGACCACGTCACCCTCGAAATCTGGTCTCTTGGTGCGGGCGATAGAATCTGAACCATTGATCTTGGTACGTATACCACGGTGCTTTCAATCGTGCCGATTTTCAGTTCATCTGCGAATGGCAATATCACTCGAAATTGACGAGGCTTCCTGATCCCTAGAGGATTCCCCAAATCCAGCCGCCGTCCACGAATTACTGTTCCTGTAATGTAACTGGCACGCTCGGAGGCGAGAAATACAACGAGGTCTGCGATCTCTCTAGGGTTAGCCATCTGCTTCAGAGGAATCGCTCTTGCCCATGCTTGGACTATCTGCTGTCTTCTCTTCTTCGAATCTAGCCAGATCCTGTGACATGATTGATCTCTTCCTCTGTAGCTCTGAGCTCTTTCTCCCCTCTTGCACATATTGTGATCTTTGAGTGTCCATGAGCGAATGCCAGAGCGATGGCCTTGCCTATTCCTCTGCTCGAGCCCGTGACTATGGAAACTCTGCCGGCTAGTTCCAGTTCCACGGGCAGCATCACCTATTTGCGTAGGTAGTCGTCCGTTCCCTTCAGCCAGTCCTCTCTTATGGGACTGAAGACATCTAGATCGAGTGTATCCTCAAGGGCGACTGCGCTATGCTCGACTCTCGATGGGATGTGAAGGACATCGCCCTCGTTGAGGGTTACCTCCTTGTCGGGGAGGCGAAGTTTCATAGAGCCGCTGAGAATGTAGGTCATCTGTTCATTATGGTGGCTGTGCGCTGCGACGATGCATCCCTTCTTGAGGAAGACCTGGGCAAGCATCACTTTTTTGCCGGAGATCAATTTGCGTGATAACTTGTCAGTTATCTTCTCTCTAGGAATCCTGCTCCAACTGTAGAGGCTCATTGGAATCACGGAGGCGAAGAACTGGCTTCCATTTAAGTCAGGCGGGACCTGTCTGTGCAGACCAGGGGAGCACAGTCAGAATGAGACCATGATGGACACTTGCTCTTCGAGGAGATTTTCAAGCGTCCTTTCTATTGCCATTTTTTGCTCAAGAACAAGTGAACGTTGTTGTGTCTCCTGCGACTGAAGATCCGTAATACGGGCCTGGCATTTGGCGGCTTCGGCTCGAATACCCTCGATTTGGTTCCGAAGATTGACCCACTGGTCATATAGCCCTGAGGACCTGAGCTGCCTTAGGATTTCTTGGCGATTTGCATGCAGTATGCTATGATCTTCTCTCAACTTCTTTAATGCGCCGGCTCGAAGTGCCTCGATTGCTTCCAATGATTTGCGCTTTCTCCTCTGGTCAAGCAACGGATGCCCGTGCTCAATCATGTGGTGAAGTGAGCTGAGTGCCTCTTGGATTTCGCTGACCGGAAGCTCCAGCAGAGTGTCAAGCGGATTCTCAGCCAGTCTGCTCACACTGGTCTTCTTCAAGCCCGCAGGTAGCTTGATCTCGGGTCGATCTATCTTGCGGAGTGGCTTTGAGAGCGGTTCAAGCAAGGCAAGAGCCTCCGTCTCCTTCTGTTTGATTTGTCCTTCTGTCCGATCCAACTCGGTCAGTCTCTCGTCCTTACTTAGCGCGGAGAGCTCGTTTGCGAGTTCCACTTCACGATCTTGCAGTTCCTGTAGGACATCTTCCGCTTGTGCCTTCTCGCCGATGAGAATGCGTAGTCGACTGGCTTCCTGAACAAGTCTATCAGCATCGCGTCCTGCTGCCCTTATCTCTCTCAACCTTGAGTCATCAAGAAGTTCCGAGAGTGCGACCACGCTCCGATTCAGAGACATGATCGAGTCTTCGAGTATCGATGTCTCTGATTTAGCTGATCGAATGATGCTGCCGGCATACCTGTTGTAGGTTTTCGCGATGGACTTCGCCGTCTGAATGGATCTTTCTTCAAAGCGTCTGACTCCATCATACGAAGTATCGGGAGTATCGACTGGTGACCCGCAGAGCTGGATGATCTGGTCTGACAACCTGAGGGCATGCTGCTCCGTCGGCCTCGTGATGCTTCCCCATGCACGCCTTGCAGCATCGGCGAGGTTCACTGCAGCTTTCTCGACGAGCCCGAGTGATTTTGTTACCTGTCTTGTGGCGTCGGAAAATCTCTTGGACCACAAGTCCTCCGTGGAGGCAATCACCTCTTCCATTTTCTGATTGAGCAGCTCGACGGCGATCTCCATTCGCGGTCACCCCTTCCGAGGGCGTAGGTCTCTCGAACATGGGGGAATCATCTTATATTCCTGTAGAAGACGCATCATCATGTGATGTCTATGACGCAAGCTAGGCCCTTGTCACAGGAGATAAGGGAGAGGCTTCCGCGAGTATTGCTTGATTTCGTGGTCATCGTCATAACGTTGCTGGTTGCGTACTTTGTTGTACCGATCGCTGGCGCCATAAGCTTCAGCGTTCCGGTCATCGGGTTGTCCGTTGGGCTGATGGTAGCCGTGATCTTTGTCGTGATATTAGCAGTCCTTGCGGTTCGAATACTGCATGACGCCGCGGCCCTTCTGCACTTGAGTTCGCATGCCCTTTCGTCTGCTGTCCCGGGGCTGGAAGAGCATCATGTGAATCTGATTCGTAAGGTCGCCTACGACTTCGCCTACGTCATCGTGATACTGATCCTGTTCTATGTGCTGACGCCTTTCATTGTTCTCATCCCGGGAGTAGGTGTTTCGCTTGCCGCGGCGATCCCTCTGATCCTAGTGGCGATTGTCGTGATACTTCTCTATGACGCGGCTCGGCTACTCTATGATGAGATAGCGAAGGGCGTTCACCAGATCACCGAGAAGGTCGCTTCTGTAGTCGAAGAATCTGAGAAGAAGACGAAGAAGTAGGCATGCTGAATGCCAAAGAGCTTCGCGGACGAGATCCGCGACCGCCTACCCCGTACGCTCACGAATATTGTCCTGATGCTGGCAGTGATAGTCGTCCTCTACCTAATCATGCCAGTTGCTTATGTGACAAGCTACGTCATTCCTGGAGTAGGACTTGCAGGCGGTCTGCTGATTGGCATCGGTGGCCTCATCATATCCTTGATAATCGAGGCACGGATCTACCGTGACCTTCAAGGTTTGTCGAATGCTTTCGCAAGTTACGCGGTTGCGAAGAGGAAACGCCTCACAGCACCCGCAAAGGAGCGACTCAGAAGTTCACTCGCCGATATTGGAAAAGCTGTCTCCCTTCTGATCCTACTGGCGCTCATCGCGCCTGTTCTCATCATCATCCCCGGAATCGGCGTCATAGCTGTTGTATTGCCAATCGTGGGGATACTCGTCCTGGCACTCTACGGGTGGAGGAGCTGGGAAGCCGTAGAGGAAGAACTTGAGAAGATCTTCAAAGCGTTCGCAAACAGCTTAGGAAAGTCGTTCGAGAAATAAGAGAAATGCGCGCACTGGCGTGGTATTCCTTCGGTTGAGAGAGCGGATGGCTGACAAACCAAATCCAAGAGTTCACCGAAGCATCGCTTGTTCTCTCATGGACAGGAGGCCTCCGGCTCCTCCGTGAACTTTCTTATCTTTTCCGCAATCTCGGAAGCACTTGTGGAGTCTTCACGCTTTTCAATCCGTTTTGTCTGGCTATTGATGATGCCCGTTTCAAGAGCAATTTCTACGTAATCGTAGACGGAGCAGCCTAGCGCTGCGCATCTGGCCAAGATCTTCAAGTAGTCCTCGTCATGAGGAGAGTCATTGTGTGCTCATTGTGGTGCGCGACGACGACGATATTCCTCCAGGCTTGAAAGCTCGTACAAATCCTGATGGGTTGTGACGGTCAGGACAAGAATAAAGGAAAGCGGACTACAACTCCTTAACAGACACCCAAGCCTCCAGCGATTGGAGATGGCATGATTGCCAGATGACATCTCGACCGAAAATGTGAA
>CAZLHM010000058.1:0-8056 GCA_964559555.1 uncultured Candidatus Bathyarchaeia archaeon
TGTCCTTCTGCTCTGAACACCCTCGGTTCTTTCAGGCTAGCGACGATCGACCAGAGCGTGCCGAGCTTGATATTCTCCTGATGCGAGCAGACGTATCCGTCGTGGGCTGCGAGAATCTTCTGTGCGCCTCTTATGCTGAGCCTGCTGTTGCGTTCTCTCAGGGTCTTGGAGATCGTTGTGTATCTTGGGATCGTATCCCACTGGGATTTCGCTCTGTCTTCAAGGTCTTCCATCTCCTGCATTTCTGGATGAACGAAATGATTTGTGCAGACTATGAAATGCTCATCACTCACAGGCCTGCGTACTCGTGTTATGTCCGGTGAAGCTTCGACGATCGCCATTACTCCGCTCTTGTCAGCGAGGAGGAAGTTGGCTGCACTGGCGATGTGAGCGTCAACGAGTAGCCTCACTGCTTCCTCAGCATTCGCGCACTTGTCCAGAACGGCTCGAAGGACGAGGCAGAAACTGATGCCGGGCTTTACAGTCTTCCCGCTTACGCCAGTCATCCCTATGGCTAGCCCATTCTCGTTCACGCCGTCCTCTCGGCCAATGAAGACGTCGGAATGGCCGAGGCTCTTATGGCCGCTCTGCGGTGATGTCAGACAGCTCTCCGTGTGCTTCTTGAAACTGTAGAAGAAGTCATAGTTTCGTCCGAAAATCACGTTTCCGCCACCTGCAGAGGCGAAGATGCTGCATTCACGCCCCGGCTTGAAGGCTCCGATGCCCATCATCAAGGCCGCAAGCTGCTCGTAAGACGTGTGGCAGGCCTCCGCGAACCCTCTGATCTCATCTAACACTTCCGGAAAGATCCGTCCTACCTCTCCTTCGCTCCTCCTTCCGAAGTCGAGCTTCTCTGTTGACTGTTCTGGTACTCGGAATCCTTGACGATAGAGGATCGTCCCATATCTGTGTCCCATCTCGTAATAGGATCCTTTGACTCTGGGGTGATACACAGATTGGCCCGTCCGAACGCTACCGATGCTTCTATGCCCAAGATAACGTCTTCCGAAGGATGTGGCAGTTTTCTACGCCCGTCCACGATTAATCTCGTTATGCAGCAAACCTATTTGCGAAAAAGCAATACTCCTCGAGATCACTGAAGATGAACAGTCTGGAGAAGAACGTCAAGCCCTTGAAGCCGTTGGCCGGCAAGTCAAGGCTGCAGATGCTGAAATGTATACAGCAAGAGATCTCCAACGCAGGCGAAATAGCTCAAGGGTTCATCAGACATTGGTCAACGATCCCAAAACACCCGAGAGTACTCTTGAAGGCAAGAATTGTAGAGAAAGTACCATCTCTAACAAGCACCGGCCAACTATCAGTCCAGTATTCTGAAAGCCTCCTCATCGACGCCGAGAGATACTTGACAACTGTCAAGGATCACGGAGGTGCTGCAAATCAGGACCGCCATCGATGCGTGCACAATCATGGGCTAGCCCTTGTTATCGGCGGAGGTGATGCGGAATTTCGATGATAACCCTTTGAAAGCCAAGATGTCGGCGATGGTATAGGAGTGCATTTCTGATCAGCTTAGCCGTCTGATTGTGAAGTAGGCCTTGCCACCATTTGGCTGGAACCCATTCGGGCAAGACTACTGCCGCCAGCTGTCCATCATCATATCTCTTATCGGTCTCGTCCAAGAAGTCGAGAAAAGGGCCGACGACGGATCGATAGGGCGAGGGCAGGATGGCTAATGGTACATCCGGCCACCAGCGCTGCCACTCCTCGCGAATTCGCTGGCCGGCCCCCGGCTCCAACTCTACGTACACGGCTGTGACGTTCCTACAGATTGACCGCGCATATGCGATGGCGTCCACCGTCGCACGATTCACGCCGGCAATAGGAACGACTACACGTGGAGCTGCAGAAGGCCCAAGTGGAGGCGGAGACAATCTGTGCAGCGATAACTGGTCGTCGACCTCTCTATAGTGGGCATGAGTCTTGCGAAAGAGCAGCAGCAGTGTCAGGATCAGCAGTACGCTGACCCAAGCTCCCTCAAAGAATTTGCTCACGCCAACGACCACAACAGTCGCTCCCGTTGTCAATGCACCCACGCCGTTTATGACTGCCTTGACCCGCCAACCTTTGTTGCGATTGAACAACCAGTGGACAACCATACCCACTTGCGACAGCGTGAAAGCCAAGAAGACCCCCACAGCAAACAAGGGGATCAACGCATGGGTGTCCCCACCAAAGGCGAGAATCAAGATACCGGTACCAACAGCCAGAAGCAAGATCCCATTCGAAAAAGCCAGCCGATCTCCCATCCCACTCAGCTGGCGCGGCAGGAAAGCATCCGCTGCTAAGACCGCCGCCAATCGGGGAAATCCTGCAAAGCTTGTGTTGGCGGCCACCACCAGTATGAGCATAGTAGCTGCCTGAATCAATACGTAGACGGGCCCACTCCCCAGGATCCGCCGTGCCAGTGCAGACAGGATCGTCTCTTGGGGACCAGCTACAACGGCTAGGAATTGCGTCAGTCCCACGCTGCCCAGGAAGAGCAGACCCATCAACGCAGCCATGACTAACAGAGTCTGCCCGGCGTTTTTCGCTTGAGGAGGTCGAAAAGCCGGCACTCCGTTGCTGATCGCTTCGATTCCAGTCAGCGCAGTACATCCGGTTGAAAACGCATGCAGCAACAAGAAAAATGTCAGAGGCTGCGTAGCTTGTGGAGCAATAGTGCTCAGTGAGACTGGCGCCTTCGTCACCGCGATGACGCCGCCATAGGCTAGCATAGGCAGATAGGCGAGCAGGAATAGGTAGACTGGCACCGCCATCGCTGTTCCGGCTTCGCGGATACCTCGCAGATTGAGTAGTGTAATCGCAAACAGAAACAACAGCGAGAGACCGACCCGGTGGGGCGACAAGCCGGGGAAAGCAGACGCGATTGCCCCGACACCCGCGGTGAGGCTCACAGCCACCGTCAACAGATAGTCGATTAAGAGAGCAGCCGCAGAAATCAATCCTGGCAGAGTGCCAAGATTCTCTCGAGCCACCGCGTAAGAGCCGCCGCCAGAGGGGTAGGCATGGATTGTCTGAAAGTACGAGACTGCAACGACGGCCATCAGCCCTGTTATAGCTAATGCTATGGGCAGAGACTGGGACAAGCCAGCACTTCCGGCCACAACCAAGCCGAGATAGATTTCTTGGTTGGCATAAGCGATCGATGAGAGAGCATCGGGGGAAAATGCGGCTAGGCCCCGCAGTCTATTCAACTGCTTGTAGGCAAGTTGCTCTGTGGGCAGTGGGGGTCCAACAATTGTATGTTTGACTTTACTCAGCATTTGTACTACGACCGGCTCTAAAGCTTCGTTCTACCGAAAGCGACTACGAGGGCCCGAGAGTAGGGCAAGGTTCGCCCCGTACGAAGGGCAGCTTTGCCTGTCTCGCCTCATCACCCATCTTCCTGATGTGCCAGTCAGCTTCCGGAGACACGCCAAGGGCGTTCCTATAAGACCTCCGAAGTATCTGGATGTACTTCTCCGCATTTTTCTGCACTTTTGGGGCTCCCTGGTATATGGCTGCTTGGATACTGGACGCAGCGCTATGTCGAATGCACGAACTTGGCGTTGTCAGTTCCTTCCCACATTTTGGTGACGCTGTATCTCGGATCGCAGATGCTGACCGGATCGCGAAGTTTAGAGTGGCAGCATGAAACTAGCCGTCTGACACGAAGAATACAGAAGCGCTCCGCCTCGATGATAGAGCGGGATGATTCGTCCATTCTTCTTTTATCCAGCGGCGGTGCCCGTGCGAGGCGAAACGAATAGGAGGTGAATCGGTTGGTATTTCAGCCCGGACCGGCTCTCTTCTTGCTAGGGACAATGAAGCTGTTGTTGGGAATTGTATTTGTGGCGGGTTTGATCTACATGTTCATCAAGCTTGGGAGACTCGCCGACGCAATCACGGAATCCAAGAAAGCGGCGACCCGCTCAACATAGCCCAATCAAAGCAGTGTTGCGGTAACCTTTCCAACTTTTCTTTTCCCCGCCTCACCCGCTCAATTCCACGTTGGCTCGACGACCAAATCCCCGCTCGCATGGGGATCTGCCTGCTCTGCAAGGAGCCGGGTGCCCCTGTCGGCCGATACAAATCCATGCCGCAGAGTCGAGCCTCAATATCCTCAGGACTGTATCCCAGAGCCGTTCTTGGAACTGCCAGCACTTATCTGGAAGGGTTTCATCAACTTCCACCCCAAGTCGAGAGCGAAGCTTCCAGAGTTGCTGCCAGTGACGATGCAGATCTTCTCCTTCATTATGCTAATCTTCGCATGCAGTTCTCCGTCAAGCGACATAGGCCACACCTCTCCCTGACTTGAAAGAGCTCGTGCAAGACCGCATTGCACAAGAGAGATTAGTACAGCTCAGCCTCCAAACTGCCACTAGGATCTGGATGCGATGGCCAAGCCAAGAGTGGCACCCTACGGTTCCTGGGGGTCTCCAGTCACATCAGAATTGGCCGCGTCCTCAACGCTGCTGGCGGAGGTTGCGATCAGCGGAGATGAAGTCTACTGGAGAGAGCTGCGCCCAGAGGAACAGGGACGATTCACCGTCATGAAACAAACGGCCAAGGGAGAGATAGCAGAAGTCACGACAACGCCGTTCAATGCCAGAACGTCAGTTCACGAGTATGGTGGCGGGAGCTACCTCGTCGACGACAAGACAGTTTTCTTCTCGAACTTCTCAGATCAACGCCTCTATAGGGTTGATGTCGGTGCTGAACCTCGACCGATCACCCCGGCTGTCAATGTGCGATATGCTGATGGGGTTGTCGATCGGCGTAGAGGTCGAATCTACTGCGTCAGAGAAGATCACACTCATACAGGACACGAGGCGGTGAACACCCTCGTCAGCCTGAGCCTTGATGGCGAAGGGAGCGGCCGAGTGCTCGTTTCTGGGAATGATTTCTACTCATCTCCTCGTTTCGATCCTGAAGGTTCGCGTCTTGCGTGGCTCACTTGGAATCATCCAAACATGCCTTGGGATGGGACCGAGCTTTGGGTGGGCAAGTTGGAATCGAATGACTCCTTGGGACGGACTGAACGGGTCGCAGGCGGACCAAGAGAGTCTATCATTCAGCCGGAATGGTCACCTGATGGAATCCTGCATTTCGTCTCGGATCGAACGGGTTGGTGGAACCTGTACCGCTACCAGGAAGGCCGAGTCGTGCCTCTCTGTGACATGCCCGCGGAGTTTGGAAGACCACATTGGACATTCGGAATGACCACGTATGCCTTCGAGTCAGCCAGCAGGATCATCTCTGGCTACACGACTCAAGGAACTTGGAAGCTGGGAGAAATCGACACGACCAATCTCAGGTTCAAATCGATCGAGTGCCCCTACACCGACATAACGTATGTTCGAGCTACCTCCGGGCGTGCGATTTGCATTGCCGGCTCACCCAGCGAGCCAGAGAGCATAGTCCAATACGATCTGGCAAGACATCAGTTCGAGGTTCTGTATCGGTCTAGATCGGTGGCCGTGAATTCCGAATATGTGTCGATCCCTCAACCGATCGAATTCCCCACATCCAACAACTTCACAGCATGCGCCTTCTACTACCCACCCAAGAATGCGGGCTTCACTGCTCCGCAGGGAGAGCTGCCGCCTCTCATGGTAATCTCTCACGGGGGCCCCACATCAGCAACAAGGACGAATTTCGCACCTGGAATTCAGTTCTGGACGACTAGAGGTTTCGCTGTCGTCGACGTGAACTACGGCGGCAGTACAGGATATGGTCGACCGTATCGGGAGCGATTGTATGGACAATGGGGTGTCGTCGATGTCGACGACTGCGTAAATGTGGCCAAGTATCTAGTAAGCAAGGGTTTGGCTGACGAGCATCGACTCATAATCCGTGGAGGCAGCGCGGGCGGCTACACGACCCTATGCGCGCTTACATTTCGTGATGTCTTCAAGGCTGGCGCCAGCTACTACGGCATAAGCGACATAGAGGTCTTCGACAAGGACACGCACAAGTTCGAGTCACGCTACGACTTGAAACTCGTAGGCCCTTACCCTGAGCGACGTGACCTCTACAGAGAACGTTCACCAATTCACTTCGTCGATCGCATATCATGTCCGATGATCCTGTTTCAGGGACTCGACGATAAGGTTGTCCCACCCAACCAAGCAGAGTTGATGGTGGAAGCATTAAGAGCGAAAGGCCTGCCCTTCGCCTACGTGACATTCGAAGGAGAAGGACACGGATTTCGAAGAAAGGAGAACATCAAACGCTGTCTCGAGGCTGAACTGTACTTCTATTCGAAAGTATTCAGATTCGATTTGGGAGACGAGGTGGAGCGGGTCCAAATCGAGAACATGCCATCTTCTGCTTGGCCTTCTTGAGAAGGTTGATGTTGTGTGAACAAGTAATCATTGATGAAGCGCACAATAGCCCATTTCGGGGCGCGTAGGTGTTGCCTTGTGTCTGTGATCAAATGACGGATTCCATCAACGCACGTGTGATCTCGGTCTTGGCGTCGGTCACTCTCATCGCTACATCACATTTCCCGCTCCAGCTGAGGAGATCGGTGCTGGGTACCCTCAGTGTGGAAAATACTAGGACACATCTTCATGCAACAGATGTCACCGTAGAGAGCGTCTTCAAGATCGACGTATGGACACGCGGTGTTCCCAAGCATGGGATAGTTGATCTCCATCTTGAGAGAAGACGTTACCTTCGAACCAGAATTGAACTCCGGTCTCCTGCTCTTCTCCTTCTCGAATTCAGGACCGTCCGGAATGTGAACACAGGCACGACTATGTAGACCCCAACTGAGAGAGCGGCAGCTATGGCGAAGGCTATTACTGAAGCGATATCCCCCGCGTAACTTAGTGCTGTGAATGTTGTTCCGGCTACGTGTGTGATGCCCACCAAAGGCACAAGCAACACTCGGAATACTCCGCGCAGCAATTCACTGTCCTTGATGGCATACGCGATCGGAGGCGACCACAGGTAATAGAACGCATTCCAGCCGGCGCGTAGTATGCGACCTGTTGGTGTAGATCCGATCTGCTGGTCGCGCACGTACCGCATGTAAATGACTTCAGGAGCCATCTCAGAACCATAGGCGGCACTTGCGATTATGCACTTCGGTGGGGATGGTATCACAGAAGTTGTGACGGTTTCGGTGGTTGCGAGCGTTGTTGTGACTGTTGCCGGCGTTGGAGTTGTGATCATCGTCGTTGTTGTTGTGGATGTGAGCGTCGTCGTTGGGGGTAGGCTTGTGACCGTTACAGTAGTCGGGGTTGAAAGTGTCGTTGTTGCAGTCGGGCCGGCGATCGTCACGGTCTTGGATTCCTCCGCTACAGTCAACGTCGTAGGCCATGTCACATATGTCACGATCGTTATCCAGATGTAACTTATCGAGAACAAGGTCTCTGTCTCTGTTGTTGTTAGGGTCTGGTTTGATGTCTCCGTCTCTGTTGTTGTCGTTGTTGTGGTCTGGGTTGATGTGGGCGTTGCTGGCGTGAAGCTGGGGGTGATCATTCTGGGGAGCTGCGAGGCGACGAGTTCTGAGCCTTCCGTGATGAAGTTCATCGTCTCGCCTGTGTTGAGAGTTGTTATGTGCATGTAGACGTTCAACAGCAGATACTCGTTGTTGAGAGTGAATGGTCCAACAGTCGCACTGGAGAAACTGCCGGTCGTGACGCCCCCGCCATCGCCCCCATTCCAACGATCAACGCCTGAGTTGTCAACCTGGAACATCCACGTGCATCCATCGACACCCGAGTTGTTTGTGCAGCGGTGCACGGAGACAAACCAATGCCCCACAGCGCCAGCGCTGCTGTCGTACTCCCGTAGAAAGAACTGCCACGTACCTGAGGAGAAGGTTCCCGCCAAAGCTGTCTCGCTCCACCATCCTTGCCTCGTTGCCGGCTGTTCCGATGCGTGTGTTGATGTGCCCGTATCAGTGGCTACGCCGCCGCAATTGAGACGGTAGATAGTGACAAGCTGTGCAGTAGAAGTCGTAGTCGTGTTCGACGATTCGTCAGGGATTGTTCTAACTACCCACATCTGTCATGGAAGTATACGTCTGCAGGATAGAGATAAC
>CAZLHM010000059.1:0-7960 GCA_964559555.1 uncultured Candidatus Bathyarchaeia archaeon
GCAATGCTGCGATCAACATTGCCGAGCCTCAAGTGAGAGCTTCCAGAGACTAGCGTCGTGAAGATCTCTGCTGTGTGGACGCTTGCGCTCGCCAAGGCAGGCGCAATGCCGATGGAGACTAACACGGCGTTGGAGCTGACTCCGTACGCCATGCCGAGAGCTCCGTCGATGAGCTGTGCAAGGAACCCAACGATCGCCCATACCAAGAGAAACTCCAACAACTCAGTCCACTCCAACAGCTCCGAGTATCATGCGTATGCTGAGGACGACGACAGCCGCTCCTACGAGTACACCCAGCGCTCTGCGAGGAAGTCTCTTACAGAGCCACGCGGCGATGGGTGCGCATACTATACCTCCGGCAATGAGACCGAGCACTATGAACCAATTGAAATTTCCCCAACCGATGAGGAGAAGGAACGTGATTGCCTCAGACGTTGTGACAAAGAACTCAGCGAAGTTTACTGAACCCACAGCTTTGTTCGGCACGATCTTATTTGCAACGAGAGTGGTTGTAGTTACCGGCCCCCAGCCCCCACCCCCTAACGCGTCTGTGAATCCTGCAACACACCCGAGTGGCAGAAGCATCCTCGACGAGAGTCTCTTCGTCGTAGACGGTACACTGTGCTTGAAGACGAACCTGTGCAATACAATCAGGCCCATAGCTAGGAGTATGCAGCCGACGATCGCGGTCAGTGGTCTTCCGGGAACGCTCGTGCAGACGTAGGCACCAACGACTCCACCTATCACACCAGGAGCTATCAGTCGCAGAGCGATGTCATGTTCGACATTGCCAAGTTTGAGATGAGAGCCTCCAGACACCAGCCCTGTGAAGACTTTGGCCGTGTGAACACTCGCGCTCGCCAGCGCAGGTCCGATTCCGATCGAGACCAGAACGGCGGTGCAACTAACCCCATACGCCATTCCTAGGGCTCCGTCAACAAGCTGGCCGAGCGCGCCAACGATCGCCCAAACCAGCATGGATTCGAGCAAATCACTCGACATCCGCGACCTCGGTTTCGAGCACTATTCCGGCCGCGACGGTGCCACTCTTGCCCTCGACTACGAATCTCCCGAGTTCCGGGAAGTCTGAATACTTCTCGACACAGAGCGGATCCAAAGGGATGAGCGCCAGCTTCCCAACATCTCCTGCGGCAAGCGCGTCCGGGGAACCAGCGGCGCGTGTCAGATTGATCGGATCGATCTTCTCGATGACTTCCCGGACTCGGCATCTCGCGTCTGCGGTTCCTAAACGAATTGTCAGCGCCTCGTCCTTCTTCACTGTGGCGCCCGCGAACACGATCATTTCTGCGACGAAACTCTTGGGAGCCCTTGCCCGATCTTGTGGGTAGCCTATCACCTGGCCTCTACTCGCATTCACCGGCCTGTTTAGCACTAGTCCTACGGAATCGCCTGACTCTGCCTTCACTAGGTCCCTTCCGAAGGTCTGTATCCTCTCAACCTCGGCGACCTCGCCGGATGGGTCGAGCACGATGGCCCTTCCCTGCTCGAGCATACCTGTCAATATCTTGGAGACGATCACTTTCTCGTTTCCCATCTCGTAGACATCTTGGACGGCAGCTCTCAGCGGCCGGTCGACCGGTCTTGTAGAAGGCTTGACTTCCTCGTCGAGCAGGTCGATCAAGCTCGGACCTGTATACCATTCCATCTTTCTCGATTTCGTGAAGACGTTCTCGCCAGTAAATGCAGAGATCGGAACCATGCGAGCTCCTTCATAACCTAGCGCCTTGAGGACCGGTTGCAGTTTCTCGCGCATCTCGTCGAACTTGCTTTCCTTGTAGTTCAGTTGGTCCATCTTATTGACGGCGACGATGAGCTGTTGGATTCCTAGGGTCTTGACTAGGAAGGCGTGTTGCTTGGTCTGATCCTGTACTCCTTCACTCGCTGAAACTACGAGCACGCCGGCGTCGGCTTGCGACGCTCCTGTCAGCATCTTCTTGATGAATTCCCTGTGGCCTGGACAGTCAATTATTGTGTATACGTGTTTCTTGCTCTTGAACGGTGTCTGCATTATGTCGATCGTTAGGCCGCCTCTTCGCTCCTCTTCAAGCGTATCGAGGAGGAACGCGAACCTGAAACTCTCGTCTCCGGCTTTTGCAAGCTCTGCCTCAATTTCCTGGAGCTTCTGTTCAGGGATCGACTTCGAATCGTAGAGGAGTCTTCCAATGAGCGTTGATTTGCCATGATCCTTGTGGCCGATGACTACGAGGTTGATCTTTGAGAGACTCAAGTGAGGCACCTAGCGCACATCAGGAGAATTCAAGTGAGCACCCTACATGTAGCCGAGGCTTCGCAGCTTCTGCATCATGTAGGCCTTTTCCTTGTCCTGCGCTCTCCCAGCTCTTTCCGGGATCTTCGATATCTCAAGTTCCTTGACGATCTCGTCGATCGTTGAGGCGTTCGACTCGATGGGTACTGTGCAGGGTTGGCAGCCGAGGCTTCTGTATCTCTTTCCGTCCTTTGCGAAGTAGAGTGGATTGATCGGGAGGTTCTCCCTCTGCACGTATTGCCACACGTTCAGCTCGGTCCAGTGTAGGATCGGGTGAACCCTCATGTGGGAGAAGTCCTCAGAGGGCTTCACGTAGAGGTCCCACATCTCGGCTGGCTGGTTCTCGTAATTCCATCTGAAGTTGTCATCTCTTGGGGAGTAGTACCTTTCTTTGGCGCGTATTCCGTGCTCGTCTCTACGGATGGCGAGGAATAGGGCGTCGTACTTCTCCTTGACGAGAAGATCCTTCAACGTTTGTGTCTTTAGGAGCGTGCAGCATTCGAGTCGGTCCTTTTGAGGTGAGACGCCTCTCTTCATGGCTTCTTCGTTCTTTGCGACGATGAGTTGGAGGTCCCATTCTCTGGCGAGTGTGTCTCTGAACTGGTAGATCTCTGGAAACTTGACTCCCGTGTCCAAGTGTATGACGGGGAAGGGGAGTTTGCCGAAGAAGGCTTTCTTGCATAGCCATATGGTCGCAGTAGAGTCTTTTCCTGTGCTCCAGAGAGCCGCGGGGTTCTTGAACTGCGCTCTTGCTTCTCTTATGATGGCGATGCTCCTCTTCTCAAGCGCGTCTAGGTATGTGTCGTCGATGCTAGGAACGGTCAAAATTGCTCTGGCCGACAGTGGCTACCGTCATCGCATTTAAGCGTTATTTCACGCATAACTCACTTATCTATCGTTACCTACTTGTAACCAAGAGCCTCAAGCCGCCTCTCAGCGTCCGCGGACTCGAGCTCAGGCAACTTTTTCCGTATGAGAAAGACCACGTACTCCGTCGGACTACGATAACTGCTACCCTCGAGCGCCTTGGAAAGCCGATCATACAGGGGTCTGGGGATCGACATGTTGACGTAGTTTGGCATGGGCACTCGAGCAAACAGGACTGCGTGCGTGTTCTAAAAAGCTGTGCTCTCCTTCATGCCGTTCTCTCCAGGAGATCTAGAGGCTTGCCATCCATCCTATTCACGGAGTCGATCTTCATCAGCTTCAGAATTGTCGGCGCGAGATCCCACATGTTCAGCCTTACTCGCTTCCCTCTACGTATTCCCGGCCCAGACATGGTTATCGTTCCCGGGACATCTTCTGGGTCGTGGGTACCGTCGTGTCCTCCGCTCCATCTCGGGTTGTCGTTCGTGTGGCGGGTAGGCGCGTCCTTGCCAGAAAGCTCTGGCCTTCTTGCAGCTTGGAATCCAACTTTGAAGATCGCCGTGAGATCAGGCGCATCGCTCAGGTAGCCTCCACACCAGAGGTCTTCCCTTCTCTTGACATCCTTCACAGCCTTCTCGCCATTCACTGAGAGGCCGCTCAAGTACTGGACGATCTTGGTTCTCGTTGCCTCGTACTCTTCGCCAGCGCCGATCAAGCCCGCGGGCTCTCTACCCTTCAGGTTCAGCCATATGTCTCCATACCCGTACGAGATGGCCTGACTCTTCTCGACATCCACTTTCCCCGATACCCCGGTCAGGAATCCCTTGTCCTCTAAGTAGTCGTTCAGTATCAGCTCAGTATGCACGGGGCAGAATCCATGATCCGACAAGACGATAACGGTCGTATCATCCTCCAAGGACCGCGTGAAGTCACTCACGATCTTGTCGAATCTGCGATAGCACCTTTTTGCGAGGTCTCCGTACTTGCCGACTTTGTGGAATCGATGCGTGGCGTCGATGTATTCCCAGAAGAAGTGCTGGACCCTGTCCAGCCCCATGAATACGACCATGAAGAAATCCCATGGTTCTTCCTGCGACAGCCAGAGTGAGACCTCAGCCATCTGATCCGTGAGCTCGTCCACTTTCTCGAAGAAGAGATCAGGGTCTGATTGGACTCGCTCCAAGGTCTCGACTTCCAGATCGCCGAGGATTCTCTCGATACCGAATTTGCGATGAATCTTCTCCTTCACACTCGGCGGGTACGCGATGCCCTGCTTGAGCGACATGAAGCCAGGTACGATGAAGCCGTTGACCTTGTCCGTGTCGGTCATGGGTATGTTGATCATCGCGACCTTCCTGCCTGCGTCATTGAGGATCCTTGGGAGCGTGTTGGATCGTATCATGTCGGGACGTATGATGTCTCTTTCGTACGTGCCTTTCCTTCTCAGCGCGAAGCTGAAGATGCCGTGGTTGCCAGGGTTGTTTCCGGTCATGAAGGTCGTCCACGCGACTGGGGTCTGAGCTGGGGTGGGAGGAATCGTCTCGCCGTATACGCCCCTTTCCCTCATGGCTCGAAACGCGGGAAGATCATCAATCCATTGATCGATCAGTCTCGGAGAAGCCCCGTCAAACCCGAGAACAAGCACTTTGGACTCACTCAATGCTTTTCCCAGTCTATGCCAAGGGTGTCTCGTGCCCGATCGATTAGGCGACAGCCTAGCGGGCCTCTTCTTCGCCTGAGATGTGGGCCAGACACGATCTAGCAGATCACAGATAAGCATAGCTTGACCGGGTCACCTGTCCACAAACACGCTGCCGAGTTACGACCGCTCACTCTGGCCACACCTGGAAATGGCCTGTAATGACCCATGATCGCAGCGTTCACATGCCACTAGACGCTGACACTGCTCAGAACACATTGCGGTCATGCCGTGGCAGTCAGGTTTCGTAGCGGACCAGAAGCCTCGAAGCTGGTAAAGGTGCACTGGGTCAATGAAGCGACTGAACAAGCCGTCTAGACATCTCCGAGGAGCATGCAGACAAGGACCACAGCTTCACAGACCGCACAAGTTTCGCCCTAATGAGGGCCCAAGCAATTCGCAACGCGTTCACATTCGACCAACACTTCAAACAACACGGACCCGTGACTCTACCCTAAGAGATCGACAATGGAGGCAAGGCCAGACACTCGCACATCCACTGCACACCAGCGGGAAACGTGACAGCGTAGTCTGTACGGGTCCGCACTCACAATGCACTCGATCGAGTCTCTTGCGTTGACAATTACGTTGTGCTCAGTATGGAAACTGCGACACATGGTAGGCCTCGATGCTTGGCTTTCTCGAGTTGACCTTGTCTATGAAGTCCTCCCCGTCTAACGACACTAAGATCGCACGGTTGTCGAGCGCGGTTTTGAGGTACATGGCATCTACCGCATAGACGTCGTATTCGGAGCACAGAGGATATGCTGAGACACAGAAATCTCTGTCACAATCGGCAAGGAGGTTTGGACGCATCAAAATCAAGTCGAGATATCTCCTTGCTTCGTCAGCTGTCTCCGTCCCAACTCTCCTGGCTAGTGTTCCGCAGACCTCCTGATAGACGATGCTTGGCTCGGATAGGATGAACGCGTCCGGAACTCTGCCGACGATCTTCGAGCAGATGTCGCCGTAGACTTCATCTTCCTTCAGCGCGGCGACTAGAACGTTAGAATCGAGGGTTAACATGCGGCTAGGTCGCGACGTGGTCCCTCGACCTTCTCGTCTCCTCCAGCACCATCGGAGAGCCTGCCCAAGCACTTGAGACAACCCGTTTGAGTCCCAAGAACCCTTGGACTCCGGCTCTTACCCCGTTCAGTTCCTGCACGCCTGCTGTGATCGTCCTTTCAGACTCGACAAGCCTTGAGAGAAGCTCTGCCCACGTCTTGCAGGCCAGCTCGACTTTGAGCCGCCTCAGCTCCTTGAGTAGAGCCTCGGGGACGTTCTTTACGAGAATAGTCGCCAAGCGCGCTCAGATAACCTAGATAATCCAGAATAATAAGTTTATCTCGCATACGAGAGCTAGGGGATCCCGGTCGGGGAGCGCCGCATGAAAAGCCGGTCATTAGTTCCATATTGAGTCTTGGTCAAGCTCACTGTCTTGCGGGTCCCCGTTTGCCGTGGGGAACTGTCATCTTCCTCGCACGAGAAGTTCTTCAACTGCACTTCTCAGTTTTCTTCCGTCGCGTTCGTATCTGAGCATCGTATGCAAGCGATATCGGTTGCATGCCTAAACTCGACTAATGGAGCCGCCCCATAATCAGGTTGGATCCGAGTGCTGTCTATTCGGTCTTTGTGGTCAGCTCTTTCAGTGCCTCCTCAGCGGAGATGACCCTGAGTAGTGGCTGCGCCTTGGCTAGTTGGTCGTCGTGCGTCACGAGTATTCCCGCGTCGGCTATCAGTGAGGATGCGACGAGGATGGCGTCTGGAAGACGAAGATGGGTTAAGGCCCTGATCCTGCCGGCTTCCTCTGCAACTTCCAAGTCAAGGTTGACGATCTTGTAGTGTGGGTTCGTTCTGAGTTGTGCTAGGAACTCTTCTTTCTCCATCAACTCGTTGAATTCATGGTACCCAGCACACAGCTCAGCCACAACCATCGCTGAGACAACGCCTTCAGCCTCTCCGTCATCAACGAGCCCGAGGATCTTCTTCGAGTATCGGTAGTATGGCTCTTCCTTGTTCTTGACGTTGAGGAAGATGTTCGTGTCAACTGAGAATCTCAGGGCCACTCAGCCCTCAGCCGTTTCTGATATTCGATGCCACCTATGGGCCAAGGCTTCTGCGCGTCGAGGGTTTCCGACAGCCGTCGGTCTCCGATTCGGATCAGGAGAACCTTGTCGCCCTCTATCTTGAAGAGGACCTTGTCACCAGCGGCGAGTCTGAGGCGCTTTCTGGCATCTATGGGTATGGTGACTTGGCCTTTCTCGCTGACCGTGGAAACTCCTACTTCCATTCTTTACATTCCCTACCCGAAGGTAGGGGAACGCCAATATAAACTTGCAAACCTCCGGGCCGCTACCTCATAGGGCTCGTCGGCCGTCGATTTCTGATCATTTAACGGGCGATTTGTTGCGGGTCTTGGGTGATAGTTGTTCGCTTGGCGGGAAGGTCGAGAAGATAAGAGGACCGATCAATCGATGGCCCCCGCCTGCCTGAACTGAATCCAATGGGATCCGGTGGAATTCGAAATCGCGTTGTCGTGGCTTGGATCGAGGCCACATGGGTCCTTGAGAGAACAACGGCCGCGGTTGATTGCGTGTAGCCCGTGTCGACTGGGAACCCATTCTGCGAGTCTGTCTCGTCCGTTTCGCCTGAGAGGGATAGCCATGCTAAGACGTTGAAGGTTCGCGTTCCTGATCGACCTGGGTTGTAGCCTGTCTTTTCGGCTGTGACGTACCAAGCGTGTGTTCCGAAGGTGGGACAGAACTTGTACTTGGCCTTGCCCTTGATGTCTGTTGTTAGCGAGGTAAGTAGGGAACCATCAACGTAGAACTTGACAGTTGCACCGAAGACGACTGTGTGCGAAGCTGAGATCTTGACGACGAGCTTGACGGGGCACCGGATGAAAGCTCCGTCTGACGGACGCCGAATAGAGACCTCTAGGCCGTCGAGGGTTTGAGCGTTCACCGTCAACGTGAACTCGGTGGTGCGGGTGAGACCGCCATCTGTTCCCGTGACTGTCACCTGATAGCCGCCTGGTGGCGTCGAAGGCGACGTGGTGACCGTCAGGTCGCTCTCGAAAGTTGGGTTGCTAGACTGAGGATTGAAAG
>CAZLHM010000060.1:0-7888 GCA_964559555.1 uncultured Candidatus Bathyarchaeia archaeon
ATCATTCGGGCAAGAAACGGCGAAAACTCGGGAACAACAAGCGTTAAGTATGGTGGACCGGGCGGGATTCGGACCCGCGACCTTCCGGTTCCTCGGGCCGAACGCCTTGCGAACCGGACGTTCTTAGGCCCCATACGAGGGCATACCAAGCTGAACTACCGGCCCAACATGTTGACGGAAGTGAGGCTACGCGCCCGCTAATAGCAGTTTCTCGCTCAATGGTCGAAACAATTCACCACTGATCAAGAAATCCCAGATGATGTTACGCCGGTCAGAGGCAAGTCTTTAAGCAATCTTGAAGGCTTCTAGCTCACGCGAGTGTGGGCCTGTAGCTCAGCATGGTGGAGCACACGGCTGATAAGCGAGCGTGCTGCGCTTTGCCACCGTGACGGGGCAAGGGATAGACGCCTTTCCCGCGGCATGGGTCGCCGGTCCGAATCCGGCCAGGCCCACCATCAGCCCACTGCTGCTCAGTGGTATGTCTACTGTCTCGCGTCGATTCCTCTGAATGGTTGTTCCGTTGGAATGTGTAGGTGGCCTAGCGCGGACACACAATTACTGTTCATGTAGACGGTTCAGATTCCGACGATGGAGGCACGAGCAGGAGAAAAGGAAGTTGTGGTTTGCGTCATGCGTCCGTCTTCCCAACTGTTAGATTCAGTACGATCTCGGCGATGTCAGTTCCGTACTCACCTATTCTCCTCAGGCTCTCCAGGATCAGTCTGAGTCCGGAAATGTCCTCGGGGGACAGGTTCTGTCTGTAGATCTGTTTCTCTATTTCGGCTTCAAGTTTCTGCGCTTGGTCTTGCCTTGCCAAGACCCGATCCGCCATGGAATAGTCGCTTCGGAAAAGTGCCTGCGATGCGTCTTGGAACAGGAGGCTGGAGAACTCGCTCAGTTCTTTGATGCGAGCGGCGAGCTTGGGGGTCAGAGCTTCCCGGAGCTCGGCGGCATGTTCAGCGATCAAGGAAGAGTGATCCGCAACTCTTTCGACGCTCTTTGCTATCAGCCTGTAGCCGAGGCAATCCCTGGGCGAGCTTAGGCCTATCTCCTTCATTATCTGAGGATGTTCTACAGCCTGCTTCAGCAGACGCACAATGTAGAATCCGAATCGATCCACTTCATCATCGTTTGGAACAGCTGGGCCTACCAGGACTTCTCTATCTACGTTCTCTAGTCAAGCATAGGCATCTTGAGCTTGTTTTCGCGTGCGACTCTCTTGGCTTGTTCGTATCCTGCGTCGGCATGTCGGACGACGCCAATGCCCGGATCCGTGGTTAGCACGTTCACAATCTTCCTTTCGGCCATTTCTGTTCCGTCTGCAACAAGACACATGCCGGCGTGGATGCTGTAACCGATTCCCACGCCTCCTCCATGGTGTACCGAGACCCATGTGGCGCCTGACACGGCATTCAATAGAGCGTTCAGTATCGGCCAGTCTGCGACTGCGTCGCTTCCGTCCATCATGCCTTCCGTTTCGCGTCTGGGCGACGCGACGCTGCCCGTGTCCAAGTGATCACGCCCGATCCATATTGGGCCGCGAAGCCCTCGGTCTCGAACCATGTCGTTCATGATCTTCCCGAACTTCGCCCGTTCTCCGAGTCCAAGCCAGCAGACGCGTGCGGGCAGTCCTTGGAATTGTACCTGCTCCTTGGCCTTCGTTATCCATCGGCAGAGTTCATGATTGTAAGCGAATTCCTTCAGGACGATCTCGTCGAGTGCGTAAATGTCTTCTGGATCACCGATTAGTGATGTCCACCTGAAGGGGCCCCTGCCCTCACAGAACATGGGTCGGATGTACTTCTGTACAAAACCGGGGAAAGCGAATGCTTCATCAAATCCATGATCGAGCGCCTGCTGGCGTATGTTGTTTCCATATTCGAAGACGGTCGCGTTCCGATGCATCATCTTCACCATGGCCTTGACGTGGTCACGCATACTCTCGCCGGCTCGGCGCAGGTATTCTGAAGGATCATTCTCTCTCAATTCGTCGGCCTCTTCCTTTGAGAGTCCAGCTGGGTAGTAGCCGTTCAGGGGATCGTGTGCCGAAGTCTGATCAGTCACGATGTCTGGAGTGACATTTCGTCTGACAAGTTCAGGGTGGACCTCTGCTGCGTTACCCAGGAGGCCTACACTGAGCGGTCTTCCGTCCTTCTTTGCTTCGATTACGAGCTTGATTGCCTCATCGATGTCATCAGTCCACGTTTCCAAATATCGGTGTTTCAGTCTCCTGTCTATTGCTGCCTTGTCGATCTCGACGATGAGAGCAACGCCATCGTTCATGCTCACGGCGAGAGGCTGTGCCCCGCCCATCTCGCCTAAGCCGGCGCTGAGGACGAGTCTACCCTTGAGAGATCCGCCAAACTGCTGTTTGGCGGCTGCCGCGAGTGTTTCATAGGTTCCTTGGAGGATCCCCTGAGTTCCTATGAAAGCCCAGGATCCGGCGGTCATCTGCCCGAACATAATGAGCCCTTTTTGCTCTAGTTCGTAGAAGTGCTCCCAAGTCGCCCACTTCGGGACGAGCATGCTGTTCACGATCAAAGCGCGTGGCGCCATCTCGTGCGTCTTGAACACCGCGACTGGCTTGCCGCTCTGTATTAGCATGGTCTCGTCGACGTTGAGATTCAGAAGTGTCTCTGTAATTTTCTCGAATGAGGGCCAGTTTCGGGCTGCACGGCCAGTGCCGCCGTAGACGATGAGGTTCTCCGGGTCTTTTGCGACTTCAGGATCTAGTACGTTGTAAAGCATCCTATAGATGCCTTCGATCTGCCAATTCTTGCAGTGGAGTTGAGGACCAGTAACCGCGCGGACAATCTTCCCGAGCTTGAGCAAATCTGTCCACGTCATCTGTGCTGTGAGAGCTAGTACAGATTAATCTATCCATACCGAATAGTCACTTGGAGAGCCGCATTGGTTGAAGAAGGGTCGCATGCGGTCGCCAAAGAAGGTCCTGTTATAGTTGACGAGACGTTCTGCGAGGTCTTCTCTGCGTATTTCGCAAGAGTACTGATTACAGCGGCGACAAATCGATGGGCTATGGAATCTGCGCTAGAAGCGAAAGGCCTCGGCAGATCAGCAACGCTGCCTCCCTCCGAAGCGTTCATCGAGCGCGAAACGCCGACCACTGAGAGCCCCGACGGAAGACCAGGATGCATATTGCAGATTTCTGATCGCAAGAGAAGCGAGCTTGAGTACTGGCTTGTGATGAGAATTCGAAAGGGTGTGCTTCCGTTTCCGACCACCGCGGTGTTTGATGCGTTTCCTGAAGACAGAGTAGAGTATTCTGTCAAGATAGAGAGTACTCCCATTCAATTGTTCGGCGATGGATACGAGGAGATCGCACATGTTTTCGGAAGAAGAGTGTACAGAATCCCTCGTATGGACGGATTCTTTCACGTCGAAGAGAAGTTCGGTATCGGAAAAGGTGTTTCTGGTGGCAACTTCTTGATAATGGCCGACTCTCAAGGTTCAGCGTTACTAGCAGGCGAGGTGGCGCTGGATGCAATCAAAGGGATTTCATTCGTGACGGGAAGAATGGCGGCCTCTGGCAGTAAGGTCGGCGGTCACGTGTACAAGAATGCTGTTGCTACGACAAACGACGCATTCTGTCCAACGCTCTTGGGCAAAGTCAAACACAGTGAAATTGGAAACGATGTAAACTGCGTTTACGAGATCATTGTCAACGGGCTAGATTTGGATCACGTGAAAGCAGCGATGAAAGTAGGCATTGAGAAAGCAAAGGGGGTTCGCGGCGTCAGAAGGATCACTGCCGGAAACTATGGCGGGAAACTGGGAACCGGCCGCATTGATCTTCAAGACTTAGTGAGGAATTAGCCATGAGAATACGTGAAGTTCTGATCTCGAGCCTAGAGATCCCGATGAAAAAGGCCTTTGCCACTTCGAGGGCAAGGCAGAACGTTGCCAAGCATGTGATTGTTCAGCTTCTCTCTGACGACGGCCTCGTGGGCATCGGCGAAAGCGCCCCGCGCCCACATATTTCAGGAGAGACCGTCGAGTCAGCTCATCTGGTCATAGAGAAGTATCTCGGGCCGGCCTTGATAGGCAAAGATCCATCAAACATCGCAGCTATCCACAATGAGATGGACCGGATAATCGAGCTGAATCCATCCGCGAAATGCGCCATTGATCTCGGGTTGTATGATCTTCTTGGCAAGCGGTTCGGTATTCCAGTCTGCGAGTTACTGGGCGGCAGAACTAAGGATAGTCTTCACATCAACGGAACCTGTGACATCCAGGAACCCGAGCTGGTATCCGAGGTTCTGAATGGAAGGCTCAGGGACGGCTTCACGTACTCGATCAAAATCAAGATTGGCACCGACCCAGTCAAAGACGTAGAGAGAGTCAGAATTGCAAGAGAAACCATCGGGCAGGGAGTAGACCTAATTGCAGACGCGAATCAAGCCTGGGACGCTGCAACCGCGATAAGAGTACTTCGACGGATGGACAGTTTTGATCTCCAAGTCGCGGAACAGCCGGTCCACTGGAGAGACCTGAGCGGATTGGCGCAGGTGACGAATGCCGTGAGGTGCTCGGTTATGGCGGACGAATCTGTATGGTCATCTCAAGATGCTATACAGATCATTCGGATGAAGGCCGCTCGCATGCTCAACATCAAGCTGATCAAGAGTGGCGGGCTGTATGACGCCCACAAGATAGCCACGACAGCGCAAGGAGCAAACATGAGATGCATGGCGGGGTGTACTCTTGAGACGAGCATACTCTGTGCGGCGCAGGCACATCTTGCGATGGCCGCGGAGAATATTGTTTACATTGATTCCCTGGTTCCAAGTGAGTTTCTTGTAGAAGATCCGGCTCAAGGACTAAACTGGTCCGGAGACGTGGTTGTCTTACCGGATAAGCCAGGGCTCGGAGTGGAACTCAAAGCGACGGTAATGAATAGATACACGACCCGGCACAGCTCGATAAAATGAGGATGACGCGACCGCAAGGAGTGATGAAGCACGGACAAGGCCGACCTGCTAAGGACTGTTGAAGAAGAGCGAATTGAATTCATCAACCTAATGTACGTGGATTTGTTCGGACGAACTCGATCGATGCTCATTCGAGCCAACAGGCTTCGTTCACATCTTGAGAGCGATCTGGGAACCGGGTTTGATGGCTCATCAGGCGGACTGGGGTTGGTCATAGAGGACAGCGACGCATTCCTGAAAGCCGACACATCCACATTCAGGATTCTTCCGTGGGAAGGCAGGAAAACTGCAGCGCTAATTTGCGATCTTCATGGGCCCGATGCTGCGCCTCTTCCGAGCTGCCCGAGATCCATACTCAGAAGATCTGTCGCGCGCATGAAAGCAGAGCTCGGGCAGGATGTCGAGGCTGTTCTGGGTCCCGAGATGGAATGGTACTACCTGAGAGTCGTTGACGGCAAGCTCAGGGTCGTCGACGAAGGCGGCTACATGTCGCCCCCCTCATCTGACGGCGCCTACGAGGCCAAGAAAGAGATGGCCTCAGCGCTTGAGCAAATCGGGATCATCCCAAACAAGATACATCACGAGGTTCCCCATTCGAAAGCTGAAATCAACTTCCAGCCAAATTCAGCGATGGCAACCGCAGATACAATTGTTCTCTACAAAGCGGTGGTGAAGTCGCTTGCTACAGCACGCGGCTTCGTTGCGACATTCATGCCTAAGCCATACGCGGAGCGAACAGGAACCGGAATGCACCTGCACCTGAGCCTCGTAGACAAGAGAACCAAGGTCAACCTCTTCTCGGACCCTAAGGCTGAGCACGGGCTATCCAAGTACGCCCTGCATTTCCTTGGAGGCCTACTTGAGCATGCTAAAGCTTTGGCGGCGGTCGCCACGCCGAGCGTGAATTCATACAAGCGTTTGGTCCCGCTGCCCCGCTTTGAAGCTCCAGTATACTTGGCGTGGGGATTATACAACCGGTCTGCACTGATTCGAGTGCCACCATCCTCCCCGGAGAACACAAGGTTCGAATACAGGGCAGTCGACGCCAGCTGCAACCCGTACTTGGCTTTCGCCTGCATCGTCGAGGCGGGGCTGGATGGCACAAGGAGAAACTTGACGCCCCCCAGCCCGGTTCAAGAGAATGTCTATCACATGCGCCCTGAGGACAGAAGAAAGAGGGGCATTGACAGACTGCCCTCTTCACTCGGAGAGGCTCTGGACGAGCTGCAGAAGGACACTCTGATCCAGAAAGTATTGGGCGATCAGGTCGTTGAGAAGTACTTGGCCATGAAGAGAGATGAATGGCTGGACTACTGTGCGCTAGTGACTGATTGGGAGACGCAACGCTACCTCGACATCTGAGACTACTTTCTCCCTTGGCGCATTGGCGGCGGATAACATCCTCCACGACTAGTTCTGTGGAAGCGACGGGCCTCGCGCCGACTCTTGCGCTGAGGCAGTATCGGTCAGAGCTTGCGTCGTCGTATTTCTGCAGCGGTTAGCCGAGCAAACGCTTATCTCTTTTCCGGACCCGACATAATCATCACTTGTCGGTGGAGTCAATGTGCGCTGAGGTTTCACGTGACATCTCTGGTTGGAAAGAGATTGATTGGAGAAAGCTTACAGAAATCAATGTGAAGAAACTTCAACACGCGATGCTGGATCATGAAGTTGATGCGTTGATTGTTCAGACACTCGATAATTTCCAGTATGTCACGGGTTACCGTGTGCCTTCCAGCATCAACCTGATGCACTATCTGCACCGTCAGGCAGCGATTTTGCCCGCCGAAGGAGAGCCGATAATGCTCGCTGGCGCGGCGGATATTTTCGATGCGCGGCATTTTCACTGGATCACAGATGTGCGTCCGATGCCGATCCAAGTTGAATTGTGGCCGAAGATCGTGAAGAGTGCCCTAGATGATCACGGGATACATGGGACGATTGCGCTCGATTCTCGAATGCAACATGGACTGGCGGAAGGAATCAAGCGGGAATTAGGTGAGAAATGCGAATTTGTCAACGGGTCCGAGATGCTTGAGACTGCGAGGGCCGTAAAGAATGAAGAAGAGATTAAGGCATACATCAGAGCCCTTAGCCTGGCTGAGGTTCAGATGCGAGCCGCCAGAGACGCCGTAAGGGAAGGGGTCTCAGAAGATCGTGTGGCTGCCGCAGCAGAGTATGCGATGAGAATGGCGGATCCCGATGCCTTTCCCGCATGGACATTGTTCGTCATGTCCGGCGAAAGATCCGCCTACTTGCAGAGGTACCCGTGCAGCAAGATAATACGGAGAGGAGAGATTGTCATGATAGACGGAGGGTGCCACTGGAACGGTTACTACTCTGAGTTCTCTCGCCACGTGATGGTCGGCGAGCCAAGCGCTGAGCAGAAGAGAATCTATTTGGTGGCTTTCGAGGCCGAACAGAAAGCTGTCGAAGCTATCAAACCCGGAGTGAAGGCATCAACGATTGATAGAATAGCTAGAGGGGTCATCAAAGACGCAGGGTACGAGAAGTATCAGCATCCCCACATCACTGGACATGGGCATGGCCTAGAGATACATGACCCTCCCCTGATCGGGGATCCCGGCCAAGTGAAGGAATGGGTGTTCGAGAAGGGGATGATAGTTGCAGTGGAACCGGGGGTTTTCAAGCCCGGCGTTGGTGGTGTCAGAGAAGAGGACGTGGTCTTGGTGACAGAATCCGGCCACGAGGTATTGACCAGAGCAGAGTACGAGAACAAGCTCCTATCAAAGTAGCACTTGTGCGGAGTCAGGCAGCATGTGAAGAAGATTAGCAGCGACCTTGAAATGTGTTCGTCGAAAATTGACGCGGAAATGTTTATATCTCGTGGACGGCGAGTCGTCAAGTCGGTCAAGACCGCTTGGCTTCCCGCAGTCTCCGGCGGCGGCGTCAACCGGACCATGAGGGCGTTTCGC
>CAZLHM010000061.1:0-7875 GCA_964559555.1 uncultured Candidatus Bathyarchaeia archaeon
GTGATGGTGACGCACGATCACCAGATGGCCAGCCTGGCTGACAGAATCCTCGAAATCAGAGACGGCAGAATTGTGAAAGAAACAGAGATCATTTGACTCACAACCTGACGCTTCCTTCCAACTAGATTCGCAGGAACGCGGAGACGCAGGCTACTTGAACTCTTTCTCTTCCCACATGTCGTAAGCCGTGGCGGCGGATGATGCCTGAGCAATTATGGCGAGTGCAACAACTAGATGCAGAACATTGATCGCCCAATGAAGTGTTCCATCCGTAAACACGTAGAGTGGAATACCTAACAGTCCATCAAATGCCGCCATGCCCGGAATGACCTTCGATATTCGCTTTACACGATTCGGCGCAGAGGTTCTCATGAGGTCACGATAGTTCATCACGGCCAAAACTAGGACTGCGAGCCCGACCAAGAAATGGAGATAGAGGACGCCGAACGCTTCCGAGAAGAAAGTTACGAAGAATTGTGCGAAGGCAAGCCAGATCAAGAGGTAGAGACGTGCCCACAACTTCAAGGCGTTCACGACATTTGACAGTACCGACTCATCATAAGCATTTCCACATGCGGTCTCGACAATGGAGCCAGTTCATGTCGTGGTCGTTGCCCGAGTTGTTAGGAGATTCTTTCCTAGGATCCGAGAGAGCGAGCTGGTTGTTTCTGTTTGTCATGTGGCATTGTCGGAGCTTCGTCTCTTTGCGGCCGCGGGAAGCAATCGAGCCATCTTGACGGTGTCATAGCAGCTGTCACGGGTAGCGAACCCGAGTTTGCTGAACACGTGAGCCATACGCGCGTTTGAGAGGCCTACGACGCCAACGATACGTTCGACTTCCGCCTGGATTGCCCAGCGCGCAAGTGCCGTGACCAGCCCGGTTCCCAGCCCCTGATTCTGCCAGTCATCGTGAACGACTATTGCCAACTCCGCATTTGTCGGAGGGTTCAAGAAGATGCATCTAATCTGAGCAACAATCTCTTTTTCGTTCCCCACAGGCGTCGCGACGAGACATAGCTCTTCGGTGCCCTCCCTCTGCAGGACCTCCCGTATCTCCTCCCTAGTCGCCTTGTGGTAGCCAACGTATCGCATATACAGCGATTCTACAGTGAGTGCACTGAACATCTGGTAGAGCGCTTCCTCATCGTCTCGGCGCGCCCGACGATAGATTACCTCTCGGCCATCCTTCAGAACAATTCGGCCACCGATCTTCTGCAATGCTCCGGAGCGTAGACCCTGCGGTGGCCAAGTAGATTGCCCCAAAGCCATGACCAGCTTGTTCTAGCAGACTGTCCAAACGCCTAGGAAAGAGAGCCGTGCAAGTCCCGAATAATATGTTTGGTGCCGCTCAGAGGAGACCACAGCGCGTGGCTGTACCTGCCTAGCTAGAACTCCTCGAAATCCTGAGCCGCCTTCTGGGTTAATTCCTTCGTGTCTGGGTTGAAGTGCCACAGGCCGTCTCTGGGGCACCAGTAGTCCCAGAGCGAGAACCGCATCCCGTCAATTGTGACTTCTGTTCTCTCCCGAATGAAGGACATGGAGATCCCACAAAGCGGGCAGGTCATGTCTCCCGGGCGAATGTCCATTTTGAGATCCTGCAAGAGGAGCTTGACTCGGAGCAATAAGGCTAGTCACGACAGTTGGAGCGGGTGAATGATGTCTTTGGAGCTGACCATGCGAGGATCTTCGGAATAGCAGGCTACCCAAGAGCAAGACACCGTCCCGGCCGTTCAGACTCTTGGAACAGGTGAGTGCCGGCTCCTTGGATTGTTCACAAGATGCGAAATCCTGTCCAACAGAATTTTCCCTTTTCCTCCACGCGAAACTAGACAGAGTGTACGCCGGCTCAGAAGATACTGATATCAAGAGGTTCCCATAGGGTGGGTGACTAGCCGGAATGAGTTTCCGATATCCGCGGGAGGATCACCAAACCTGTACCACTGTCGAGCATTTCTTCTCCTTGTACTTGCAATGGTTTGGCTTCCCTACGCATACGCCACCTTGGAGCCGCTCTACGTAAGTGTCCACGCTGATAGAACCATTGATGACAGCAGAATTGTAGTCGCGATCTACGGACGAGTAACGAGACTGAATCAGTCAGCCGTGACCCTTGCCGCTGTCTCGATCCAAGTAAATGATCCATACGGAAGCAGCATCCACATCGCGTTTGTGCACTCAAGCAGCGATGGAGCATATTCTGATCTCTTTCAACTGCCGAGCGATCGAGCCTCAGGCAACTACACGATCTACGTAACCGCAAGCAAGCCCGGGTTTCAAGACGGCTACGCTAAACTGACATTCCTAGTTGGCGTTCCACCGTTCGGCGTCAGCGTATTTCCTACCTCCGTTGCCGTCACACGTGGAGAAACCGCCACTTTCAGGATATCACTGGAAAGCAGAGGCGAAAGCGCTTCTCCCGTACATATTGAGGTAGTCGGCCTTCCAACCTCCGTTTCCTACAGTCTAAGCTCCAACAATGTGACCGCTCCATCGAGCATCATACTGTCGGTAAAGGTTCCAAACGAGGTCAATACAGGTTCCTACGTCTTTACCATCATCGCCAAGTCGGCAGAGGGAGAAAGCAAATCCAACGTTGAGATCATTGTAGGCGAGGCAAATAGGCTAGGATACTATCTGGCTGCCGCATTTCTTGTAGTCGTGGCTCTCTTAGGAATACTCGTGTATAGACGAAGGATGATCAGGAAGAAACCGTCGATTCCTCCGCCATCCTCGCCGGAATACTTGGAAGGGCTGCCGCTCAGTTCCTCGACCCTTCTCGCGCTCCCGGATCACCTTAGGAAGAGTGCGATTATCGTTTGTCAGCTGAAGGATGCCAACGCCGCCGAAGTGGCTGCCCGTTCAGGCCGGGCGAGGGCTGCTGAAAGCGACTACCTGAATCAACTGACGCGGATGGGTATTCTTAAGAAGAAACGCAAGGGCCGAGAATCATACTTTAGCGTCGAATGATCCCCTGGTTGATCGCAAGGCGCTGTCTGCAACTGTAGCAGTGTAGCACACGTAATCGGTTAAATCTAATGAACAATCGAGCCGAGGAGAAGGCGGCTTCAAATGCGGAAGCTTTGGATGACCATGCTCCTGCTTTCAATTTCCCTTATTGCCGTGTTTTCTCCAATGTATGTTGAGGGCAAGACCGGCGTAGCGGACCATACAACTAACACCGAGACTGAAACTGAAACTCTGACGACCGCTTCAGGAAGCCTGACCGAACTAGTATCTGGTTTCATCCTCAAGGTAGATCCATCTGTGCACACGATTCAACATCTCAAGAACGAAAGGTCGTCATCGGCGACATACTCTGTAAGGGTCATGGCCTCGTCAGGATTCCGAGGCGAGGTGGGGCTTTCTGTGGATGGCTTGCCGGAGGACGCTGACGCTTTCTTTAATCCGGAAGAGGGTGTACCGAAGCCTGTCTTTGCATCCATCTTGAAGGTCCTCGTCTCGCCGTCCACACCACCAGGCATCTACACCCTGAACATAACCGGCTCCAGCGACGAGACCAGCAACTATGCGACAACAACGTTGATCGTCGAAGGCGAGGCCACCACTCGAACAACTCAGAGACAGCATCAACTGAGAGTTTCTGTCTCAACAGACGAGGAGAAATATGATCCAGCCGATAACGTGACAATCTCCGGGTTCGTGAAACTGAGGTCGGGAGCGTCGGTGGTAGGCGCAACAGTCTCCCTCAGTGTCCTCGACCCGGCGGGCGAAGAAGTTCATGTCGCGGTCACAAATACCGATCAAGCTGGACGCTACGCAGGGAACTTCACTCTTCGATCGACCGCGGCCGAGGGAACATACACAATCTACGCTACCGCAAGCATGACAGGCTATAAAGACGCATACGCGACAGAGACCTTCACAGTTGGACTAAGTGCACAGCCTAGCGTACGAATAGTCAACGCCACGATAACAATGCTCAATGGTACGCCTTCATCGGAATTCAAACCTGGAGAAACGGTTGTCGTATGGGCCGCGGCAAACAACACCGGCGCGGACTTGAAAAACGGCAACATGTGGGTTGAGGTGTTAGATCCAGACGACGCGCCGGTAACGGTGGTTGTCGTAGTCGTAACGATCCATACCGGAGAGCAGGTGCAGATAGGCGTCCATGTGATCCTAGCGTCCAACGCTAAACTCGGTACCTACACTGTTAGGATCCTCGTATCAGACGCCCCAATCATGAGCGGAGGAAAATTCCTGGACAGCAAAGAGACCACTTTCATAGTGAACTCCGACACCGGTCAGACCACAACTGCAACAACTCAAACCACAAGCGAAGCTGCATCCACGACAACTAGCTCAGCTGAAACTACCTAGTTCGGGATCAGCATGGCTCGACCGTTCGGCGGCAATCGAATGGGACGATCGAGACTACTACTGGTACTGCTTGCGATGACTCTGATTGCATTTTCCATGGATCTCTCAAACGCAGCTGGTCAACTTCAGGTAACGGTATCCACCAACAAACCGACCTATGGACCCGGCGAACTCGTGTCCGTCAACGGACAAGTGTTAGATGGCAGCCTGAACGGCGTGCCGTTCGCAAGCGTCTCGATTCAGGCCAATGACCCTAGCGGCAATCCGATTCATGTAGCGCAGGTTCTCTCATCTGCAGACGGAAGCTACAGTGATCAATTCAGAGCACCTCTAGACCCCGTCAACGGAGGATACGCTGTCTACGTTACGGCTAGCAAGCCTGGATACGCTGATGCCAATAGCCAAGCAGCCTGCATCATTACGCCTGAATTTCCAACATCACAGGTCCCATTGCTCATGGTTCTTCCCGCTATTCTCTTGGTGCTGCTTGCAGGTAGACACGAGCGAGGATCAATCCCATCAAGGAACGGTGGAAGACAGGAGAAGGAGCTGAACAGGATATGAGCCGTCAACTCGAGGACCCGTCCGTCGCTCGCCCTCGCGCGCAGACACAAACCGAACTTCACATTCGCTCGGTGATCGAAGCCTTGCACGAACGGGGTATCCGAGCATCTAACATCCGCTGCATCTGCTGCGATGCCCGCTTAGTCGATCTCGCACACATCACAATGACTGCCGACGGGCCTATCGGTCCTGAATGCTCCAAGCCCGGGCACAACTTCCGATGCCGCTCACAACCGTCAGAGATCGGGCAGATCTAGCCGTTTCGCCGCTGCTACTGCTCAATAGCACCGCGCTCTGCACCGTAGGCTGACGGTCTCATTGAGAGTTGCAGACGCGAGCAGGTCACGCCAACTTGTGCGCACGCCGGGCGTCTTACTTCGGTGGCTTGTAGAGTATGACAAGCAATGTGTAGATCAGATATGGGACACTGACGGTCATGATTAGCGCTAGTGAGATGGAGTAGTTGCTCAGCAAGTAGCCGGCAATGACCGGCCCAATCATTGCCCCTACGAAACCGATATTCTGGATGATGCCCGTTGTCGTTCCGATTCGAGACTGATCGACATTCACTTGTGCCAGCGCCGACAAGAGGCTCCAGAAGCTGTTCGCAGCAAAGCCCGCGAAGATGAGAAACGCAATCGCTAACCAGGATACGCCGGGGCTAACGAGAAAAAGAAAGGTCAACCCCGCGGACATTCCAGCGGCTAGGAGCGTTGCTCGCTTTCCGCCTATTCTGTCAAAGAGGTAGCCCATTGACATGACGCCGAGTCCTCCTGCTGCGATTGCAAGACCGAAGTAGAATCCCACCTGTTCCGGCGGCATCAACAGTTCTTTGAGCATGAAGGTTGGTGCCCAAGAGATGAGGGCCAAGAACGCCAAATCGGCAAGGAACATTGCAGCGCCTATGATCACGATATTGCGCTGCCGGAGAAAGCTGAATCTGGATGAGTTGAATGACAATGTTGCGCTTGAACTCGTAGCTCGCACCTCCAGTGGTGGAACTCTCAGCAAGAACTGCACGAGTGCTGCAACTACGATACCTGCGCCGCCCATTACGGCAAAGGGGGCCCTCCATCCTGACGTGGCAAGAAGCACGCTCGTGAGTACCGGCCCCACGAAACCACCAATGTTGTAGACGCCACTCAATGCGCCGGTCCATATCCCACGCGATCTGGGGATCAATCGTCCAACGACTGAATACGTTGGGGTTAGCATGAGGCCGCTTCCCAGACCATTAAGCACAACCAGTGCCAAGAATAGATCGTACCGGACTGACACCAGTATTCCCAGCAAACCTGCAGAATATAGAAAAAGTCCGGATGTGATTACACGCTTCTCACCTATCCGGTCGGAGAGATATCCGGCCAGTCCGGTTGTTGCTGTTGCGGCTGCCAACGATATGGAGACCAATGCCCCTGCCTCACCTGAATCCAAGCCGAAAACACTACCAATCTCAGGGAGAGCAACGCCAATTGAGAAACGGAATAACGCGTATAGGAAAGACGGCAACAGGCTGAGAAAGATCACGCCTGCTATTCCGCTCTGATTGGCCGCCTCGCCAGCCTTGCTCTGCATCTTTGTCAGTCTTCGCGATACCTGGTAAAGCGCTTTACGTTCATTCGCTCTACATCCAACCGAATGTCCGGACAGGATGGAAGCTTACGTCTACTGCGATGGCTCCGTGATCTTTATGGCTTGAACAGGGCACTGTATCTCGCATGCGCGGCAGAATATGCAGTCCTTCTCTCTTATCGGGTCTGACTTGTCGGTGCGATACTTGTCGTGGAGTTCGCCGGTGAGAGGCCAGGCATCCATACCCGTGCTTTTCAGGCCTGGCTTTAGCTGCCACTGAAACACATCGACAGGGCAGACGTCCATGCAAATGCCGTCAGCTATGCATGTCTCCCAGTCCACGGCAACCTCTGTGCCATGTATCCCGAGTTTGGTGGGGTAGGGCTTGCCTTCTGCGTCAAGCCTCTGGCTTCCTTCAGCCCTAACCTTGTGCCCTTGATGTTCACCAGTGATCGGGTACTCATCAGGTTTGCTGAGGAAATCTCCGTCAATAGGTTTCGGCTTGTAATCAACCTCTCGAACCAATACTGATCCAGCGAGTTAGTCGATCCATGACTTCATGTTATAATCCTTTTCAGATCTGGTTGCAGTCATTCAATTAACGACTGGAACATGTTCGCCAGATGAATGTGACCGGCTGCGAATGATAATGCGGAATTTGGACTACTGTCGATCGCACTCTTGGCCTCTCCGGCAGGGCTACTTGGAGACAACACTGTTGGCGCGTCAGGTGGCTTGCATCACGATGGTCGTTAGCGTGGATCTCACTTTCTCAAGTCTGCGGACTTTCCACGTCACGACTTCCTTGAGCTTATCCATTGTTTCAGCTTCAATCCTTGCAACGAGGTCGTATACTCCGTAAACGAGGTACGCTTCCTTGACATTCTCAATATCCCGAAGCGCTTTCAGGACTTGCTGCTCGCCTCCCGCGTCTATGTTCATGAAAACAAAAGCCATTGGCATTCTCCATGCCTCACGCTCTTCTAGCCGCCGATTCATTATGAAGATTGCCCTCTGTGAATGGCGGCGCCCAGCACGACATGTCCAAGAATGTGTAGAAAAGGAAGAAAAGAGAAGAATCGAGTGTGACGCTCACCTAGCTGAACGCGTAGGCCATCTGGACATTGACGGTATACTCTAGCTGTCCCGGCTGGACGGGCACTGGCTGTGTGGCGGCTTGCGTGAGATCCATTCGAACGGGCGCGTAGTAGTAGCCCAGACTGACCGAGATGGGGCCTACAAGCTTGACGCCCATAGCATCGGCGATTGTCTTGGCTTTATTGTTCGCATCCTTCACTGCCAAGTCAAGCGCCTGTGTTTGTGCCTGCTGTTCCTTGGCCTTCGACAGGCCGAAGTAGATTCCGCTCACATCGTTCGATCCGTTCGAGATTGCGAGGT
>CAZLHM010000062.1:0-7837 GCA_964559555.1 uncultured Candidatus Bathyarchaeia archaeon
CATTCAACTTTCAGAGAGGATACTTCGAGGACGCTGACGCAATTTCTGGAGAGACTATCAGAGAGCGACTGCTCGAGAAGAGGACAGCATGTGATGCGTGCACAGTAGCTTGCGGAAGAGAGACTAAGATTCCGGGAAGAGATCGGCGAGGCGAGGGGCCAGAGTACGAGTCAACTTGGGCTTTTGGCGCCGCTTGCGGAGTGCGCGATCTCGAGGCGATTGCAGAGGCTAACTATCTCTGCAACGAGTATGGAATCGACACAATCTCAGCCGGCAGCACGATAGCATGCGCGATGGAACTTTCAGACGCAGGTCATCTCTCAGCAGGACCCAAGTTCGGAGACGCTGAGGCCATGGTCAATCTCGTCAGACTGATTGGCGAACGGTCAGGGATAGGTAACGAGCTCGCTGAAGGTTCACTCAGGTTTGCCGAAAGGCACGGACACCCGGAGTACTCGATGAGTGTCAAGGGGCTCGAGATGCCCGGTTACGATCCCAGAGGGATCCAGGGAATGGGTTTGGCGTACGCCACTTCGAACCGTGGAGCATGTCACCTTCGGGCCTACATGATCTCGGCAGAGGTTCTGGGCAACCCGTGCATGGTTGATCGTTTCAAGATTGACGGGAAAGCCAGCCTCACTATCCTGCTTCAGAACATTTCGGCCGCGACAGACTCCATGGTTCTATGCAGGTTCTCACAGTTTGCCATAAACCCGGACCAGTATTCAGGGCTGCTTCGAGCGGTCACGAACGTGCCGTTCACGGCGAGAGACCTGATCAATCTCGGAGAAAGGATATACAACCTTGAGCGAGTCTTCAATTCGAGAGAGGGCTTCACCCGTAGGGATGATTCCCTCCCTAAGAGACTCTTAGAGACGCCGTTACCCGAGGGACATTCCAAGAACACCACCGTCATGCTCGATCCCATGCTTGACGAGTACTACAGGCTGAGAGGATGGACAGCCAACGGCGTGCCGACGATCACCGCGGCCTCAGAGCTCAAACTAGGAGACGCCTCCAAGCACATCGTGGAGAGTTATGCAGTCTAGTCTACAGATCAGGTTCGAGAGCTGACAGGATCCAAAAGAAACAACAACAGGCAAAGAAGCACAGCAAATAGGGCGAAGCTCATCGAAACACGTGCCAAGGAGCACGAGAGCCGCCTACAGTCAAGTGCCAATAGCAATACTGATCTGCCTCATCACGGAAAAATGTGCAACGAGGATTCTGTATGGTATTGGACATTGTCTGTAACATGGAAATAGATGAGAAGACAGCGAAGTGGAAGTCTGACTACAAGGCGAAGACGTACTACTTCTGCTCCCAGATGTGCAAGCAAAAGTTTGACAGGAACCCAGAGAAGTTCATCAAACCCGCGTAGATCGTGCCGTAGCTGGTGTCAGCGTGATAGAGCACACCTATATCGTAGGCAGCCTTGTCGGCAGTCAGATATTCAAAGAAAGGGTCCGCCGTGCCGGCGAATTGATGGAGAAGGCCGGCTTCGATGCGATTCTCCTGACAAAGCCTCAGAACATGAGCTACCTCGTTGGAGACGGCAGGCTGTGCGCTTTCGCGATAATAGCGAGAACCGGAGCCACGTACGTGGCAGTTCCGAAGACCGATCTTGAAGACACAGGGAAGAGCTGCGCGTCCGAGCATATCCTCGGATTTGAAGATGAGGTCGGGATGCTCCATTCGCTGATGCATGTCTGGAAGGAGCTCGGGCTAGAGAAGGGAAAGGTTGGAGCGGAGAACACTTGGTTGAAGGTCTCAATGCTAGAGATGTTCAAGCATCCACACGCAAAACCAGAATCACTGCAATTTGCTGACGCAACCGAGATAATGACTGATCTCAGAATTGTGAAATCGACTAAAGAGATCGCGCGAATTAGGAAGGCAGCCCGAGTTGCCGATAAGGCAATGGCTGCCGCGGTCAGGGCGGTGAAATCTGGCGTAAGAGAGACTGAAGTTGCTGGAGAAGCCGAATATGTGATGAGGAAAAATGGCGCAGAAGAATTCTTCAGGACCTATGTTGCCTCAGGCCCAAGATCCTCGATCGCTCACGGAGTAGTAAGCCGAAGGAAGATACAGAAAGGAGACATAGTGATGGTCGACCTTCACCCTACTGTCGACGGTTATCACGCAGATATCTGCAGGACAACATGTGCTGGAAAACCCTCCGAGAAGCAACGCAAAGCCTTTGACGCATACCTGATAGCGCAGAGGACAGCGGTGCAGGCTGCCGGCCCGAGTACGACGATGACGCAACTAGAGAACATCATGCATGATACGTTTGAGAGGGAAGGATACGAAGAGTACTTCGTAGGACCTCCGATACATGGAGTCGGGTTGGAGTTCGAAGAGCCTCCTCTGCCTGCTGGACACGCTTTCTTCCACGGCGAGGAACCCAAAGATGATCTCAAGCCTGGCATGGTCATATCGATCGGAAACTGCGGATTGTATCTAGGAGATTTCGGCGTGAGGATTGAGGATACCGTCGCAATCACAGACAAGGGCCACGAAGAACTGACCAAGTACAGCAGAGCGCTATGACACTCTTCGCACCCGAGATTTAGATCTGGATCACCAAGATCTGTTTATCTTCGCCTTTCCTCTGTTGTCTGCATGTTGGTCAAGAAAGCCTGCCGACAAAATTCACACGCTTGGACACACGCGGACCCAAAATCTCGCGGCAATGATTTCAGAGATGATTGGATGGCACACTCGGCTGATCATGACGCGCTTTCGTCAAGCGGGCATGCATTGGCTAGGGCTATTTCGGTTTGGCGATGGACGGGATGAAGAGACCGATGAGGGTCCTGAGGCCGTATGTGCGAATGAGGTTTGCCAGGAAGGCTATGAAGCCGAACGCTAGGAGCAGACCGAAAAACATCGCGCCATTCATGTAGGGCAGGTACATGTCAACTCCTGGATAGAGCGTACGTCGAAGCATGCCGTCCCTCCATGCAAAGCCCATGGAGAATGCCATACCGACGCCTCCGATGGTCCAGAGCCAGAAGTGTAGGTTGCTGAGCCGCTCGCTCTTCATTCCTATGCCTGTGAGCATAGGAAGAAGTGCATAGATCGCAGCGAAGAGTATGCTGCTCAGGCCCGTGAGTAGCATCTGATGGATGTGGAAGCCCGGAACCCACTGAGTGTTGTGCATGATCAGGTTGACTGCAAAGTTCGCTTGGAGAAGACCTGAGCCGCCACCCAGAGCGAAGCCCATTATGCCCGCGAGCATGAACTTCAACGGCATACTGAACTTCAGCGGCCTCGCCAGCCACAGGGTCATTAGGACCGCAAAGAACGACAAGCCCATTGTGAAGAACTCGCCCCAAGTTACGAACTGTCCAGACAGGAGTCTCATCCAATCAGGCTGCGGCCTGTCCGAAAGCAGGTGGTGACTCCAAACGCCCATCGACACGATGAGGTCGGTCAGGATGACGTACCGAACGACCTGCTCTCCGTACAGCGGCCTGTTTGCGAGTATGGGTGCAAGCAAGTAAAGTGTTCCAGCCACCCAGATGAGCACATCGCCGTCAGCGATCATGTCGAGGCCCCACCAGAAGACATTCTTGTAGACCAATGGATCCACGATCAGAGGATCAAGCGTCAGTCCGACGAACAGCTTTGGAAGCGTGAAGACAAGCATCAGAATCCCGGCGCCTGTGAGCACGACGGCGTTCAGTGTGGCGTCGATGGATCCGCGCATGACCGCTACGACGAAGACTGGCAGGGGTTCAGGGTTTGGCCCGTGCGAGCCTCCATTGAGGGCTGTTCTCCGTCCAAACGGGCCTCTAAGCACACGTGCGATGCTGTCCAAGCCGAAGGACGCCATCAAGAGTCCGCGAAGCGCTGCTCCTCTTGGCAGCGGGTTCGACTGGCTCCCCTTCAGTACCGTGGCAAAGAGGTTAAAGATGAAACATAGCACTGAGAACTCAACCAGAGCGAGACCGACAGCGAAGACGACGACGCTGATCGGCGGGAAGCGCGCCACTGGGAGAGGCCAGTAGACCGTGTACAGTGACCCGAACCTTAGGAAGTAGCCTGCGGACCACACGGTCAGCAAGCCTACGATGTGCATCCACATGTGCGCGTTGGCGAGTCTGAGGCTGTAGAGAGGTTTCTTGATCAATGTCGGCACGAGGTAGTAGAAGGCCGAGAAGACAGCTAAGTAGGCCCAACCGTACGCGCCCACTAGAGGATGGGCAGTAAGCATCGCGTAGTAGTGTTCCGGCGCCATCGGGATCGTTATGAGATCTGGGATCGTGAGCGAGATGTTTGATAGCTGAGTTCGCATGAACAGTCCCTCTATGCCCGCCAGAGCCAGAAAGAGCACGGCGACGACGGCGTAGCGTAGGCTGAGCACTTGAAGAGTCATAGTTGTCTTGGACATGGTTAGGGTACCACCGTTATCACGTCTCGAAGAATCATGAACGGGTGTTCCGGGCCCGAGTATTCTGTTGATCTAATGGTGTAGGCGCCTGGTTCGTCGAAGACCCAGATGATCTCGTTGGTGTAGTTCGGTAGTACCTGAATCTGGAAGAGCATCCGGCCGTTTTTGTGGAACACCCCGAAGCCGTAGGTCACATCGTGAGATGTCACGACGAACTTTACCGGTTCGCCGACCTTTATCGTAATGCCGCTCGAGGGCAGCGTGAATTTGTAATCATCTATCGTGATGTAGAATACTTTCGTCGGGGCGGGTTGCGACCAAAAAAGCCATCTCTGCGACGGAACAAGAGGGGAGATAGTTACAGCGTTAATGACTATCGCGATAATGATCAGAAGGTACAGGTATCGCTTCTCCTGTTTCTCAATCCTGACCATGGCTCGTCACTTCGATCTCGGCGTAGTGAGCTTGTACGCGAAGTAAGCCATGAAGACAAAGACCAAGCCCGCGTAGGTCATGTACAGAATGTCAATCCAGTCCACTACTGTCATGTTCTCAACTCTCCATGAAAGATTCTGGCGGTAAGACGGGATATAACTTGTCCCGATACTGCTAAGGAGAAGACCGTCCTGCCTAGAACAAGAATCAGGTTTCCTTCAAGAGCGAACTGAAATCGAAGTTTTCTTTCAAAAGATCTGTCTTCGAGGCGCCTACGTCGACCGTCTTCAAGAGAGCTTTCTTGAGCTGTGGCTTCAACGTTTTCGTGCCTAGCCCCTTACCTATGAGCGTTACACCGACAAGCCTTCCTCGCTGTAACAGGAACCTCCTGTAGGAACTCGCCTGCGGGGAGAACGCGGAAAGTTCTTCGAAATCTGCCTGTGGCTGACTGATACCTGCGGCCAAGACTCCAATATCGTAAAGACCTAGTGAGAACAAAGGTACTGCCCCTTCATACTCTGTTGCCACTCCGACCATGTTGTTCGCGGCAATTTCGCCTTGTTCTTCAGCGTAGTCCCATGTTGGGTGTAGTGCAGGCGCTTGGAGTAGAGGGTCTGGAACCTGAGCTACGTCTCCTGCAGCGTAGACGTTTGGTATGTTAGTCCTCATGTGATGATCTACTGGCACACCTAGATCGTGCCTTATTGCGCTCCGTTTCAGAAAATCTACACTTGGTCGCATTCCCGTCGTAAGAAGGAGAAGATCGCATGGAAGTCTTCGTTGACTCTTCAAACTCACCGATTGGATTCTGCCACCTTTACCCTGTAGCTCAGCGATCTCTTCGTTAAGTACCACTTCTGCACCGTCCTCTCTAAGATTGCTCTCTAGGATTTCCGAGGCCTTCTTATCAAGCGCTGTAGGCCAAAGGCCGTCCGCCTTCTCAACTAAGGTGGCTTTCAAGCCGATTCTTCTGAATATGGGAACAACTTTCATTGCGATTGTTCCTCCTCCCACAACGACGATGTTGGTTGCTTCCTTAACCAGTTTGGAGATTCTCTTGGCATCGTCAATGGTGTACAGTGCAGAAATACCCTCAAGTTCGGCGCCCTGCGAACGCAGTGGGATCGGTTTTCCCCCAGACGCGATGAGAAGAGAGTCATAGTCGATTGTCGAATCGTCGTCCAGTATCAGCTGGTTTTTCTCAGTGGAGACCCCTGTCACGCGGCGACTAACCAGCTCTGCTCTGATTTTCTGGTAGAAATCCTTGCCCTTCTCGAAGAGGCTTTCCTCGGTTTCATCACCGGAAATTAGACCAGCTATGCGCTCCCTCTTGTAGTAAGGATAGGCCTCAGCTGTCACAACAGTCATTCGGCTTTCATCGTCCAACTTTCTGAGTGTTTCTGCAGCTGTAGCTCCAGCTGGTCCACTACCGATTATGACATATCTCTTCATTTCAATCGTCTCCTCGGAACAACGACGATAGTGCATTGCCACAAGTGACGTACAGAACCAGAGTCAATTCTCCCTGCTGGACCGTTGCCTGCTCGCGCCTCTTGATACTGAATGAATGAAGCAGGCTTCGAGCAGGATATGGTTGCCCCTTTCGTATGCGAAACTTCAGCTGGGTAGCATTTCTCAACAGCGCAATGCTCAGACTACTTCAGAGGCAAGACTAACGGCATTCGGCGGAAGTCATTTTGGCTTAGCTCAATGGTCATCAAAATTCTTGCTCGGCTGGAGATTCTCTGAGCGCGTCGCAGATGGTTGCTTGGATTGAAAGGATAGTTCTCATCTTGGGATGCCTGATCGCCGAGGGTCTTGAAAGACTCTGCGAGCATTCTGGATCCTCAAGCCTGCGCAAAGACTACGCCTGCTCTCGCAGTCACCTTGATAGATTTTGTCCGATTTTGCTGTCTTTTTCACAGAGCGTTATCCTTTTCCGCGCAGTTGGATGTAAGAATTACAGGACCGAACATGAAGCTCGACCCATCGGACATCGCGTTGTTGGATGCCCTACAACGAGACTCGAAGAAGACGGCCAAGGAGCTTGGAATCAATCTCAACATGCCTGTCACAACGGTCTACGCGAAGATCAAGAGAATGGAGGAGCTCGGCTACATCAGAGGATACACAGCGATCTTGGGCGCGCCCAAGTTGGGCTTCACCGCCACCGCGTTCGTCTTAGCCACATTCTCATACCGTTCATCGGGAGGCACCGAGACCACTTTGTCGCAAAGAGAGGTTGCAAAGGAGGTAGCTACTTTTGCTGAGGTTCAGGAGGTTCACATAATCAGTGGCGATTGGGATCTGCTCATCAAGGTCAAGACGACAGACATCGACGCCGTTGGCAAATTCGTGGTTGACAAGCTCCGGACTGTCAGAGGAATCGAAAAGACCGTCACCTGCATGGTCTTCGACACGGCGAAAGAGACGACCGAAATCGACATGACCGGCCACGCAATGACGCAGCAAGAATGAGCGTCCAGAACACGATCTGGGCGATCCTGAGATTCTTTTGAACTCTCACACTAGAATGAGGAGTATAGACCGAGAATCTCGACCGCTACGCGATGCAACTCCTAAATCAGCCACGATCAAATGCCAGTCCATCAGAGGCATTTGCTGCAGAGAGGACACTAGGAGACGCTCAGAGTGCATTTCTACGTGACGCTGACCAATAACTGCAACCTCAAGTGTAGATACTGTTACGGGAAGTCCTGTGAAGACTTCGGCAGTGATTTTCATGGCCTTGCGGTCGATTACTCACTGCCGAGCTCGATAGCCTACGATACGGAGGCGCTGCTGAAATTCTTGCGCAGAGATCAAGATCCAGTGCTTGTGTTCTACGGCGGCGAGCCACTCCTTCGGATGGATAAGCTGCGGGAAATCATGGATGAACTCAAGACTGGCAGATATGCAATTCAAACGAACGGGCTCCTGCTGAGCAAACTTGAACCGGAGTACGTCAACAAGTTTGAGACGATCCTTGTCTCACTCGATGGT
>CAZLHM010000063.1:0-7826 GCA_964559555.1 uncultured Candidatus Bathyarchaeia archaeon
CCGGGTTTGGAGTTGACTCCGTATCTATCGAACGACTCTTGCGACATCGTGATCGTGATGTCAGCCGAAATCACTTTTGGATAGTCAATCTTCTCGGTCGAAACCACAACTTCTGACCGTGCCGCTCCGCCTCTTGTCTCGGCGCCGTACGACTGAGTCTGGACGGCTTTCTTTCCTTCGTACACTGCTGCAGCGTGGCCCAGTACAATCCCTGCCAAGATGACACCTTGACCGCCGAATCCGGCGATTATCACTTCAGTTCGATTCACTCGCAGCGGCCTCAAAGAGTTGCGCATACAGCTGAGTCAGCTCAGGTGCTTCGATATCGATGAACTCTCCCACGACGAACTTGTCAGACAGCTCTTGGTCACTCATCTCGCGAGCTTTCTCTATGGTGAGGGATTGTTTCTGGAACCACCGCATCATCTCGACGGGATTGGTGATGCCGATCCTTCGTCCATAGTGGACTGGACATTGTGACAGGATCTCAACGAACGCGAAGCCTTTCCTAGTCAAGGCTTTCTTCATCGCGGCGACGAGTCTAGCGACATGGTAGGTCGTCCATCTAACAACATACGTGCCTCCGGCGGCCACGACTAGTCTAGATAGATCAAATGGCCTCTCCAAGTTTCCGAAAGGAGTGGTTGTTGTTTTGACTCCTCGGGGCGTCGTGGGGGCTACCTCTCCTCCTGTCATTCCGTAGATCATGTTGTTGACACAGATCACCTTGATTCCGATGTTTCTACGAGCCGCATGTATCAGATGGTTTCCGCCGATCGCTGAGCAGTCACCATCGCCAGTGAAGACCACGACCTCAAGGTCTGGGCAGGCAAGCTTCACTCCCGTAGCGAACGCTATTGGCCTTCCGTGCGTGACATGGAGAGTATCAACGTCGAAGAACGGGCTGGGAATCCAACCACTGCATCCGATTCCCGCTGCACATACAAGCTTCTTTCTGTCTATCCCAAGTTCGTCGACAGCCCTCAGAAACGACTGGGCTATGATCCCATTCCCGCATCCTGAGCAATGGGTATGCGGCTGGGCACCTTTTCTAAGGTACTTGGACAGCGGATGGAGGTCTTGACCTGTCAGCTCTACTTCACGCCCCGCATTACATGCTCTAAGACGTAGGTAGGTCTGTGCAAGGTTGCGATCGTTTCCGGAGGGAGGAAGAGTGTATCAGCGCCTTCGGGCGCCGTTCTCTCAATTTCAGGGTACAGTTGCCCGAGGTTGTTCTCCAAGACGATCACCCTGCGAACCCTCCCCAGTGCCTGTCGTATTCTCTTCTCGGGGAATGGCCACAAGCCAACCGGCCTGAGCAGACCTACTCTCGCGCCTCTCTGACGTGCTTGCTTCACGACATGCTGTGCGGTTCTAGCACAGCTTCCATATGCGACAAGCGCGGTATCTGCGTCTTCTAGCTGCACCTCCTCGGTCTCGGAGATCTCGTCCATGTGGGCCTTTATCTTCTCACTGATCGTTCTCACGATCTTGTCCATCGCCTCAGGAGCGCTGGCCTCTCGCTTTCCATACTCATCATGTGATGAACCAGTGACATGTGCTGAGAAACCTCTCCCGAAGATAGGCATCGGAGCCACTGATGCGCTGAGGAAACCCTTTGAGGCCTCTTCCATGCCGGATGGCAGTCTTCTGTTGACGATCTTGATAGATCCTTCTTCAGGAATCACAACCTCTTCACGCATATGACCAACTGTCTCGTCTGCCAGAACGATCACGGGCGTTCTGTATTGCTCCGAGAGATTGAACGCGCGAATGGTCGCATCAAACATCTCTTGAGCCGATGATGGAGCCAGCGCGATGATCTCATACTCGCCGTGACTGCCATGCCTGGCTTGGATCACATCGCCCTGCATAGGAGCTGAGACAATTCCCGTGCTCGGGCCTGCCCTCTGAACATCTACAATCACGCATGGAGTCTCGGTCATCACCGCGTAACCGATGTTCTCCTGCATTAGACTGAAACCTGGGCCTGAAGTAGCCGTCATCGCCTTCACACCAGTCCACGAAGCTCCGATGACACTACCTATCGACGCAATCTCATCCTCCATCTGTATGTACACGCCATGTGCCCTTGGGAGAAGCTCAGACATCTTCTCGGCAATCTCCCCGGCCGGAGTGATCGGGTAGAACGCGAAGAACCTGCATCCAGCGGCGACGGCGCCTAACGCGCATGCCTCGTTTCCTTGCATGAAGTGTGTGCCTGGTTTTGTCAGTGCGATGCCGTAGGCCTCCCTTCGATGAATATTGCGAAATCCGGACAGTAGTATTGACAGATGCGACAGGCTGTGCACTTGACTGGGTCGATGACCTCAGGAGAAAAGATGCCTTTCTTTGTCATGCGTCTGCTTGTCTTGAGTATCTTGGCTGGGCAGAAGTCGATGCAGATCCCGCAGCCTTTGCAGAGATCCTCCACAATAATGATTCTTGGAGTCTCCACTGTGGAGGTCATCGGTTTTGCTCGAAGTCCAACTGGAATGGATCTCTGATAACCTTGCCGTATAGAGAGTTCATGGCGCATCCCTCAAGGCGAAGCTATATCGAGTGAGTCACACTTTACCGAGACCTTGTCACATAGGACCCAGAGAGGAGATCACGGTTTGAGTGATAGAACATCTCGGAGACTTCAGCTTATGGTGATCGGATCAGCAGAAGATCACTGCACGGAGGGAGCTCGTCGATTGGCGTACGAAGTGGGGGCTGAAGCAGCGAAGCGTAATGCGGTCCTCTTGACTGGCGGGCTTCGCGGAGTGATGGAAGCCGCGTGCAAGGGCGCAAGAGACAATCAAGGAATCACGGTGGGCATAATTCCTCAAGATGAAATGAGGTACGCAAATCCCTACTGTGACGTGGTAATTGCGACCGGAATTGGATGGGCACGAGATTTCGTCACTGCCTACAGTGCTGATGCCGTGATCCTAATCGGCGGTGGAGCCGGAGCGCTCATTGAAACATGCGCCGCTTACTTGAAAGCAAAGCCGATTATCGCACTTGAGGGAAGCGGGGGTATCGCGGATCGAGTGAGGGAGACCTACATCGACGAACGTCGGAGCGTGCGAGTTCTTTCCGAGAGCGACCCGAAGAAGGCAGTTGAAAAGGCGCTGGACTTGGCCGGAGAGCGATTGAAACAGAGTTTTGAGTGACGGAGTCAGTCGAGTTACCGGGTCTGATTAGCGAGCGACTCTCAGAAAGTCACTCCGCCCCAAAGCTCGATGGCTTGCTGCAATTCCTTGCTCTTCTGGGCTGCCTCCTGAGGGCTCACCCCTGCTGCGGCGGCTTCGACAGCAGCCCTTACGGCTTTGGCTCCCGCGAAGCTACCGGCCGGGTGTCCGTGGCAGCCCCCTCCGAACAGGAAGAACGCGTCTTTCCCATAGGTCTCGTAGACCTTCCAGACATGTCCTGGATGCAGGCCTCCTGAGGCTACTGGGACGACGGTTTTGATGTCGCCCCAAGGCTGATCAAAATACAGGCCACCTTCTTTGGGCGTGTAGCTCTTGCGTAGCAGGTTGCATCTGTCCTTGAGATCTTGGAATTCGCCTTCCAACTTGCCGACGCCTGTTCCAGTGTGGATGTGATCGACCCCGACTAGGCGAGCCCATTTCGCTAAGACCTTGAACTCCACGCCGTGGTTTGATTGGCGATCGATCACTGCGTGCATCGCTCTGTGACAATGGAGGGCCAAGCCCAGTTCCCCTGTGAGCTTCCTGAGCGAGGCCGTGGCCGCGAATCCAACAGTTAGGTAGTCGACCATCACGAATTTCCCACCGTTCTTGGCGACGTACTTGCACCGTTTTAGCATCTCTTCGGTATCGCCTGCGGTAACGTTTGCCCACCAACCCTTGCTCTCGCCAGTCTCCTTCTCCGCTTTCTCAACAGCCTTGAGCGTCTCATCTGCTCTCTCGTAGAAGTTGCTCCAGCTCTGGCTGTTGAGATTCTCGTCATCCTTGACTGTGTCTATTCCGCCGCGCAACGTATTGTACGCGACGTACGCATGCTCCTTTGGGCTATTGCCGAGCTTCGGCTTCACCGTGGAACCAGTCATGGGGCGATCTTTCACGCCAAGAACCTTCCTCACTCCATTAATCCCAAATGCCGGGCCGAGGAAAGTGTTGACCAATGGTAATGGAATACGCATGTCCTCGATTCGGAGAGCGCTTACCGCTTTGAAGCCGAAGATATTTCCCACTACGCTACTGAGAATGTTCGGTATACTGTTTTCCTCGAATAGGACCAAAGGATAGGAAGTGTAGGCGATGTTGTCGTCGATACGATACACTCTCGCCTTGAACTTGCTGTACTTCTCCTCATCTCCCAGCTCTACCTCAGTCCAAGTTCCTACCGATGACTCAGCGGCAATCGCTGATGCTGCCTCCTCGATCGAGGTGCCTGAACGGGGCGTGACCCTGAATGCGATCAATAGCTCGGTCTCTTCCGGCGTGTAGCCGAGCTCAAGGTATCGTTTGGAATACGGACTTACTCCCGCTTCGAACTTCGACAATTTCGAATAGACTCGATCAGTACGAGCAGGGCGAGCGAGAAAAATCTTGTCTAGAGCTGGCCCCTGCACCGGGCGGAGCTAGGCGGGTTTCACGTTAGAGATTCCTGATCGCGCTGGCAATCAGTGGTGCCACTGAGACGAAGCTTATTGGGCTGGGAACAGTGTTGGTCCCAACAACGGTCTGTGCTCCCGACGCGTAAATCTTCGCCAGAGCATCATGAGCCAATATCGGATGAGTGCATGCAACCAGTACGCGTCTCGGCCCTTGTGTCAGAAGGATCTTGCTGGCCTCCACTATTGTTCCGCCTGTACTAATGATGTCGTCGATGAGAAGGACATCCCTGTCTCGGACATCGAGTCCCTTCGTCCTTATTTCGACGTTCTCGTCACCGAGGCGCCTCTTCTCCAGCACATCGTGGTCGGCGCTGATTACTTTGGCAGCGGCTGATACCCACTGTTCCGATTCCTCATCTGGCCCTATGACTACTGGCCTGTGAAGCGGGATGGTCGTGCTAACGTATTCAGCAAGAAGCGGAGCTGCGGTCAGGTTATGAACCGGGATCTTGAATAGGTCACTTGCATGCTCGACACGATGCTGATGCATGTCAACCGAGAAGACCTCTGATGTTCCAACATCTTCGATGAGTTTCGTGACGGTTCTGAAACTGATGGCCTCTCCGGAATTGAAGCGGCTGTCCTGTCTTGCGTATGCGAAGTATGGGAAAACCGCGATCACTCTCTTGGCACCTAGGTCTTTGACGGTGTCGCACAGCAGGAAGTATTCGAACAAGAGATCGTCAGGGGTGTGATGAACTGATTGAATAATTGCGATGTCTTGACCCGCTACATCTTCAGTGATGCGGAGATACTTCTCTCCGTCTGGAAATCTCCTAATCTCAGCGCCTGTGAGCCCTAACCCAAGTTCGCGGGCAACCAGAGTCCCCAATATGCGGCCTGCGCTTCCTCCAATGATCTTCAATCTGCGCACGCTAGTCTTGGTTTTAGTTTCGCATGAATAAGGTTTCAGCATGGCCCAAGGAAGTAGCCCGACTTGCCATCGCTAGTCGACTTCAGCGAGAGTGAAAGTCCTGTATTCCTCTAGCTCTTCCGGCGTAATGGCACCCATTACCTCTTGAAGGACTAGGATCGCTCCTTGTGGAGGAATTATTCCTCTTTCCGTGATTATCAAGTCGATGTATTCTGGAGGCGTAACGTCGAAAGAGGGGTTCCGGACTTCGACATTCTGTAACCTGCGTAGCTCGTCGTCGCTCATGACCTCTTCTGTTGGTCGTCGCTCGATCGCGACGACTTCTCCGATCATGGTCTCAGGACTGAACTTGTACGTCTCCGCGGCTACGAAGGTTCGCACGTTAGACTCTTTCGCGGCCAGTGCGATCATTGAGGTGCCGATCTTGTTGACTACCGCTCCGTTTGCGGTAACAGCATCAGCCCCCACGATCAGTTTGTCGATCTCCTTCATGAAGTATCTCGCTGCGCTATCAACGATCATTGTTACGGGAATTCCATGCCTGCCAAGAATGCCGGCAGTTATTCGACCCTGAAATCGCGGCCGTGTCTCCGTCGCAAAGACATGAATACGCTTTCCCATGCCCCACGCAGTCTCTATCACTGAGATTGCTGCTGAGCTGTTGCAGTGGGTCATGATTACGTCGCCGTCCTTGATCCGACGGGCTCCGATCTCGCCAATCCGTTCGATCGCTGTGTTTGAGTTCTCGATGAACTCCTCTCCCGCCTTGATTGCCGCTGAGCGAAGCTTCTCTAGGTCTTGGATTTGCTGACGAGCTTGGTTGACTCGATGCATGACGTACCGTATTGCGTTTGGAAGCGAGACTGCGGTTGGTCTCGTCTCAAGTAATACCAAGGCGGCTGCTCGAAGGTCATCACACCATCCCTCGATGTTGCTCGCTCGGGACGCTTGGCACATGATCGTAAGAGCACGCACCGCGGACCTTGCCACTTCCCCGGCGCCTCTGATCTTCATTTCTCTGATGTCTTCGGCGATCTGCCTGACTTCAGCCGGAATCGTAGACTTGCTCATCTGCACTACCTCATGGCGCTTTGACATTACGGGCTCGGAGTATTAGCGCTGAGAGGGAGCATTTCATGCTGGCGAAGTATCATGATCGCTCCCTGTGGTGGAATGACACCTCTCTCTGTGAGGATCAGGTCAATGTGCTCGGGGGGAGTGACATCGAACGCGGGGTTGCGTATTTGCATGCCTCTGAACTGTGGCATTATTTCCTTCGGGACGACTAGAGACGGATCTAGTTCTTCTATCTCGACCGGCTCACCCAGTATTGTCTCAGGGCTGAACTTGTATACGCTAGCCGCCACGAAGACGTTTACGCGAGAGTAATGAGCGATAGCGGCTATTGTGGAGGTGCCTATCTTGTTGACGACCGCGCCGTTTGCAGATACAGCGTCCGCGCCCGTGAGTACCCGGTCCACGTCCTTCATGAAATATGATACGGCCGAATCGATGATCATTGTTGTTGGTACGTTGAGCTTGAGAAACTCCTTTGCCATGGAGCGTCCTTCAAGCTCTGGGCGGGCTTCGCTGACGATAACCTTCAGATTCTTCCCTTGCTCTTGAGCCTTGGCAACGATGGACAGGACGGAAGTGCTATGGCCGTAGCAAAGAATCGTATCTCCACTGCGTAGCCTTCTGGCTCCAATCTCCCCGATCTGATCGATGGACCTCTGCATCTCAGCTAGGAAAGAATCAACTGTCTTCGAGACGATCTCCTTAAGCGCGGATACTGTCAGCCCCTCACTTACACCTTTGTTGATCGCATCCATCACCAATCGGACCCCGTTAGCCAACAGGATTGCTGTTGGACGCGTTCTGATAAGTAGATCACCGAAAGCCGATTGTTCCTCCAAGAATTCCTTAGGAGAGGAACAGCTTGAGTTTCGAGAAGCCTCGCTTAGGGCCCTCAGTGCTGCTTGAGTGACTCGTGTTGGTCCCCTTAATTCTTCGCTCTTGATGCGGCTGAGAACTCCTGCAATCACCATACTCGACGACAAGTCAGCTTCCATTGGTGACTCAGCTGACAGACAATATTAGTCAATCGGGGACCGGTTCTGTTGCTTGATCGCATCAGACAATCATCTGTGAGAGTCGTGACTCTCAAAGCGGCAGCGACTCCACCCGATGGCTCCGGCTTAACGAAACTGCGTGAAGCAGCTTGCCTGCATAGCCACCAGCAACTTCCTCCCTCGTTCGCAGCCCCCCAAGACTGGAAGCAGAAGGCTCACCTTGTCGCCGTTGTGAACATCCTCGGTGAGT
>CAZLHM010000064.1:0-7753 GCA_964559555.1 uncultured Candidatus Bathyarchaeia archaeon
TCCATGGAGATGATGGGATCGCAAAGCTTTGTGCAGACCCCGAGGTGGAGCTTGTGGACATAGCACTTCCGAACTTCCTCCATCTTTCAGCCGCGCGTCTGGCTGCAGAGAACCACAAGAACGTGATCTGCGAGAAGCCCCTTGCCCGAAACGCAGAAGAAGCAAAGGAAATACTTAGCACCGTCAAGAAACACGGTGTTCAACACTTCTACGCTGAGAACCAAGTATTCATTCCACAAATATCAAAAGCAAAGGATCTCATCGATCGAGGAATCCTCGGTCAAGTATTCTGGATAAGATGCAGAGAGGCACAGATGGGTCAGCATTCTGCCTGGTTCTTTGAGCCCGCATCCTCGGGAGGAGGACCACTACTCCAACTCGGCGCGCACGCGGTAGAACTCGCTCGTTTTCTAATCGGCAAGAAGCCTCTATCCGTTCTCGGTTGGACCACGAAGGTCGCGTACTCCACGATGGTCGAAGACAGCGGCCTCATCCTTGTGAAGTACAAGGACTCCGAGCTATCCCAGGCAGAGTGCACATGGGTAACACGCGGAGGTCTTGATCTCCGCTTCGAGATACACGGAGGAAACGGGTCTATGTATGCAAACATCTCACGAGAAGCGGGAATCAGTCTCTTCACAGCTGAGGGCGTCACGAAACTAGTCGGAATCAACGAAACCGTGACAGAGACAACTGAAATCAAAAGAGGTCGGGTCTTTCCAGCGCTAGGCGAGCACAGAACTCTTGGTTTCGTCGATGAGATGAGGCATTTCGTTTCGGCTGTGAGATCCGGCGAGAAAGGCTTGGAGACTTTCGATGACGGGTATCAGGTGAGCAAGATCATCGAGGCCGCGTACAGGTCGGCTAAGACGGGCTCCTGGGAGTCGATCCGAGAGGATTAGACTTGACTCCCTTTCAGGAACGTATGGCTGGGAATCCGAGCCTGCACGACTATCACATGATCCGCGAGATACGTGAACAGCCAGAGGCTTTCAAGAGAATTGTCGAAGAGACTAGGCCGCAGATACGGAAGATCGTCCGCGAAGCCTGGCAGCGAAACCGCCCCGAGACTCACTACATCATCGGTTGTGGTTCATCATACTATGCGGCAATGATCGGAGCGTTCTACCTTGAATACAGCCTAGGCCTTGCCGCCGTAGCCCTTCCGTCGTCCGAGTTTCTGTGGTTTGCTCCTAGGTCAGGCGTGCCCTCGCCCATTCTGATAGCTCTTTCACGATCAGGGAGAACATCTGAAACCCTGGAGGCGACACGCAAGGCGATCAAGAGCAAGATTCCAACGGTTGCGGTCACTTCAGATCCCAGAAGCACGATGGGTGATGAGAGCGATCACTGTCTGGACACGAGGATACCTAACGAGCAGAGTACGATAATGACAAAGACCTTCACGGGAAGCGCCCTGTGTACGATGTTGCTCGGCGTGGAATTAGCAAGACTTCGCGGTTTGGCCGTGTCCAACAACTTCGAGTCTGAACTAGGTCAACTTTGCAAGTGTGCTGAAGAAGTTGTTCGGACCGTAGAAGATCAGGCGAAGAAGATCGCAGACAAGAGCGACAAGATGATTCGCTTCATATATCTCGGAGCAGGCGCAGACTTCCCCGCGTGCCTTGAAGGGGCTCTGAAGCTGCGTGAGACATCCTATTCCGCATCGGAAGCGTATCATTCAATGGAGTTCAGGCACGGTCCCTTTGCGGAGCTTGACCGTGGTATCCAGGTGTTCGCGGTCGTCCAGAAGGATAGGTCAGTTCGTCAAGAGACAACGCTGCTCAAAGAGATAACGTCAACAGGCGCAAGTGTGGTTCCGATCTCGAACGTGCCGGAGATCGTTGACACTTATCCTGATTCGATCCGTATGCCCGATAGGATTCTCGTGGAGTTTGCGCCGCTTCTCTCTATGATTCCAATGCAGATGTTCGCGTATTACTACGCGCTCAAAAGAGGTCTGAACCCAGATCAGCCCCGCAACCTGACAAGATATGTGACAACGACCATGGCTCCGTGACTAACCGCAGTCGTCAGCTCTCTACACAAATTTCCACTGAAGCAGCTCAGAGCAGCTCTTTGGCGTGTCTCTGTATCTTCCTGATAGCTTCTACGACCTTTTCTGTCTCTTCTTCTCTGCCTAGGATCACCGGATGCGGCAGCCATACCGTCTCCCATGCCGCACGGGCAGTGTTCGGAAACTCTCTCTTGAAGACCGCCCTGTCCACACTGGTTTGTTCGGGCCAGAGTCTCTTGAGGTACTCACCGCTCCGGAAGACGCCCACATCGTGAATCGGCGGGTAGCTTGCTTGAGTCGGAATGCCCTCTGCATTGATCGCCTCCACAAATTGACTGATGGATACGTCTGCAAATGCTCGTTTGTCGTAGTGGAAAATGTACGCATAGTGGCCGTTGCGAGTACATCGTGGATCAAGGCTCTGGGGTGTGATCCCTTCGATATCTCTCAGCGCGCGGTCAAGGTACGCTGCGTTGCGTGTTCGAATAGCGGCCTGCTGGTCAAGGCGGGTGAGCTGCTGGCTGAGTACTGCGCCCTGCCACTCGCTGAGCCGATAGTTTGAGCCGTAGATGAAGTGTGAGTAGAACCATTCGCCCGGCATGCGGCCGCAATCGTGGACGGAGCGCGCTTGTCTTTCCAAGTGATCATCGTCGGTAACGATGATGCCCCCCTCTCCTGCCGTCATCAGTTTGCTCGCTTGGAAACTGAATGTGCCTATGTCTCCGATCGCGCCTATCTTACGGCCTTTCCATTCCGTGCCGTGTGCATGAGCGCTATCCTCGACCAGACGGAGACCATGTCGACGCGTGATTTCCGTCAGGCGATCCAAGTCTGCAGGGTGTCCTCCCATGTGTACCGCGATGATCGCCTTCGTTTTCTTGGTAATCGCCTTCTCTGCGAGGTCTGTGTCAATACAATATGTGTCCGAGGTCACGTCGACGGGGACAGGCAATGCTCCGGCAGCGAGAACCGAGCTGGCTGTAGCAATGAAAGTGAAGTCGGGAATCACCACTTCGTCGCCTGGGCCGACTCCGATGGCGGCCAGTGCGCCTTCCAGTGCTGCGGTCCCGTTCGTTACGGCGATTCCATGCTTTGCCTGATGATACGCGGCAAATGCTCGCTCGAAGTCAAGTGTCCGCGTTCCTGGCGTCCGCCACCAGACACGGCTCTCGAGCACTTCCAAGAGCGCTTTGCGTTCTCTTTCGTCGAACTGCGGCCAGGGAGGAAACGAGTCTTGCTTGACTGCTTGACCGCCGAGTAAAGCGAGCTTGTCAACCGACATGATCGAATCACTTGCTCGGTTACGGACAACTCCTAGTAGTTATGTCCAACCGTCGGCTCCGTGAGTCACCGAACGGATTCATTCGCCCAAGACTTGGACGGTCAGCCCTCTAACTTGTGGACCGTCAAGCTCGACTAGGTAGATGTTCTGACGAGCGCCAAGAACGACCCTGCCGTTCTCCAATGGCAAAGTTACATTTGCCCCCAATAGACTGGCGCGGATGTGGGAGTAAGCGTTCACGGCCATTCTCCCGTCTCTTCTGTAGAACCGATGATGCCCGTACGAGTCGTCCTCAGGCACAACGTTCAGCATGAACCTCGCAATGTCTTCCTCCAAGCTCGGATCATTCTCGTTAATGGTGATCGCCGTTGTAGTGTGCAGTGTGAAGACGTTGATCATGCCATTCTTCAGTCCGCTCATTTCAGCCGCCCGTTTCACTTGGTCCGTTATGCGAATGAGTTCGGTGGCCCTCTGTGACTTCACAAAGATCCTTTCCACAACACATCTCAACTGCTGGCCGCTCCTAGTCCTCTCCAAGGAAGGCAAGAGCATTCTGCCTCAGGATTGCTTCGAGCACGTCCCTTCGCAGCGGAAGTGAGGAGATGGCTGTGAACATTTTGTTGATCTCTATGCGCGGATAGTCTGAGCCAAACATCAGCTTGTCAGCGAGTTCGTTCTCGATCATTCGTACGGGAATCACTGAGGTGACCTGACGAATGTTCTCCATAGGGGTTCCTGCAAAGGTCCCTGACGTGTCAACGTAGACGTTGGGGTTTCTCATGGCGACTGTCACTGTGTCCCAGAGCCAAGGCCAGCCGATGTGGGCGAGACAGATCCTGAGCTTGGGGTGTTTCCTTGCAACACCATCCAACGGTAGAGGATGGTTATGGTCGATCGAGAAGCGTTTCGAGAAAGTCATGCCAGTGTGAATCAAAACAGGCATCTCAAGATTTTCGGCTTCCGCGTAGATCTCAAGCGCCGCCGGGCCGGTCGGATCGAAGTCCTGAAGCGCCGGGTTGAGTTTCAGCCCCCTCAGGCCAAGCTGGTCGTGTGATCGACGGAGCTCTTTGAGGGCGGCCTGGCCCATGTTGGGGTCGACGCTCGCAAAACCGAGAAACCTCTCCTTGTTCTGCCGGACGATCTCAGCAACTTCATCGTTGGAAGGCAATTTGCTGCCGTGCGATCTTTCACAGTTGACGGGCAGCAATACGGCTCGTTCAATACCGCAAAGATCCATCTCTCCGAGCAGAGTCGTCAAAGGTTGAGGTGAAGTTCGCAGGTCAAAGATCTCGTCGGCCTCTCGCAGCAGCTGAGGCCTCTTGTCGGTCAGTTCTTTGAGAAGGAGTGGGTGAACATGTACATCGAGCCACATGAAACTGCACGCATCAGATCTTGAAACGGTGTCCGTATAAGCCTTCGTGAATGCTAGCCCTTGGAATAGTATGCTCTTGCGAGCGCAGCAGCGGTCTCGGCTCGAGGAATCGCTGTAATACAACCGAGTTTTGTAGTGCTCAGAGCAGCGACAGTGTTTGCGAATCTAGCGGTCTTCTCACGGCTCCAATTCCGCAGAGATCCGTAGATGAACGCTGCATCGAAAGCATCACCGGCGCCAATGGTCGAGATACCCATAGAGTTGGTTTTGAATGGCTTCACCGGCAGTACTCTGCCGTGATCTGCAACAATGCATCCTTTCTTACCCACTTTCAGTGCGACGAGAGGCCCGCTCAGTGAGAGACTTTCTGCCGCATGCAAAGGGGTCTTCTTGCCAGAGATCTTTCTCGCTTCGACCTCGTCCAGGAGTAGCACGTCCAAGTGTTCAAGAATGCCTTGAAAAGCTTCTCTCCATGATCCAGTGGCGCTCATCTGCGGATCGAGAGACACTATCGCACCTTCATGTTTGGCCAGCTTGATCCAACGCAGTGTTCTCTTTCCCCAAAGATCAGGCAGGACCAGATAGCCGCCGATGTGTAGCGCACTTGCCCTCTTCAGGCAACTCGTATCGAGCTCATCAAGCTTGACCGGAGGTACTTCAGATATAACTGAAGACTTGTTGCCATCGTCGTAAACGATGACCGTCGACACTTCAGTCTGCACGGTCCTGTCAACAACAAGTCCGTGTACAGAGACACCGCATTGTCGGAATCCATCGATGACAATCTTCCCGATTGTGTCGTTGCCAACTCTTCCGACAATTGCACTTCGCCCGCCAAGTTTCGAGTAGCATTGCGCCACGTAGCCGGCCGATCCTGCAGTGAAGATACCTGCAGCCTTGACCCTCCCCAAGTCCGACCAGCGGCGTGGGATCTTGTCAACTCCCGCGAGTATCAAGTCGAGTGCGACTTCGCCCAAGGCTACTAGATCGAAGCTTCTCATGGCGGCCGGATTCTCCCATCGAGCTCGGTAGTCACTCTGAGCTATATACCGAGAGCGGTCTGACTTCCAATTCGACCGCATTCAATGAGGAGTTTCTGCCTTGGGCTCGCCGCTTCAAATCTTGACCCACGACGAGGTGGATATCATAAAGCGTGGCTCCATGAAGATCCTGTCGGAAGTGGGGGTACAGGTCAACCACCCCGTCGTTCTGAAACAGCTCAGAAACGCTGGGTTGAAGACCTCAAACTCGAATGTCCTTTTCGAAGAGAGGGTCGTCGAAGGGGCAATCCAGAGAAGCACCAAACGGTATGTCATTCATGCTAGGAACCCCGCCAAGAACGTTCGAGTCGGAAGCGGGGAGCTACGTTTCCTATCCTCCGCCGGGCAGAGGTGGCTCGTTGACCCTATCAGGAGGGCTCGGAGAAAACCCGCAACCGACGACCTGGCTGAAGCCATTCGACTTGGTGACGGGCTCGGGGACATCAACATCGTCGGGGCTATGGTCATTCCCGACGGTCTTCCAGTCCCAGGACGGGCAGTCTGCGTCTATGCGGAACTGATCAAGAACAGCTCGAAGGTTATCTTCTCATGGATCGAGCACCCTGAAGAGGCCAGAGGAGTTCTTCAACTTCTTGACCTCGTGGCGGGTGGAGCCGAGACGCTCAAGGAAAAACCGCTGACTTGGTACTTCTGCGAACCCGCCAGTCCTCTGCGTTTCACGCAAGAATCTCTTGAGATTCTAAGCATCTTCTGTGAGAGAGGACTACCGATCTCCTTTGGGCCAATGGTTCAAGCTGGGCTTTCTGGCCCGGTAACCCTAGCAGGGACCGTGACGCAAGAGAACGCAGAGATACTTGCAGGCGTGACCATCGCGCAGATCCTGTGTCCGGGCATCCCCGTCGAATATGGAGCAGTCTGTCATATCGCTGACATGCGTTCGGCAGATATTTCCTTCGGATCGCCCGAGCAGGCGCTTATGGCCGCCGCGCTAGCGCAGATTGGTACTTCGTATGGGTTTGCGGTTCACGTGAATACGGGTCTTACCGACGCGATAGTTCCTGACGCTCAGTCAGGAATTGAGAAGGCCGCAACGATGGCCATTTCAGCTATGGCCGGTGCTGAGATGTTCGGTCACCTCGGAATAGCTGGGGCGGATCAAGGGGCCAGCCTAGAACAGCTTGTGATTGATGACGAAATTGCCGGATACGTCAAGCGTCTGGTCAGAGGCATAAAGGTCAACGACGACACGCTTGCTGTTGACGTAATCCGTCAAACACGCACGGGCAGCTATCTCTCAACACCACACACGACAAAGCACATGAGATCTGAGCAGTGGTTTCCCTCGATCCTCAGTAGAAGCAGATGGGACAGCTGGGTGGAGAAGAACAGCCTAGATCTCCTTTCGGTCGCTGCAGAGAAGAAACAAAGGATCATGAATGAGCACACGCCCGAACCACTCGATCCGACGCTAGAGGTTGCGATCGACGAGGTTGTGAGGAAGTACGTACCCTGAACGGTGCACGACGGCTTCTTGAAGAGGGAACGTTCGCACGCGGAAAACGAAAAGTTGTGGTACGATCTCACCGTGAGTTGAGGCGTTTGAGACTTCATCAGAGAGAAGCCACTTTAGGCATCCACTTGTAGTGTGTCCAAGCGTGCTTGGCTCACCCCGGTAGGTTCAGTCTGCTGAGCCGGAAAGCATCCGCCTTGTAGAGCCTCTCAGGCAAGCTGGATTCGCGGCTCTCCTTCGAGACGAACCCCCTTCGTCTGTGTACGTGTGCTCTTGGTCTAGGTAAGCTTGGCTTTTCCTGTCTTGCGAATGCGCAGGAGCCGTTTTTCGTGGATGTTCGTGCGAGACATGTTCCGCGAGTGTGTTCTAGGAGACCGCACAAAATGCTCAATCACGTGAGTTCACGTGGTGCTTCTCGGACAGAAGCCTGCTAAGCCTGGAGACTATCATCCTTTCTTCTCCGCTGCGAAGGCATTGCGGGTTGATGTACAGTCTTTGGTTCATCACATACGCATAGATGGGAGGTTCCCCCTCTCGCAGGCGCCTAGCTACTTCATCGGCTCCTAGAGCT
>CAZLHM010000065.1:0-7676 GCA_964559555.1 uncultured Candidatus Bathyarchaeia archaeon
ACGCTCTTCAAGAAGAGCCGGATTTGACACGAATCGGTCGGTTCACTTCTCACCATTCTAGGAAAGATCAGCGGAGGAACTCGGTTAGTCGAGCGTCAGTTCTTGGCTTCAAGATCTGGAAGCACTTCTCTGGTGAAACCACCTTGAAATCGTACCCAAGCTTCGCGAGGAGAGTTGATGTTCCCGATCGTAGTTCCGGTGCCGTCAGAATTCCTCTGACGGGGCGGTTGACTCTCTTCCGAAGCGTCTCGACGTAACGGTTCAGCTGAAGCGCGGCCTCGCGGCTGGCAGCGTTCCGCTTGATCTCAATCACAACGAGTCGCCCCTGAGCGTCTTCTGCGTAGACGTCGGTGAATCCGGAGTCTCCCATCTTTGTCTCCTCAGAGATCAGCTTCAATCCGGGTTCGACGAGTGAAGGGTCAAGCATGATGGCACGTTTCATTTGTTCCTCTGTGACATGCATGGCGAATTCGCCTTCGTCAGTCAAGGTCAATGACATGATGGCGGTGACATTGTCGAAAAGCAACTTGAGGGATTCCTTGGGCTCTTGACGAATCGCCGAGATGCTGAGGACCTTGCCGTCTTCTAGACCCGCGCGAAACTGGCACTTCGGAGGCTGCCAGTTCACTGGTTCATACCCAGACCGACGGTGAATGAGGACCGAACCGTCTGCCTTGATGATCAGTACGCGCTCTCCCCAAGTGAGCTTCGATGCTGCCCTGCCTTCGTAGTTCACGGTACAGTTGCCAGCCATGATCAAGACGTTCTGCTTGGCTAGCGCATCTTTGACAACTTGAAGGGATTCGGTCAAGCTGGGTGATACAGCTGAGACGACCTTCGAAGGGATCTGCGACAAGGTGGAATACCGAGAAGACTTCTGTGGGAACACGTGATAAACCTGTCAATACCTCCTTCTAGTTGAGATGTTGCCGTCGGACGACCCTGACCGGACTGGTTCCTGATAGTTGCGGGAGCCTTTTGGGATAGTCATCAGAGCCGAACTATCGCCATCGCCCTGCGAGAACGTCACGAAACGCGCTCGCGGGGCACGATTCTGTCCAGAATCCCCCCGTGAGACGGTCGCCTATTGCCGCGGATGGCTAACACAAGGTCTACTTTTACTCATGTCTCTCGATTATATCGACCCTTCGCGACCTCCATAGCGCAGTGAAATTTGAAATAATGCGCGGTCCTCAGTCATGGGCGTAAGTATCGTCTGGGATTATGGGACCCGACGGCTGGCGCGTGGTCAGGCCACTCGGCTGGCTGTAGGTGTGTGGTGGGAAGCCCTTGTCCGAGCAGAAAGAGAAGCCGACGACTGAACCGAAGAAGAGATACGAATTCATCGAAGACATCCCCGGAGTCGGTCCCGCCACCGCAGAAAAGCTGAAAGAGCTCGGTTTCCACACGGTCGAATCACTCGCAACCGCAACCGTGAAGGAACTCACCCAAGCCAGTATCGGCGAGAAACAAGCAGCCAAGATCATCGGCGAAGCACGCGAGAGCATTGCGACGAGTTTCGTGCGCGCAGACGAACTGATGCGAATGCGGCAGAACGTCCTCCGCCTGTCCATGGGCAGCAAGCAACTCGACGAGCTTGTAGGAGGCGGACTTGAGAGTCAAACCATCACAGAGTTCTACGGCGAATATGGCGTGGGAAAGTCTATCCTATGCCACCAACTTGCCGTGAACGCACAGCTACCGATCGAGCAAGGCGGCCTGAATGGCGGCGCACTGTACGTGGATACGGAGAACACGTTCAGGCCTGAATGGATTGTCAGAATGGCGACTCCTCTAGGGCTCGACGCAGAAACGGCTGGGAAGAACATAATCTATTCAGAAGCATTCAACAGTGATCATCAGATCCTGATTCTGGAGAAGGCGGACAAGGTCATTCGAGAGAACAACATCAAACTCATCATCGTCGACTCATTAACAGCACATTTCCGTAGCGAGTATCTTGGGCGAGAGATGCTCGCGGAGAGACAACAGAAACTCAACAGTCACATGCATCGACTGGTGAGACTTGCACGCGCATTCAACGCTGCGGCGGTTGTCACGAACCAAGTCATGGCGAAGCCTGATGCCTTCTTCGCGTCAGGAGTTGAAGCAGTCGGAGGCCACATCGTCGCGCACACTTGCCTCCACCCAGACACGTTGGTCCAGTTGGCTGACGGAACCATCACGAAGATCAAAACGGTTCACAACCCGCTGACATTGACAGGCATTGATCTGAAGGGAGACCTGCAATCTTCGACTGGCAGATGCACAGGCGTCTGGAAGACCGAACTCCCGGAAATTCTCCGCATCAGAGCTGGTTTCGACATCAAGGCATCCCCGAACCACAGGTTCTTCAGACTCCAAGAACTAGACATTGATGAGGTACAGGCGAAGGATCTCCGTCCCGGAGACTATCTAGCCTACCAACGAAGAATCCCCATTCAAGGCACTTTTCAGGCTCTTCCTGTGGTCGAACTCAAGCGATTCTGCAGGCTGACGCAGCGAGGGTCCAAGCTTCTCAAGTCCGGACTTCGAGCCAAGGGAATCGACCGGGACAACCTTGCACGGAACGCAAGGCTAACGAAGAGAACACTCCGCCGAATCTTGAACCAAAGCTTTCCCACCGAGAGGAAGACTTTGGAAAGCATGGCTAAACTTGCGGGACTCGGCAATGAGTTTCTGAACGAGTGCCTGCCTCACTACTCTCACAAGTGGCGCCCGCTACAGATTCCCTCGCAGCTAGAGCCGCACGTCGCCCAAGCGTTAGGCTACGTGCTTGGCGACGGCAATGTTAGCGAAAGAAGCATCCGCATGCGAGATCAGCGATTGTCAGTCCTGAGAGCTTACAGGAAGATCTTCACGCAGACCTTTGGCGTCGACGCCGCCATGCATCCGATTCGAGGAAGACGCTGCTACGAGCTGAGGATCAATTCCGCCGAGATCACGGACATGTTCAGGCGCCTCGTTGATGAGTGGAAGGACACTATTCCGAAATCACCCCGAGCATGTGTGGCGTCGTTCATAAGGGGATTCGCCGATGCCGAGGGATCAGTGCAAGAATGGGTTTACATCGCGCAGGCCGACAGATCCATCCTTGAGATTCTTCAACTGCTGCTGCTCAGGTTCGGCGTCAAGTCCACGATCCAGCAAGTGAAGGGTTCGTTCCTGCTGCGCATAGCCGAAGGCACATCATTAGCAAACTTCCAAAGAGAGATCGGCCTGACAGCTCCCGACAAGGCGCGAAGGCTGGTTAGGGCTGTCAAGAGGAGATCACGCATAGGCGGCGACCTCATTCCAATCGACCGACAAATTCTATGGGACGTGGCAACGTCGATCGGCGGAAGACCATCTAGGTTCGTGAAGCACAGAGAAATGCATGCAATCACAAGATCATCACTAGCTCGCTTTGTGAAGAGAATCAAGAGAAGCCGAAACCACAGAAACGCACGACAAGACATCGTGAACAGAGTTGAGAAACTGGAGAGGCTCGTGGACTCACCGGTCGGATGGGAAAAGATAAGATCGATTAGTCGCGAAAAGACACAAACGCCGGTTTACGACATAACCGTGTCCCCACATGCCAACTTCGTTGCAAACGGACTGCTAGTTCACAACAGTCATACGCGAATCTTCCTACGTCGGGCGACCGGCGGGCCAGTCAGAATCGCGCGGCTTGTGTCGAGTCCGTATTTGCCTGAGGGCGAGCGGATCTTCAAGATAACGGAAGAAGGAATAAAAGACATCACTGAAGAGGACGAGGTCAAAAGGCGAAGATAGATGGCTGGAACGCTGCCCGAATCTGAGATCGACAGATATCTCCGACTCATCGTGGAGCGACGAATAGGCGACGCTGAGAAAGAACTCGAAGACTTGAAGCCGAAGATCGGCAATTCCGAATGGAACAGAGGCTACGTTAAGGCGTTGGAAGGTCTTCTAATGACAAGAAAGGCCAACAGCGACAACTACCTATTCTTCGCCAAGAAGGAATTCGACAAGAAATCTCTGAAGGTGCTTATGAAGGAGTTCACCGAGAAAGCGGCGAGCCCCCTCTATGGCGACTACGACAGAGGCTACTTCTCAGCTCTGGTGAGGCTCGTCAGGATCATGGAGGGGCTCGGTGTCTACACACTCATGAACCACATGCGAGGCCACGCGGAAGAAGCGAAGGCCGTAGCTCAGTAGAGACTCAGAATTGTGTACGTCAGGGTCAGAGCCAAAAGCCACGTGATGATGAAGGTGCCGATGCCAAGGGTAACGTACCTATTCTTCCCCTTCAGCTCAGCCTCACCATACCCTAGCAGATATCGATAGACATATGCAGTGACTCCGTAGACTACAATCGCCAAGGCTACGTAGACAAGAGTCGCCATCTCGCCGGTGCCGAGGCCGCCGAGCGCAAGAACAGACACGACCCCAGTAGCAATGGCTATCAAGAACCTTGACCAGTACACGACCGAGGACGGCTTCAAGACTAATTACGCTCCGGATGGCGTTCGATGTGTGTTTGTCTCATGAAGTCCGCCATGACAAACTTCGACATAGCAGCGATCCTTCCCGAATTGAGGCAGCACACAATCGGGGGACACATACATAACGTTTATCAAATCTCCGAAACCGCGTTCCTCCTGAAGATCCAACCAAACAATGAAAACCTGATAATCGAACCTGCCAAGCGCATTCACCTCACGAAATTTGAGATCAAAACCCCACCTAAACCCTCACAACTCTGCATGGCCTTTCGCAAGCATCTCAGGTCGGCTAGGATTGTGGACCTTCAACAACCACATTTCGAACGACTCGTCTTCATCGACATCGAACGGCAGAGAGAGCGAGGGAAGATTGTAGTGGAGCTTCTTCCGCGCGGCAACATGATACTGGTGGACGATCAAGAGAGAGTTGTTGTTTCGTCTCGCTACATGCGAATGAAAGATAGAAACATCTTGAGAGGGCAACAACTCAGACTTCCACCTCAAAGAGGAAAGAACCTGCTTGAAGTGAATGAGGATGACCTCGCGCAACTGAAGGCTCAGGGATCCACCGAAGCAGTCAGAGCCTTTGCACAACTCTTCGGCATCGGCGGCACTTATGTGGAGGAGATCCTTCAACGAGCTCACGTTGACAAGTCCACTCCTGCCGAAACCCTGTCTGATGATCAGATTCGCAGAATATGGCAAGCGATCTCCGAACTCAAAGACACGATCACCGCAGGCCCCAAGTCTCCTGCAATAGTTCTGGACGACAGCACGATCATTGATGTAGTGCCGTTCGAATTGGAGTGCTATCGAGATCTCAACAAGAGAACTATGACAAGTTTCAGCGATGCTGTTGATGAATACTTCACACACCTCTCCTCATCTGAACGGGCTGAACGACAAGAAGACCTGTACTCAGCGAAGCGTCAGCAACTCGAACGGAGATTGACCGCTCAGAGGAACCAAGTCGAAGAGATCAACCGCTCAACTGGGACATTGAGAACTATGGGTGACCTGATCTTCCGCCACCTCAACCAAATAGGAACAGTGCTTGACGTCGTAGCTGAGAAGAAGCGTTCGAAGGTGCCACTTGAGGACATCCGAAAGTCACTCCGAGAAGCGAGCGCTGAGGCAAAGAAACCCTACCCCTACGTGGCTGACCTGAGTTCTCGCGGTGACCAGGTCACCTTCGAATTCGACAACATGCAGATCGAAGTTGAAGCCAGAAGGAGACCACAGGACCAAGCCGCCGAATACTATGACAAGGCGAAGCGACTCGAGGCCAAGATCTCAGGCCTCGAGAATTCCATCAAGGAAACTAGACTTCTCCTTGACAAGCTCACAGTCAAAAAAGCAGAAGAAGAGAGAAGAAAGATCAGGCCAGAGCATCGACGAGAGAGGGAATGGTTCGAGAAGTTCAGATGGTTCGACTCGTCCGAAGAACTCCTGATCATCGGAGGACGCGATGCAACCTCGAATGAGGTTCTACTCAAACGATACACCAGTCCTGAGGATCTCGTCATGCATGCGGAAGTCCACGGCGCACCATTCTTTGTTGTGAAGACTCGGGGAACTCAACCGAGCCCTGAGACTCTAATGGAGGCCGCTCAGGCATGCGTTTCGTTTAGCCGCTTGTGGAAGGAAGGGATCCGCTCTGGAGACGCCTACTGGGTGAAACCGGATCAAGTCACGAAGAGCGCTCCGCCCGGCGAATACCTCACCAGAGGAGCTTTCATGGTTCGAGGCGCCAGGAACTACATTCGTGGAGTAGAACTCGCACTGGCAATTGGCGTGACCACTCGTGATGGCAGGGTACTCTTGATGGCTGGGCCACCAGAAGCTGTGAAGAACAAGTGCACGACGTACGTCGAAATACGTCAAGGAAGAGGAAGTGCCGCAGAGGTATCGAAGAGAATCTTGGCGATCCTTGAGAAGCACGTGACCGAAACTACTCGTGACGAGCTACGAAGAATTGCGAAGGACGATATCATACGGCTGCTACCACCCGGCGGAGTTGAGGTAGCGAGCTCGATAAGCCCTTAAGTATGATCGTCCGACGGGGTTAGTGGGGTTTCGCTTGTCAACAACTCGAGGCGGACCGGAAGTCGCGGTGAAGGACGTGATGTCTTCCCCTGTCCGCACGGTTAGAGAAGGCGAGAACGCAACCAAAGTCGCCAATGTGATGGCGAGGTACCACATCGGCAGCGTTATAGTCGTCGACAAGAAGCGCAATCCAGTCGGCATGATCACCGAGAAGGATGTTGTTCGTCGAGTAGCCGCCAAAGGGTTGCATCCGAAAAAGATCAAAGCCGGGAAGATCATGTCCAAGCCCCTACGGACGGTTGAGCCAACCCTCGATGTCAGAGAAGCAGCGAAGAGAATGAAGCAACTGAAAGTCAAACGTTTCGCGGTGATGGAGTCAGGGAAGCTCGTGGGAATCGTCACAGGAACAGACATAGTAGAGATCACACCCGCACTGATTGATGTAATGGAGGAGAAGTCGAAGATCAGACCTCTCGCAGAACCCCGTGAGACAAGCGCGCTCGCAGGATACTGCGACAACTGCGGTGCTTGGTCAGATGATCTGAAATCTCACGACGGTTCGTTCGTGTGCGCTGATTGCATCTCCGATCTGGAGAAGGAGCCACAAGTCTGATCACTGGGATCTGCCGCCTCCTGCTTGGTTACCTTGGCCACTAGACCGCGTTCCAACGATGCCTATGATTTCGGAGGAACGCGAACTGTGTCACTGAGCGTCGCGAACGTGAAGATCCTCCACGGAGAAGACCTTGTCGAGGGAGGAATCTCCATTGAGGACGGCCGGATCACTAGAATCTGCAAGACAGCGCTCCTCCCGAGGTGCGAGAAGAGGATCGACGGTAGGGGCTTGATAGCATTTCCCGGCTTGATCGACGCTCACGTCCATTTGAGAGACATGCAACTTGCATACAAGGAAGATTTCTCAAGCGGAACACTCGCCGCCGCTGCAGGGGGATTCACCACCGTGCTAGACATGCCCAATACGAGCCCCCCGACTGATTCTGATGAGAGGATGCGTGAGAAGCTAACTAAGGCAAGAACCTCAACCCACGTGAACGTTGGTTTCTACGCGACACTGCGAGAATCACCCACCGAACTACGAAGGATCGTTGACTCCGGTGCGATCGCCTTCAAGCTCTACATGAACGAACCGAACGAAGACGC
>CAZLHM010000066.1:0-7629 GCA_964559555.1 uncultured Candidatus Bathyarchaeia archaeon
GGTCTTCCTTCCCTCCGCCGTCAGCGTTGACAGAAGAATGTAGGTCGGCATGACATCATCCTCACCAACAAATCTCAACCCTCGGATAATTGACTTGCGTTCTACAGCACGAGTCATAGGTCCGGTGGCTCGCAGTTCTTCCAAGTCGCTTCTATGACAATCCGCTTCTTGTCAGCCAGATAGACGGAAACTTCTTGTCCTCATCTTCAGTCCTCAAGGTCTTTCAGAATAGCGCCTAGCCGCTCGCACGGCGTACGGATGGGTTCATACTCGACTGGACGCTCAGGACACTCCACTCACTTCTAGCTCGCTTTCGTATTGTGATGGCCGATATGCGCTCGACATGATAGGCCTACCAGATCCTTCTGAGGCTCCGGACTTGCTCGAAAGCTGTGTCCGTTGAAATGACAGTTCCATCCAATTGTAGAGCTTCGGCGGCTACACCAGCGTCGAAGTATTCCAGATCAGCCTCATCCTCAAGCCTAGCTGCCAGATAGAAAGTGGACGGGCTTAACGCTGCGACCCTTCGGTCTAGGAGGGGGTAATCCCGCAGGAGGAGAGCGTGCCTCTCCATTCGTTCCTCGAATGAGAAGCCCCTGCTCTTGAGGGTGATATCGAATTCTAGGAGTGCGAAGGAGGCCAGATAGGTATCGTTCTTGCGGATGCTCCCTAGGTGGCGTCTGGCCGGTCTGTGGTATCGGTCTCTCTCGTCTGCCGCTGCAAAGAGAACGACCGTGTCAATGATCGGCAACTACATTTTCCTTCGGAATATGTACCGCGACGCCTCATGCCTGTTTTCCACGAAATTGAAACCTGTGAGGCTACCTGCATATTCGCGTCCTCGCGGAGCGACTAGAATTACGGCACCCTTGAATGGAATCACCACAAGCCTATCGCCTCTCTGGAGGCCTGCGACTTGACGGGTCTTCCTATCCAGCACAATCCTGTATCTGTCGTCCAGCGTAACCTGAACCAAAGTCCTTCCGCTCCAGACTGCGATATGTATCATTCCCACATATTAGCTCTTTTTCCCACTTCTCGACCATCATGATGATGCTCAGTGAGGTTCACAGCAGGGGCTGCCCTAGGTTGAGCAGAGGCGAACCTGAGTGTGGGCTTCCGCTGTGGATGGGAGACATACTTATTGTTGCTAGTCTAATCGTTGGCCGGTCTCCATGGTTTCACGACTATGCAACGAGCAGGGGTCATTCCGCGTCTTTCTGCTTCTCAGCAAAGTCCCTTGTCATCTTGCGGGTTGACTCTGCTTCGAGACTAAACTTGATCTCCCATGAATCGAGCACGTGAGCCAGCTATGACACGAAGCCCTTAACGTCTTTCGAAACCCCGATGTGCCGCACTAGAGGAGCACCCGTTGGCCTTCTTATCTGTGCGGACAGGTGTTTCGTCGGGAGCTTGCCAAGATAGAGGGACTTTTACGGATGTCCATCGCTTGGTTCAATCGATCGCGATCGGGCATAGGAGCAGGCCTCCTTGAAGTCAAAGACGAGCGGGCGATACATCCTATCGGTGGACCAGGGAACCACCAGAACGAAGGCAGTTCTATTTGACGAGAACGGGCAGGTTGCCGGATTGGGTAGCAGCCCGGCACCGAGAATGCTTCCGAGGCCCGGCTGGGTGGAACAGGAGCCGGAGGTTATCTGGAAATCCGTCCTGCGCTCCGCTCGAATCGCCATGCGCGGGGCGAGATGTTCCGCCAGACAGATCGCTGCTGTAGGAATCGCTAACCAGGGAGAAACCGTCGTGGCATGGAACAAATCCTCCGGCAAGCCGCTGTACAATGCGATCGTATGGCAATGCAGACGGACCGTCGATATGTGTGAGAAGCTCAAGAAGGACAGGTTGGAGCCTGTCATCAGAAGGAAGACCGGCCTCCTGATCGACCCCTACTTCTCGGCGACCAAGATCAGATGGATCCTCGACAATATGAAGAGAGCAAGACAGCAGGCTTTGAAAGGGGAAGTCTTGCTCGGCACCTCCGACACTTGGCTTGTCTGGAAGATGAGTCACGGCCGCGATTTCGTTACGGACTATGCCACAGCCTCCCGCACTATGCTGCTAAATATCCACAGACTGGAGTGGGACGTTGAAATCCTGAAGATACTCAGACTGCCGAACAACGCGCTTCCGGAGCTTCACTCCAACTCGGAAACAAGCTCCCACTCGGATCCGAAGAGTTTTCTTGGAATCGACGCTCCGATCTCCGGTCTGATAGTTGATCAACAGGGAGCACTCTTTGGTCATGGATGTTACAATCGGGGCGACCTGAAGAACACGTACGGAACGGGATGCTTCCTACTATGCTGAAGGCTCAAGCACCCCCGCTCCGATCATTCTACGAAAGTCACACTCTCCAAGTCCTTCAAATGTTGGTCGCTTGTGATAAGCTCGGCTTTGTGAGTCTTCGCTCCGGAGTAGATAATCGCATCTGCCATGGCTAGGTCTTTCTGGAGGCCGATGTCGGCTGCGCTCAGTGCCGTCCCCTCGTCTAGGGGAAGGATGCTTGTTCGGGTCATCTGAGCATACGCTTCCAGAGCGACTTGTTGTCCTCTCTCCTTCTTCAGCCTCTTGTAGACTTCGTAGACGATTATTGCGGGTGTGACCGTGTTGCTCGCGTTAGCGCCTTCAATGTAGGGAGCGTACTTGTTGGCGAGCGGGCCATCCCCAAAGTATTCGATCCAACCGCAAGAGTCGATGAGTTTCAAAACCTGTCAAGCTCTTCACGAACGTTTTGGGCGGTAATGCCTCTCGCGATCCCGCGCGTCTCTTTAACGGGCTTCAGAGGGATCATATGGACGACCCCATCCTTCTCGATCACGACCACCTTCTGGCCCGGCTGAAGCTTTAGCCTCGACCTGACATCCTCAGGTATTACTACTTGGAACTTTGAGGAAACTGTCACTGTGGTCATCGTCTGGACGAGCGTTGAACGATTTGGCGAACGACATATAAGTCTTCTTACGAGACACGCCATGATATGGTTTGAACCATCAGCGAGGCGACGAAGGCTTTGACGAGTCAAAAGTGGCCGGGGGTTGGTACAAACCCGCGCCTAAAACTATCAACCGAGCAGAGTCTGAGCCGTTCTTCGCCGATACACACTGCATCCCATCGCACTTGAAGCAACAATGCGGACCCGATGGCTATCTTCAGCCGCATCGCTAGCTTTGGATACGGCTCTTCCGTAGCCTGCGGTCTGATCTTCCGGCACGCGGGCGCGTAGGAATACTCCCCTCGATCTGTCTGCGGACCATGTCGTAACCGGCGGAGACTAGGAGGAAGCGTTCGACGATCTTCCTCTTTGCGACCCCGACGATCCTTCCTGTCTTGTCCTTCACAGCCAATCGACTGTAGCGCGTATTTTGAAACTTGTGTAGGGCTTCATCGATCGTGTCGTCGCCTTCGCATGTTGCGACCGGATGAGACATCACGATATCTGCGGTGGTCTCTTTCCACGATCTTCCCGAAAGGTTTGCCCTGAGAAGGTCGTTCTTCGTCACTATCCCAACAATCTCGTGGTCGCTTTGCACGAGAACCGAGCCGACGTTCCTGTCCAGCATGAGGTTCGCCACCAACAAGAGACTGTCCGATGTCCCACATAGCACGAGGTCCTTGCGTGCTATCTCAACAACTTTGAGGGTCACTGGAGCCGGCCTCTCCTTCTTACCTTTCAACTTGGTATACAAGACTTGTGATGTTGATGCTCCTCTTCGGGAGCGCCCCTTTCATGCTGTGTGACCCGACGAGGAAAATTCCTCTGTGCCCTGAGCGTTCAAATCCGGTCCCCCGCACCCAGCTACCCACACCACCACTCCTCTCCCACTCCTGCTCCTCTCCCATGAGGGTTCAAATTAGGATGCCCGCGCCAAGTGACCCGACGACGGAGAGAATGAGTTGTTCAGCTAAGCGTCTCACCACTAGCCCTCAAGCTCCTTGTAGGGAACGACCCAATTGTAGAAGAGGATCTGGGCGGATGCGTTCGCATATCCCATGACAATATCCTTCGTCGCATCCCATATCCTGTTCAGGTAGACTGCAGGGTTGAGGCTTTCCGAGTACTCCCACCAGAACATTATCGCCGAGACCACGGCTAGCATGAATAGGATTTCCCAGAGGCGACCGGACCTGCCACGAAGTCGGAATATGTCCATGAAGGCAAAGTTGCAGAGGAAGGCAGCTATGAAGCCAGGCGTCAGTTGATGTGTAATCCAGTCAACTTCTCCCGGTTCCCCCGTGAAAACCCGAACACCGTCAACATACGTGCTAGCAGCATACCACTGATTGGCTTGGGCAGCTGCAGCCACAACCCAAGTAAGCATCCCCCAGAAGATAGTCCATGCAATCCACCACCCTCGACTCCAAATGTAGAGGTACGGCGTTCTCGGTTTTCGATCGTACAGCCACAGGCCGACCAAGAACGCGAACGAGATGGGCAGGTAGCGGAGAAATACCGCCGATCCAGCCGTCTGGAAGAAGAGCACGCCAATCGGGTCGTCCATGAAAACACGAAATACATCACTAACATAGTCGTGCGCGTTGGTTCGATCAACTACCTCCAAGAACTGAGCCAGCCAGTACAAAGCGAGAACAGCCGCGCCTGCCAGGGCAATCAATGCGCCCAGTTGTAAGACACGTCCCTTCATCATGTCCTCTTGCTCCGACGGCAACACCTGCAGAACGATCCCCGGGAGAATGAAAAGGTATTCTCGCGTAGAGCGGTTCGCCTGTACAAAGGATACGAATCCTACCAACAGCGCACCCGTGGTCGAAATGATCCACTGCGACTCCGCCAGTTTCAGCGCCCAACGCTCTTGGTCAAGGGCACGGCGTCCGCCAAATTCCTACACCAGATCATTGACGCCCTCGCTGCAAAGCTATCCAGCGCAGAGGTCGTGGAGATGCCGGTGGGTCACGCACCGCAGATTGTCTCCATGGACAGGTTCCTCGCCACACTCGCCTCATTCCAAGCGGGCGTGAAAGAATAGCGATTCGTCGTCACAAGAGCAGAGGCGCTGTGGTTCTCATTTCTGCGCTTGGTTCATGCCTCAGTTGTCAGACATAGCTTTTCGGCTCTCCGGAGGTCGACGGCGAAGACAGGTTTTCGTTTCAGAGGTCTCTATCTTTGGCCGTTGGCGGATGATGTTAGGGCTCCTAACGAAGGTTCAGGCGCCGGGGATGGGATTTGGACCTACAATCCCCTTCGCTTGCAGGAGAGACAAAGGACGGATTCTCCCTCTCTCTTCGCTCATTCTCGGTCAACGGATGACTTTCAAACAGTCATGATGCGTCTCCTCAAGATCAGGATGATCCTATAAACAGTTAGCCCTCCAATTCTAGGAGATCAATGAAAGGCAGAGAAATCGATGCGGTTCTTCTACGAGGATGCAAAGTCTGAAATCCTGAACGAGCCGGATACTATGGTGGGTTTCTGAGATTCAGTGCCAGATAGAAGGCATAGTGTATGGTGTTGGGATTTGCTTGAAGGTAAGAATGTGAATTTGAGGGTTATGGAGAAAGAAGACCTGCCGCTGCTTGGAGAATGGTTTGGCAAACCTGAGGTGCTCGGTGAGTACCAAGGTCTACGACAGTTCTCCAAACTAGAATTGGAGAAATTCTGGACTCAGGATGCACATGAAATGAAGGGTTTCATCATAGAGAAGAAGGACGGAACAAAGATCGGCTTCATAACCCATTTCCACGTCTTGCACCCGGCAGGTCTCAGACAATTGGAAATTGGCTTCACTCTAGTTCCCAATGAAAGAGGGAAGGGGTACTGTTCAGAAGCCATCAATATCATCGTAGATTACTTGTTTCTGTCGAGAGACACGGTGCGCATTCAAGCCTGTACTGACGTGAGAAATCTGCCTTCTCAGAAAGCTCTTGAAAAAGCCGGTTTCAAGAAGGAAGGAACAATTCGCAAATTCGGCTTTCTCAGAGGAGGATGGAGAGATGGTTGCCTGTATAGCATTCTTGGGGACGAGTGGAAGGAACCGAGAATATTGACAACGAGAACTTCGCAAGGTTAGGGAGATAGGCGATTGCTCTTCTACATTGGTCGGAGCATGTTCCCGTGGCGAACAGTAAGAAACTCGAAGAAGTGTTTCGCGAAATCTGTGCGCACCTGAGAGCCAATCGACAGAGATATTCTCAACTGCGGTCGGCTGTGATTTGTTCTTCGGTTGACACGTGATCGTCTGAAGAGGATTGGCTGTGGGTTGAAGAGTACGCAGATCGAGAAGCGTACGATGCATTCTACAAAGCGCTAGAAAAGACAAGAGATTTTTGGAAATCCATAATGAAGAGTATGATTTCTGGTAGCTTTTCGTTGAGGGTTCCTTCAAGGATGAATTGTATGCCGAAAGGGTAAGGTTCTAGAAACTGAGTGCCGAGAAGATGCCCAACGATAGCGTGTACCTAGAAGCGTGAGGAGGTGACATGGGAAGGTTGCTATGTGACGTTACTCGTTGGCGTGTTCAAACCTCTAACAGTAAGAGGCATCTAGAGGTATGGCGAACCATTATGCAGCATCAGAGAGTCAACCGACAGAGGTTCCCCTACAAGCGGTCTCGGTTCTTCACCATGCTCGATTCCGAGTCATCGGAGGAGCATTGGATGTATATTGACGAGTACGAGAACCGTGAGGTGTTTGACAGAATGTATAAGGCTGCGGAGGATCAACCAGACCGGCTTTACTCAGATGACCCTGGAAAAGCTGCCCAGTTGAGAGAGGAGAAGCGATCGTTGACAGTTCCGGGCTCATCGAAGAAGGAGCTCTGGACTGAACATCCAGAACTGGCAGTAGACTAGAAAACGGCAACTCACTGCTCATTTCCAGTGCAGGTACGCCCTACTTCAATGCGAGCTCGAGAGCAGCTTTGCATGTATCTCTGCAAAATCGGGATCCTGGTTCATTTGATCATTATCGCCTCATTTACAAGATCGCGGGAGTGCTCTTCGCCGGTCACTATCTTGGCCTTGTACTCTCTGGCCGTAGCGAGGATAACTGAATCTGCCAAACCCCACCGTCGGACCTTCCATCTTCTCTCATGACTCAATGCTCCTGCTTTCTTGGCGATCTTGGCATCAAAGGTAACTGCACGTGTCTTACCAATTATGAAATCCAAGTCCTCGGTGAAAGCTAGGTCTTCTCTTCAGTACTTCTCGGACAGTTCCGCAACTACGATGGTGGGTGTTATTCCCTTAGAACTCTCGATGAAAGGCCTCGCTCGTGCTCCAGCAGTTGAGCCCAGGAAGTACTCGAACTATGCGAAGGAATCGATCACGCAGGTCTCATTTGACATACGGAGGTCAAGTAACCTCAGTGAACGTCCCTCGTGATCTCCTCATGTTCACGCTGGGTGAGCTGGACCTTGAGTCTCTTGTGCACACCGAATCTCGACGACGGGACATCACTGACCTCTTCCAACAATCTGGCCACGACCTCATTTAGGCTCCTCGCATGCTCTTTCTTCATCAGGTCTTTCAACCGCTTTGTAGTTCAACAGAACCGGAAAGCAAAGCTAGGAAAAAGCCAAGAGCGCACGCGCTAGGGTTTTCTTCGAGTGATCCTCCATTCTCTTACGACTTCGCAGACCGCGGGGTATCCTTCGA
>CAZLHM010000067.1:0-7078 GCA_964559555.1 uncultured Candidatus Bathyarchaeia archaeon
ATCATGGAGTAAAGCCAAGCTGTGATCGTTGATCCCTCTGAAACGGTCCGCCTATGGTGTCATCCGTCAGGTCAGCGACCGTGCCATCAGGCGATGAGGCCACTTGTGCCTTATGCCTTTCGATATGCCCCGGGGACAGCAGAAGGGCTCGCAGGCTGTTCCTATTGTGGTCGGAGTGTCCTCGCCAAATTAGAGGTCTGTTCGCATGCTCATGAAGGAAGGTTAAATTCTGTATTCGCTGCACTTCAGAACTCCCCCATCGAGGCCGACAAGTTTCGTGTCATCTGAAACGACATCGACTAAGCTCATGCTGGCAAAGCTTGCAGAGGTTCTCGCCAAGCGACAGGGACCAATGCCGTCCGATTCTAAGAAGAACCGAGGAGCCGTTGCTATTCTGATCAAAGAAGAGTCGGATGATCTGTGGCTACTGATGATTCGACGACGTGAGAACCCCAAAGATCCATGGTCTGGCCAAATGGGATTTCCAGGAGGTCGTGCTGATCTTCGAGATCGCACACTCTTCGACACTGTTGCGAGGGAAACCACGGAAGAGGTTGGGATCAATGTGCGAAGTCACAAGTTTCTGGGATGCTTGCGCAACGTGCAGCCAAAGAACGTGCCGATGATAGTGTCTCCGTTCGTATTTCTTGCAGTTGACAAGGTGAATCCCGTCACAAGCAGTGAAGCAGTGGAGACTCTCTGGGTTCCACTATCGTTTCTCCTTGACCCGAAAAACGTGTCTTCGTTCACGCTCGCAGTACGTCACAGAGAGGTAGCAATGGGGCGTTACAAGTATTCCAATCGCATCATATGGGGAATGTCATTCAGAATAATTCAGGAAGTCCTCAAGATGTTGCCGTCTCTCGAGCGATGACACGTCGCCTACACATCGTCAAGAGCACATTTCTGGTTCCCTGTTCCCGGGGAACAAAGACAGAGACACCGCGGTCGACTATTGAACAATATGTCTCTTGCTGAGGGTTGCTCCACATCTGCACATCTGTTATGTACCTCCTCGCAGCACCTGTCCCGCAACGTGAACACGCTTTGAAGCTGTCAGTGATCGGCGCAGGGGGTGTCGGCCAAGTGATAGCCAAGCACCTCGCTTGCACAGAAGGCACAAGAGTGAAGGTAGGAGACATCGACCGGTCTAGACTTCAGGAAGTTGCCAAGGCTACGATGGGTGAAGTCTCCACGTCAAGGTTGGACGCGAGCGACCCCAGCAAAGTTGGAGAATTCATCCGAGGATCAGATGTTGTCATCAACGCGGCCCATCCACGACTGAACATGTTGATCATGAAGGAAGCCCTCAAGAGGAGAGTACACTACGTCGACCTGGCTGGATATCCCTCTGAGCAAGTGAAGCAGGACTCGAAGTGGACGAAGGCTGGACTCGCAGCAATTCTAGGGATGGGTGAAGATCCTGGGTTCTCGAATGTAATGGCCCGACGAGCTGTGGACATGTTAGATCACGTGGACGAGGTCAAGATACGTGACGGGGAGACTTCAACAAGCGAGGCCTATCCGTTCGTAGCTCTCTTCGCTCCGGATGTCTTTCTTGAGGAGGCCGTCTCCCCTGCTCGCTACTTCGAGAATGGAGAGACAAAGACGAGCCCACCGATGTCCGAGAGGGAAATCTATCGGTTTCCCCCTCCCGTTGGAGACGTGCCTGTCTATCGCATGGATCATGAGGAGGTGCACACGCTCCCTCTGTACTTGCCAAAGAGGCCGAAGTTTGTTGACTTCAAGCTCGCGCTCACCGACGATGCGGTGTCTGCGATCAGACTGTTCTTGAGATTGGGCATGCTCAACCGTGAGCCGATCCAAGTCGGAACCGCGAAGGTCAGTCCCCTGAATGTTCTCCTGCGTCTGTTGCCTCCACCGGCACAGATCGCTGGCAAGATTCAGGGAAGCGCGGGAATTCTTGTCGAGGCGAGCGGTGAGGAATCTGGACAGCGATGCATCTACAAGCTGTTTGCAGGGATAACACATGAGGAAGCATATGACAAGTATGGATCAAACGCAACTTCATACTTGACGGGAACGCCGACCGCTGTCTGTGCGCTCATGCTTGCTGAGGGTCGAATCGATAATCGTGGTGTGATCCTCCCGGAATGCCTTGACGCTGAGAGGTTCATCGAAGAAGCAAAGAAATTCGCAATCAACGTTCAGATTCAGAAGACCACACCATAGAGCGATTCCACAGGGAAGCACCTCAAGTCCGAGGTCGTAGCTGAAAAGGAGTCAACCAGAACCGCAGTTCTGTTAGGGCCAGTCTCTTGGGGAGACTGCCCGTGAAGACAAGATTCTTTAGCGAAGGCTGACTTACTTGGAGTTGAGGATTCTCTTTGAGCAAGTCAAGTCGAAGAGACTTTGTCAAGATGGCAGCTACCGGAATCATTGGGGCGGCGGCCGGAGCGGTCGCCGGCAACTACTACGGGGCTCAGATGACGCTCAGCCAAGAGGAGAGTCTCAAGGCGGAGCTTGAGAACCTGAAGAAGAAGATGCCGGTCCAACCGGAGGATGAGGTAAGAATCTACACGTGGAGTGAGTACATTCACGAGTATCTGATCGATGTCTTCAAGATGAATACTGGAGTCAATGTTGTCTATGATACCTACGAGAGTACCGACGAGATGAGAGCGAAGGTCACCTCGGGACAGAGTGGCTACGACGTTGTCATGGTCACAGACTACATGATTCCAGAATTTATCGAGGTATACGATCTGCTGGCCGAACTCAACCCCACGCTATTGCCCAACCTGATCCATCTCGATGACAAGTTCAAGAACCCCGACTACGATCCGGGCAACAAGCACTCCCTCCCGTATTTGTGGGGTACAACGGGTCTCGGTTGGAACTCTACGGAAGTGACTGATCCTGTCACAAGCTGGGCCGATGTTTTCGAGCCCGGGAGAGTTCAGAGGTATTCGAAGACGGTGACCATGCTCGATGACATGCGAGAGACAATCGGTGCGGCTCTGAAGTATCTTGGCTACTCTCTCAACGATCTCGATGATGGGCATCTCAACGAAGCGAAGGAAGCCTTATTGGCGCAGAAACCGCACTTGGCGAAGTATACTGGTGCCCTTGAGTATATCCCGGGACTTGCTGGCTTGCGATTCAAGATTTCTCACGCATATAGCGGGGACGTTTTCGTCGCAGCTGAAGACAATCCGGACATCAAGTACGCAATCCCGAGTGAGGGCTGTACGTTGTGGGTTGACAATATGACAGTGCCGAAGAGTGCGCCTCATCCAATCGCCGCGCACATGTGGATCAACTACATCATGGATCCGACAGTGATGGCGATAATCTCAAACTCGAGATACTATGCGAATCCCAACAAAGATTCGTTTCCGTTCCTCAATGCAGATGTTGCTGAGGATCCGGCCATCTATCCTCCCGAGGATGTATACCGGAAACTTGAGATCATGAAACCGGTCACACCAGAGGAACTTCAGAAGTACGAGCAAGTATGGTTGAACGTGGTAGGGTAGCCATTCAGACGAGATGTGATGGGTGAGCCTAAGCTAAATAGGCTCACATGCTTCCCTTTTCTTTCTGGGTTACGCGATGTTTGAAGTAGAACTCATCGACGTGGTCAAACGTTTCGGGACCGTGATTGCAGTCGATCATGTCTCTCTTGGTGTGAAGAAGAACGAGTTCTACTCATTCTTGGGTTCAAGTGGTTGCGGCAAGACTACGACGCTGAGGATTATTGCCGGCTTCGAAGAGCCTGACGAGGGTACCCTGAAGCTCGGCCAAGTCGTTGCCAATGATATTCCGCCGTACAAGAGAAACGTCGGGATGGTCTTTCAACATCTAGCGCTTTTTCCTCACATGAGCGTCTTCGACAACATCTCATTCGGGCTGAAGATGGCCAAGGCTGGCAAGCACGATATTCGAAGCAAGGTGGAACAAGCCCTTGAACTAGTCGGATTGCCCGGCTTCGGAGACAGAAGGATCCATCAACTCAGCGGCGGACAACAACAACGCGTCGGAATCGCCCGGGCGATGGTCAAGGAACCGGGCGTGCTTCTTCTCGACGAACCACTCGGTCCGCTCGACCTTAAGATCAGACAGCACATGCAGCTTGAACTCAAGAGAATCCAGAAGCAGGTTGGTACGACCTTCATCTACGTGACTCACGACCAAGGCGAAGCTCTTACGATGTCAGACAACATCGCGGTAATGAACAACGGCAGAGTGGAGCAAATCGGCAGCCCAAGAGAAATCTACGACAAGCCGAAAACACGGTTTGTTGCGAACTTCATTGGAGAAACGAACTTCCTCGACGGAAGCATGGAGCGCTCGGGGGTGTTCGCGTGCAGAGGGCTACCCCACCCCGTCTTGGTCGAGGAAGAGGAAGTGCAAGTGCGCGAGGGCGTTCTATCCATCAGGCCAGAGAGAGTCAGCGTGTCCCCCAGCCTCGACGGATTGGAGAACTTGTACGACGCTAGAATCGATGAGATTGTGTATCAAGGATCACACGTAGCTGTTTCGGCTAGGGTTGGAGATGACTTAGTGGTAAAGATACGGACGAGTCCAACGGTGCCCCTGAAAATGGGCCAGAAGACGCGCATTGGATGGAACAAGGCCGATGCGACCGTGATACGCCTCGAAAAGGGTGCGTAGACTGACTGAAGTGATCAGCAGAAGAAAGGGCGACCGTTTCGGCGCCCCTTTCCTCCTAACGCCGACTGTGATCTATCTCGGAATATTCTTCTTCGTGCCGTTCGCGATCGTTCTTCTGTACTCGTTTGGAATGATAGATCTCCTTAGGCACTTCCGCCCGATAGTGACGCTCTCGTACTACTTGCAGTTCTTCGACTCAGTTGCTCCTTCAGTGTTCGGCCGATCGTTGCTGATGGCTCTCGCAACAACGGTGGCATGTCTGGCACTAGGTTACCCGATGGCCTACTACATAGCGGTCAAGGGCGGGCGCCGCAAGGAGACGCTAATGCTGCTTGTCATAATACCGTTCTGGGTGAGTTTCCTACTTCGAACGTATGCCCTGATGACCATTCTTGATGTTAACGGGATCATTAGCGTCACACTTCTCAGTCTGGGTTTGATCTCCGCTCCACTCAATTTGATGTACAACGCGCAGGCCGTCCTGCTCGGAATGGTCTACAACTATCTTCCGTTCATGATCCTTCCACTTTATGCTTCAATGGAGAAGCTCGACAAGTCGCTGCTGGAGGCTGCAGGAAGTCTAGGTGCAGGGCCGGGAAGAGCTTTCCTCAGCGTTACCCTGCCGTTGACAAGGTCAGGCATCGGAGCAGGCTCGATTCTGGTCTTCGTTCCCGCTGTAGGCGAATTCATAATACCTCAGCTCCTCGGAGGAACAGAGTCGTTCATGATCGGGAACCTGATCTGGACGCTCTTCCTGAAGGCGCGTAATCTCTGGTTCGGATCCGCGGTCTCCATCATCTTGATTGCGCTTGTCGTCGCGATTGTCGCGCTCTACATGAAGTACATCACGAAGGGTGAGGAGATGACGATATGAAGAAGATCGGGGACAAGGTCCTGAAGGGTTACTCTTTCGCCCTCTACTTCTTCCTGTACGCGCCAATTCTCATCATGGTCGTGTTCTCGTTCAACGACTCCAGACTGCTTGCTGTGTGGCGTGGCTTCTCGCTCAGGTGGTACGAGACGCTTTTCGCGGATCCAACGGTCTGGAAGGCCTTCTACAACAGCATCTGGGTCGCCTTGCTCACGACCATCGTCTCGATGGTACTCGGCACGATGACAGCTTTCGTCATGATCCGACATAGCTTCCGAGGAAAGTCGATACTTGACAGCTCACTATACTTCCCGGTCGTCATTCCCGAGATCACAGAGGCATTGTCCCTCCTGCTATTCTACGTTTTCACGGGAATACCCCTGGGAGGACTTACCGTGGCGATCGGGCATATTGCCTTCGCAATCTCATACGCAACCATAGTGATCAGGGCGAGGCTAGTTGGGTTCGATCGATCAGTCGAGGAGGCCGCAAGATCCCTTGGTGCGAACGAACTGCGCACCTTCCTCCACGTGACTTTTCCACTGATACTTCCAGGCGTGATAGCCGGTGGTTTGCTCGCTTTCACGGTGTCTTATGATGACTTCATCAAGACGGCGTTCACGGCAGGCCCGGGCTTCCAGACCCTTCCACTGAGGATCTACGCGATGGCGAGCCGAGGAGGTGTATCGCCTCAGCTTAATGCCCTTGCTACCGTAACGCTTGTGGTCTCGCTGGCGCTTGCGGTCGTGAGGCTTCGCCTTTCCAAAGCCTGACCCAAGGACACGACCACTCCAAGCGGACTACACAAACTCTAGAGAAGGTTTCTCAAGAAGGACTCGATTCCGCCCCGTGTGTACTTGGATCCACTCCCAGAGGGCAATCCGAGACGCAAGGTCCTTTCCATCGAGGATTTTGAGATGATGCTAACAGAGTGCTATGGTCTGTGAGGTTGGGACACCGAAGGAGGACCAACGAAGGCATCGAGGAGCTAGGACTGGCGGATCTAGAGTAGTCATAGAGCATGGTACCTGACACGCCGCGCGGCGGCTCAGCGACTCCGGCAGTCCGCAGTTGATACTATCGGAAAGCCGGCCCCTGTTCGATGACGCAGAGCCGATCACCGTCAGCTCCTCAACGACACCTAGCCGGAAAGTAGCAACCGAAAGGGGTCTATCCCAACGCGTTCTTCGAAGTTCTGCCTTCGGAGGCGACATCCACGCCGTTAACCACTCTACGATGTTTCTGCGATACTTCGATCCCATTCTAGGGCAACCATCTCCCACTCCGCAAAGCAACAGACTCCTAGCGGGATCTGTATCACGTTCAGGGAGAGGCGCTCGAGAGCTAGGGAGTGACGCACGGATCTCCGAATCATCTCTCCGCAGGAATCAGAAATCCTTACTTGACCGTACCTTCGTGGCCAATCACACGCACTCGCTGTCACACGTGAAGATGCTATGACGAGAGATCGTAAACAAAGAGAAGACAAGGTGATGACGCTAAAGGATGCCGTCCACGAGTTTGTAAGCGACGGCTACTCTTTGACGTTCGGTGGCTTCTGCGGACGCA
>CAZLHM010000068.1:0-6992 GCA_964559555.1 uncultured Candidatus Bathyarchaeia archaeon
TAGTATGCGATCGTGTGTTTGAGGTAGTTCTCGTCATCTCGTTGTGGGAAGTCTAGTCGGACGTGTGAGCCGCGGCTCTCCTTTCTCGCCAAAGCTGAGGCTGTGATGACTTCCGCCAGCTCAAGTATGGCTTCCACCTCGAAGGTTCGTATCAGATCGAGGTTGAACACATTGTCAAGGTTGACTGGTCTGAGCCTCAAAGATCTTGCTCTCAGCTTTCGGATCTGATCAAGCGCCTCCTCGAGTTGCATGCCAGATCTGAACATCCCTACCTTCTCAGTGAGGATGATGCGGACCTCGTCGCGAAGAACAGATGGCTCCTCGTTTCCGTTGCCCCTCTTGAAGGCCTCGATTCGCCTCTGTTCCCTATCCAGTGCTGATCGAACTACGTGAGCATCCACTCCGGTCGAGAGAGCTCTTGCGAACTCACCCGCTTTCTGGCCGGCGACTTTGCCGAAGACTACGCAATCGAGTAGGGAGTTTCCTCCGAGCCTGTTGGCGCCGTGCACGCTTATGCATGCGCACTCGCCGGCCGCATAGAGTCCTTTCAGTGCTGTCATACATTCGGGATTGCAGTCTATGCCTCCCATGGTGTAGTGTGCTGCCGGGCGCACCGGAATGGGCTTCTCGATGGGATCGATGCCAGCAAAGAGGAGGCTGAGTTCACGTATTCCCGGCAACCTTGTCATTATCTTCTCTCTGCCGAGGTGTCGCAGATCCAAGTGCACATACGCGTTCTCGAACCCTCTGTCTTCATCGATCTCCCTCTGTATTGATCGGCTAACGATGTCACGAGGAGCGAGCTCCATGGCTTTCGGAGCGTACCGCTCCATGAAGCGTTCCCCCTTGTTGTTGACTAGGTAGCCACCCTCGCCTCGGGCGCCTTCGGTGATGAGTATGCCGCTGGGATACAGTCCAGTGGGGTGGAACTGGATGAATTCCATGTCCTTCAAAGCCAGACCCGCTCTGTACGCGAGCGCCATCCCCGTGCCGGTGTTGATCATCGAGTTTGTGGAGATGCTGTATATCCAAGCGGTGCCGCCTGTCGCAAGGATCGTCGCCTTGGCGACGATTGGAACTAGCTCCCCAGCCTTGATGTCAAGCGCGATGACTCCTTTGCACAAACCTTCAGAGACGATGAGCGAGGTCACAAGGTATTCCTGGTAGACCTTGATGTTCCTCTTCACTGACTGCTCGTACACGGTCTGCAGTAGATACAGCCCGGTCCTGTCTGCTCCGTAGCAGGTTCTAGGAAAACCGGCTCCACCAAATGGACGCTGCGCGATCTTTCCTTCATCCGTACGGCTAAAGGCGCAACCCCAATGCTCAAGCTCAAAGACACACTTCGGACCCATACGCGTCATCAACTCGGCGGCGTCTTGGTCGGCAAGGAAGTCGCTGCCCTTCACCGTGTCGAAGGCGTGCTTGTCGGGACTGTCATCTCGACCCTCTACTGCGTTCCCAAGCGCGGCGTTGATTCCTCCTTGAGCCGCTTTCGTGTGCGACCTCAGCGGGTGAACCCGACTTATCACAGCTGTATCCACGAGCGATGAGCTCTCTATCGCCGCTCGGAGACCAGCCAGTCCGCCACCGACGATAATCACATCATGTTGAAACATTACCTACCTGCCTCCGCTATCCTCCAGCGATCAGCGGCCAAAGCCCGTGGAAGCCGAACAGCAGCAACGCCACGCCGAGAAGCACCAAGATCCCGGTCGCAAATTTGCGACCCCGAGCTCCAACGTTGAAGTCAAGAACCACAGTTCTCACGCCGTTCAGGCCGTGAAACAGAGCGAGCCCCAAAAGGACCAATCCCAAGACAGCCCGGAATGATGCCGATGACTCTGCAAAGTTTGCGATCCAAAGATGTACGCTAAGAACAAGGATCAACAGCACGGCAGTGATCCTTTGGAGGAGCCAGAGCCAGACGTTCCCGGATCGTGCACTAGGAGTGCGCATCATCAGGCACCTCCCAGCAGTGGAAGACCGTAGAAGATGACGAGTCCGCTCGCGACAACACCTACCGCGACCATGATCCAGAAGATGACCTTATGCGAGCGAAGACCGACGCCAACACCGACATCGAAAAGTACTATCCGGATCCCGTTCGTACCATGGAACGCGATCAATCCGAGCATCACGAGGTCGATTGCGAGCACGAACCTATCAACTGACCAGAAAGGATTCCTGAGACCATCAAGCATAATGAACAGTGGACCTGTCAGGGCGAGACTCGCTTGAGAGATTGCGATCACATGTGCAACGACGAACAGAACCAAGACGACGCCTGATACTCGCTGGATCAACCAAGCCCACATTCCGAGGCGTATGTTTCTTGGGTGTAGGTCACCGCCCTTTCTGAACCAACGAGCATTCCGTCTAGTCATAGAAGATCAATCTCCCCGCGTACAAGATAATGCCGAAAGTGACCAATATCAGACCGGTGAAGATGCCGAAGACTCGCTCGAGACCTGCAACGCCAGACGTGTAGGCACCAATCAAGAAACCCAGCTCAAACAATAGAAGAACAACTAGCAGAACGAGCCATGAGATCGATGTGGAAACAGATCGAGATGGACTGATCTCACTCAAACAGCTTCACCCTCTTTCTCACTCTACCTGCCAAGAGCTCGGCTGAGTAGATCATGCGACCAAGGATCAAGATCGAGAACACCGCGACGACAACGTAGCAGATGCCGATCAACGCGTCCGTCACTGATAGAGCACCTTGCAGCACCCGCGGCAGAAGAGAAGTGACCTGTGAGATCGCGTACGTGGCGATCAGAAAGACCACGACGAACACAAACATCCACAAAAGACCAGACCGTCTATACAAGACCTCCACCTCCGGAGATTCGTCTCTGTCTGTATGCGCCAACTAGAAGAGCAGCGATAGAAATGCCATTCACAACGATGAGCAACGCGAGAAACACGGGGTTCGAAAACGTCGCGACCTGTCCAGGCGTGGCATAGCCGTAGGCCGTGAGCAGAATGAACTGAAGGATGACGACAAGCACGGCGGCTATCATCAAGGGCCTGTCCTTGGGCGCACGTCGAGTTCCTCGGTCAATGAATGGAACAAGAATCACGAGAATTCCAAGGATGGAGAGTAGGATGACTGCGTGAAAGGGTTCGATCCCTTGCGTCTTCAGTAGCTGATAGACGCCCATGAAGTACCACTCAGGCTCGAGAATCTCCGCCGGATGGAGCGGGTCATACTTCTCTGCGAGTTTCACAGGGAACAGAGATGAGAAGATCACGATCAACCCGAGAATGGCGAAGGCCAGAGCGATCTCGCTCAAGAGATGGTTGGGGAAGAACGGAATCTCCTCGTCGGATGCTTGTGAGGGTTCAGAGTGGACCAGCGATACCATGCCTTTTCACCATCCAGAAGTGGATCGCCATCAGAACGATCATTGCGCCGGGAATGATCAACATGTGAACAGCGAAATAGCGCAGCAACGTATCGGCGTGTCCTCTACCCCAAAATGTGGAACCGATCAACGAGCCGAGATAAGGAACCGCCGTCGCGATGCCCTGACCGATTCCCGATGCGCCGACTGCTACCTGATCCCATCTTAGAACGTACCCTGTATATCCGGCGAATAGGGTCGACACCCCGAGCAGAACACCAACAACCCAGTTCAGTTCACGCGGAGCCTTGTACGACGCCGTAAGGTAGACCCTCAACATGTGCAGTATCGCGAGGATCAACATCGCATTCGCCGCGTAGAAGTGAACACTTCTAACGAGCCAACCGTACGGCACGGTCTTCGTGATCGATTGAATACTCTCGTATGCCCTATCTGGTGTCGGCGTGTAGTACATCGCGAGCAGCATGCCGGTGACCGCTAGCACGACGAAGCACAGGAACGTCGTTCCACCGAGGCAGTAGATCGGATTGCGAGCATGAGGCGGGACTCGGCTAGTGATGAATGGTTCGATCCGAGTTCGCGTCACGATCCAATCCCAGACTCGCTCCCCCAGAGAACGCTCTGCCAACTCTGGACTCCTCATTCCTCACCGTAGAGCGGTAGACCGCTTTCGTAGCCGTTGGCGTAGATGTCGCCGTTTGACTCGGTTTCTAGCTTGATCTTGGGCATCGGCCTTGGCGGCGGACCAGCTAGCACCGCACCGTTCGCTGGATCAAAGACAGCTCCGTGACAAGCACAGAAGAGATTATCCTTCCTGTTCTCCCAACCCTTGATCGGTTCCATATCGAAATGGATCTGACATCCGAGATGAGTACAGATGGCATCGTAGGCGACGAATCCCCCTGACGCCAGATGTATGAGAACAGCCGGCCTATCGTTATGGGGATACGTGAAGAGAACACTATCTCCAGCGGGAATCTCGCTCGTGTTTGCTATCAGCATTCGTGGATACGAAGACGTGCTGGACTTCTTCTCTAGAAGGAATGCGCTTAGCCGCTCGAGAGGGATGAGTACCAATGCGCCGGAGAAGACTATGAGTGCTTTCAGAAATCGTCTCCTCATGTTGTCGCTGGGCTTCGCCGCCCTTTGAGATGGCGATCTCTTCACCAGCCCTGATCTTCTAGGCGGAGACGATGCACGCATTTATTATTTGTCAACCAACTGAAACACATGCTAGTACTTACAGGCATGAGACCACAACCCGGTAGGAACGGACTTGGATCGCTAGAACCATGAGCGATGATGCTCTTGTAGGATGCCCTCGCAATCGGACCATTCTAGCAGACATAGGCCTCCGGCTTTCTGTCAAGGACGATGTCGTTCGTCGCTGTCATTCGCTTGTCCGCTGCCTCTCGCAAGTTGATGTCGCGGACCACTACCTCCTCTCGATTCGATGAGGCGCGGTAGAGAACCCGGCCTTTCGGGGTGACAATCTCCGAGAGCCCTATGTACTTGAGGTCTTTCTCTCGACCTACTCTGTCAGCTGTCACGGCAAATACATGATTCTCTAGGCATCTAGTGCGCATGCCGTCGGGACAGAAAGAAAGCACGAGGTTCGAAGGATGAGCGACTATCTTTGCCCCTTTCAGCATCAATGTTCGCGCTGCTTCCGGGAAGAACCAGTCGAAACAGATCATCACACCGAGATCGCCGAAGACCTTGAACTCTCTCCCCGGTTTGAAGAACTTCTTCTCTCTCGAAAAAAGATGGACCTTGCGATACACGAAAGGGCGCCCATTCCGAGCAACTAGAGCGCTGTTGTAATAGCTCCCATTTTTACGTTCAGCGATTCCCGCAACGATCGTCATCCTTCGATCGCCCGAGAGTTTCAGGAGCTTCTGGCTCGTGAACCCGTCCGGAATTCGTTCGGCAACCTTGCCTACGTCGCGACGATTAGAGAAGTTGTATCCAGTGTTGAAGAGTTCTGGCAGAACGATCAGATCCGCACTAGCTCTCTCAAGTAAGCGAAGGGCCTTGTCGACGTTTGCCTCCACATCGAGAAGCTTCGGGTTCATTTGTATGAAACCGACACGCATGCCCCATTACCTAGATTCCGAGAGTTCATGCGTCCAACTTCATCTGCCTTGTGCAGTAGTGATAGAATGAGGAGTTTTGGTGCCGAGGGAGTGAGTTTCCCCGCGCGTTTGAACGTCGGTTTTGAACACTCGATTGAGCCGGCCACGAGGACCGTCAACCCGGTCTTCAGCGTCACCTGCATGAAAGCATCGGGTGCTCTCCCAGGCTGAGCTCTCGAGGAACCGTAGGCTTCTACCTCGGCACACCTGGGACGGGATTCAAAACCCTCTTGGCCGCAAATTAAGACTATCTGTCCAAGGAAATTCTGCGAATGTGCAGGTTGTTTGAGTGAGGTTGAAATCCTGCGTTCTGTCGTATCCGCTACGTGAGAATGGGAGATTGAGGGCCAGCGGACGGAGAAGAGGCAGCACTCAGCGCAGGATCAAGGCCGGCGCCGTAGCTGGATACGTAATCATCGGACTTGCCATAGCCTTCGTAGTGTACCTTCTGATTCCAACCTCAACTGACAACGTGGAGAACTCGCTCGCACGCGCCGCGATAGTAGACCAACTCAATGTCCTCGCGCCCAACCAAGAATTCGTCCAAGCTGCCGCGGACACAATGCAACTGGCTGGCCTCAATGTTGAAGTGTTCGGACCCGACGGCGTAACGGTCGGCCTCTACCAGAACCTGCCCAAACGAGAATACAAGTTGATAGTGTTTAGGGCCTACGCCGGCGTGAAGCAAGAGGAGAAGAATCAGCCTGTTGGATTGTACACAACAGAATCCTACAATGAGCTCAGCTATTCACAAGAGCAATCGACTGATCTCATCGTCGTGGGGAGACCGTTCAATCAAAGCCAAGAAGCCGTCTTCGCGGTCACCCCCAAGTTCATCCGTGAGCGATCGGTCGCGAACTATCCAGGCACAATCATAGTCCTGATGGAAGGTTATGGCCTTCACAGTCGCGACCTACCTCAGGCGTTCATCGACCGCGGGGCGTCAGTGGTCATAGGCTGGGATGGATCGGTGGGACTCGATCACGCCGACAAGGCGACACTCAAGCTTCTAGAAGAACTCCTCACGCGGAAGCTGAGCATCAGCGACTCTGTAGAGACCACGATGGACCAAGTCGGAGCTGACCCCGACTTCAACAGCGTCTTGCTGTACTATCCGAAGAGCAAAGGCAGCCTGACATTCTCTCAACTTTTCACCGGGTTCGCGACGGCAACCATACCGAGAAGATTCATTGATGACCCACAAGATCACATGGCCACGCGGCACGTACGATCCTAGATGCGCGGACCGCAGGCCCATCACTCCGTCAGAATGAGACGTGAGAATCTCCGCAATCCATTTAACGAGGCCAGATCCAACACCAGCCGACACCTAGACGGGCCGGTAGATCAGTCTGGTATGCCTCGAGGGCCAAAGATCGTCCGCTTGGCAAACGCAAGTCCAAAGTGCGGAAGGTCGCGGGTTCAAATCCCGCCCGGTCCACCATTGAAAATGTTTGTGAGCTTGATTCTGAGTTCAATCGTC
>CAZLHM010000069.1:0-6837 GCA_964559555.1 uncultured Candidatus Bathyarchaeia archaeon
CTAGTTTGTAACCTGAGATGAACTACCACGTTCAGGTGTTGGGCAGCCTTTTATTGTCTGACCATGTCGCGTTTACCGAGTAGGCGATGGAGCTCGCTGAACTTTCCAGTAATCTCCTAAGAGTTGATCTCGCACGCAATACAACACGTGTCGAAAGGATATGGAAGGAAACCATCAGGAAATACTTGGGCGGACGGGGATTAGGCGCTAAGCTGCTTTTCGAAGAACTCAGACCCGGAATTGACCCCCTCGGGCCGGAGAACAAGCTGATATTTGCTGTCGGCCCCGTGACCGGAGTGCCTTTTGGCGGGAGTAGCCGATACACCATCATGGCAAAGTCCCCGCTCACCGGTGGATGGGGCGAGTCCAACGGCGGTGGATTCTTCGGGGCGGAACTCAGGTTCGCTGGGCTCTACGCAGTGGTCGTCGAGAACATCGCGGACGAGCCTGTCTATCTCTGGGTGAAGGACGATCACGCTGAGATACGAAAGGCACACCACCTCTGGGGCAAGGATCCAATTGAGACTATCCGAATGATAAAGAGCGAAGCGGGCGAGGAATCAGCTCGAATTGCTTGCATAGGCTTGGGCGGAGAGAACCAAATCCGTTACGCATCCGTAATAGCAGACATCCGCTACGCTGCAGGGAGATGTGGCATGGGTGCCGTAATGGGCTCAAAGAAGCTCAAGGCACTAGCCGTTCGAGGAACAAAGCGGGTTCCCGTGGCTGACAAGGAGACTCTTCTCGACCTGAAGAAGACACACGCGGAGCAGTCGTGGGCAGGCGCAGGCAAGTTGCTGCACGACGACGGCGAAGACGGATTCCTAGACGACATCAACGCCACAGGTCGATTGCCAACGAAGGCATTCAAGCAGGGAACGTTCGGATTCGCAGAAGATTTGACTGGCGAAACAATGTCTAAGACTATACTGACTGGACGCCGAACCTGCTTCGCTTGCAGAAACTCCTGTTACAGAATCGTGAAGGGCGAGCATCCCTACAGGATCGAATCGGAATGGGGAGGACCGGAATACGAGTCTGTCGCCGCCCTCGGGCCGCTATGCCTAGTTGGCAACCTGAACGTGGTTTGCAAAGCCAATGAGCTATGCAACAAATACACGCTTGACACGATCTCAACGGGGGTTGTCGTCGCATTTGCCATGGAGTGCTACGAGAAAGGGCTGCTGACGAAGAAAGACACAGACGGTCTGGACCTGACTTGGGGCAATCATGAGGCAGAGCTGCAGCTCATCGAGAAGATAGTGAGAAGAGAAGGGATTGGAGATCTCCTAGCGCAAGGCGTAGCCCGAGCCGCCAAGAAGATCGGCAGAGGCGCAGAGAAGTTCGCACTCACAATCAAAGGCCAAGAATTGCCAATGCATGAACCGAGAGGGAAGAAGGGCCTCGGCCTATCCTATGCTGTCTCGAATAGAGGAGCCTGCCACCTACAGATGATAGATCACGACGACGCATGGCAGGTGCCAGAGAACATGGTTCCGGAGGTTGGCCTTGTGAAGCCTGCGAATCCATTAGACACAAGCATTGACAAGGTCAGACTCGTTAAAGCTGCGGAAGATTGGAAAGCCACAGTCGACTCACTCGTAATGTGCATCTATTCCAGCTTCCCAGCGGGTCCGAAGCCAGACGTAGTGTCCGGAATTGTGAACTCGGTGACGGGATGGAACATCACGCTGGCAGAACTGGCTAGGATCGGCGAACGCATATTCAACTTGTGCAGAGCGTTCAATGTTAGAGAAGGCTTCTCGCGGAAGGACGATGCCTTGCCCGAACGACTGTCCGAGCCACTACCTGACGGGCAATACAAAGGCCAACGTGTCTCGCCTGAGGAGCTTCAGTCAATGCTCGACAACTACTACGAGATCCGAGGATGGGATGAGAAGACTGGAATTCCAATGGCACACAAACTAAAAGAACTGGGACTGGACTTTGTCGCACACCAGTTACGTGCTCTTGGAAAGCTCCCTTAGTATTTGATGTTCCTTTGCGAAGCAAACGTGCCTAGCGAGTTCCAGCGAATGTTCCCAAGAAATTGTTATGCAACGATCAACGTGAAACATGCTTAAATAGTGAGAAACGATCCGCCGGGGCATTTGTTGGAGGAAGCCAGATGGATTTCTCGAGTGCAGAACACGCGAACCGATTTCGCCTTGCAAGAGAGCTGATGGGCAAGAAAGGACTCGACGCGTTGATTGCGAGTTCCGAGGACAACTACTACTATTTCACTGGAGCTCTCTCTCTTGGTCACACATTCTTCGGAGGAAGAGGAGGCTCCATCGCCCGACCTGTCATCGCAATCATTCCACGAGACAGACAGCCTGTCGCAATAACGCACATCGCGCTCCTTGACCAAACCCGACTAGACTCGACTGTGAAAGATGTTCGGACATACGAAACGTCAGAGTCTGTACCTTTGGGTGCAGCGCCGGTCAAGATGATCGCAGACGTGCTAGTTGAACTCGGATTGGATCACGGCACCCTAGTGTTCGAAGTTGGACTTGAGCAAAGACTCGGCTTTCCATCCCGTGACTACCTCAAGCTTCGCTCGATTCTATCTGAGGCAAAATTCGCAGATGACTCGGAGATATTCTGGGAACTCAGAACGGTGAAATCCGCAGAGGAAGTCAATTACATCCGCAAAGCCTGCGAAATTACCGCAAAGGCACGCCAAGCATGCTTTGACGTGATCAAAGCTGGAATGACAGAAAGAGAAGTCGCTCGGCTGTTCGGTAGGAAAATGATGGAGTACGGGGCGGACGGACCGGGCTTTACCCTAGTCGAGACATCTCGAGGCGCTCACACCCTTAGCCCGAGCGACCGAAAGCTCGTGAAGGGTGACACGCTTGGACTCGACGGCGGATGCTATGTCCATCAGTACACATGTGATACAGAGAGAATAGCAACCGTCGGACCGCCTTCTAACGAGCAAGTGAAGCTTCACAAGTTCGTCTCAGACACGAGCAGAAAGATGATTGAGGCTTTCCGACCAGGAGTGAAGATATCCGAGGTCGCAGCCATGTGTTGGAACGAGTACAAGCGGGTCGGATTGCCGATCAATGAGGCGGGAAGAGCTGGACACGGTCAGGGAATGCTGTTCACGGAGCCGCCAAGTGTGTCATTGAGGGACGAGACCGTTCTGACACCGGGAATGGTTGTGAGTGCCGAGCCCGGTCTGATAACCGAGCATGGCACTTTCATCTGGGAGGACCTAGTGGTCATAACCGAGAAGGGCAACGAGGTCCTATCAGGTTCTGAGACAGACGAGTTCAGAATCATCAAGTAGACAATAGTTGGAAATGCCATCATTTGCGAACACTCGAGCGAATGATCGAGAGTAGGGTACTAGTCTGATCCCGGTTCGTCCAGACGGACAAGTCTTCTACCAGTTGAGACTCTTAAGTATCCAAGCAAGAGCAAGACGGTTTGCTCCGAGGTCAAGATGCGGATGACAGTTCAGAGGAGACTCGATCAGATCTATTCTGACGTGATCAAGTTAGTTGACCGTAACGAGCTGTGGAGTCTATCTGGTGAGCTGGTCAAGAGACCGAGCCCGAATCCACCCGGCGAGGTTTCAGAGGTTTCATCGTTTGTGCAGGAGTACATGACACGCGCCGGCGTTGAGACTAGACTCGAAGAGGTGAGTCCGGGAAGACCCAATGTCTATTGCGTTTTGAGAGGTAGTGAGCAGAAACCCGTTCTGATGTTAAACGGGCACATGGATGTCGTACCAGTAGGCGAAGGCTGGACAATGGATCCCTTCGGAGGGCAAATCGTCGGGGACAGGCTGTACGGCAGAGGAGCTGCGGACATGAAAGCGGGTCTAGCAGCCATTATGGTCGCGATGAAATCAATGGCGCTCGCAGGAACCAAACTGAGGGGAACTCTGCTCCTATCCGCAGTTGTGGATGAAGAGCAAGGCGAGACTGGAACAAGGAAGATGATGGACAGCGGGATCACGAGCACCTTCGCAATCGTAGGAGAACCAACAAGCCTCAGCACCGTGATTGCCAGCAAGGGAGACGTGTACTACGAGATCACAACGGTTGGCAAAGCCGCGCATTCAAGCACTCCATCAGAGGGAATCAACGCGATCGATAAGATGGCTGATGTTATCGGCGCCATCAGGAATCTCTCAAGAGAATTCGAGGCTAGGCAGCACAGGCTGTTAGGTTCTCCAACAATTAGCGTGGGAACTATCGAAGGTGGAACGGCCACGAACGTTGTTCCTTCGCTCTGCAAGGCGACAGTTGACCGGAGAACCCTTCCAGGGGAAACCGCTGAAGAAGGGAAGAGGCAGTTGGAATCCATTATCAGCAATCTCAAGCAGAAGGATCCTCAACTGGAAGCGCGCGTACGCACTGTGATGGAAGCATATCCAATGGAAGTGCCTGAAGACAGCCTCATCGTGCAGACTGCTAGGGAGGCAACCAAACACGTGCTAGGGCACGACACTGGGGTCGTGGGCATGCAAGGTGCAACAGACGCCCAATTACTCTACAACGTGGCTCAGATTCCCTCGGTGATCCTCGGTCCAGGCGCGCTTTCGCAAGCGCACAGGCCGAATGAGTATGTGCCTCTCTCAGAGGTCCTAGACGCGGCCAAGATCTATGCTCGCATCGCGCTCAGTCTTCTGTTGTAGTTCTGTAGTGGGGGCGATTTTTCTCCTAGGGATGCTGCGAAAGCAATAAGCAGCTTGAAGTTGGATCAAGCCTCTTGGAGGTTATCTGTTGAGTGATCCGCAAGGATATCGAACCTCGATGATCTATTCCTTTGATAATCCTGTACGTTTTCTCTTCGGGCCGCGATCAACAACACGTCTTCCCGACGAATTGCGTCGCTTGGGTGTCCGAAAGGTCTGCATAGTCGCAGACAAGAACTGCAGCAAGATGGGCCTTCTCGAGAACGTCATCAGTAACGTCCCCGAGGATGTTACCTTTGACGTATTCTCGGAGGTTTCAGGAGAACCAAGTACCGAGACCATGGATCAGGCCATCGAATTCGTCAGGTCCAAGCAACCACAAGAGGTGATCGGAATAGGAGGAGGGAGCAGCATGGATACCGCCAAAATTGCAGCGGCACTGACTCGTTTGGAGGGTAAGACTGAAGATTACTTCAGTCTGCTTCCGAAACCTCCCGCCAGAGAGTTCAAGCCATCCGTTAAGTCGATACTGATACCAACCACGTCAGGAACCGGAAGCGAAGCAGACAACGGGGCAGTAGTAATAGCCAATGTGCAAGGTCGTCCCCAAAAGCTGGTGGCTGGAAGTCCGACATTATACGCAGATGTCGCAATCGTTGATCCTGAGATGACATTGACGCTTCCACCTAGACAGACCGCAGGATGCGGTTTAGACGCACTCAGTCAACTGATTGAAGGATATCTCTCCTACGAGGTTTTTCCGGTCTCAGACATGTTTGCCCTGAAAGGCATTGAGCTTGTCTTTAGGAGTCTTAGGAGGGCATACTACGATGGCAGCGACATAGCTGCGAGATCAGACATGGCTTTGGCGGCCACGTTGGGTGGCTACATATTCTCATTTCCTTGGTTTGCGGCCTACCTAGGGCATGCCGTTGCTGAATATGTTGGACCGAAATACTCCATACCACATGGAATTGCATGCGGTATAGCTTTGCCGTACATGATGGCCTTCGCTCTGCCGGCGTGCACGCAACGCTTGGCGCACATGGCAAAGGTGATTGATCCGAAGTGCGCGGGACCGGCCAGGACGATGGCAGTAGCAGCTGTACAGATGGTTGTGGACCTCATTCGCGATCTTGATCTGCCTATCAGGCTCCGAGAAGTGGGAGTGCCCGAAAGCGAAGTCAAGGCGATGGCGAGAGATCTGTTCGAGATGATCCAACACGCGTACAATCTACCGGCGACTCTGCCAAGAAAGCTGACAGAAGAGAACGCATATGGTTACATCAGGTCCATGTGGGAGGGCAACGTTTTCGGTTCCGGAGTATGACGGTTAGGATAACGGTTAGATGCTCAACAATCTGCCGTACCCCTTCACAGACGACTTGACTCCTGACAGTCTGATCGAACGCCACATCAAGGCTTGGTTCGCGCTCACGACCGGTTTTCCCAGATCATCTTCTAGAGCCTGCAAGATCTCAGCGGTCCTGAATCCTGTACAACTGATGAACATGCCATCCGCTTCTTGCCGGTCGACTTGCCTCGCAAGCTGGTAGGCAACTTCAGGAGGCTGATGGCAGATCTCATGGCCCACCAAACCTAGCCCCTTCAGGCTGACTACGAGAAATCCATAATCCTCTAGGAATCGTCTCAGCTTCACGCAGAGATGATCCTCATAGGGGGCTGCTACCGCAACTTTGTTGATGCCTAGCTGCCTCAGCGCCTCGACGGAGGCGTTGGCAGCGGTCGTGGCAGGAACGCCGACTGCAGCCGTAATTCTTTTCGCGATCTCCTGATCGTATCCCTTGCCCCTACTGAAACTTCCAGAAGTACATGCGAACGAGACACAGCTTGGTTTCCATGCACAGGAGAGCTGCTTGGCCCCAGTCTCGAGTAGGTCCAACTGCCCTTCTTCAGCATACCAAAGCGCTCGCAGCTCTCTCTCATTCGTGCCAACCCTCGTGAAGTGAACTGAGACTCCTTGGGGCACAAAGAGCGAGAACTCATCGTCCAGCGAACCGTCAGGGGGATAGATCACTCCTATCATGGCTCTCCAACCCATCATGGAGACTCGCGCTTCATCCCAGTCCGGCTATAGATAGAACTTGCGCCAAGCCGGTGCAACTGTTCTAACTACCCACATCTGTCCCTGAAGTATACGTGAGCTGGATAGAGATAAT
>CAZLHM010000070.1:0-6502 GCA_964559555.1 uncultured Candidatus Bathyarchaeia archaeon
AAGGTTTCCCTCATGCATCTTGTCAACTGTGCGACGGCGATGCCGCAATTTGAGATAGCGACATCAAAGAATCCGTCAGGGAAGTGAAGATCCTCTGCAGACATCTTGTGGAATCTTAGATTTCGTAGATCTGCAAGGGAAACTTTCCTGCGAGCAAGCTTGATCATAGCCTCAGATCGATCGATGCCGACGACGAGGCTCACCGACGGTACCGCTTTGCATACCTCTAAGGCCGCAGCTCCGGATCCAGTCCCGACATCGAGGACTACATCTCCGGGCATTGGATGAGTGTCTGCAACCAAGTCTCTTGCGAACAGCCGAAAAACCGGAACCCAATATCTGTCCCAAGCTCTCGCGTCTTGGTCCCACAGATACTGCAAGACCGAATCTGCCTTCGCGAGTGATCCCTCGCCGGAAGCCGGAGGCGCCTCCAAAGTATTCGCCCAAACTGGCTGTAGGCTGGCAAGTCATTTATCTTCCTAAGGATTGCTCGGGTGAACGGGGAGACCGTTTGTTCGACAGACAGGCCCAGCTACTCAAGCCTAAGCAGCTGAAGAGCATCCAGCAGAGCAAGATCAGGAGAATCGTTCGGTACGCGTACAGGAACGTTCCATTCTACCGAAAACGTTTCGATGAGGCTGGTGTAAAGCCGCTGTCCATCAAGGGCATCGACGACCTTTCGAGAATCCCATTCACCGTCAAGACTGATCTGAGGGACTACTACCCGCTCGGGATTCTCGCCGTTCCGCAAGATCGCTTGTACTGCCTCCATGCCTCGTCCGGGACCACCGGCAAACCAATCGTTGTGGCATACACGCGGAATGACTTGGAGCGTTGGACTAGACTGATGGGTAGAACCTTCGATGTAGCCGGCGTACGAAAGGGGGATGTGGTCCAGAATATGTACGGATACGGTCTGTTCACCGGAGGGCTCGGTTTCCACTACGGCGCGAGGGCGGTAGGTGCGACTGTCGTCCCGACGAGCGTAGGTAATACGAAGCGGCAGCTCATGCTCATGAAGGACCTACGGAGCACCGTCGTAGCTTGCACGCCATCCTACATGGTATATCTCTGCGAGGCAAGCCGGGTCGAAGGATACGAGCCAAGGGAGGATTTTGTGCTCAGGAGCGGGCTCTTCGGCGCGGAACCTTGGAGCGAGGAAGCACGGAAGCGAATAGAGGACACGTTCGGTCTTCGAGCCCACGACTGTTACGGAATGTCGGAGTTGTATGGGCCGGGAGTGGGGATAGAGTGCGAGCAGCGGAGGGGTCTACACGTCTGGGGTGATGAGTTCCTAGTGGAAACAATCAATCCCGATACAGGGGAAGTGCTGCAACCGGGCAAGGAAGGTGAACTTGTTTTCACCATGCTTTCCCGAGAAGCGATGCCTCTACTCCGTTACAGGAGCCGAGACCTTTCCAGAGTCTCTGAGGAGCAATGCGCGTGTGGTCGATACCATAGCCGGATTCAACGCATCAAGGGGCGAAGCGATGACATGCTCATAGTCGGCGGCGTAAATGTCTTTCCGAGTCAGGTCGAGCATGTCTTGATGAACGTGCCAGGACTTGCCGACCAGTACCAGATTGTGGTGTCACGTGAGGAATTGGACCATCTCTGCGTGAAGGTGGAAGCGCCAAGGAACAGGCTGAATGACCAACAACTTCTGAAGCAGGTTCAGGCAGATCTGCTTGCGACTCTCGGAATACGCGCGAATGTCGACTTGGTTGAGGAAGGTACTCTCCCCCGATACGAGGGGAAGGCACGTCGCGTAGTGGACCTTCGACCTAAGGAGTAGAACCCGGAGTAGTATCGTTTTGGCAAAGCCACGAATAGTGCTAATACTCATCGCAGTCTTGATCTTCGCTGGTGCGTTACTCGAGCTCAAGTTCGTTCTCGCGATCCTCGCGTTGATTGTTGTTTTCGTTGGAATCGTTGAGTTTCGCCAGTCCGGAGCGACTATGGCTGTTGTTGGCCTGGCGGTCGCTCTGGTTCTCGCTGTCGCTTTCTTCCACACGGACCCGATGGTTGCTGTTGGAGCAGCAGTCTATGGCATCTTCAAGTCGTTCGGAATCGCGGTCTCCGTGCTCGCAACTATGCTGATGATCTTCCTGATGAGAGAGGTTGGAGCACTTCAGAGGATCTCCGCTGCCATCAAACGTGCAGCAAAGACCAAAGAGCAACAGGCGCTCTTCCTTGGCGTTGCGTTTGGATCCTTGGCGACATCACTCGGAGTTGTAACACCAGCTCTTTTTCCTCCCTTGCTTGTTGCGATGGGTTTCTCCCCCTTTGCTGCGATGGCGATCTCCGTCTTGGGCTACAACGCCACAACGTCATACGCTCTTCTTTCAATCCCGATTACGCTTCCCGCGGACATCTTCAAGCTTGATGTCTTCCTGTTCGCCTACAAGGTGAATATCTTCCTACCAGTTGTTGCCATCTTGGTTTCGATCGCCATGCTATGGATCGTCGGCGGCAGATCGTCCGTAAGGAAGGGAATTCTTCCAGCCATACTCTCAGGCCTCTCAATCGCTCTCTCCTGTCTGGCATTGGGACTTCTGAGAGCACCGGTCATGTTGATTGGCGTTCTAGCAGGACTCGTCACCATGATCGTGCTCTATGTCCACCAACGGGCAACCGAGAGAACCGTCATACGTTCAGAGAGCATCGACTGGAGAGAGATAATGATAGCCTTCAGCCCATGGTTGATTCTTGTCGTGCTTGCATTGGTTGTCAGCATCCCCACGGTCACTGGCTGGATGAGACAGCTCGATGGACCAGCATTCTCGATCTTCGATAGACCTTTGGATTTCGATGTCTTTGCCCAAGTCTACACTTGGATATTCGCCGCGACCGTTCTTTCCTTGCCAGTCCTTAGACCCACGCGGCAGCAAGTCAGAAAGACGATCGTGCTTTGGACCAGGCGGATCTGGCCACCTTTCATCGCCTATTCACTCTTCTTCGGAGTCGCGTATGTGATGGCGTGGAGTGCCATGGACGTATCGAACAGCAGACTTGTTCCTACCGCTGAATTCGCGACGATGAACATGAACAACATCGTCGGGCTGACACTGGCCGCGGTCTTCGGCTCCACGTTCGTCTTCGTCGCGCCATGGCTTGGCCTGTTCGGCGCAGTCGTGGGCGGATCCGAGGCAAGCTCGAACGTGATGTTCTATCCAATACAACACAAGGCAGCCGAAAGCATAGGACTGACGGCCCCCGGACAGAACAGCTCGTCATTCATGACGATCTATGGTGCTCATGCGAATGGAGGCGGAATAGCCTCTGCCATCACTCCGTCCAAGATCAACAACGCTGCCGCGACGATCGGAGCAGACGCAAAGCTGGAAAGCGAGATCATGAGAAGTCATGTTCCACCGGTAGTACTCATCACGCTCGCGGTTGGCTTTCTCACCGCCATCTTCACCATGCTTGGCATCTAGAACCAGCACGGTTATCCAAGTCACCGACCTTTGAGCTTATAGTCGGTGACTCACGGCATACGCTGCAATAGGAGCAGTCAATGAATCACAGATGGTATGAGCGTATGGAGTTCTGGTTCGTTCTAGCACTATTCGTCGCATTCATGTGGGGTGTCGACGGGATACTCGCGAAGCTGAGCACATCGAAGCTTGGCGTGGCTCGGATCGCCGTCCTCATCGCCCTTGTCGACGGTGTGATGTACTTCTCAGCATTCTACCTTTGGCGCAGTAACGTGGCGATCAGCTTCGACGACGCTGTCTTCGCTGCAATCTCATGCGTGGTTGGAACCATCGCCTACCTCTGCTTCTTCGAGTCCATCGTGAGAGGCCAGATCGCCATCGTCGGAACCATAACCGCAGCGTACCCTGCCTTGACCGTTATCGGAGCGTTCGTCTTCCTCTCGGAGACTGTGACGACCACCCAAGCGACAGCGCTGACCGCGATAATTGGTGGCGTCGCTGTCCTAGCATACCAGCCCAATCCCCATTCACGGTATGCTACGCCTAGGAAGTCCATCTTCTTTGCGACTGTTGCATTCGCTCTCTGGGGCTTGTGGGGGCTAAGTGCCAAGATAGCGATTACAAGAGTTGGTCTTGCATACATGTTCGCATTCTATGCAATCTCGGCATTGACCGTGCCATTGCTCTACGCGTGGCTTCGGGCGAGTTGCACGAAACAGATGAACCCTGAGAGACCACCGCGGACTGCTTGGACCTTGGGGGTGTCTGCACTGGCCGTGAATGTAATCGGAGTCTTGGCTCTCTCATTTGCGTTGGAAAGAGGACCTGCATCCCTCGTAGTTCCAATATCAAGCGCTTATCCGCTTGTGACGATCATAATGGCTGTGACATTGCTCCGCGAGAAGCTAAACAGGCTTCACATGCTCGCACTCGCTTTTGTGGTCATCGGTCTTGTACTCATTGGAGTCACGGGTTAGACCTCCTCTGATCGAGCCACATAGTGATCGCCTAGTCGTTGGATAGAGTTCTGACCGTCCACCATGACGGTCAGCCAAAGCTGAACATGCACATCTTTTCTGTCAGAGATTCGAGAGCGATGTGAAAGACTCGATGATGCTCGAATCCATTGATGACCGCGACGACGCACACTTCGAGATCCCTAGCGGCACTGACCGAACGCTAGCTGATTGCCTTGTCAAAGAGGAAGACGTTTCCTTAGAGTAGACCTTTCCTGCACTACGGGAGACGAGCACATAGAGGTCGGGGACGCCATGCGGAAGAGGTTCGACAGACTTGTGACCTTTGGCTTCACTAGAGAGACCTTGTGAGAAGTGGACAAACATGCGTCATGAGTGCCCGCTACCGAGCACTCCGAAGCAGGGATGGACCGAGAAGGGCGCGCCTTAAGAACTAGCACCGACACGTCTCTGAGTGGTCAACCAAAGCTTGGCTTGGTCGGATGGAATTGGGTCGCACGAGGATAGCAGCGCTAGTATCCGAAGCACAGTAATCCTTACGGCTGACAAATTACATCTAGGAGAGAAGCTGTCGACCTCGTTGGGCTTCTAGTGAAAGAAGTGCGGGAATTGACTCATGAGCGACAGGAAATGCGATTCCACTACGTTCACGTCGCATGGGATCCTCACCTTTCTCCTCGCGGTCATGATTCTGTTGCCGACTCAACCGTTGGCGGCGGTGGAAACTGACGACGTATTGGCGAGGAGATTTGCTCCGAACCTGCTCTTTGCAACGGGCGAATTGTTCTATCCAACCTCAGTAATGTACCATCTTGAGAACTCTGATCTCAAAAGGGACGGACGCCTAGTCGATAGTAAGCCGACGCCGGAATCCATCGCCGCATTCACGGACACTCGGGAGAACTACTACCTAGAAAATCGTCTGATCAGTTTCGACCAGATCGCTTCGGATTTCGGCCAAGCAAAGAAGCGGTTCGGGACGCCTGTCTATGTCCGAGTCGCCCGCGATGATGCCTTCGGCATTCAGGCGATTGTGCTGGAGTATTGGTTCTTCTACGCCTACAACAACGGCCCCCTCAATGATCACCAAGGTGACTGGGAGATGATCAGTGTCCTCTTGGACTTGGAGGGTGAACCCAAGTTCGCCGCATATTCCCAGCATTTCATGGGTGAGGTGGCGGAGTGGGAGGATGTCGAGAAGACCGAGGGAACTCATCCCAATGTCTACGTGGCCAAAGGATCACACGCCAGTTACTTCAGACCATATCAGGGCAATTTCGGCTTTGAAGGCGACAGGGTTGGTGGCGACGGTGAACGGATCGATTGGAACCGACTGGCTGTCGAAATCCTCACTGATCCTCGCGGCGATCACCCCCCGAACCACCAGATGTGGGTGCTCTTCGCCGGCCGATGGGGCGAATATGGCAGCGAAGAGAACGCGCTACGCGGAGAACAAGGTCCGCTGGGACCGCTCTACAACTCAAACGGTCAGAAATGGGAACAGCCAGGCACTTGGGCGAGAGGACTCAGACATGTCGACTCATCTTGGTTCATCGTCAATTGGGCGGTCACAGATTCTCTTCTTCTCGTTGCGATCGTCACAGCACTCTTCGCTGTTGTGTTTTCAACGAATCTGGCCAAGCGTTGGAATCGCGGTAAACTGGCAATTAGGAACTCGCGTGACTCAAGGATGACGTTAGGCCTGGCCATTTGGTTTCTGGGCATGATCTTGATCGCGTGGGGTGCTATTCTTCCATGGTATCACGTCGCGATTGAGGTCATGGGCGGCCCCTATGGGACCGGCGGTTTGGTCGATGTGGTCACAATCGACGGTGTTCAGGGCTTCACAATCAATGTTCTAGGTCGAAGCAAAGGTCTCACCCAGCTTTTCGGATTCATGGCTCCGCTAGGCGCCTTTGTAATCGCCGGCTTGCTCGTAGGTCTCATAGCATTCCTGAGCGCGGAGACACCGAGACAGATGAGAAGGGTGGGAACTCTTCGCGGGATTCTGGCGCTGACACCCTTCGTCGTCATACTCGTCTTCGTCTCGTCCCTAGTATCAATCATCCCAACCGTTGCATGGGT
>CAZLHM010000071.1:0-4681 GCA_964559555.1 uncultured Candidatus Bathyarchaeia archaeon
AACCACTTCATCGACTTTGCCTTGTCCATGCACAAGTCGATTACATGCTCGGGATTGATCGGGAGGAACAGACCGGCGTCCTGGAAGACCCTTCTCTTCTTGCTCATCACTCTGAGCTCAGGTTCAGATCCGTGAAACAAGACCTGAACATGGTGCTTCTCGCAAACGGCAATGACCGTGTCCACATAAGAGGGATCATTGGCTGGTGGGAGCAGATATGCGTGATCCGCTTCGAATAGGCCTTTACTCTGCATGGACATGTCTCCTCCAACTATCTCGTACCGTGTCGAGGCTATGCGGAGCGCCTTGAAGATCTGCTCTCCGTGTCCTCCTCCGCCAAGGCCAGTAACCATTGCCTCTACTCTCCTCATGTCAAATCTCGCCTATTCGGAGCTGTCTGTCTACCGTCGCCTACTTACGCATTAGGCAATCAACGACGTCTCTGCTGATGCTCGCTCCGTATTTCTGAATGACTCTTTGTGCGTCAAACCTACTACGAACGATCTGACAGACCGATTGCTGTGTGTCATAGATCAGCCAACTCAACTGATCACCATGATCACGAGGTAGTCCACATGAGCCTGCATTCGCGACCAGCGTGCCGTTCACACGCGATGTGAACGGGAGATGCGTATGCCCCATGAAAACGGCGTCGAATTCGAGCCCCTCGAAACTACCAAGATCGGAATCAGGATATACATAGCCATCGAGCGGATCCCAAGGGCTCCCGTGAACAAATAGTAGTCGGCGACCATTGATCGTCCTTTCACGAAAAGGTAGGAACCGTGATATTCGCTGAACATTCTCTCTGGATATCCTGTTACGGCATTCGGTTATTCTATAATCATTGTCCTTCGCCTTGTCGAGTCCCAAATGACCGAGCAGCATTGCTTCGTGATTCCCAGAAAGACAGATTGCCTTGGCAGCGCTGAGTTCTCGTAGAACCTCGTTCACGTCAGGGAAGTATCCCACAGAATCGCCTAGATGAATGATTTCGTCGACTCCTGAGCGGAGCAGCGAGTCTATGCACTTTTCGACTCCACACAAGTTGCCGTGGGCGTCTGACATGATACCTATCTTCATCTTCTTCCCTTCAAATATTCAGCCCACTTCACTATCCCTTCCCGCAGAGATATTGTCGGGTGCCAGCCGAGTGTTTGACGAGCCCTGCTGATGTCAAATGCTGCCTTGTAGTTTTCTTGAGGATCGGGCTGTCCTGACGCCATGACTTTGCTTTTTGTTCCCGATATCGTTCGCGCTACGAGCTCTGCCAAGTCTCGCATGAAAATGGGGTTTCCTCCAGCGATGTTGAAAACACCGCTAGCTCTGCCGTTGGAGACTACACAGAGGATAGCTCTAGCCACATCATATGCTGCAATGAAGTCCTGTTCCCGTTTACCCGACCCGTGATACATCAAGTCAAGGCCGGCCAAGCTTCGTTCAATGAAAAGTCTGAGAACCGTTCTCGCACGCTGACCCGGGCCATAGGCTGAACTCACGCGCAGAATTGTTGAACTCTGAGCAAGCTCGTTCAGCATCCTGCGTTCAGATTGGACCTTTGCTTCGACATAAGGCCCTATCGGTGAGGTGCGAGCGTTTTCGGTTAGAGGGGACCCGCTACCAATACCGTAGACGCTTGTGCCGGACAAATACACTAGTCGGCTGCCTTTCTCTAGGCATAGATTCACGACCTGCTCGTCGATGAACAGGTTTGCCCGGGCTGCTTGTTCGGCGCGAGTACCGTAGAATTGATCAGGCAGGACCGCGGCGCAATGCACCACCAAATCAAACTCTATGTGATCCAGCGTGTGCACAAAATTACTGTCCAGCAAATCACCCTGCAGGCTACGCCAAGGAGAGACTGTATCTTGGTCCGATAGCTTTCGGTACAATGCCACGACCGGGTAGCCGTTCTCATGCAGAATTCCAACGGCGTGACTTCCGATCAGACCACCTGCCCCCGTGACCAAGACCTGCATGTCAATGGTCGCCTCTCTCAATTGAGAGCATTGGACGATTGCCGCTTGAAGTTCCAGTTGCTGTCACGGCCGCATCACGCCATGTTGTTCGCTGGTTGGATTCTCGTGATTGGTGAACATAAGAGCGTTGCCGAGTAAGGAAAAATGACAGTGCGTAGGTTGACCACACTCACTTGGTCCACTGGTACACGAAGTAGGCTGTCAGTACGTTGCGAGAGCACGCTACGACTTGCGTCGAGATCTACAGTGGCACTACTGAAATGCGCATGATTCGTGGATACCTCACGGCAGGCAGGCTAGAGAAGGCGCAGTATCTCAGAGAGCTTGTCTATCTCGAAGGTGGGTTTCTCGTTTGGGTTTCGTGGACTGCTTGCCCGGCTTGTTCCGGTCCTAACTCTGACGGTTGTCATCTTGACGGCGTTCCCAATCGCGATTTCTTTGGAGAGGTCGCAGCCGACGAAGGCGGTCACCTTGGGTTCCGTACCAAGCTTCTCGAGTGTCTTGGACAATGTATCGACAGTCAGCTCGCTTGAGCCTGTCTCTTCTGAAACGGTCACAGTGTGAAACACGTGCTCCAATCCGAGCTGGATCAGTTTCTGCCACTGTTTGACAGCGCGGCCTTTGCACGCCACGCCAAGCCTGCACCCGCGGTCTCTGAGTCCAAGAAGAGTTGGAACCGTGTCGGGGAAAGGTCTCAAGTAGACCGGGCTGGTCTCACGATAGGCGACTACACCAGCAGCGATTACTTCAGGATTCCATCGCAGTCCGAGGCGTTCCAAGAGCCTATCGAAGTGTCGTGTGTCGTCGGTGCCGGTCTCTGCGACGATGCTTTCCAATGTGCGGTAGGCGGTTTCAACATCAACCGGCAATCCGGCTTCTCTCATCGCCCGTACCGCGCTCATCCAAGACGCGCTGAGTTGTTGCGTCGAATCGTATAGGACATCATCTAGCGAAAAGATGAACGAGTTAAGCTTCAAGTCATCTTACCACCTTGGTCAGTTTCGTCGGTCTGTCCGGGTCAAGTCCTCGAGACACAGCGCTATGGTATGCAAATAGCTGAATCGGGACTATAAAGGCAAGTGGACTCAACGCTTCCGACAGACCTGCCGCCACATCTAGCTGGCCTCTACGATGTTCGTTGACTTGGAGGTTGCTGACCCACAAAATAGGCGCTCCGAGCCGCCTGAAGCTCTCGGCAAGGGGTTCGAGCGATTCGTAATCGCTCCTCGTTGAAACCACTATCAGGGGCGTGTTGTCATCAACCAGCTGCATCGGACCGTGTAGGAATTCTCTTGCAGCGTGCCCTTCGGCCATCACGTTGCATGATTCTTTCAACTTGAGCGCCCCTTCCAGAGCCGTTGCATAGCTTGCGCCCCTTCCCAGTAGGAAAAAAAGTGAAACTGCCTTAAACCGATCGGCCATGCTCAGGGCTTCGCCGTTGCTCATCCTGATTGTCTGCTGGACAATCGAGGGGCTCTCATACAGCTCTCGGCGGAGAGTAGACAGGTCTTCCTGACTTCCCGCGTAGGATCCCGCTCCATCTATCAGATCGATTGTGAACAAGTATGCTGCTAAGAGACAACTGACGTAGGTCTTGGTTGCTGTCACCGCGCCCTCAGGCCCAGCATCAGTGACAAGGGCGAAGTCGCTGCTCTTGCATAATGGACTGTCTGCAGCGTTCGTGACAGCGACCGTCCGGATTGCTCTTGACTTGGCTGTCTTCACTGCCGAGAGTGCGTCCACACTCTCCCCGGACTGCGAGATTGCGACGAGCACACTCCCTCTGCTTGGGGTCGTGCGGACCCACGACTCAAACTCCGATGCTGGGATTGAGTTCGTCGGCGTTCGGCTCGCAGACGACAGAAGGTATTGGCTGGCAAGGGCGGCGTGATAGCTCGTACCACTTCCTGAGAAGTAGACGAGTCCGAGTCCATCTCTTGTCAGTTCGGATGCAATTCGCCGGCAATCGCCTGCAACTCCACTCATTGTTCTCTGAAGGGCTATGGGCTCTTCCAAGATCTCTGAGAACATGTGGTGAGAGCCCCGTCCTCCCTGCAAGTGTCGTTCACTCGGTGCTGATTGCCGAATGCTTCAATATATATCGCATCGGCATACCCTGAGGAGCACTACATGTTGCGTACGTAGCGTGCGTATGATGACCGAAGATTCGTGAGGATCTGACCACTTGTTTCTACGCCTTGCTCTTGGAGTGCTAGGACGAAAGCCCCGATAGCAGGCTGAAACTCTGGCTGCCGGATCGCGAATCGCGGAACATGCCTCCGGAGCTCTTTTTTGAAGGGAGCAAGGATAACCGTTCCGGACTTGAATACCCCACCCGTGCAGTACACATCAATGCTGCTGTGAGTCATCCGCAGATGGCGTGCGATCGTGGCAACGAGCTTTGCCAGGGCACGACCTTCGTACGTGAAGATGTCTCGGGCCACACGGTCACCTCTCGTCGCGGCTTGCGCAACAAGTTTGGAAATAGCAGAGATCTCCTCCACACTCATGGGCTTCTCATGCACTTCGTGAACTATCTGCTCCAAGCGTGGAAGCTTGAGCTTCCGAACGAGCAGCTTGGCGATCGCCGTCTTTCGCTCACTTCCGTCGAGGGCGCGTAGTGCTACGCGGATTCCAAGCTTTCCAATGTGGTAGGCGCTTCCCTCGTCGTCTATAATGCGTCCCCATCCGCCCGCACGAAT
>CAZLHM010000071.1:4781-6220 GCA_964559555.1 uncultured Candidatus Bathyarchaeia archaeon
AATCTTCTCTGCAGTGGAAGCTTCCTGTAGGATAGGAGCTTTGCAAAGACCGAGAACTGTCTATCTTCAACGGGTCCTTTGCAGTCCCACTCGAGACACCTGTCTCGGGCTGGATAGAAGACTCGCTGACAACCGTGGCACAATGTCGCGGTTATGTGCCCGTCGCCGATTGGAGCGACTTCGCCGATAATTCGCGGGTGGGAGATCCTGCGCTTCACATTTCGCAGCTTCTGTCTGAGATGATCCTGATAGGTTTCGAGCTTGATCTCTCGCTTTCGCGATAGATACTGCTCGACAGTAGGTGTCCGTCCGCGTTTCTCGAGTATTGTGTCTTGAACCTTCAACCAAGTGGCGATCGTATACGCCCCTGATCCGTATGAAACCGCCAAGATGTTCTCGCCGGGTTTGGCGTGGTCAAGGATGTCACAAACAGCGATCGGGGTTGACGCTGCGTAAGTGTTCCCGGTGTCTAGGACCCTGAGCCAAGGTTTGACCTTCTCTTCAACAAACTCCACGGTGAGACGCATCCTAGACTCAACAGACGGATCCTCCACATTCTCGATCTTTCCTTGGGAAAGCGTCTTGCAGACCTTGAGCGGCATGTAGCCGGAGGGTTGATGGAATGTAAGATAGTCGAAGTCTGCCAGCTTCAGCTCAGAGTGCCTTGAGAGCATATGCTCAATTGCACCGACGACGTGTTGCACGTACGCTTCGACGGTTGTCCTTCCGAAATGACTCGGATATGGCATCCCGTCGCGTCGCCAGAAGTCCATTGTTAGGCTTGAGTAGGCTGCTGCGTCCTCAATCGTGGCCACAAGGTCCTCCTTTCCGACCACAAACGCTCCTGCACCTGCCCCGCATGCGTACTCGAGCGGGTCACCTTGAGGGGCTTGCGCTACGTCCGCACCGATGGCGAGTCCGTACTCGATCTTTCCATCCGCGATTTGTCCCTGCACGAAATTGAGGGCCTGCATTCCAGCATTGCATGCACCTTCCAAGTCCGCCACATAGACTCTGTTCCCAATCCCGGTGAATGAGGCGACGTGTCTGGCAATCGTACCGACAGCGTAGGGTTTCGATTCGGATCCAACGGCAACGGTCCCAATCCTGACTGGGTCAACGCCTGCCATTGTGATAGCGTTCAAAGCAGCCTCGGAGGCGATAGTAGTGGTATCCTCATCTGCTCCCGCAATCGCCTTGTATCGCAGCAGTAGTCCGTCTCGAACCTTCTGCAGGAATTCTGGAAGATCCTTCCGTTTTGCCTCCCTAGCCTTCACGATCAGTTCTGTCTTGATCCGTTGGACTGGGACGTAGACCCCATACCCTGCGATGCCCACGTTTCCGCGACTCATTCTGAATCTGATTCCTCATACAGAACTTAGAAGGCCTCTAGAAGCCGAGACATCATATTTAAAGTCGATTTGCGGGCGTGAACCAGA
>CAZLHM010000072.1:0-6214 GCA_964559555.1 uncultured Candidatus Bathyarchaeia archaeon
AGTGGTACTCGGGTGAGGATAGGCGCGATCCCAAGACAGGCAAGCCGGTTCCCCGGTACTATCCACTGGAGAATACAGGCTACAATCCGGCCGTCCGCAGCCTTGACGAGGAAGTTCAGAAGTTCGACCAGGCACTAGCGAAATCGAGAGAGTGGGGTGATCGGATCCCTGTTGGAGTCTTCTATCAGAACGAACTCATCCCAACATATGAGGATCGAATCAACCAACGCATCAAGAACTACAAAACAAGGCCTCCAGCCAGGCAGGTCTTTAGCACGCAAGACGGCAGCTCGATCGTCGATCTCCGGAGGATGTTCGAAGAGCTGCGCGTTTCCTAGCCTCCGTCCGAGCTTGACTTGGAAACTACTATTACTCAGATGGTATGCGCATCAGGTGAATCATGCTGGAATCTACGATGACCGAAGTCAATGAGTATGTCATTGATGGCGACAACATCAACAAGCTACTCGACGGCATTGGACTGAATGCAAACATGCTGCCCGGTCAGGCTTTCGACGTAGTCGAGAAGAAGCTCGTCAAGGGACTGATGGAGGAAATAGATAAGGTCAAACCGCAAACGGTTAGGTTTCTCAATCTCGAGGCAATATCCTCGGGCCCCCACGGCGCTCTTCTCTATGCCATATGCGGTGGACTCGCCGAGTTGATAGACTCTCTGACACAGAAAGGAATCACTGTCACAGGAGCGATACAGGATCGACGTGTTCTCCCGCAGAATCTTGTCGTTAGAGTCGAGGGGAAGCCCAAGACACCACCAGCAAGCGCACCCAAGCCAACTTCCTAGCAGTCATTCTGTAGACGAGACGGTCGTTCCGAAGCGTCAGTCGACCTCCTGCATACTTGAAATAGACAGCTCTAACCTACAATCGCGTTTTGCCCGATGACTTGGTGGCATCTAGAATTGGATGTGATGGAAGCAATCAAGACAAGAAGGAGCATTCGAAAGTACAAGTCCGTTCCCGTTGAGGACGAGAAGATTATGCTGTGCCTAGAGGCTGCGAGATGGGCGCCCTCTGCGGACAACTCGCAGCCTTGGGAGTTCATTATCGTGAGAGATGCCGAGACTCGGAGAAGGCTCGCGGACATTCACACTTGGGGAAGGTTCATGAAAGAGAGTCCCGTCGTAGTTGTCTTCCTTGCGGATCCACAGAGTTCTCCGGGCTTCTATCACGGCGATGTCGCTGTGTCCGTCCAGAACTTCTTGTTGGCAGCGCATTCTCTCGGGCTCGGTACTTGCTGGATGGGTGTGATTGATACGAAGTTTGAGCGGCCGATAAAGAAGCTGCTCCGAGTGCCCGAGCGCCTCGTTGTTCTGTGCACCGTGTCTGTAGGATACCCAGATGAAGGGCCGAGCAGCGACAGACGCCCCCTCGATGAGAAGGTGCATTGGGATAAGTATGGGAGTGAGAAGTAGGCGCAAATCTTGCCCCTACTCCCTCCACGAATCTCGTACCAAGTCGGCGAAGTCCCAGATATCCAATTTCGCAAGTTTTGCACCTCTGACGAAGGTCACGCTTCTGTCGAGGAAAAGAGTGGCATCAAGATCAAAGTGCGAGTACGTAGCGGATTCCAGATCGAAAGAAAGGAAGGAAAACTACTGACACCTGACACGGAGAGGTACTCTGGCCGCTTGGAATTCACCTCAGCCGACGGATATGTGCAGTTAGAGATACTACACCTGAAGATCTACAACACGGCGGCCATCTACGATCCGACGTACTTCATCTGAAAGTGACAGGATGGAAAGGACTCATGTGTTCACGGTGGACCGAGCACGCACTGGACTTGGTTCAGACCAGCATCGTCGGCTGAACCCTGAAGTCGGACTTCATTTGGCCGAAAACAAGCGGATTCGGCAAGCACTTATGCACCTGAGGCCGTTGAAAACTCAACGCCGAACTCTCTTGTTGAAGCTTCTCATGTGCTCCTTGAAGTCCTCTGCATCATATTGAGCAGGTATCCTCCCTGCTCGTTCGGAGAAACTTGCGTTCTCCTCTGCTACCTGCCTCCTGAGGCGAGACCGTAATGCTTTATAATAACGGTGATTACAACCACCCTAATCGCGATGAGACTATTGTTGAGTGATCACGCTCGAAAGAGGATGTTCGAGAGAGGAATCTCATTGGAAGAGGTCATTGAGGCAGTCAGAAGGGGAAGGAAATGGAGGGAAGAGGACGCGGTGCACGCAAGCATACGGAACATTGAGGTCGTATACAAGATGGTCGACTCTACCATCTTTGTCATCACGGTTCATTACAGGTGAAACGAAGTTGGTTAATTGTCCTGTTTGCGGCAAGTCTCAGTTGATTCGCAAGAAACGACACGCCGAGCAGTACGGCTTTGACTTGGGGATCTATTTCGCCGAGGTGTGTCCATCTTGTGGGGAGGTTTTCTGGGATGAGAAGAGTGTGCGCAGAATGGAGCGGAAGGCGAAGAAGATCGGGATTTGGGGTCTCGAGCAGAGAACAAGGGTAGCCGCTGTAGGTAACTCGCTGGCCGTCAGAATACCAAGACGCCTGGCAGACTACTTGGGCTTAGCAAAGGGAACTGAGGTTTCGGTTCATCCGATTGGAAAGGACAAGCTCGTGGTTGAGCAGCCCGGAAAGGAGAATCATTGACGCTCTCTGTCTACCGCCCCTTCGCTGCAACAGAACTTACGACGGCAGAGGCGTGAGTTGCTCGAAAGTGAGACTAGGAACCTGCAACGAATCGTCCGTTCAATCCTTTAAGCAGCAAGAGACAACCAGGCAGGATAGAATTCAGGCCCGCACGTCAAAGCATCTTCGATAGTGGACCTGGCGTACACTTGTCCATAAGTTCAGTTCACCGTTCCTGCCAATATCGAAGCTACAGCCGAATCCAACCTGCAGAATCCTCCACACGGGGCTAGGAAGTCGGCATCAGGTCTTGGACCTCGGAGGCGCCGTTAGTCCACTATGGTGAGACTTGATCCAAGGTTAAAGCTGTAAGGATTCCCTCGAATCTCCTGAGGTGCTGGTCATCTGTAAGCATAGCATCCAGCCGTCTCTGACGGCGTGCCAACCTGAAGGTTGACAGGTGAACGGCATCTGAGGCGTAGAGGTTGTGTGAGATCAGCATCTGCTCGGCATCTAAGAGAATAGTCTTTGTGACCTCGATGAGGGTAATCTTGTGTCGCCTCAGTTCTCTAAGGTCAAGTTCTATCAGTTCTCTGGGTTTTTCGTCCTTCTTGAGCGCTCTTGCTACCTCGAGGAGTGACCATCTGGACGTGCATCCATACCAGTCTCGTCCTTCATCAATTGCTCCGACTACATCGATCATCTTCCCAGTGTTCGGCTCTCTCTTGAACAGTTTGACCAGGACGCTCGGCTCCAAGTAGAGCCTCAGAGCTCATCATCCTCACGATGTGTTTCCTCGATCAGTTCGCCAGAGGTTCTTCCGCTGGGAGCGATGAGCTCGTTGATGAGTTGAAGCGTTCTGAGTCTATCTCTAGGTCGCAGCTCCAGCAGATTGAGGTAGAGTCGGACGGCGCTTCGTATGGCCTCGCTTTTGCTGATGAAGCCGTATTCTCTTGTCAGCTTGTCGAGCAACTCGGCTTCCCTCTTCGTCAGCTTTGCAGAGACAGAGACGGCCTGCACACATGCAGCCTCAAGTCTACTGGGGTAGACCCTCAAATAAACTTTGGATCGAGAGGGAAGCCTTCAAAACGCTTTGCACCAAAGCAAAACGATTCCGAGAAGCCAAGAGACATTCATAGGCGACCAGTCGAGGTGCGCGACACGCTCGAAATGGTGGCCTTCGCATGAAGGGCAGTACTCAAGGAAGGAAAGGAACAAGGGAGGGAGGGATTGACAAGTGTTGGAATCGGCGTCCACAAGAGACGCTGCGAAGCAGCCTCAAGGATCAAAGTGCCGCTTGATCGGTGAAGTCAGCTTCGTACGTGATCATGATGACATCACAAGGTCCCATAGATCACTCCAGAACCAGGGCGAAGCCGGGATAGTCCTCGAATCGGCTGGCTACCTATGGGTTCAATCTACGACTCCCTCACCCGGATATTGGTAGAGGTTTGTAAGATTTATATTACGTCCCGCAAACATTTCTTACACGTCATAGACTTGACCGCCTTGGTCAGCTTTCGGGTCGACGAACGACTGAAGAAGAGAATGGAAGCTCTTGCTCATCTGAACTGGAGCGAAGTGTTGCGACAGTACGTGGGTAGGGTGGTGACTGAGGAGGAGATGAAATCTGGGCGCAAGAAAGACTTCGCAGCCATAGCCGAAGCCATGGCAACAATTGATCGTCTCCGTTCGAAGAGTCAAAGCGGTTGGAACGGGGCAGAGGAGATCAAGAAGTGGCGAAGGCTAAGACGCTAGTCCTCGACGCCTCTGTACTGATCAAATGGTTCAACAAGGAGGAGCACACGGACAAAGCATTGAGTGTCAAGGATCTTTACGAGAGAGGCATAGTGGATCTCGTGGAACCTGAGCTAGCGGCCTACGAGTTGGGGAACAGCCTAAGGTACAACCCGAATTTCGGCGTAGAGGATGTGCGACAAGCGTTGTCAGCCATAGAGAAGCTTCAGATTGCAACACGCCCTTTGGCAGGCGAGCTAGCCGCACGAACCGTTGAGCTGGCTTATGTCTACGGTCTCACACTCTACGATTCTGCCTACGTAGCCCTAGCGGAGATGACCGGTTCAGCGCTCTATACGGCAGATAATGAAGTCGTTGAGAGAGTCTCAAAGCCGCTTGTCAAACACGTAGCCGAACTTGGCTAAAGTCTCTGCGATTTTGGAACGGTCTCCATAGGTGGCTTTGCGATCGAGAGGCGCTTGTTTCCAAACTGAAGTCCGCTTTTCAGAACGGGTCATTGCGCCAACAGTCTAGAAGAAGTAGCGCTGGCTCAAGGCGAACCATTCGAGCACGCTCACCGTATCCCGTGTTCCTGAAGGAACTCTTGCCTGGAAATGCATGACCCGCGACGAAAACAACTGCAATTCTGCGGCTCATCTCTATCCCTTCTTCAGCCTTATTCCAAACAAGAATCTGAGCACATTGATTTCTCTGATAGGGTATAGTAGAGCGCATATTATAGCGAACGAAGCCAGGACTATGATGAGATACTTTTCGATTACGATCAGATTCCAGCCGACAACATAGAACGCGATCGCCACGATTACAGTCTGGTGCAGAATATAGAACGGCAACACCAGTTCATTTGAGATCGCCAGGAATCTGTGATTGAACGAAAGCAGTTTCCGGCCGTAACCAAGTATGGCGGTTGCCCAGCACCACGCATTCAGTGCGTAGACGGCGGAGACTGTGACGTAGGTGAGTGGGAGTGGGGAGAGGAGGGCTTCTGCTCCGAAGGTACCGAGGAGGATGATTTGGGAGAGGCTGAGGATAATTCCCACCAGAAGCGTCACTCTTCGGTTCTTGCTTATGGACTGCTCAAATTGAGGGTCACAGGCCAGCACGTAAGCTATTATGAAAATCGCTAGGTAGGTCGGGAGCTTCCATCCGCCATACCCGCTGGGAAACACGAAGAACGGCGGCACCGCACCTATATTCACAATGATGACCGCAATCGCCAGTAAGAAAATACCTCCACGTCTATTGCAGACGGTCGCTAGCTTCGAGATCCTGCTGCGATTTCCTTCTTTGGTGAGCCACTTGAAGAAGTGGACTGTCACCAGGGAGAATACGAACAGCCAGAAAATGTACCAGAGGTACACACCGAAATGAGTCTGCAAAATAGGTTGGTGAGAGATCTGTGTCGAAGGGAAAATACTCGGTCGTGAAGTACTGGCCAAGATAGAAGCTGGCAAAGCTCCCCGAAAAGGAACCGTGGAATACCTTATCGTAGTACACATGGACCGGAAGGATCACGAGCAAACCGGGAAGGAGGAAAGGAATCATTAGCCGTTTGAATCGATCGTTGGCGAATTGTGCGGGACTCCGCTTAGCTAATGAGAAACACGTGGCCATACCAGAGATGACGAAGAACAGCGGCATGATCCACCCGCTGACGAAGACGATGACGATAGTGAACAGCAAGTCTGGTTCCGGGTTCATGATATGCCATGAATCATCGATCATGAAAGGCCTGCCGCTATGATACAGAAAAATCGTGCCCATCGCAAGGACTCTAAGCCAATCAAGCCAGTACCATCTTTCGGACATGAAGACTCGTTGCGCGACTAGGGAATCTACTG
>CAZLHM010000073.1:0-3662 GCA_964559555.1 uncultured Candidatus Bathyarchaeia archaeon
GAGTTTCCAGAGGATGAATTGCTCTTTGAGCTTCACGTGGTTCGGGCAATAATGCATGAAAGAGACTTGCACCGCGAGCGAGTCACTGCGCAGACGTAGGCAACTAGGTTCTGAGATTCCGAGCAGGCTCATTGCATAGCACAAGGCAGAATGCATCAGTGATCCATGGCGATAGGCGCAGCCGTGATGCCAGCCGCGACTGAGAGGATACGGAACGGAAGTGTTGACGGGTTGCATGTCACCAGAATCCCTTCACAAGTCGTCCTCAATGTCTGCCTTGCTTGGGTCCATTTCTCTCTTGAACGACTCGAAATCAAGGAGCTTTTGACCTCAGGACGATGACGAGAGCGCCCACGATCGCTAAAACCTCTGTTGCCCCAACTACAAGGAAAGCATTCCCGATTTGGCTTGCCCGCTCAGAACGCGCAATGAGCTTCTGAGCTAACTCTGTGTCTCCCGACGTCATAGCCGCATTGATCTCGGACTCCGACGGAGCAATGCTCTTGGATCATTCATTGAAAGCATACGTCGTCAAGATCAGGATGACTATGCCCGCTCCAAGAACCAGCAAACCGCGACTTCGCCTATTCCACAATGTTCACTTCCTGCCCTTGCATACGTCCACATATTCACTCACTTCCTCGATCGTCGCAGCTACGGTACCGAATCTCTCAGCGCTACCCCTCTACGACCCCTCCGCACAAGCAGCGTCACCCCAACCACAACTTTCGGACCGACCCGCCTTTCGCTTGGCGGCCTCGCCGAAATCCCGAATCTAGGCCGCAAGACTCCTACCGCAATAACTGTACCAGAAATACGTGCGTGTTCAGGCGCAAATAGTTAAAATACGTTACCTCACTTCCTGGTCCTTCACCGAGGCCGCTGGAATGCCCCAACGTGTCTTCTGCGACGCATGCGGCACCACCCTCTACGACGGAGTCGAACTCGAATCACCCTCAGAGATAATTCAACGATACAACGGGCTCTGCCCAAAGTGTCAGAAGAGACTCTCGTTCGAGCCCGAGACAGTAAGGATAATCCCCCACGAGGGGAGTCAATAGCCAGAAAAGGGGCGGGAAACTTGATGCCCGCGCTTACTCGAGAAGAGATGCGCGGGCAATCCGGAAGGATAGGATCCCTGTGCCTCTAAGAACTCAACTGTACAATTACCACAGGGATCACGCTAGGATGACTGACTTCGCCGGATTCGAGATGCCAATATGGTATAGAGGCATCGTCCCGGAGACCCTCGCGGTCAGAAACAAGGTAGGCATCTTCGATGTCTCACACATGGGGAGAGCGATGGCGCAAGGCCCGAACGCCGAACCCTTCCTCAACTATGTAACGACAAATGATGTGAGCGCACTAAGGCCAGGCCAGGCCCACTACTCGCTGATGTGCAACCAGAACGGCGGAATCAAAGATGACATGGTCGTACTCCGCCCCGAGCCAACACGATTCGTCATCGTCTTCAACGCAGGCAACCGAAAGAAAGACCTAGAATGGTTGACCACACATGCCCAACGTAGCAACGCAGATTTCAGAGACATCTCAGACGAGTCTGCGTTGATCTCGCTGCAAGGCCCTAAAGCAAGAGAGACACTTCAGAAGCTAACAGCGGCCCAGCTGCCACCCATCCCACGGTTCGGGTGCGCACAGACAGAGCTTGCCGGAGTCAACTGTCTCATCTCTCGAACCGGATACACAGGCGAGGATGGCTACGAGATACTCGTATGGGACTCCCCACTCGCCAACCCCCAAAGAGCAGAGAACGTCTGGAACTCGTTGCTTGCGAGCGGCAAGGAGTTCGGAATAGAACCATGCGGGTTGGGCTCTCGGGACGTTCTGCGACTTGAGGCGGGAATGTGCCTCTACGGCAACGACATAGACGAGACCGTCAGCCCATACGAGGCACGGCTCGGGTTCACAGTCAAACTCACAAAACCTGACTTCATCGGCAAGAAGACCCTCGAGAAACAGAAGGCTGAGGGAACCACCCGGCTACGAGTAGGGCTAAAGGCCACAACCCATGGCATACCGAGACCTGGCTGCGAGATCGTCAAAGACCGAGATACCATCGGAAAGCTGACGAGCGGAACGCTCTCGCCTACCCTGAACGGGGGCATCGGCATGGGATACCTCCCTCGCGAATACGCCACTGAGGGGCAGCCGCTCGGAATCATCGTCAGAGGAAAACGGCTGGACTCGGTGGTTACAAAGTTCCCGTTCTACGACACGGACAAGTACGGCTGGCAGAGAAGGGCATAGCCCAGTCTGAAGCATAAGAGCGAGGTGCCGCTGCAACCGTGAGGCGTCTCGGACTGATCGTCAACCCTATTGCAGGCATGGGAGGAAGAGTTGGACTAAAGGGGACTGACGGCCCGGAAATCCTGGAACGCGCCATAAGACTCGGCGCAACCCCCATAGCTCCAGACCGAGCAGTTGAAGCTTTACGCGCTCTTCGCTTCAGCTCCACATCCACGCCGGAGATCCTGACGTGCCCGAGAGAGATGGGAGAGCAACCCGCTAGAGAGGCAGGGTTCAATCCAGAAATCATTGACGGGCCGCCGCGAGAAAGAACAACCGCTGAAGACACGAGAAGGGCGGCGAAGACTCTCCGGGAGCGTAAGGTTGACTTGCTCCTCTTCGTCGGCGGCGACGGTACAGCACGAGACATCTGCGAGACCATCGATCAGGAAATCCCATGCCTCGGCGTTCCGGCAGGCGTGAAAGTTTACTCTGCCGTGTTCTCAACGAAACCTCGAACCGGCGGCGACCTAGCCGCACGCTACCTTGATGGAGAAATCGCACTCATGGATGGCGAAGTCTTCGATGTTGACGAATCCGCGTTCAGGATGGACAGAATATCTATCCGTCTCTACGGATATCTTCGAATCCCATCCCACGCATCCAATCTTCAGACCGCTAAGACCACGAGCCCCTTGGACGATGACGAGACAAACGCCCAAGACGCGATAGCGAAGTTCGTCGAGGAACAGCTCAAGGACGAGTGGACGTACATCATCGGCCCCGGCTCCACAACCGCAGCGCTGGGCAGGCGCCTAGGGTTCCAGAAGACTATACTCGGCGTTGACGCGATTCGCGGGAAAACAATGATCGGCAAAGACCTCTCAGAACACGCTATCATACAACTCCTCGATCCCGGCCGGACATCGATCATCGTGACCCCGATTGGAGGACAGGGGTTTCTGTTCGGCCGAGGAAATCCTCAGATCAGCACAGAAGTCATCAGACGCGTCGGCAAAGAGAACATAATAGTCGTTGCGACGAAACACAAGATTCACTCGCTCAAGGCGAAGCACCTGCTCGTCGACACAGGCGACCCAGAACTCGACCGAGAACTGAGCGGCTACGTGAAAGCCATCACGGGATACAGGGAGTTCACAGTCCTACGAATTGACACATAGCGAGATTAATGCCCCTGCGGTCAACCCCGTCTCGACACCGCACAATTCGTAACGGGTGCACACAGTCTGTCGTGGCTGGTCAAGCTCGAAGATCCGTTAATAGTATTGGCAACGAAGAAGTTGCTGGACTCTCCGTTTCCCTTACTGGCGCGTGGCTGAGAGTATTCGGTTAGCCGCTGCAATGCAGAAGGGGATCGGCCCAGGGGATGCACAGAGCGGGGTTTCGGACATCAA
>CAZLHM010000073.1:3762-6194 GCA_964559555.1 uncultured Candidatus Bathyarchaeia archaeon
TCTTCCGACGATATTGATCTTCTTTCGCGACTTGTCGAGGTCAACACAGATTCTAACTTGAAAACTGGCTATGTCGAGTGCGCAAGTGTGATCAAGAAAGAAGCTGAAGCGATCGGGCTTAGAACGGAGATTCATGATTCAGCAGAATTAGCAGCAGACAAGAAGCCTAGACCCAACCTCCTTGTCCGCCTTGACGTAGGCGCGGAGAAGACCATCCTGGTTGCAACACATTATGATGTCGTTGCTGCTGGAACCGGGTGGCGTCATGAGCCATTCAAGCTTACTATAGAAGGTGACAGAGCCTTCGGACGGGGCGCTGCTGACGACAAGGGCGCAATCGTCTGCGCGATGGGTGCGCTGCGGGAACTGAAGGCCATGACGCCAAGGGCGAACGTTATCCTCCTTGCCTCTCCTGATGAGGAGGTTGGAGGCGAGCTGGGTCTCGGATATCTCGTCAATCATGCGAAGATCCGCGGTGACGCGGCAATTGTCCTCGACGCCTCGCCAGCGGTTGTTTCGATCGGTGCCAGCGGCATCTTATGGGGAAAAGTCACCGTGAAGGGAAAGCAGGGCCATGCTGGGTACCCCCATCTTGCGAAGAACGCGATAGATGAAGCGATCCCGTTCCTTGGAAGGCTCTCCAAGTACTCGAGGATCCGAGAGCAAGTCAGATCCAAGATTCCGGCACCCCCTGGGTCACTGCACAAACAGATTTGGGGAAGATTCTCACTGACCATGCTCACTGCGGGCGCAAAGGAGAACATTATCCCAGGCGAATGTGAGGCAAGGTTCGATCTTCGCGTATGCCCAGACGAGAACTACGAAGCCGCGAAGAAGGGTCTTGAGAGATATTTTAAGAGGGTCCAGTCCTCGCAGAAAGTGCAGGCAACACTCGAATATACCCTTCAGAACCCGTCGAACTACTTCACAGATCCAAAGCATGCTCTGGTCAGCAAGTTCTCTTGCGCGGCTAAGGAAACGTTTGGGCAAGAAATTCCGGTAGCAGGAGAGTTAGGCGGAAATGACGGTCACTACTTCGCGAAGGTTGGAGTCCCAGTCGTCTGCTTCGGCCCGATCCGCGATGAATGCAACTTTCACGGCGTGGACGAGTTTGTGTACCTGAGAGACATAGAACTTGTGAAGAAAACGGTCGTTAACCTTATACGCGATTGGGACACGGCAAACGGATAAGCCACAAGATCCCATATCGAGTCTGTTCTGGAGTTGCATCGTACTCAATAGACAAACCCAGATCACCCTTGGGTTTCTGAAAGTATGAAAAATTGGCTCCTTAGAGAATGTCGACCACAAATCTTCAGATAGCTCATTCCTAGACCTCGGTGCGTCGGAGAGATAAAGACAGGATCATTCCGCGCCAGCCATAATCCGAGTCACTTCTTTCCTCTCTTTTCGATCCTGTCGAGATAACTCGTCAGCGCCTCCGTGGCGGTCCGACTTGAGTCTCTTTGTTTTCCTAGATGCTCTCTCAGACGATCCTGAAACTTGTCTGGAAGGGTTGCGAAGATCTTGCCCAACGTCTCGTGCCGAGAGAATTGAGCATCTCTTGAGGTAAAGCTCTCGTTTCTACCGGTTTGCGATCGGAAGGAGGTAAGATTTAGTAGCGTTCCACATACAACACAAGACTCTTAGATAGAACGACACGGCCGCCGCTGTCTGCGCTGCCTGCAAGTGGCTTCGTATGAAAGGCTTTGAGGTCAAGCGGACTGAGACCCGAGGAGAGTTCCCACTCTCTCACATTTTCCGAGGCCTCGAGCACTCTCAGGTCGTTCAATCGCTCTTTGGAGGAGAAGAATCAGCGGCCGAAGCCTTGCGGAATGCGCGTGTGAGACTGGACGATTCCGCTGAGTACATGTATGTTGACGACACTAGCGGAACTATCGTCGTGAGTCCCAAATACTTGCAATCGGCCACCCTGAATCTACTCTATCTTGACATCGTTCATGAACTGGTTCACGTCAAACAGTACAAGGAGGGACGGGATCTCTTCGACTCGAAGTACTCATACGTCGATCGACCAACTGAGCTCGAAGCTTATAGAATCACCCTGGATGAGGCTCGAAGGATCGGCATGACTGAGGAGCAGATCGAGGACTACCTGTACGTCGAGTGGATAAGCAAGAAGGAGCACCAGAAACTCGCCGAGACGCTTGGCGTCAACGGCGCGAGACGGCGACGCATTAAACAGACTACGTAACGGCCCTTGCCGTGTTCGAGTTTCTCAAATATTCTATGACAAGGTTCCTGGTGAACGATTCCAAGTCCAGTTGAAGCGCGCCGTTGGGGCTGATCCATAGATACTCCTGAATCTCCTCGTTGTCCAATTTCACGCTCGAAGACTCAGTTCGGCAAAGATAATCCATGAAGATGTAATGCTCGTGCTTGATGTAGTCCTTTGGAAAGATCGCTTCCTG
>CAZLHM010000074.1:0-6188 GCA_964559555.1 uncultured Candidatus Bathyarchaeia archaeon
TCGATTGCGAAGAAGGATGCTGTGATGCCTACGGCTATCGCCAAAGCGCTCGTTGTCTTTGGGGCGTGCGATAGTATCTGCATTGAGAACCTTGCTCTCGCCAGACTGGCGAGCCAACTTTCGTTGCCGAACTCTTATACCTTGACATTGTCACGGGTAAAGTCATCAGCAAGCAAACGCATAACCCATTGGAACATCTCGCTCCGGTCCAACTGGAAAGAGGAAGTGTGAAGGATACTTGCGTGCCCTATTACCGCCCAGAAGGATACCGCAATGACCAAGAACACAAAACCGTTCTTTGAGGCAGAGTCAATACGAATGTACAATGCAGACATACTGACGATCGACGCCATCGAAATGGAAAGCGTAGATCTGATTGTGACCTCTCCCCCGTACGATGTGGACATCAAGTATCAGGACTATGACGACAACGTCCCATACGGCCAGTACCTCGAGTTCACAGCCAAATGGCTATCGAAGATCCGCCAGTTGGCGAAGCCGGACGGGCGATTGTGCCTCAACATTCCACTCGACAAGAACAAGGGCGGCCAGCAGAGCGTGTGCGCCGACATCACCACCATCGCAAAGCAGGTAGGCTGGAAGTATCATTCAACAATCATCTGGAACGAGCAGAACATCTCGAGGCGCACGGCATGGGGATCGTGGATGAGCGCGTCGGCGCCTTACGTCATCGCCCCGGTCGAGGCGATCCTAATCATGTACAAGAACAAATGGGAGAAGGCGCGAAAGGGAAAGTCGGACATAACTCGCGACGAGTTCATTCAATGGACAAACGGAGTCTGGAACTTCAGCGGCGAAAGCAAACGCAAGGTCGGACATCCAGCGCCCTTCCCAGTCGAACTGCCCAAGAGGTGCATCAGGCTGTTCAGCTTCCAAAGAGAAGTTGTACTCGACCCGTTCCTCGGAAGCGGAACAACTCTGGTCGCGTGCCGAGAAACGGACAGAGTCGGAATAGGGGTGGAAATCAACAGGAACTACTGCCGATTGGCAGTGAGAAGGCTGAATGATCTCAAGCCATAACAGACAGGGCTAGAAGGCTCATATCAAAACGCCAGAAGAGAAAAAAGGGAAGATTTCCAGACCAAGCCCCTTCGATCCCGGCGTCTAGGCAATCACATCAATGCGACTTTTCCGGAACAGAAAGATACCGCTGAGGAGCAGCAGTGAGGTGACTGCGGTCAAGCCAGAAGGAAATTCCGGAGCCGGGATTGCCGGGTCGGGCCCCCAGATGCTCCAGCCGTGCATGTTGCACTTCAGTCTCGCTTGGACTTGAATGGTTCCGCTGACTTTGCCTAGGTTGTATGTTTCCGTGAAAACTGTCGTCATGGGTGTTGGTGATATTGGAACCGAAGGGAGTTCCGTCCATGAGGATCCGTCTGTTGATGTTCGCACTTGGAAATCAGTCGGATGGTGGCTCGACGTGGGCGGGTCCGACATTTGAGAGAAGTTGAACTGTATTGTGAGAATGGTGTTTCCAGAGCTGTCAAGAGAAGGAGTGATTTGAGGGGAGGAGTCCCAAGTCAACGCGTAGGCATTTGGATAGAACACCAATCCGAGCGTGACAAGCACGGCTATCACAGCTAGAGCCGATCGTCTACTCATCTTCTTACCTCCAAGGAATTCTTGCCGTCACAGAATCATTATCCCAAGTTAAGTATGGCACCAACTAGAATGCGAATTCTCCCTGTCCGTAACTTGCTGTTAATGATGGTATGTTCCCCCTTCTTGAGCATGGTTCGAAAAAGCATATCAGTGAAATCGAGGATGTTACATATCGTACGCTTGCTCTGCTAGGTTACGGATCAGAGACCTAGCGGCTCGCCTAGGCCTGAATTCGCATGGTATTCTGGGAGCCGAGTGTTTTCTTCAGAAGTCCCAGCCCGATGATCAGCCAAATGATCGTTAACAGGATTCGTGTCATAACGATGATGTTGGATTGAAGCTGTTCGAATGAGATGGCATTCAGTACGGACTCGGGTGCCACCAGAAAGAACATCTGCAGAGGACTGGTATGAAGAAAAGCGAAGGTCAATGGAAGCGCCCAGGTTGCTGTGACCCATCTCTTGTCCCAGCCTTGAGTGATCGAAGCCAACAGGACGAGAGGAAGCACGAAGTTAAGGTTCTGCTCCGAAACCCACGATCTGGTAAGAGAGACAGCTAGCATTATGGCAAGAGCGGCAAGAATCAAATTCGACAACTTGGTGATGGACCTCCTCGAAATAACGTAGCATATGAGAACCAGAGAAGGCAACCAGAGATATCCCAGGATTTCCAGTCCGTTGGCAGACGCGTGGACTCCGAATGGAAGCAGAATGCTCATAGGCGAAAAGGCGCCAACGCGGACAAAATGGATGTTCCAGTTGTCAAGAACAGGTTTGATACTCCAGCCGACCAGAAATGGAGCAAACGAAAGCGCAACAACTCCCAGCGTGTAAACAGCATACTCAAACGGTCGCCTCAGCCCTCCACGTTTCTTTTCTTGGAAGATCAGAAGAGGAAGCAGAACTATCGGGATCACTTTCAACGCGATTGCGGTTCCCAAGGCGACAGCTGAGAGACGCGACTTTTCTTGAGCCAACCAGTAGGCGGCGAATAGCATCAACAGTACGCTGACGGTGTCGAACTGCCCCCAGATCGTCGTGGTATAGATGACGTAGGGGTTGAAGAGCATGAAACGCACAGCATTCTGTGACTGGCCATTATCCGAAGTCAGGCGCATGACCATTTTTCCAACGAGCAACGAGAGAAGAATGTTACCGATGATTATTGGCACTTTGACAGCAAGGTTGTATAGGATAATGTTTGGAAACAGATTGTAGCTGAAAAGGTAGGACAGCGCCAACACCAAGCTCCAGGGTGGAGGATATCCGATACCTGGGACAGGCTGCGGGAAAAGCGAATTTCCAAACACATCAGAGACGTTCATCGGCACATAAGGGGAGCCGCCGTGAGCCACCGAGTATCCTGTGGCTAGGAACACGCGCCCATCGTACGGGTGCGCGGTGAAAGCTCCAAGCCCCAGCTGAATCGCAGCACTGAGAAGGATCGAGCGGCGGATCCTCGAAGTTTCCACCGGAACGCAACTCACAGTTCGCTAGCTAGTCTAGACTTCTGAATATGGAATCCGTTAGAGCTTCGAAGGGTCTACCAAGCAACGCGTAGGCCCGTCTCCCGCCATATTTCGATATTCGATGTTGAACAGCGCCTTTGGCTATCGCAAACTTGAGTTTGAATTCGGAAAATTCGGAGTCATAGAGCAGCGAGTGGTCGATCAACCTCCACGGTGAGTAATGCCAATCTTGCTCACGAAGTCTATCTTTGAGTTTCTCATAGAGCCCAGTTCCAGGAATTGGATACGGGAGGCTGAATGAAACATAGTCCAGAGGAAGCTCAGTCGCGAACCTAATGGTCCGTAGTATTGTCGAGTCATCTTCCCCGGGATATCCTACAATGAAGAACCCGCCAGCCTTAATCCCAGCCTGTACGGCGGCTTCAACAGCCCGTCTGGCATGATCGACATCAATTCCTTTGCTCATCTTCCCCAGGATTCGATCATCGCCAGACTCAATCCCGAAGAAAACTCGCTCACATCCGGCTGCTTTCATCTCTTTGGCTAGTTCCACACCAAAGGGATTCGCTCTTGACAGACACTCCCACTTGACGTCAAGTCTTCGATCCTTGATCTCTTGACAGATTTGATGGACCCTCTTCGGGACTAGGGTGAAACAATCATCTGCGAACCAAACGTGGTCATACCCGAGCATAGAAATCTCTTCCAGCTCCTCAACGACGTTGCGCGCAGATCTGGGCCTGAACTCGTTCGAGAATACTGGCCGGCTACAGAAGTCACAGTCAAACGGGCATCCTCGTGACGTGATGATCGACGTCTCTCTGCGGCCGAAACGTTCCCTGTAATATTCGCGGTAGGCGGCATTGTCAAAGAGATCTCTTGCGGGGAAGGCTATTGAGTCAAGCTCTCTTATCGGGGGACGAGGTGGTGTCCGAACTATCGATCCCTTCGTAGACTTCGGGTCCCTTCCTGCTCTGAGGCAGATTCCTCGAATGTTTGAGAACTCACCATTTTTCTCGTGCGTTTGCGCAAGCTCAAGCATTGTTTCCTCCCCCTCTCCTACACAGACTACGTCAAACACCTTCAGGTAATCTTCGGGAAAGACGGTGGGAAGTGGCCCACCGGCAACCAACAGATCGCACTCGTCTTTCAGCAGTCCAGCCAAACGAAGCGCAGGCTCGTTCATTGAGAACATCGAATAGATTCCGATGATTGATGGAGAGAGCTCCTTCACTCTTCGAAGCGCGTCGTCTTCGGACCTGAAGGTACAGTCCACAAGACTCACAGAGAAGCCGTGATTCCTGAGATGGGAAGCGATGTACCCCAGTCCCAACGGAGGAAACCTGAACGGTGACCTATCCCTGGAGGGACGGAAGTACGGATAGATCAGGACCACGTCAGTCAATCAGGGCCTCTCCGAAAATCTGTACGCTGTACTCTGATGCTTCTGGAATCCCGTTGCTGAGCAGATCAAGCCCCGACCACGATATACGCTCTCTCACAACCTCTCTTCCCCTGACTATCAGCCATCCGCTCGGCCGGCGCAGGCTGAATCCGACACCAAGCTTCCGAGAATAGAGACTGGCCCACTCGGCGCGAGTCTTTCGCCATGGCTCAATTTGTCTGTCCTGAAGCTTAGTTCCTGTTGAATCTGTGTACTTGCCGAACAGTCTTCCGCTTGATTCGTTCGCGAACACGATCCTCTGCAGGCCTTCCCGGGTAAGCCCGCTCAGATTCGTCTTAATCTGCAAATCTCGACCAATGAGCCGATAGGCAACCTCGATTCGGCCTTTCGACAACGTTTCTCGATACTCGTTCGTCATCCCAAGCAAACTAAGCAAGTCCAGCATGGGAGTTGACGTAATCCCAAATCTTCGGAAGCCACGATATCCTTTCTCAAGAACTTTGAGAATACCGGCGAGATACCTCCCACGCCTTATCGGGATTCCACGGAACCTCTTTGAGGCCACACCATCCATATCGTAAATCTTGACTATTGACGGGCCGCTCTCGGAATCATTGAAGAAGGTTTCAGCGGTAAGTGAGAAGTGTGTTCCGTCCTTGTACCTGCACACTGGAACACCAATTCCTAAGCCCTCTTCGACGAGTTCTTTCCCATCACGGACAAGAATCGCTCCTTTCTGCAGCTTTGCCGTCTGGAGCACATGCGGTCGAGAATCAGCGTAGACACGAACCGAAACCTTCGAGTTCAGGGCGAACTCGATTCTTTCGTCGAGACGGAGCCGCTTCATCTGGTCTGTGCCCTCAACATCTTCGGGAGGCAGAGATTTCTCTCCTTGAATGAAACGATAGCGTCACAGCAGATAGTAGTACACGTAGAAGGCGATTCCCAGGATCGCAGCCAAGGTCCAGACCAAGAAGGTTGTCCACATCGTCCATCTTAGCTGGGCCGAGACGACGGCTCTGTGAGAGGCAGCAGCGATCGCCAGAGCCAACGCCAAACCGCCACCCAGCACATGTAAGGTCGTAGTGAGCGGACCAACGCCAAACGTCTCGAACGCTCTAACGTTCAAGAGGAGGGACGGGCCCATCCATAAGATCAACGCTCCAAATTGAACGATGATAGCTGACTTCATCAGGCGACTGTGAGTCTTGAGCTTCGCCGCTCTTCCAAAGTACACTCCTACCAGCAAGAGAGAGAAGACGACTATCTGTGCGACTAGGTTTGCATCTGCCGCATGGGAAGCTTGGCTGCCAAGAAACCCCAACCACACGTCACTCCCAGCGGCCTCGACCAAGTCGCATTTAAGCTTGATCGTAATGGAAGGACGGTCAATGGCTCCCGCACTGGCGAGCGTTTTCCAGCGGTCAAGCTGATTCGGCAACGTGATTTTGCCAGTGATCTAGGGAACGGTCTCAAGATTTCCTGTCTGTTGCGATTTCGTTTACTCTAGGACGTGGATGTTCTTCTTCGCACAGATCTCTTTGAGTATCTTGGGCCAAACGGTTACGCTGACTTCGCCCAGGTGCGCCTTCTTGAGCAGCAGCATATAGGTCCGGGATTGCCCAATGCCGCCGCCGATGCTGAGCGGCAGCTCATTGTTGATGATCGCTTGGTGGTAGGGCAATTTGAGGA
>CAZLHM010000075.1:0-6154 GCA_964559555.1 uncultured Candidatus Bathyarchaeia archaeon
AGCTTGGTTCCGCAGTTCTGACAGAACTTCGCTCCGGTAGGAAGTATCTCACCGCAGTTTGAGCACTTCTGAGCTGGAACTTGGCTTGGCTGGGTAGGCATTGCTGAGAGGCTCTTGCCGCAATTTGCGCAGAATTTCGACGTTGAAGGAATCTGAGCGCTGCAACTTGGGCAGATTACAAGCGCGACCGGAGGTGCTCCTGGCGCCATGGGCGTCTGGAAGAGCGGTGGAACCAGGACCATTCCTGTACCTAGTCCTGCACCTGGCGACTTGCCTAGCTCCTTCGCGGCTTCTTTCACTGTTTCCATTCTTAGCACCTCTTCAGGAGTCATCCTCGCCTTCAGCCAGAACAGCCGTTCGCGGTACTCAGGAGTAGTGTCGACTCCTTCGAATTTCAGGTCAATCAGCTGTAGGCCAAGCCTTCTGAAGTACTCTACGAGCGAGGCTTTCACCTGAGCGGAGGTTTCGTCGAGCTTCGTAAACACGGTCACAAGGTCGTACTTTGAGAGGTCATCGATCATCTTCTCGTTGATGAAGCCTCTGATGAAGTCGTTCACGCTTGAGGTCGTGTAGGCGTTCTGTCCCCCAACAACTTCGTTCACGAAGATCTCGGCACTCTCGACCTTCAGCCAGAAAGATCCGTATGTCATTAACGGGGCCAGCTCAGTTGTCTGTGCACGATTGCCGAACTTCCCGGCGAACTGCTTCGTTGAGATGAATATGACTGCCGCCTTGAAGGGCGTCTCAGTGAACCCTACAATGCGCGAAAACGCGTTCGTCAGCAGGCTAAGGTTCAAAGTCGTGAGCGTGTGTCTGCCGGGCCCGAACGTGTCGTAGGATTTTCCATCCCTGAAGAACACAGCGGTCTCGTATTCGTGGACTATGAGTTGGGCGCCCCACTGTATGTCTTCGGCCGGATACCGCCAGACAACATCATCGGGCCCAGCTCCTGTCCATTCGATTACTTGTGGCATGCCTATCCGACCTCCACTCCCTCGATTACCTCTTTCCTCCTATCGAAGGCCCGGTCGAAATCGTTGACGGTCCTTCTCAGTTCGCGTAGGTCTGCGTCGAGGGTGTCAAAGTTCTCTCCCTCCACTTGGCTCTTGATCTTCTTCACTTGCTCAGCCAAGTCTTTTGCGTCGTCCACAAGTTGCGTATCAAAATCGATCATCCTGTCGAGCTCCTGCTCCTCAATCTTGATGGCATCAAAAAACCCGCGATACCCATAGGATGCGTGATCCACTCTTGCGGAGACCCTGTCAAAAACCGCTAGCAGACTGTCGATCCGCTCAAGCACCTTTGATTCCTCGGCCTTTGCCACCAAGGAGTAGGTGTCCTGAAGGGCGTTTCTTGCTTCTTGAAGTTTCGAATGGAGAAAGTTACGGATGATCTTGTCTGCCTCTCTGCGTTGTTCCCTCTTCTTGTACCCACTGAACCCAGGAACAACTAGCATGACCTTCTCAAGGAGCTTTTCGCTTTCCGTTACGCGCTCAAGCGGCGTCTTACCACTCAATTCACTTGACTCCCATTATCTACCGAGCGAGCTTTCTGCTATTAAGTCGTTGCCAGCCTCAGTCAAGGTCGACGTTCAGTTGCGCTAGAGCAGCTTGAACTCTGGTGGCGGCATATCACCCTTGATGACTTCACCTGTTGCGCCGTCCACGAGGACTTTGTATCTCCTGTTCTTGTAGTCGTAGCTGGCAAACCAGATGGGGGAGTGAAGGTAGAGTGTACTCTCCAAGTCATACTCGGTCTTCATCTCGATGATCTTGTCCACCTTGTCCTTTGCTAGGAACTCGTGCAGGTTGCGTATTTCTCCCTGCGCAACCTCCACGGCCTCTCTGGCGTCGATCTCGGCATTGAGTACTCTCGCGTTAGGTTGTATCTTTGTGAAGTCATACGGGATCTTGGCCTCAAGCGGGATCTCATACGATCGAGTGGGGAAATCTACTCCTCGCCTCGCCAAGACCAACCAGTTGTAGTTGTTCTCTATGTCATATTCGCTGGTCAGAGGTGGACTGACTCTCTCGAAGACCCCCTTGCAGTGACTTCGTGCTTCGAGGACTACTACCCAAAACGGCAGGTAGTAGAGTGTCTTCTCCGCGATCGCGGACTTGGATGATAGGTCTCTCGGGGCTGCAAAGCTGTGACCCATCCAACTCTGGATGGCGTTTGCTATCTGGGGGTCTTCGTATCGGTTCACTATCAGCGAATGTTCGAATTCGAATGCCTTTCCGGTCTCTATTACGCTGGTGAACCCACAGTACCTACAGGTTGCGAGAATCTCTCCAGGCTTGACCGAGAGCGGTGCACCGCACTGAGAGCAACTGATCTCTTTCACTATCTCGGTCAAACCCAGTCATCCCGACAGGGATGCGTTTCAGGCGAATTTCTTTAAAGCTGTGCCGATGAGATGTTTGAAAGCAGACTGCTTCAGAACGCGGAACGAGGTCCGCGCAATTCCAAGTTTGGGCTGAAGGCATTGAAGGCGGTGGTTCTCGCTGGAGGAAGAGGAACCCGTCTCAGACCGCTGACGTACACTAGGCCCAAACCTCTTCTTCCGCTCGTAGGAGAACCCGCGATCGTACACCTGATCCGCAAACTAGCCCATGAAGGAATCAGAGACATCGTCATGACCACGAACTTTTTTGCCGGATGGTTGCGCGCGGCGCTTGGCGACGGCTCAAGATATGGGGCGCGAATCGAGCATGTAGAAGAGAAGGCGCCTCTCGGTACAGCTGGCTCAGTCAAAAATTCCGAGTCGCTGATCGACGAGACATTTCTCGTAGTTCAGGGTGACAACCAATTCGAGTTCGACCCAAAGGACGTGATCAACATCCATAGGAAGGTTGGTGCGTCCGCAACTCTGGCTTTGGTCGAGGTCGAGAACCCCTCAGAGTACGGCATAGCGGAACTCTCAGACGGTCGAATAACTCGTTTCCTCGAGAAACCCAAGCCAGAGGAGTGCTTCAGCAACCTGGTGAATTCGGGATTCTACGTGGTTGAGCCTGAAGTTCTGAAACTTGTTCCGGCAGGCAAGCCCTTCGACTTCTCAAAGAACCTGTTTCCTCTCATGCTCGAATCCAAGATGACCCTAGGTGGTTTTCATGCCAAAGGGTTCTGGGTGGACATAGGCGACCCAGCAAGCTACCTCAAAGCTAACATTTGGGCACTGAACAGGCTCGAACCAAAAGGCAAGATCATCCACGGCTCTGGCTGCTCGATATCAGAGAAAGCCACGTTGAAGGGACCCTCCTACTTGGGCAACAATGTCAAGGTGCACGAGGGCACCAGGATAGGTCCACACTCATGTGTCTATGATGGAACCCAGATATTGACCGGAACAGAGGTCACGTCGTCGATAGTGTACGAGAACACACAAATCGGACGAAACGTCATCCTCGATACCTGCGTCGTAGCTGAGAATTGTCAGATCGGCGACCGGGTCCAGATTGGACGAGATGCCGTTGTCGGCGGAAGCTCAGAACTAGGCGACGACTCGCACTTGATTGAGGAATCGAAAGTTGGACCTTGGGCGATCGTAGCCAATTCGAGTGTTGTGAGTGGAACCTCGAGTGCATTCGAGATTCAAGCCGATGCACTCTCCAGTATCTTGGAGAGGTCAAGTTTGTACTCGGGGTTGAGTATTGAAGAAGCGAAGGTATGCAGCGTCTTGTGGAATCTACGTGAAGCGGACACGGACGCGATCTCTCGTTTTGCTCGCGTTCCCCGCCCGATGGTGATCTCAATAACTTCCGATCTTCACCAGCGCGGACTGCTGATGTCGTTCGGGGATGAGCCGCGAATGTACGCCTTGGCAGTGCGGCAAGGAAAAAATGACTGAAGCCCCTGATTGAGAACTGCCGGCGTGGCTTGTTTCCCCGCGCGCCGGGACTTCCTCCTCAGTAGCGTGGTCAACGTTTTATATCAATTGACTGAGACTAGTCGCCCCAGGGAAATAGAATGGCCACAGTATCACGTATGCCGGGCTGGCTGCGAGCTGTCTTCATCCTCATCGGAATATTATCAGTGATCATATCTGTTGTAACGCTATTCCGTCCATTGCTGACACTTGAGATCGTATTGCTCCTGATACCGTTCGTCCTGATGATCAACGGCATAAGCTGGATCATCCACGGCGCAGCCGGAAGGTAAGCCGAGCAACCGAATCCGATCCAAGCCGCCCCCTAGATTGACTACCGGAGGTTATGGAATAATCACAGATCCGGGGTGGAGTCACATGAGGATACGAGTTCTGCTACATCTATTCCTCTCATTCGAGATGGGCGAGGGCAGAGAGAGGACTTGAAGAAGATGGTAGCTGTGAGCAAGTAGCTCATGTCAGCAATCTCACCATCCCGAATGCCGACGCAACTCCACATGATGATTTCAATATGAGATGGAAAACGTCATATCACAGAGTCCATGGCGTACCAGCCTTCAAGGAGCTCCACACCCAGTGCCGAACAAGACAGCTCGATCAGATGCCGGCTCACTTCTCTTGCTGGCTTTCGCTGTTTTGATGCTCCTCACTATGTATGGCAGTAGTCCGGCACCAGTATCTGGCCAGAGCGCGACCAATAGCACCTTCACCGTGACATCCACACTGTCCGTCACGACTCAGAATAACACGGTGACCACGACTGTGTTTGTCACGTTAGGATCTACCAATACGACCACAACTGGCGGCACACTGACACAGACAACATCGACGAATGCGACCACAACATCAACTCAAGACGATTGGGACCTGCTCATTCCTTTGGTAGTCATGGGGGTGGGAGCTGGCCTCAGCGTGGTGCTTGCGGCCATTCTGATCTTGACGAGAAAACGCAGGAGAGCCACGCCAGCTGTCCATCTGATATGTCCCCGATGCCGTGCAGCAGTCAATGCACGTGATCCCGTCTGCCGAACCTGTGGCACCGCCCTGTATCACCCGTATAGGTTCTATGCGAGGCGCCGCTAGCGCCTTGAAGTACCTGTGAAGCAGCACCCCCAAGCTCAGAGACACATTGAAAGCCAGTCGTCCACATCTGTTGCAGAGGAGTAACCTTGCGGATAGGAATCATTGGCGGAACAGGAAGCATGGGCAGAGGACTTGCACTGCGCTGGGCGCTCATGCACGAAGTCTGGCTCGGATCAAGACGCGCTGAGAAGGCAGAATCGGTCTCGCATGAATACGAATCTGTGGCTAGAGGCTTCTACGCTCGTCGAATGAAAGGCGCAATAAAGGGGGCAGTCAATTCAGAGATACCACCTCTCGCGGATGTCGTCGTCTTGACCCTGCCACCACAACACGCGATCGATACAGTGAGGCAGATCAAGGACAAGTTCAATCCGGAACAGGTCGTGATCTCGACGATCGTTCCCATGACCAAGCAGGGAAAGCTCTTCACGTATTCCCCGGTCATCACTACTGAAGAGGCAACATCAGAGAGGTCCGCGGCAGAGCTGGTGGCCGATGAGCTACAGAACGTTCCTGTTGTCTCCGCATTCCAGACGGTTCCGGCAAGTTATCTCGGAGACCTCGATTCTGTCTTGAACGTTGACGTACTCCTGAGCGGAAATGATGAACACGCTTTGGAGATCGTTACGAAGATTACTCAGGAGATTCCGAACCTGCGTGCCTTGCGTGTAGGTCCGCTCTCAAACTCGAAGTTCGTCGAGTCAATCACGCCACTTCTGCTGAATGCTGCTATCCTGAACAGACTGAAGGACCCCTCGATCAGAATCGTTCCTTGGATCCCTTCGGATTTCGCCGAGGAATAGAGACAGGTTCAGGTGCAACAGACCGTTCATTCACATGGCGATTCAGTATGCTAGGACAGCAGCCGAGATATGCAGAACGCTTCGACGCCTCATACGTAAGATCGTCTATGGACCTAGGCTTGGGACGGATCGATCGCTTGCCTCCTATGCAAGAGCTACTTTGGACTCAACGTGTACGACTCAAGTTCGTGAGCGTGACCGCTAGCAAGACTCGCGAGAACGATGGACACCGACAGAAAGGCTTGCTTCGAGTCTGGCGGGCTGCTCGTTGTCCATGTTTGAATTCACAGGCTGGTCCATTCTTCAACGTCATTGTACCATTTCTTACTGGTTCCCACGCGCGCTCTGAGCTTCCATCCCAGCGTCTTGGGTTTTTCCTCGA
>CAZLHM010000076.1:0-5962 GCA_964559555.1 uncultured Candidatus Bathyarchaeia archaeon
ATCGCCATCCTGTTCGTATGGAGGAGACTCAAGGATAGAAGATCGGGTTTCCCCGCTGGGGACGAGCGTACTCGGATGATAATGGGAAGAGCTGCGATGATAGTTCTCTACGCTGGTTGGTACTTCATAATCGCAATCCTGCTCGGGACTCTTATCGCGAGGGAATTCCTTGGCGTACCTGGCTTCAGCGAGGACTTCTACAGCTGGTCGTTGATAGCTGTGCTTCTGATTCAGAGCCTTTCGTTCGGGTTACTCAGCTGGTACCTTGGCAGGAGGGGCGATTCCTGAATGGTGTTCAGGACGAGGATGAAGGAGCTGAGGGCAAGGTACAACCTGACCCAAGAGGAGCTCGCAAACAAGGTTCGGGTCAGAAGGGAAACGATACTCTTTGTTGAAAACGGGAAATACATTCCCTCATTGAAGCTAGCTCATGATTTGGCAAAGACCTTGCAGACAACGATCGATGAACTGTTCATTTTCGACAAGTAATACGTGTTCACGTGGAGATGAGGATGGAGGCGAGAGAGTGAAAATCAGATACGGAGTCCATAGATTCGAGACTCAGATGAGGTCAAACGAGAGCAAGTTAGAGCGGTTTTTCATCGTCGAGCATGAGACGTCGGCAAAGAATCGTTCCCGTTCATTGTTATGATGTCCTTAGAACTCCAACAGGGATCACGTACGCGGGCTTCTCGAAGTCGGAGAGCCCTAGGATCTTCTGAACCTCGGTGTCGTGGAATCCGCCAACTACGACGTTCCCTAGGCCGAGGGCGACTGCTTGGAGGTAAATGTTCTGAGCAGCGTGGCCTGTCTCTTGCCAAACATATCTGACTCCCCTCTCACCGTACTTGCTTGTCGTACGTTCAAAGATGACCGCAATCACGAAGCTGATCGGAGCCGCACCAACCCACTCCTGATCCAGCGCCGCGGCCATCAGTTGGTGGCTGAAATCGCCTCGGATCATCTTGATCAGCGTGTGGCTTCTCGGCTCGTAGCGGTAGATCCCCGCCTCAACTCCTACTACTCCTGAAGATCTGGTGACAAGGTAGATCTCCAGAGGATAGGTTCCTCCCGCAGAGGGCGCCGTTCGAAAACCATACTCCGTGCTCGTGATGCCCTGTGCCGCCCAGAGTAGCTGCATCACCTGATTGATCGTCAATGGCTCGTCGGCGAACTCTCTAATCGACCTACGCCTTGCGAGCGCTTCTTCAACTGAGACGAACCCTGAGGTTCTTGGTTTTTCTTGGACCTGGACTGTCTGGGAGTTCACGGTGAAGGCTGGTTTCGATTGCTCGGACTTCTTGAGGCTGAACAGCACAAGGCCGACGGCGGTGGTCAAGGTCCCCGCGACAAGACCGAGAAAGGATCTACGTCTCAGGCTTGTCGAAGACACGGACAACACCATAGGTTTCAGTGGCTTCCCGCTACATATCCTCTACGTGTGCCATCTCTGGCGCGCACACGCAATCGGATCATGTGTCAGATCCAAGAAACCCGAGCATCTGAGAATCATGCAACGTTTTGAGTACTAGATTGTCGCCGTTCCGGACGCAACAAAAGGAGGACCAGTCTTCGAGCTGATGTGCTTCAGCCCGAGGTGAACATGAAGTCTCTGACGCGGTTGCCTTCGATATCCAGTAGCACGCCTCTTAGGATGCGTTCTGCGTACTCGGAACCGGGATTGAGGCAAAGTGTGCGGCCGATCTTGAAGGTGCCTCTCGACTCGTGAATGTGGCCGTGGAGGCCTAGCATGGGCTGATGCTTTCGGATCGCGTCCTTGACGGCGACGCTTCCTGCCGCCGCCATCTCGAATCCTCCGCCTGGCTGAACCGACGGCCTAAGGTCCTTGTCTAGTTTCGGCGCTTGGTCAAGCGCAGTATTGTGCGGCGGACAGTGTAAGTTGAAGATGCACGTCTCCATATTCCGCACTTTGTCGGCCATGGCCGCGATCTTCTCGCCAAGCGCGTCTTCCGATATGTCTCTTGGACAGTTCCATGGCGTCATGTTGCTGTATCCGCAGCTGATCATCTCGTGCTGATCGTCGATCATGACGACCCTTCCTTCTGGGTAGATCACGTAGTCTGATGACTGAATGATTGGGTCGATTGCGAACGTGTCATCGTTTCCGGGGGAGATGTAGCATTTTATTCCCGACCCTTTCAGTCTTTCCTCGGCCAGTCTAACCCAGCTGCTCACCGAGTCGCACATCAGCTTCGAGAAGAGCGCGTCTAGTCTCTGCTTGTCGGACTGTATCTGCTCCGCCTGCTCTCGAGACGCACGATGTGTATAGTATCCTATGGCGCGTATCCTCTTCTCAACCGCCTGAACCTCGGGCTCGCTCCGCATCGTCAGGTGTTCATCGAGAAGCGTGGCGGTCCACTCGGTTTGAGATTCAGCGATGATTGGAATGATCATCTTGCCGGTAATGTCTCCGCCAAGTATCATCACGTTTGGTTTGTACTCTTTGCCTGTCGCAAGGAATTTCCTGAAGCAGTCCTCGGATCCGTGAATGTCGGTCGCGTAGAATACTCTAGTACGAGTCATCTCAACTAGGCTCCGCTTCACTTGAGACTGACCCAAGAAAAAAGGGGGCAGGTAGACGTGATCGCACGCTTATTCTGGTGGGAGTTGCTTGAATGAGAGTTCGAGCGGTATTCCTCGGCGATGGTACAGAGACGAAACATAGTAGAGGACTATGCCCAAGATGAAGAGTCCTATTGTGAACAGCATCGTGGTTGGGCTTATGGTTCCGACCATTGCCGGTGAGATGCTTGCGTAGCCGATCCAGATCGATAGGAGCAACGTGATGAAGCCGAGTATCGTGATCAGCGGAACTGGGCCGATCTTCATCTTGACGATCTTTGGTGAGGCCTCGAAGATGTCTTTACGTCTCCAAGGGAAGATCATGCCAGAGATCGAGCCAATGGCTTGCATGATCATCCAGCCGAAGACGGCGTAGGCGAAGAGGCTCAGCCAAGGCGTGTACAGCCACAGGCCGGTCATGATGATCGTGACAATACTCACGACTATCAGGGCAACATATGGTGACCCGTACCGTGCATCTACCTTCGACAGTCCGGTAGGCGCTACTCGGTCGAACGACCAGGCGAAGAGGAGCCGCACGCATACGAACAGATAGGTCATTGAGGACGAAAGGGTCATCATTGCAAATCCGAAGATGGCAAGGCCGTAGACGAGAGGCGAGGGTGCCGCGAACATGAACAGGTTCTGGAAGAACGGCGGATACGCCAGCTTGTAGGCAGGGTCGCCTGTTCCGTACAGGAACGCCAGCGAGCCGATCAGTTCAGGGGAGATTGTGTAGTATGTTGTGGCGTAGATGATCCACATTATCACGCCGAAGACTATCACGCTCGCAGGTATCGCAATCAGCTGCGCTCTATCGACTCTCTTGATCTCGCCAGACATGTAGATGGATGAGTTGAAGCCCAGGTAGTTTATGAAAGTGAAAGCTAGGCCAAGGAGCGTCGCGGACCAGAGCATGGTGGTCGGGTAGCCGCCCGCTGTCGCGGTGGAGATGGCTTCGTCATAGTTCATTCCAGACTGGGCGTTGAAGTTTGCTTTGAACCCGGCCGGGCCGATGTAGAGCAACGTCGAAATGTAGGTTACGAAGCCTATCACGATCAGCACGAAAAAGATCCAGAAGGCCCGGTGTGAGGTTTTCGCTCCTCGAGAGATGATTGCGGCCGAGATTATGAAGAAGATCACCGCGAAGGCGAAGGTGAACTCAGAAGTTACGACTACGGCTGCGAGGTCGTGATATCCTCCTACTTCGAGTATCGGGCCTAGTGCGTACTGGGTGAACCAAGGCATGTAGGAGCCGGCGATCCCGAGGATGGCCACGAAGAAAAAGAAGTTAATGCTGAACCCAACGGCTGGATGAATTACGCGACTAACCCAGATGTAGTCTCCGCCGGATCTGGGCATCGAGGCCGAGTATATCGCATAGAACAGTCCGATAGGTATCGAGATCACGGCCCCGAGGATGGCTGTGATCGGCAGGTCTGTCCCCGGATAAGTGAGCAGTGCCCATATGCCGTACACGAACACCGCGGTTGGTGCCATGAAGACAACGTTGTATATCATAGCGTCCCACGCAGAGAGTTGCCGTATCAACCCTGAAGTCTTCCTTGCGTAGATCAGAGGTTCCTTGCTGGGTGCAGACTTTGTGTCACTCACTGAAGATCACAACCCTCTTTGTCGCGTGTCGATTTGACTTAAAGCTTATCAAGAAAACGTGGCTATCCGACATCCTCGCTCAACAAGTGTTCGAACGCCCGTCCGGAGGAGGACTATGACACGTCGAACAACATAGACGCGTTGATTCTCAACGACGCAGTTCGTATTGTGAACAGAGCGCAAGAGGCCGGCATAACGGTTCGTCTACTGGGCGCGACGGCGGTCAGACTTCAAGCCGCCGCACATGCAGACCTCTTCTACCGTCTCAACCGACTTGGCGCACGCGAGAAGACCTTCACGGACATAGACCTGGCCGCCTACAGCAAACAACGCACCAATCTGCGAAAGCTGCTCGAGAAGGAGCTGGGCTACAAGGTTGACCAGTACTCAATCCTCATGCACGGCAATGATCGAATGATACTCCACCATCCAGAAGGGAAATACTCGATCGACGTTTTCTACGACAAGCTGCAGTACAGTCATGAGGTTCATTTCGGCTCAAGCCCGAAGGACGGACGCCTATCCTATGATCCAGTCACGATCTCGCCGACCGACCTGTTTCTCGAGAAGGCCCAGATCCACGAGATAAGCGAGAAGGACATCAAGGACCTGGTCACACTCCTCGCCGCCTGCCAACTCTCACACGAAGAGGGCCGAGGACACATAAACCGCACACACATCGGGAACGTTCTGGCAAAGGACTGGGGTTTCTGGTACGACGCCTGCTCGAATCTGGACAAAGTCGTCCATTTTGCTCAGAGATACAGGGACGAAGGCAAACTTGACGCGGAACTTCTACAGACCATTCTGGCAAGAATCAGTGACCTACGCAGGACGATCGATGAGACGCCACGAAGCAAGAACTGGGAGAAGCGAAGCAAGGACGGCACAAGCAAGAAATGGTGGAACGATGTGGAGGAACGACACCGCTAGGACCCCAGTGATCGAACGTGAGAAGAATAAGGAAGAAACCTGCGCAGAAAATGACGCAGCAAGCTGACTGCGTCTTTGGCCCCAACGTCGAGCCTGTCGCTTCAGTGTCACCCGGCGAAGTGATCGAGATCGAAACCTACGACTGCTTCGCGGATTCCGTTCGACCTGATCACGACCTGAAGGCGGTTCTCGAGTCAGGGGAGGAGCTCTTTGAGAACCCGGTCACGGGCCCAATTCACGTGGAAGGAGCTGAGCCCGGGGACACGCTCGTCGTCGAGATAATCAGCATCGAAACGGAAGACCTGGGCATCACTGCCACTGTCCCTGGCTTTGGCGTCTTGGAGGGCTGGCTGACGCAAACCCCTTCGTTGTCAAAGTTCAGCGAGGTCAAAGACGGGACCGTGGTCTTCCCTCTGTCCAAGGGCGGATCGATCAGGATACCCGTGCGGCCGATGATCGGCACGATCGGAGTCGCGCCAGCCACTGAGAGCGTCATGACCGTGACTCCGTCAAGACACGGAGGAAACCTCGACACACGCTACGCCACGGCTGGAAACCGTATTCACCTGCCCGTCAACGTCAAGGGAGCCCTGTTCGCCCTCGGAGATCTCCATGCTGCAATGGGAGACGGAGAGGTCTGCGGAACCGGCGTAGAGGTGCCTGGGCTCGTAAGAGTCAAGTTCGAACTGCTCAAAGGCAGGAAGATAGAGTGGCCGAGGATCGAGTCTCCCGAAGAGATAATGACCGTGTGTAGCGCCCGTCCCCTGGAGGATGCCACCAGGCTCGCTGTTCGAGAGCTACTAAGATGGCTCGTGACTGACTTCGGGTTTGA
>CAZLHM010000077.1:0-2398 GCA_964559555.1 uncultured Candidatus Bathyarchaeia archaeon
GAGCGTCTGTAGACCATCAGAAACATAAGGTCCTGATCTCCCCCGAGCTCGTTGATGAATGTCTTAGACGGACTCCCAAATTCCACACTCTCGCTGGGCGAGACTCCCGGAGAGATCTGAAGATTGAAGCCGGCAAAACCTACACGCGAAGCGCGTCTGGAAGCATATACATCATCGACTCAGAGACGGGAAGCCGGAGAGAAGCCTCTAGCATCGATGCGAGGAACTTCACCCGGGCTCAAGACGCTCTGGAGAACATCAGTTTCTGCGGAGGAAGCCCGTATCCTTTTGACACACACCCGGCCATGCGTGACATCTACCAGATCAGGATCATGCTGGAGAACACAGAGAAACACATCAGGTTTCAACCACTCTCTGCGAAAGGCCTTGACTGCGTGGTCGAACTTGCTCGCGCAGTTGTTGGGACTAAGGATGAGCTGAAGAAGAGACCCATAGTCAGCTGTGTTACAGCGCCCGTGAGTCCGCTAGTGTACTCAAGAGAGCAGACCGAGATAATTATGCGAAGTGGCGCGCTTGGCTTGCCGGTCATGCTGGGATCGACCCCGACTGTCGGAGCTACCGGCCCGGTCACTCTTGCTGGGTCCTTGGCGCTGGAAAACGCTGAGATCCTCGCGGGGATAGTTCTAGCACAGGTCATGAACCCGAGGTCGCCGCTATCTTATGGGCCGAGAATGCCTTCAATGGACATGAGAACCGGACTCTCTGCTTGGGGAACGATTGAGTTTGGACTGGCGGCAGCGGCTGGAGCTCAATTGGGCCAGTTCTATGGCATCGAAACCGACCTCTACGGCGCTACATCAGATGCAAAGGTCTTGGATGAGCAGGCAGCCATCGAGAGAACCTTCAACGCAGTTCTCCCAGCCTTGGCTGGGGCAAATGTCGTCAATGGTGCAGGTGTGCTCGAGAGCATACTGACCGTAAGCTTGGAGCAACTTGTAATAGATAGCGAAATGTTCGGCATGTTGTTCAGACTGCTGCGCGGAGTCGTTCTTGACGAAGAGAAGCTAGCCTTGGATGTCATTAACAGGGTCGGACCTGGCGGCAACTTCCTGACAGACACGCATACGAAACAACATTACGTCATGGAGCACTTCCTTCCGCAAGTCTTCGATAGGAAGCCGAGAGAAGTATGGGAGCAGGCAGGAGGCCGAGATGTAGTCGCCGCGTCGAGAGAAATCGTGACGAAGATCACGCGAGAACACGAACCCACGCCGCTGGACAAAGATGTTGTGAAAGAAATGGACTACATCCTACGGGACGCAAAGAAACATTTCACTCAGAATTGAGTTGAGTTCGCTTTTGCGTGGAATGCGACAAGCCTCCTTCTTCCACGCGTTGTCCGCAGGTCAATGTGCGGCAGCTTCCAAGCACTTGCCGAAAGCCAGCGCTTGGTCTTCGCTCTCCTTGATCGGGAATCCTATCAGAACCTTCGGTCCGAGTTTTGCGATGTCTCTTAGGCGTTCTTCGACAGCTCTTGGATCGCCGAAGATCGAGAGGGAACCGGCTGCTTGAGTCAGCAACGTCCCGAGGGGGCTTCTCACTAGCTTCTTGGATAGAGGCTTCTTCTCCTGGACGAGGTTCCTAAGCATTGGCAGCGACAGATCATAGTTGAGCCGTTTTGCCTCCTCACGCACCCATTTCCTTCGAAGCATGTACCCCGAGAGTCGATAGAGAACGTCCCGGAGCACTCTTCTTGGATTGGTCGAGATGTAGTATGGAACATACACTGCGACTTCCCGCTTGACGCCGCGATCCCTCAAGAAATTGACGTTCGACTCGAGATTTCTATCGAATAGAAGAAACGGTCTTAGTCCGTTCTCTACCGCAAGTTCCGTGGCAAGACGGAGGACACCCTCCGTGCCTATCCAGATCTCGCGGTCTTCACTGTTTTTCCTGACCATTCTGACGGCCTCGCGGATTGTCCTCTGTAGGGGCCGTCGTTGCTCATCAATATCCAAGTATGCTGCATTGCCGGCCACGAGACACAGGCCAAATCGATCAAAGCCGGACGCCCCGGCCATCGCCTGACGGATATTCCTCTCGCAGTATGAGTGGCGAGTCGAGTAGGTTAGGACCGTAGTGAGCTTCGGTTCAGAGACTAGGAGTAGGCTTGTGACTTCGTCATCGAGAAGGTAGTTCATCTTCCATTCGGCATCGATGACGTGATATCCTAGACCAGCTTCCATGCAAGACCGCGCTGACCGCAACGTCCCGCGGGTGAGCGATGCGGATATCTTTCCGAAACGGGTCCGCTTTGTAGCCTTGCCTCCTACAATGCTCATCTTCTTCTCGACCGTGCTGGGAGCGTCGCTGCAACTGACAGTTCGGGATGATGAGGACAGGCGGATTTAGACTTTAGTCAAGAATCTGCAAGACG
>CAZLHM010000077.1:2498-5855 GCA_964559555.1 uncultured Candidatus Bathyarchaeia archaeon
CTGAACAGGATAACGAAGAATCTGGTATCCAAGACGTCCGATGGAGAGTACGCGCTACTCGTAGTCTCAGGCACCCGCAGGGTGAACCTCAAAAGAGCGGCTGAGGCGCTCGGAACACGGAATGTTCAGCTAGTAGGGTTCGATGAGGCGGAAGCCATCAGTGGGTACCCTCCCGGCGGGACGCCGTCGGTACATCACTTGACAACGATGCGAGTGATCCTGGACAACGAACTGCTCCGCCACGACACAATATTCTGCGGCGGAGGTTCCAGAGATAGACTCCTCGAGTTGAAGACCAAAGATGTGATCAGGCTAGCTCGCGCACTGTTATCCGACATATCAGACGAGAAAGGCCAGTGACTGTCGAAAGGCAGCTGGAGCTCTCCACACTCTAGTCTCAGGAACCATAGCTTGCAGGGTCCACTCTTGATCCGTTGATAGTATGTTCTTCAGTACGATCGCTTCCTCGTCACGGCTTCTTACCGGGGCGTAGAACTGTGCCGACAACGATGGGTGACAGAAGATAGGTCAACAATACGTATGGCCACATGTACCCCTCGAATACGTTCCAACCAACCAAGATCTCTTCGACCGGGCGCCCCATAGCGAGACTTCCCCAGCCATTCGAATGCCAAGGTCAAGCCAAGCCACAACAGCCCAACATGGATCAGATCTTTCGTCTCATACCTCTTGACGTATCTGAGTAGAAGATATGCGAAGATTGAGATGTAGACGATTCGGCTGGACATGCCGATCTGATGCGCTACTAGGTAGCCCCATCTTGGTTCGTAGAGGAGGTTCATAAGAACAAAGAAGTTGAAGCCTGAAACCAAGATCTCCATCAACCAGACACGAACCGCCGTCTTCAACAGAAGAGTGTTCATGGGTCTCTCAACTTCGGTTCCGATTCGTTCAGCATTCGATGTCCGCTACCTCGGTTGAAGATGTCCCATGCCCTCTCGCCTTGGCGTGGCGATGTGAACAGTAGCGAATCCTCGTGGGAGGATAGATGTAGCCTTCGGTTAACAGCACACGAAATATGCGATTTCTGTCCAGATCCAGCGACCTCATGTCCCGTTTCCCGCAGTACTTGCGAGAATCCCTACCTTCTGCCAGAGAGTTGCCCGAGAAACTAGGGTGTTCTACACCCTTGTTTCTGTTCTGACTGCCTCACGAAACGCCACAGCTAGTTCTGGCAACGTGAACTGACCCGGATTGCGATTACGAGGTTTCAGCGTTCAACGATCTTTTTCAGAGAGACAACGTTTCTTTCCCGTACGATTGGTTTGGTACTCATCTCTCCTTGCGCAAGACCTAGCTTGAGCATGCATCAGACCTAAATGCGGGAGACTTCTGGTTTGACGGCCGAGACGAGCGATGGACCTCAGCCCTACAACGCGGTTGGATGACCTTCTGAAGGAATATCCCTTTCTTCTCGAGTTTCTGGTCAATTACAAAACCGAGTTTCAGAAGCTCAAGAATCCCGTGATCAGGAAGATTGCACTGCGAACCGCCACCCTTGAGACTGTTGCTTCAATGGGTGCAGTGACCACGCAACAGCTGATCTCAGACCTTACCGAGGCAATTGAGCAGAGACCACTGGAGGATCATAGGGGGATCGCGCGGAAAGAGACCCTCAAGGCAATAATCAGAGAACTCCATGAGGGCAAATCTCCTGAGGCGCTCAAACCTCGCTTTGCTAGCCTCATAGAAGAAGTCAGTCCGGGCGAAATTGGCGCCATAGAGCAAGAGCTCGTTAGAGAGGGACTCAGTCCGGAAGCGATTACCAGACTCTGCGACTTGCATGTCCAAGTGTTCCAAGAAGGACTAGAAAAGCGAGCAGAGCTTGAGACTGGCGCTCAGCATCCACTTACTCTACTGAGGGCCGAGAACCGTCAGATAGGCAAGGCCGTAACTCGATTCCGCGAGACACTGAATGCCCTGAGAACTACTGAGGGAACCGCGAATCTTGGCACAGCGATGCATAGGATAGATGAGCAACTGGATGAGCTGGCCAAGGTTGAGGCCCACTACCAGCGCAAGGAGAACCAACTGTTTCCGTTCCTGGAGAGGCGGGGGATAACGGCTCCTCCTCAGGTGATGTGGTCGGTGCACGACGAGATAAGAGCACTACTCAAGGACGCCAAAGCTGCGCTGAACTCCAAAGAGAGCGAACGCACCGTCGAGGTAGGCGAGAGACTGTCGCAGAAGATAGACGACATGATCTACAAAGAGGAAAAGATCCTCTTTCCCATGGCAATGGAGGTTCTCACCAATCAAGACTGGGAGGAGATGGCTCGTCGGCGCGTGGAAACAGAGCCACCAAAGCCCACGGAAGGCTTGTTCTCACTCAACACGGGCGAGTTGACGATCGAGCAGCTCAATCTGATCTTGACTCATCTGCCGATCGACATCACATTTGTTGACCAGAACGATGTCGTGCGCTACTACTCGGAAGGGAGAGAACGGATTTTTACTCGGACGCCTCACGTCATTGGTCGTAAGGTGGAGAACTGCCACCCACCCAAGAGCGTTCACATTGTCAGGAGGATCCTGCAGGACTTCAAGGATGGGAGACGCGACGTGGCAGAGTTCTGGATAAATCTCCAAGGAAGGTTCGTCCACATACGCTATTTCGCGGTCCGGGACGCTATGCGGCGCTACGTCGGAACGCTGGAAGTCAGCCAAGATGTCACCTCGATCAGGACTCTACAGGGTGAGCATCGGCTCTTGGACTGGCAGTAGAATGCGGTGTTGCATCGACTCGGTCCAACAGTGACTCATGCGCTCCTGACCTTGTATCTACACGTGGCTAGTACGGCTTCCAGCAGGAATACGTTCGGCTGATCGTTACAAGGTCCCCCCTAGAGGGTTGGGGGGGTCGGTTCTCGAAGATCCTTCGGTCTCTGGTTTGCGGCTCGTGCTGTGGGAATTCAGCAACTCTTTCCTGTCATACATCGAGCTGACTAGCGACTTGACCGCGCGAATTCTCCGAATCCGGGGATCCCGGCACGTGTACCCAACGAATCATTCTTCGCGCTCTTTCAGAATGAGCTATCTGGAGAATTCATCCAGACAAAGGGTAGCAATCGCACAGGAAGCCATCAGTCGACCAGACGTGAAGCTCCTCATGGGAATCACAGGCATAGACTACTACAGCGCCATGTTCCTCATCAACGAGATGGGTCCTGTCACAAGATACCCATGCGCGAAGAAACTCGTCTCATACGTAGGACTCGCACCAGGCATAAGACAATCCGCCGATCACACGATCCACGGCAGAATCACACGCGACGGCAACAAGTACATCCGCTGGATCCTCATCGAAGCCGCACAGAACGCGTCACGCTTCGACCC
>CAZLHM010000078.1:0-5662 GCA_964559555.1 uncultured Candidatus Bathyarchaeia archaeon
AGTGAAAGCGTTCATCACTGCCAAGGATATTCCTGGAATAAACGTCTCATCATGCGTAATCCAAGATCGACCACTGATGGCGCAGGACAGAGTCCGATGCGTCGCTGACATCATTGCCGTTGCCGCGGCTGAAGATTCGGACGCGGCAATAGATTTCCTGAAGTCCGTACAGGTCACGTATGAAGCGCTGCCCGTCTTGGGATCTCCGTTCGAATCTCTGAAGGATGGCTCCGCTAAGATCCACGAGAGCGGCAACATCGCAAGACACCTACAGCTTCGAAAAGGCGACGTTCAGAGAGGCTTTGAGCAGGCGGATGTGATTCTTTCGGAGACTTACTCAACGCAGTTTCAGGATGCGGCTCCAATCGAACCCGAGGCAGGATTCGCTGTGCCTGGTCCGCGAGGATCAGTCACGGTCATTGGATCAATGCAGAACCCATTCTATGTTCGCGGCACGGTCGCAAGAATCCTCGGCGTCGTTGAAGAGAAGGTGAGAGTCATTCAAGCGACCACAGGCGGAGCGTTTGGGGCCAAGTCAGATGAAGTTGCGATGGACATCGCAGCCCTCACCGCGCTGACAGCTCTCAACACCAGAAGGCCGGCCGCTCTCGTATACACGCGGGAAGAATCAATGATCTTGCACTCCAAGCGGCATCCCTTCACGGTCAAACACAAGACTGGCGCGACGAGAGATGGCAAGCTGACGGCTGCCGAGATTGAGCTTGTCGCAGATACTGGCGCCTATGCTTCGAATGGGCCACTCGTGGTGGTCAGAGCGCTCTTCCACGCGACAGGTCCCTACGCGATTCCGAACGTCAAGTCCGACGCATACTGCGTCTACACGAACAACACGATCGCTGGTTCCTTCAGAGGTTTCGGAAGCCCTCAGGCACACTTTGCTGCAGAATGTCAAATTGACACGCTTGCCGAGAAACTCGATCTCGACCCGATGGAGTTCCGACTGAAGAACATTCTGCGCCCCGGGCTGGAAACGGCCACGGGCCAAGTTCTTGACTCTTCCGTTGGTCTGGAAGAGTGCATAGCGAAAGTGAGGGCCGCCTCGGAATGGGATCACAAAAGGTCGGCTTGGAGAGAGAAGACTCGAAGAAAACGGCGAGGAATCGGGGTGGCTCTAGTATACCACGGGAATAGCATTGGGCCTGAAGGAATTGACAGATCCAGCGCGACCCTATCAATCGATGAGAGAGGCCGAGTCACTCTACGAATTGGGCTAACCGAGTACGGAACCGGCGCAAGGTCGGGTCTAGCTCAGATAGCCTCTGAAATCATAGGAGTACCGCTTAGCCAGATGGTCTCAGCACCAGCAGACACTCAGACTTCTCCCGACAGCGGAGGAACCTTCGCCTCCCGGACAGTAGTCATGGGAGGAAATGCTGTGAGAAAAGCAGCCACCGCGCTCAGGAACAGACTCAACGAAGTAGCAGCTGAGATCCTACGATGCGACGCTAGTCTGATCGAAATACGCGAAGGCATCGCACGCCGCAGGGATGATTCCAGCCGCAAGATAGCATTCCGTGAGTTGATCAGGTCATGTCTCCGAAGAAATGTTAGCCTGTCTGAGACTGTTGACTTCACCGCGACAGGGGTCGGTTTCGACGAGAAAACGAGTCAAGGCATCCCGTATCTGCAGTACACGTTTGGAGCCATCGTCGCCGAGGTGGAGGTTGACACGTCCCTCGGAACAGTCACTCCGCTGAAGCTTACTACAGCATACGATGTTGGAAAGGCCGTCAATCCCCTATCGATCGAGGGCCAGATTGAAGGGGGAGCCGCGCAAGCACTAGGCTACGCGTTGATGGAAGAATTGGTACACAAAGACGGGGCAGTGGTTAACCCAAGTTTGACGGATTACTATCTACCTACATCGCTTGATGTTCCAGAGGTCGAATCGTTTCTGGTCGAATATCCAGGCGTGCTGGGTCCGTACGGAGCCAAGTCCATGGGTGAACCTCCTATCGACTCTCCAGCCTCGGCGCTGGTGAACGCAATAGCGCATGCTGTCGGCGTGAGGATCAACTCTCTGCCAGCTACGCCGGAGAAGATCCTTCTCGCGCTCGAGGGCTCACGACACTAGAAATTCTCGGTGCCATTCGGTTGACTGCGGACCTTCTAATCAAGAACTGCCTGATAGTCACCGTGGATCGAGACAGGAGAGTAATCGAAAACGGCCACATCGTCATAGATGAAGGAAGGATTCACAGCGTAGGCGAAGGCCCGCCTAACCATATTTCGGCTGACAGAGAGATCGATGGAACGGGCAAGATAGCCATCCCAGGACTAATCTCAACACACACTCACATGTACGGAATTCTCTCGCACGGAATACCGATCTCAGATTCTCCGCAGTCCTTCCGTGGCTTCCTTGAGGAATTCTGGTGGCCGAGGATCGAGAACAGAGTCAGTAAACAGGAAATCAAGGACACCACGCAGATGGCTTGCGTTGACATGGCCAAGACGGGCACAACATGCTTCGCTGACATCTTGGAAGCGCCGAATGCAATTCCGGGTGCACTAGAGGCAGAAGCCGAGGTTGTCGAGAAAGCTGGACTGAGAGGATTCCTCTCCTTCGAAGCCTCAGAAAGGATCAGTCAATCGAACGGGGAAGAGAGCCTGCAAGAGAACGCACGGTTCATCCGAAAGTACTCCCAGCACGAGGGCTTAGTCAAAGGAATGATGTGCACCCATACACTATTCACGTGTTCGCTTGAATTCCTTTCGAAGGCTAGAGCGCTCGCATCTCAGCTGGGTTCAAGGATACACATACACTTGGAGGAAGGAAGGTACGAGACGGAATACTGCAAGGGCAAGTACGGCGACCTGCCCGTCCGCATCTACAACAATGTCGGATTCCTGGGTTCGGATCTGATCGCGTCTCAATGCGTCCATACTAGCCCCGAAGAGACGCAACTCTTGGCAAGGAATGATGTTAAGATCTCACACATGCCTCTCAGCAACTGTGAGGTCGGTGGCGGCATCGCGCCCGTAAAGCGATTCCTAGATTCGGGGCTCACGGTCTCGCTCGGTACCGACGGCTACGTCACAGACATGTTTGAAGTCATGCGAGGAGCATTTCTGATTCACAAGGGCTACTTGCAGGATGCGAGCGTTCTTCCTGCAAAGCAAGTTTTCGAGATGGCCACGATCTCTGGCGCCAAAACGCTAGGGATCAGCGATCGAACAGGCTCCATCGAGCCCGGGAAAGATGCGGATATTGTCCTCTTGGACAACCGATTCCCTACGCGGGCTACCAGAGAAAACGTCTACGCGCAGCTTGTAGTCTTCGGAAAAGGAAACTACGTCAATGCGGTACTGGTTCGAGGCCGAACCATCGTGGACAACGGCACAATGTCTACCATTTCGGAAGAACAGGCACGTGTGGCTTGTATGGGAACCTCGGAGAGATTCTGGAACAGCCTAGACTGAAACGGTCGCATGTCACTGATCTCCGCTTGGTCTCAGGAGGGCACGCTCCTTCAGGTGCCTAGTTCTCAGCAAATGCTTCGATCAAGTCCTCTACATTGTCGCCTATAGGCCACAGAAGCGGACATGTGCAGCCCTCGTCCACGTAAGCTTGGACTTTTCTTCTGCATTCATCGGCCGTCCCGGATGCTGTGAGAAATTGAACGATCCTGTCATCCACCAGCTGCATTGCTCTCTCCAGTCCTCCGGGTTTGGGGGGCCATCCGCCAAGGGTTTCACGAATCTCCCTGACTAGGCTCTCACGGACTCCGCTCATCTTCATGATGTGAGGCTCCATGCCCAAGTATTCCGTGACCATCGGTCTTACTGCGTCAATCGCTTTCTGTGAGTCCTCGTTCAGCGAGCACGCAACGAGCTGAGGTCTATCTATGGAACTGAGACTTCGCCTAGCTCTTCGAGCTCCTTCCTCTAGATGTCTCATGGCGTTCTTGTTGTACTCTGGAGAGACCATGTAGTTCAGGACAACACCGTCGGCTATCTCGCCAGCAAGTTCGATCATCTTGAAACCGGTCGCACCGACGTAGACTGGTATGTAGCTGGTCGGCTTCTCCAGCCTGATATCGGTGAGGTTGACGTGTTCGCCGTGGAAGGTGACGGTCTCCATCCTGAAAAGCCGCTGGAGAACCTGAACGTATTCTCTCACCGCGAGCATGGGAGTCTTGCGTTCAATTCCGATCTTGGATGCCATCGGCTCCCAAAGCGCTCCGATCCCGAGAAGGGCGCGGCCTCCCGAAATCTCGTTCAAGGTTGAAAAGATAACCGCAATTATGGCGGGATTCCGTGTCCAAGTGTGGATGACCCCGGAGCCCAGCTTGAGCTTCTTGGTCACAGCTGCAATCGCGGCAAGCGGTAGAATGGAGTCACGGGCCATCCTTGACTGACCTTGCCAGACACTGTAGAAGCCTCTCTCCTCGGCGCGCTTGCAGTACTCCATCTCCTTCCACATCGGGAACCTGTCCGTGAAATAGAGTCCAACGGGTTTCAAGAATGACTCATTCCCACGCTCGTTGTTCATGTTGTTAATTCAAGTCGCAATTTAGATGTTTTCAAACGCTCTCGCAGGAAAATGGAACCACACAGCAGTTATTACGCCCAAACAACAAAATGGCAAGATGCGGACCGTCGTCAAACGAGCAGAACCGGTGACAACTGTTCTTGGCACTCGTAGACCTTGTTGTGAAGCGCGGAAGACTCGCAACTGAGAAAGGACTCCTCGAGGCAGGAGTCGCAATCGACGACGGGAAGATCGTCTCCATTTCCAAGAGTACTAGACTGCCGAGGGCGGTGAGAGTGATTGATTGCCGGGGCAAGATTGTTCTGCCTGGTGTCATCGACGCACATGTCCACGTCTTCAGTCCAGGTTGGCTAAGGGAGACGTTCAGGTCCGGAACAAGAGCCGCTGCTCTCGGAGGCGTGACCACGCTGCTCGACATGCCATCTGAGGAGCCGTACGACAGCACTTCACTGCAACGGTTCGAGAAGAAACGAGCTATTGCCCAAAGAGATGCCTACATCAACTTTGGCCTGTACGGAGGTGAGGTTGAGGAGCTACGGCACGCAAGAGTCATTCCAAGTCTGGCTCGGCGTGGGGCCGTCGCCTTCAAGATGATCACAGGTGGACCTGGATATGTGGCGGAATATGTCCTCATCGAAGCGTTCCGAGCCGTCAGGTCGGTTGATTCCGTGGCGGTGGTCCACGCCGAAAACCAAGAGCTCGTCGATTACTATGCTCGTCTCGCTCGCGAGAGAGGCAGGACCGACCCTGCGGCGTTCAGCGAATTCCGTCCGAGCATAGTGGAGGAAGAAGCCGCTCGCAGAGTAACGTTGTACGCATCGCTGTGTCGTAATCGACTGCACTTAGCGCATCTGACATCAGAAGCAGGTGTCCAAGTTGCACGGACAGCAAAGGCTGCAGGTGTCAGAGTCACTGCTGAGACATGTCCTCATTACTTGCTTCTTTCTGAGAAGGACTATCGGAAATACCGTCACCTAATGGTCGTTACGCCACCGATCAAGAAGAACACAGACTTGCAGGCCCTATGGAAGGGCTTGAACGACCGGACGATAGACCTTGTCGCATCAGACCATTGCGCCTACTATAGAAAGGACAAGGACAGAGGCGCAAGATCAGTTTGGGCAACTCCACCTGGGATGCCTGGAC
>CAZLHM010000079.1:0-5549 GCA_964559555.1 uncultured Candidatus Bathyarchaeia archaeon
CGTCTTGCTTGCCATTCCCGTTGTAGTCGAAGAACAGCCTACCGTAGAGAGAGGCGAGTCTTACAGTCTCTGTGATTGTCTCGGTGAAAGTTCGAGTCCTCGTGACAGTCGTGACAGGTTGCGGTACGAGAGTTTGCCATCTGTCAAACTCGTAGCCTGCCAGCGCAGCTCCTCCCATGGCGACAGCAGCTGTTGCGTACTTCAGGAATGTTCGTCTATTCATCGTATCAGCTCCGACAGACTAGCCAGTTATTTCGCAGGAAATTGCGGATCATTGTACCTAGTCCAGTAGTTCAACAGATTCAGATTCTTGTCTACCGAAAGACGAAGCCAGTGCTTCTGGTCTCCCCTGACAGCCCAGCATCCGCTTCGATCTTCAACCACGGCGAATGTTGGTCGATACGGGTCAAATATCACCGGACCTTCCGACCAGAGTTGGTAGAGTTCAAAGTGAAGGTGCGGATAGAAAGTTCCTGTCTCTCCCGCTCGCCCGATGATTTCGCCTCGCGAGACACGCTGGCGGAAGGACACAAGTATCTTCGAAAGATGATTGTACGATGTTCTGAATCGGAGGTCGTGCTGAATGTCGATTTCTAGGCTTTCAGGGTTCCTGCCAACTCCAGCGAAGTCAACTACTCCTGGGGCTGGCGCAACGACCTCTTCTCCCTCGTTTGTGTCGAAATCGGTTCCGGTATGGCTGTCGTCCCAACCTCTGCCTTGGATATTGGTCCAAGCGTATGACTTCCCATTCCACCATTCTACGTGCCCGATCTTGGGATCCCAGTCGTAGTATCTTCCGACCCTATATTGTGCGCTAGGGACCATCGGCGACGTCAGGAATCCTTCCATCAGTCCGATGTTGACCGTGATTGGCTTGTTTAGGAATAGCGGGTAGCTTTCGTCTACTGCCGTGAATTCTTCCCTCGATCTACACATGTACCTGAACTTCTTGTCAGCTCCAACATGCAGCCTGTAGGCGCCTGTCCTGACATCTTCCAGTGTGTAATCTCCAGAGGAGTCAGTGAGAGTTTCAACAATCACCTTTCCCGTGTCGTCCTTCAACTGAAGCAATGCACCGGAGACTGCAGGCTCTCCCGTGTCCTGCTTTCCGTTGCCGTTGTAGTCGAAGAACAATCTACCGTAGAGAGAGGCGAGTCTTTCCGTCTCGGTGACTGTCTCCTTGACAGTTTGAATCTCGGTGACTGTCGTAGTCGAAACCGAAGGTGAAATAGTTGTGGTGCGCCATCTGTCGAACTCATAGCCTGCGAGAGCGGAACCTGCAACAGCTACTGCGGCTGCACCGTACTTCAGGAATCTTCGTCTATCCATTGCATCGCCTCTAGCTGTACAGCAGCCACTGCTTCATCTGGGAAGTGGCGACCCCTTCGGAGAATGCTTCGCGTATCGAGTCAAGCGTGAAACCCTCCTCGAACCTGGTGTACATGTTTCCTCCGAACCATTTCGAAAGGAGAGCATAGACGCGAATGTACCCTGGCTGTTTGACGGGTGGCTTGTAGACTTGGAAGAATACGAGCGTGACCTCTTTGCCAAGGTATTGCGACTCTTCAACGTACCAAGCTAGCTGGGCGGGATATGCTTTCCAAGTTCTGCTGCCTGGCTCGTAGTAGGTTGGGTAGATGTGACCTGTGTCAGGCTCGGCTAGGCTCCAGATCCCCGTTGATGCAATGCCCCAGGACTTGAGCCACGCTCCAACGAACACGGTCTCATCCATACAGTTGCCGGTGACGTATCCGTTCTGAAGATAGAAGTCGAACTGATAGTTCGGCGTGAAGAGGTGCCAACTCCTATGCTTCTCTCCAGCAATTACGATTTGAACATCATACATTCCTTCACGAGAATAGATCCAGTGATCAGCTCGCCAAGTATCTTGGAATCTTCGCCTGCCTTCGAAGTAGAAGTATCGTTCAATCCTTGCATCCACCTGATCGATATCTTTGCCGGACCATCCTTTCTCATCCATCATCTCGCGCATATCTCTAAGCGTCGTCACATTCACATTATCCCAACGGTATGCCTTGATGTCAACCCTCTTGCGAGTGTAGTCTCGGCTGTAAATGTGGGTTGACAGCCCATATTCTCCCCAGGCAGGTGTCACGCCTCCGGTCCATGCGAGGCATAGTTTCGCTTCCAATGGGTAGTCTTCCAGCGGGTAGTATCCTCTCCTCTTCTGGAGTTCGTTGGTCTCCCTAAAGTATTGGAGCAACTGACTGGCATCATTCCTAACCGACTCCCTTACCTGGTCATCCCCCATTGTGACCCAGAGTCCATTCACCATCGCAATGGCCAACGCGAGCGTGTCGTCTTTCCTGAACTCGTTTTGACAAGCGAGCCAATACAGAACTTCCAGTTCGGTATTGCAGTTTGGAACAGCGTATCGAAAATCACTTGGAGCTGCTGTTCCGCCCTTGATCATGAGTTGAAAAGCTTCTTTGACTTCTGGATTCGTCGCGTTCAACGCTAGGTACACGATCTTGGATACAGCAGTCGCATTCGTCAGATCAGGAAGTTTGCGCAGTTCTCTTGCAAGTTGAACATAAGGTTGAGTACCGTTCGATTCGAGCAGAGATAGATAGTAACTGACCGGCTTTGTGGCGGTGACATCGATCCATAGTGTGGTCTCTGGAACGACCGTTGTCGAGGAAATCGCGGTCGAAGATATGCCTTGAGATGATGTCGCGAGGAAGGTTTGCTGGGTTGTGTAGGTTGCGAGTTCGCTGGGTGTCTTCGGGATGAACAGCCAGTAACCAAGCCCAGCTACAACCACAATCGCTACCAGAACAATCGCAATCAGCTTCGAGCCTTTGCTTGCCAAATGAATGTCATTTCCCCCGTCTTCGCAAGTAATAGGCTGCAGTCAGTGCTACGATTGCGAAGGCGATCACAGCAAATACCGTCATATCGATACTGAACGCCCAAGTAACGGCTTGAGCCGCCGTCGCTGTGCTCTCGGTCTCACTCTGCGTTCTCTGAGCACTCGTGAGCGGGACCGTCGTCGTTGTCTGAGAGGCGCCAGCAACGGTCGTCTGAACGGTTGTCTGCGTTGTGCTTGATGTCGCCATTCCAAACAGATCATGGCCTGGCCAAGATGCTACCTCAGATTCGGCTCGCCAGAGCGACTCATCCAGTTCATTCATGAGATTGCCGTCATCTGGCTTCTGCAGTCGAGTGTTGAAGAGAGCCGCCCACGCCAATCCGTGATACGTTCTAACGAGAAACGTTTGGCTTCCCGGAAGAGACCCGGCATGCCACCAATTCGCCTCGGCTCCACGTTGAGGCCGAACCAGCCAGCCCATGGCGTACCAGTATGATTCTCCAACCCAGAGAGGAGGCGCTGGGCGGGCAGTCATGATTTGGACCGTCTCTGGTCTAAGGAAAGCAGGTTGCCTGTGACCGTCGATGGAAGCTGCGAATCGAACGAGATCTATTGCGGAGGCTATCCAGCCACCGTGGGCGTCCAAGGCCTCGAGGTAGAACCCGCCATACGGTGCGAGTACGAGTTTCTTTGTGCTCGTGAACACCGACTGGACAAGAGGCGCCCCGTCGTAGTCATAGTAGCGCACCTCATTCTCGACTCGATCCTTCAGCAGCGTCCGTCCGATCCGCATGTCGGTAATTCCCATCGGCGCCAAGATCTGTGACTTCACGAACTCCTCGTATGTCTGATTCGTCAGTTTCTCAATGATCCGCCCCAAGACGCAGTATCCGAAGTTCGAATAAGCGTATCTCGTTCCCGGCTCGAAGTCGAGTCGACGCTCAAGCATGTATCGTATTACTGTCTCGCAACTCGCAGGCGCGGGTGCCCCAACCGCTGAGGCCGCCTCTCTTGAGATGAACATCGGATCGAAGGTTTTCTCTCGATCCCAACCCCCGGAGTGCTGAAGAAGGTGACGAATTGACACGTTGTAGATTCGTGGATCTGCGGGTTTCCCTGACCGCGGTTTGAGATTGTCAAGAATCGCGAAAGCTTTGTCGTCAAGATTCAGACGACCCTCCTCCAACAGCTTCAAAATGGCAACAGCTGTGATAGGTTTTGAAATACTGCATATCCGAAAAAGAGAGTCTGGCTGCACCAACTGTTCAGCATCTGTGTCAGCCAATCCGTAGCCATGAGCAAGGACAAGTCTTCCGTCTTTCACGACAGCAAGTGCTCCACCCGGAATCCCCCACTTCATCATCAGGCCGACCATAACCCTGTCAAAGCTCGACATCGCTGCAACAGGGATTCCGGTTACTTCGATCTCCCGCTGCCGCGCCTGAACATTCACAAAGTGAAACAAGCCACTGACAGCGAGAAAGACCACTAGAAGTGTACTAAGTGGCCGTGACAATGGAAACCTCATGAGTCCATCCTAGCGCAGCGTATTTCTAACCTTCGAAGGCAGCCATGCGTCCTTCGGCTACACTAACCTAGCTATCACCATCTTCCCGCTTCTCATTTCTCTAGTAAGCTGCCATCCCTTGTCGAGGCACGAAGTGAGCTCCTCATCTGTGACTAGCTTGGTCTTGTAGATGGTCGACTTCGCTGTTCGAGGAGGAGATGTACGACAGAAAGGAGAAGTTGATTGAGAGAGCGCAAGACCTGACGAAGTGATACAAGATCTGTCTGGCCAGAAGCATCTTCGTGATCTCTGGTAGCTCTAAGGGGCCACTATTGCATCATCGACTGGCATGACTTGCTCACAAACTCATACCCACGAGCAGACCAGCACCCGCGAAGAGGAATGCTATACCCAGCGTTCCCATATTCCAAGTCACTCCCGTTAGGGCCATTGCAAATCCTGCCACGATGAGAAGTAAGCCCCCGACAAGAATCCTAGTTCTACTTCTGCCTTCACTCATGAGGAATCACGTTGCTGGGCAACTCACATCTGAATGATTTCTCTTGCGAAGTTTCCTGCTCGCAGCAGTCAGACAAATGATAGCAGAGAGAGTACAGATTAGCACGTAGCTGGCTGAAGGGAACTCTGGAACCAAGAATCCTCTCAGAAGGTAAGGTTCCTCTTTTGGAACAAGGCTCTCGGCAGTTCCCCCCGACCACCATGCTCTTTGGTAGCCATAGCTAACGGACATGACAGGGATGTGAATATTATCCGGAAGCCCGGCGAACCACTGGTCCGCATTCACTTGTGAATCCCCGAACGTTGTCTCTACCGGAATCCAACCGTAGTTTGGAAGATAGAAGTGAGCCCAATCGTGCTTGTCAACAAGCCCGTAGTCCCACGACCCCCATATCATTGCCGCTGGAATTCCTGAAGCGCGTGCCAGAGCCACAAAAAGCGCTGAGAAATGCCGGCAGACGCCTCGGTCGTTGCGAAGAGTGAACAGCGCTCCCTCGGTCTCCGGATTGTATGTGGCGAGAGACCAATCGCGTTTCACGTGTTGAACTAGAAAGTGGAAGATCTTTCTTGCTTGTCAACGCTGGGGGTGGAGTCGCGTTTCTTTAAATAAAAGGATTCGCTCAAAACTTTATCCGAATCCCGCCCGGTCCACCACAAACTTTTCGCGGGCCACTCGTTCCGCGTCCTAAC
>CAZLHM010000080.1:0-5468 GCA_964559555.1 uncultured Candidatus Bathyarchaeia archaeon
ATTCTTTCAGCTGTCGTGAGGCCTCTTCACCCGTCCTGCGTGACTCCTCGACTTTGTCTAGAATCGCATCTGCATGGGTCAAGGTTGCCTGCGCGTTCTTGACCGCTTCCGCAAGCTCGGCAAGGCATTTCTCACCTGACTCCTGGCCATGCAGGAGCGAGTCTGATCTGTCAGCGATGCGGTCGTTCACACTAACTATAGCTTCGACAGAATGTGCTGCCTCCGCGACTTGTGAGTCGAAGCTCTTCTGTTTCTTCTGGATCTCTTCCAGCCTCTTCTCCTGCGCCTCGAGGCTGCCGGAGGCCTGCTCAGCTGACTTCCTCAGCTCGTTCAGAGCGGTTTCCGTCTGTGTCGACGTGGCTTCGAGCTTGCCCAGCGACTTCTCGATCTCCTGTCCTATCGCTTGGGTCGAGCCTACGGTCGCTTGAGTCTCATTCGCGACTTGGACGACTTCGTTCAGAAGCCCTTCCTGCGCTTGAACCCTTTCCAGAATCGTCTTTGAGCTATCGCGAAAGCCTCGGCTGACGACTTCAACATCCTTGATCAGTTTCTGGGTGTCGAGCGTTGCGCTGTGCAGGCTCGTCTGCTTCTCCTGAATGTCTTGTAGCTTCTTCGTCTCAGAACCGAGTAGGCTACTGACAAGTTCGACGGACTTTCCCATGTCTGAAAGCGCGCTGGCAAGCTTCTGGGAGGCGTCGCCCGTTGTCTTGAAGCAGCCTTCAATCTCTTGAACGCCTGCACCTGCGGAGGAGATGCTTGCCTGAATCTTGCTGGCTACGTCGTTGAGCTGCTGAAGTCGCTCTTGGTTCTTCTTCAAGCCATGTGCAATTGACTTCAGCAGTTCCTCGACACGTTGGCCTCCTGTTGCAGTCTCACGGATTTCATGGTCAAGTTCCGCTGTGGTTGACCCAAATTTCGCCTGATCGCTCTGCAGCTCTCCTAGAGTTCCCGTGAGTTCAGCGGCAAGATTCCTGAAGGTCATGATTGATTCGTCGAGGTTCTTGAGAGTGGCCTTTAGGTCGTCCTGCTTGGACTTGACGAGTTGCATAATCTCTTCTTGCCGTTTCTGTAGTTCCTGAGCGGTCTGGCCAAACTCCAAGAGCCCTGCCTGCAGGCTGTCCCAGTCGCCTCGGAATTCATCGGTCAGCTTCTGTATGGCCGTCTTGTCCGCCGCTGCGTGATCGCGAATTTTCAGGAGGCCGTCCAGTTCTTGCTGGAGGCTTTGGCGTTGGCTCCGTATCTGCTCTCTGGCTCGTTCAAGCTCCCTTCGTGCTTCATCGAGCTCGTTCTTGGCGCCCTTCAACACTTCACGGAGGGGCGCTTCCTGTTTCGTCACTCATCTAGGCCCCCGTTACGCAATGGTCCTGTCAAGAGATATTTCCAAGAACCGGGGAACGTTTTCAGCTGTTGTGCCCTCGATTTCAGGTCGTCCTCCAAAGGCTCGCGCTCGCCTGTATCTCCGCAACGAGTTGCTCACGGCTCTTCGTCAACGCGCCCACCGACTCAAAGAGGTCCTTTCGAGCCTGCTCAATCTCTTCTCTCCGAATCCTCAGCAGTTCCCATTCCTTGGCGATCTCGCCAAAGGCCTTCTCAACCTCTGCCCTCTCCCGCTGGACCTCGATTTGAAGACGCTCGATCTCTCCACGTTCCGAAGTCAGTCTCGACCTGAACTCCTCCAGCTCAGCCTGCTGCTTCTGCAGCTCCGCCCGGATTCGCTGGTTCTCTTCCCTCGCAAGCGTGAAGCGCTCCTGAACCCTCGCCAGCTCCAAACTCAGCTGCTCCACCTGCGCCCTGCTCCGTTTCAGCTCGGCCATCGCCTCGAAGTATCCCTGTGTGTCCTCCCTAGCCTCGCTTCTGGCTTCGCGAAGCCTGTCCCGCTCAGTGAGGAGAGAGTCCTTCTGATGAGCCAAGAGATCCCTCGTCAACTCTAATTCCTGCCTCACCCTGCCGAGGAACTCGTGAGATAACTCAACAGTTGACTCACGCCCCGAAACGGTAGGGGTAACTCGCGCAGGCCAACCGGAGGGCCGCGAGAGTGAAACCTCGATCCACTTGAACCTGAAGGCGATCAGCAGAGTCGCAATCAAACTCAGCAAAACTAGGACCGCTATCGTCGTGGTAGACGGAAGAGAAACCCCTTCCATCTGCGCCTCACCTACTTGCACGAAAAGCATCGAAAGAACCACTAAGAATAGGGTAAAGACAGGAAGCGCTCGACGGGTCATAGTTGCCGCTCCCCCTTGTGGGTGATTTTGGCGACCGAGCTTAGAAGAACCTTTCCTTTCCGCCTCTCATGTACATGTCAGCGAGATGTGTCGTTGGCCTCCGAATCTGCCTCGTCTGTGCGCTTCTGCCTCGCCAGCGCTATCACCTGTAAGAGAACCCCCACAACCAGGAAATAGAAGGCGTTCGTTGCCAACTCATCCGCCAGATCCTTATTGTACGTGTATATTCCAGCTATCACAATCAGGGCCAAGATGAAGACGAGAATAAAGACGGCGCCTGGGTTCTCACGCACATAGGAGGGAACCCCGCGGATCCTTATCGTTATCCTCGCCAATGCGGACGCTTCACCTCGTCACACGATGATCGTCAACGCTAAAGTGTGGAAACCAAAATTCACCAGCACCAACAGCAGCAGGACGTACGCAATCCGCTGGCTCCTGTAACCCAACAGTGAGCCCAACGCTATTCCGGCTGGAACCTGAATAGGTATCATGAACAGGCCGCGCCAAACCAGCGGCATGTAACTCGTCTGCGAATAGTACGGGTTGAGTATGTTTGAGAGAGCTACTGTAAGGGCTGCTCCGACGAGCATCCAAGCTCCGAGCAGCCAACGAAAATCATGGTCTTCATCCTTAGCTCTGAGGACGAGTGCAAGCGTCCCGACGATCACAAGGCCGATGAGAATCCAGTTCGCGTAGAAGACCGCGGTTCGGTCCACGAAGTAGGCTAGGTTCGACCAGAACGGCCCATACACAGACCCGTCAACCAACCCCCAAGCAAGCGCTGAGTAGTTTGTCACGACAACCCCCGCGTCGAGCATGGTTCCCGATGTGCCAACAGCCAAACGAGATTGGTAGCAGAAGATATTGGCTACGAATAACGCCGTCAAGAGCACCGATTTTCGCCGCCGGCCAGCGTTCGTGAAGATAATAGAGCACGTGCCAAAGATCGCAACGATCGCCAGCATCGACCACCACACAAGCGCGTGCGAGAAGAAGACCAGAACAGAACCAGCCACACAAATAGCTGTAGCGAGCTTCTCTCTCGAGCCTCCACGAAACACGTACACAAGCAGACCCAAGGTCACAAGCAGAAGAGCATTTGCAAACCAGTTTGCGAAGAGATCCATGAAGATCGCTGCTGTGGTGTTGAATGAGACGGCGCTGACCGCGGCGGCGCTGATCGCTGTCCAGAAATCCCTCAAACCAAGCCTAACCATCACGAATGTTGCCCCGGCTGTAAAGAGGCTCAGCATGGCGGGAAGAATCATGAGGATCGCATAAGCGGACGCGCCTGTTGCCAAGTGGATCACGTACAGGACCGCGTAGAAGAGGACTCTGTCGGAGCCTTCGAGCCCTGTCAATCCGTTCGCTAGCACGTCGCTGAGCGTCGGCATGTAACAGCAGTCGATGTCGCCGCCAACTAGACGCGTGGTCAACCTGAGGTAGGGGTAATAGCCGACCAAGACCGCCAGCGCCCCCGTCCATAATCCCGCGAGCAGCTTCGCGCCTCGGTCTGCATTCAAGGAAGGTAGCCCGATCTTTCCAGCGACGCTGAGAAAACGTTGCGGAATCCATGACACCACTCCAGGAAAGAACAGAGGCACCCACAAGAGAATCAGCACAATGACGAGAGGCGTCACCAAGCCGTATCCTGAATACGCGAGACCCACCTCGAAGTCCGCAGCCCGCAATGCAAGAGCACTATAGAACGGGAAAACCACCCAGTGCGCGAACGCGAAGGACTCGATGATGACTAGGAACGCCGCCAAGAAAAACCAAGTCACGCGCAGGAACTCTCTGTCCAAGTAAACGAGTCTACACACCAGCACGAATGTTAGCAATGCGCCCACGGACGTGAGAAGAGCCGTGGGAGACGAGGGTAGAGCAAGCAGCAGAATCGGAGCAATCGCGCTGAGGATCGCCAGCGCCAATGTATGTCGATCTGGGCGGTGCCAGGCTTTGAGCACAAGTGCCAGCACCACCATCGCGGCAGCCCACACCGCAGTGTCAGCCCTTCCGTTGAGTATCTGCAGCTGGACGCGTCGAATTGAGTACAGAAAGTACTCCACGTGAGCGAGGTTGACCAGGGCTGTCCCCGCGATCAGTAGGCCTAGGGCGGCGAACGCTGATGCCAGCGCCCGCCAAAATGTGGGCGCTACCACCACGCGAAGACGCGGCAAGAACGACCCGCTCCGACGAGGAGGAACCTTCCAGCCTCAGCTATATATGAACAGACCGCGCACTAGCCTCCATCCTCCGGTGGCCTAGACTTGTCCAGAAGGGTTCGTAGGGCTCCCGGCAAGACCAAATGGATACTGCTGACTTTCTTGATAGTAACGCTGCTTGTGTCGGCCTCGTACTTCTCCTTGCAGCTGGCGTTCGCGCCAGCCCCTGCGAGCAAGCTGACCCTAGCCTCAACCTTAGATCAAGTAATCAATTTGCAGGAGGATTCAGCGCTTTTCATCTATCCTGAGTCTGACATGAACCTCACAAAACCTTCCGGCGCGAGCTATGCGAGTGAGGTGGACTTTGCGCTCTGTGTCATGGCAGGGGACATACTGCTCGGCATGGCCAAGAACACGCAATTGTCAACGACGGATTCAGATTCATCCTATGTCGACCAGCGAAACGGAAACCCCAAGTTCGACGGAACCACTGTAATCATAGGCGACTCCTCGATCAACGCGGCCACCCGATATTACGAGGACACCGCACAGAGCCCTGTTCTACTAGGGGAAGACGAGAAATCCCTGTACGTTCAGAACTTGACAGGCGGCACGCTAGAATCAACTCGAATCAACAAGAAGGCGTTGGCAAGTTCAAATTCGACCCTTGACGTATTCGTAGTCGAGACATTCACGGACATACAAGGTCGCACAGTCCTCATCCTCTGGGGCTACACGGGGGTGGGCGCAGTCTCAGGGGCGCTTCTGCTCAAGTTTGAGATCTCTGCTCAACCTGAAGAGTATGATTCAACCTACTATGTGGGAAGATGGACAGATGCGAGGGAGGGGAGCTCAGCGAACGGCATCCCCGACGAAGGCGATGTGTATGAGATCGTTTCAAGCGGCCCGCCTATTGCGGGGAGAGCCTACACCGTCGGCTGGATGGAAGTTTCCGCGCTCTACCTTGTTGCCTTCATACTAGTGATCTTGGCTTACTCGGGTCGAAAGGGCTGGATAAGGGTTGAAACTCAGAGTGACCAATAGGGTGAAACCTCGCATCAGTTGTAACCTCAAA
>CAZLHM010000081.1:0-5345 GCA_964559555.1 uncultured Candidatus Bathyarchaeia archaeon
GGGATTGATTGGGTGTATGGAGACATGTACCCTCTGGAGTTCTTCTAACGTGGCGTCCGTTCTCTATCTTGAGGGTACACCCGCAGAAACTGAGACCGGGTCATCAGAAGACCAAGCTGGTTAGAGAGGAACAACTCACGACCTACCTGAACAAGGGATGGCAGCTCACAAAGGAACTGAGAAGCGGGAAGATGCTGATAGCGAAGGCTAGTTAAGTACGGTGCCACATCATCTGGGAGTGAACTAATTCCATGTTAGTGTGCATGAGGAGCAGTGCAGAGCGTTATCTTGAGGATTGTACTTCATGTTAGCGCCACATCTCGGACACGCAACAAACCGTCTGAGATGGCACTTCGTGCATATGAGCGCCCCTTCACCGTCGTAGCCCGGCGTTCCCCGACATTGTGGACATGCGTAGTCTGGATGGGCTACCCTAGCGTTGAGCAGATACTCAGTTCCTCTGCCGATCCACTCTCTTAGGCGCCAGGCTCCTTCGGCGATTAGGTCGCCTGTCAGGCGTTCCCTGTAGCTGTCCTCAACCGGCTTTAGGAGATCTCTCCTAATCGTTCCAATCACGAGTTGGAGGTCTTCCTTTCCAAGCACGCTTGGATCCACAATGAATCTCGTGAAGGCTTGAGAAGTTCTAAGCCTCTTTAGGTCACCGCGAGTTGCTCCGAGTTCCTTTTCAAGCTCTTCCGCCTTTGTCTTGAATTGATTGGCCTCCGCCTCTGAGTTGAGCTGTTTCTTCAAGGCTTCGTCAAGGTTCGTTTGGAGCTTGAAGACTTCGCTGCTCAGATGGTCCTTCTCACATTGAAGGTCTTCAACTCGTCCTCTCAGGCCTTTGTTCTCCAGGGTGAGCGTCTCATTTGCGAGGTGAAGCTGCTGGTTCGATTTGGTGAGGCTCTCATTCTCAGCCTCGATCCTGTCGAGTTGCTCAAACTTCTTTGCTTTCTGCAGTCTATCCCATACCTGATCAGCATACTCTTCCAATGGCGACTTGGAAGGCGGCATGTCTAACCCGCCTCGATCTTCCTTAGCATTTCGATTAGGTAGGAGCATGCGGTTCCTGGGATGAATTCAGTGGTGGCATGCTGTTTTGCCAGTTCGATCTGTTTGGACTCACACCATGGCCTGATCGCCTCGAGCAGGCAAAGCACCGCATCGACGGGCAGGCTTGCAATCATTTCCGGATCGCCTGACCTGAGGCCGGAGAGAAGGAGAGCTACCTTTGCGATTCGGTCGTAGGACTCCAGTTCTTTTCTAAGCTCTCCGCATCTCCTCGCTGTATGCTCATGCTCTTCGTGGAGAGGTTTCAGTCGTCCCTCTATCTCATTCACGCGCTTCCTAGCTGCTTCCTCTTCCGCCGAGAGCTTAACGATCGCGTGCTCAAGTTCAAGACGCCTAGCGTCCAAGCGTGCTATCGACTCGTAGGATTTGAGGACGTTGAAGACCTCTTCAGGTTTTCCAAGTTTGAGGGTTAGATCGGCGAGCGTTGAAAGGGAGAAGCTGCTATAGCCCATTCCGAGAAGCTCATCCCGAGCGGCCAGCAGGGGCCTGGCCTTCTCCAGGTCCAGAATCGTTCTCTTAAAATCCCCTTCTATGGTGGCCTTCTGGTCTGTCAATCCGATGATCTCATTTTCCAAACCCGCCTTCCGCTGCCTCAAGTCCTCTATGGCCTGTTCAGTGAAGCCTGTTTCAGCCATATACTTGACAGCTCTCTGAGGATCGTGGTCGAGTTTTTCGACTGCTCTGAGGAACCCAAGCAATGCTTCGAGTTTCTCGATCTCGACCCCATACCTCCTCAAGGCCTCCTCGATACCGCGTACGTGATCTACTCTCGCAAGGGTGAGCTGATGCTGTTGTAAGCATTCATTTAGCTCATCGTCCAATCGGGCCTTCTTGCTCCCAAGATCAGCTTCCGCGCGTTCCTTCTCGTCGGTGAGTCTTTTGACCTCGGACGTTAGGCTCTGTACTCTGGTTTCAAGCTCCTTGGATTCCGACATCTTAGTTACGTATTCGGAGACAATGCTTGCCGCATCGAGTCCGGTTTCATCTTCAAGATTCGAAAGCTTCATGGCTGCCGAAATTAGGTCCTCTATCGGGTAGCCTTCAGGGGTTATCTTCTGGCAGAACTGAACGAAGGCCTCGAACTTCTCGAGGGTTATGCCCATCCTCGAAGCCTTCGCTAGTAGCTCAGCACCTCTTTTGGCCTCCTGCACGGTAACTCCGGCTTTCCTGAACTCAACCGCTACGTCGCGCAGGGCCTCAACGGTCTCCCGGACGCCATACTTGACTGAGGCATCAGGTAGTGAGGATGAGTGCGCGTCATCGTTGAACTCGGATACTGTCGATGAGACGGTCCCGGCTGAGACTCCAGCTTTCCTAGCTACGTCATCGCGGCTGAAGCCCCTAAGGTATAGTGCTAGAATCTCCGCCTTCTTCGCACTTGAGATCTCACGTCTTGGCAATCTAATCAACAACCTGAGTAGTCGCTTTTCGTCATTTTGGCCGTCACGAAGGTCGTCAGCGTAGTCGTCAGATGATAATTCACAAATCCTCTGTGCAGTTCGCGGACGAGATTATGACGACGACCATGACGACCACCACGACGACGAAAAGTCACGTGTTCATCTGTCATCTTGTGACCATCACTCATTGACAGATCGGCTCACTTCATTTTTCGAAGGTCATCGAGAGGGTTTCGATGAGCCTCTCCTTCCTCTTGTACGCGATCTGATTCACTATCGAGATGAGCTTGTTAGTCACTTCCTTGTACGGCTCTATCAGTTCGCTCAAGCAAGCGTCCAAGAATTCATGCCTCAAGGTCTTCAGCGCTTCATTCTCGTCGTGATCGTAAACGATGATCGTGCCGTCCTTCACCTCGCCAGACAGCTCCTTGCTGGCGTCGGGAACCCACTTGACCTTCAAGTGGTAGCCAGCCTTCGCGATTGACTTTAACCGTTCGAGTTCATTCTCCAAGATTGCGTGTATGTTTGGAGTAGGTTCCCTGTGCCTGCCCAACCTCGGTTCAACCCACTCGGACCGAGAAAAGCCGAGTCTTCTGCAATCCTACTCTCATCTTCAGACTTCCCCATTTCCTATTCAACAAAGGTTCAAGGCCGAAGCGTTTAAGGTGGGGTGACAAACTTTACGAAACATTGTACGAGCTTGGAGTCGAGTTCCGAACTGTCTCATCTGCCTCAAAGTGGTTTCCGAGGTCGGGTGATCAAGGTTAGAAATCTCCGAGATTCTGTGGAGGTTCAAGCGAGACCTGACGCCATGGACTTACGGATTCTGCAGTTGATTCGAGACGGCACCAGCTCCGCTTCCAAGATCTTCGCCCAATTGGAGAAAGAGTATTCATGGCTCCACCGTTCAAGGGTACGGCATAAACTTCTAAGACTTGAGAGATACCGGTACATAGAGAGATTGGACGAAGATTGGTCTTTGACTGATAGAGGTAGGGAACTAGTCTCGTCGGGCGCTCAGATTCTTGTGACAACATCTTTCGCAAAACTGCCGACTGTTCCCTTGGACCTGATCGCAACAGTACCTGTTGATGTTGAGCTTAGGAATAGTGAGGGGAATCGAATCGATTCCTACAAGCTGGGGTTTGGTAGCCAGACTTTCCTGGCATTGCCCGCTGGTTTCCAGAGATACATCAACACTTTCGGCGCTCCCGTATGGATCAAGCTTCGTAAGGAGGGCTAAATCGAAGACAGGGATGTTGTGTAAAGGAGGGCGCGTATGCGTGAGACGACGAGTTACCAGAACGAGAGGGTTCGCCCTATGCACTAGGCACACGACTCGCTGATGAAGGACACTACTTTTATTGTCAAACAGACATCGCAAGTGAGGTTTGACTTCTATGCGTGGCCGCCCACGGAAGATCTCCTTGGCGACCAAGGTGCTTCGCCCACCTTTCACCGTGGACGGAAAGAAAGATCATCTCGTCTGCTATCTTTGGGGTGGCGAGATAAAGCCCCCGGGCTTCACAGGCATTAGGGGCACTCTGGGAAATTGGGAAAACGAGAGGGATAGTGTGCTTTGCCAGAGAATCCGCGAACAAACTGAATTCGGAGTACACGCTCCCCAATCACCGTACTTCTCATCGTTTGAGTGGAGTGACAGAGAGGGTCGCAACATACCCACAGAGTTCGTTAGGAGATTCTACGCTGTAGCCAAGAAGCGCCGATACAAGTGGATACATCTTCTCGGATACAGTGGAGGCGCAGCCGTTCTCTCAAGTGCACTCGCCCATCATTCCGACAAGAAAGATGCAAGCATGGTCAAGAGTCTAATACTCATTAACGGCCCCATTGCAGAACGTACGGGCAAGTACTCCTGTCTCCCTCACACAGACGCAGCATACTATGCAGATAGAATCAAAGCGAGTACACTGCTGATGTACGGTGATGACGACCCTAGCAGAAATGATGTGGAGGAGTGGAGCAAGAGAAACAAAGCCAAAGTCCCTCCGCTCTACCACGGAGGCCACGATTTCGGACGAGAAAAAGAAGAAAGCTTCGAGTGGGTTGCCAAGACGATTATAGACTGGCTGAAGAGCAGTCCGGATCAAGGAGTCAGATCTCTCAGACTTCGCAGGCGTAGAAGAAGGCGGCATACGAAAAGACGAGCGAGAGCAACATGACGGACCTGAGCACGTAAGAGAACTATCCATGGCCTACCAATCGGGGTTTCGCAGGCTACCCAATCAACTGTAGACTTGACAGCACTCGTGACCGAAACACCCAAGATCATCTGCGTTCACAGCGGCTTCCGGAGGTGTTGCCTTGAGTTTTCCAGATAGTGTCATTTCTGAAGCTTGGAGAAGATCTGGGGGATACTGCGAGTGCGCTAGGAAAGAACACGGTCATTCGGGAAGATGCTACAAGCAACTAGCTTGGGAGAATCGAGGACGCGAAACTGGAAGAGGTGCTTGGGAGGCCCATCATATAGTCGCTGGCGGACCCGATATCGCTTCTAACTGCGAGATTCTGTGCTGGGACTGCCACAGCAAGACCAGAACATTCGGCTGATAGGAGTTTGGGGTTCGAGCCCCCCCAAGAAGTTACCACTTGGGTTTACGCTCTGCCCAAGTTACCAGAACCGGGCAGAGGAGGAATCGGGACTCGGATAATGTTTGTGGCGGGCCCGCGGGGACCTGCCAGATTGACACGAAGATGGCTATCTGAACCTAAAGTCCACTGTACTCCCGGTACATCACGCAGCTGTCTATGCGACTTGTCAAGACGAGAGAGATAGAGCCTACGTTACCTATGACAGGAAGAAAGGGACCCGCTCAAAGTTTGTGGTGGACCGGGCGGGATTTGAACCCGCGACCT
>CAZLHM010000082.1:0-5314 GCA_964559555.1 uncultured Candidatus Bathyarchaeia archaeon
CCAAGAAGAGCTGCGCTCAGCGCAGTAGTGTTGTTCAGTCCTAGCAGATACAGATAGGGTGCAAGAACCGCACCGATCATTGTAACGAAGATGATGAGAGCGATGTCTCTCCGCACAAATTCGCTCTTTGCTCTGGGAGGCAGTCTGAGCCAAGAAATTGATTTGGCGTTTCTAGGGAGAAGGTTTGAGGTCGCCAATAAGATACCCGCTAGAAAATAGGTGAGGGCGGCGATGAATAGAGGGGTCATCGTCTCTAGGAGTATCTTATTGATAGTTGTACCGATTCCGAATAGGAATGCGGAGAGCAGTACAGCTACGTATCCCCAGTGGTGCGACATTTCGATGCTCTCTTCCCGCGCCTCGGCGATGGTTTTTTGGGCAACGTTGGTAGCATCGGTAGGTAGAGTGTGTTTCGGTCCTTGGCTGAAGAACGTTTGGAGCAGGTTGGGCAAATACGGCACTACTACAGCAAGATCGGCGTTGCGGTGCTTGATTTGACCGCAAATTTGGCGGTCGGCGACACCGTACGAGTCAAAGGTGTGACTACAGACTTTCGCCAGAAAGTCGACAGTATGCAGATCGAGCATGCAAACGTCCAGAGCGCGAACCCTGGCCAATCAATCGGGCTAAAGGTCGCGGACAAGGTCAGAGAAGGCGACCTTGTGTACAAAGTTCTTGCATGAGCTGAGAACACCGTCCAACCTACACGTTTGCCTCAGGTCCATCACGTTGCGCTAGCACAGGTGCCATAGTCAGTCTGCTGCGGAATCAGTCCCAGAAGAGTCTCGTCCTAGCGTACTCCCGCTCGGCCCTGAGTATGTCAACATAGAATTCCTCGTCTGTGCGATGCAGTCTTCTGAGCACCCTCACTGCGGTTGCAGGACCTATTCCTCTTCCGCTCATCACAATCGCGGCTTTCTTCCCGCTCGTTTGCATTAGACTCGCGCTCAGCCAGGCGCGCTTGTATGCTTGTTCTTCTTCCTCGGACAGTTGCTGTCTGCGCGCTCGACGTTTCACAATCCTGGCGAGTTCATCATCACCAAGATATGTCGCGGCGATCAATGTCGACTTGCAGTTTGGACACTTGATCTTGTCGGGAAGTTCGCCGACGACCCTGATTCCGTCCCAGTCGCCCTTGTAGAGGCAAACAAGACGGACGCGACTTGCAAGCAGCCTCTCCTTGACGATCTGAGATAGAGACTTGCTCGGGATTGCGGGGCGCAGAAGATCATGTGGAATGATCTTGTCGACGATTGGCAGAGCCAGCGGTGAACAGCCTGCCTCTTTCTCCTCTACGGTCTGAATCGCCACCGACCCGTCCGAGATGCGCCTGATGAACTCCTTAGCGTGTTCCAGATCGAGCTTCTCAAGGAAGATCTCCCTTTTTGTCTCCTCCTCAAGCGGGGTGCCTTTGAAGATCTTCACCAAGAGTCTGGCTCTGCTGGTCTTATATTCCGCGGTCCGTTCGACGGCTCCGAATCTTTTGGCGACATCCCAGTGCCTCCATGCGAATGTGTCCGATGCCTCAAGTGCTCCGCTGACGACCTCCTCAAGTTGATCGGGGGTCAGCTGCTTGAGTTCCTTCTCCACCAATCTCGGTTCAATCTTGAAGGGACAGACCAGCGCTACCCTGTAGGAATCAGTCTGCGCCGCAACATTCACACCCAACCTTGCGCTTAGCAGTGAAGTCAGAGCCAGCGACAATGTCTCGTTAGCCAAGGTTCCGAGGCATGCGTGCACCACAATGCAGTTCTCGAATTTCTCGACTAGGATAAGGGAGTCTGTCGGGACCGGATAACCCTCTACTTGAAGTCGAATTGATTCGATGCTCTTCTGCATTGCTTCAGGAGTGATGTTCAGGTCGTATGTAAGCTGGCCGAGCCGATCAGGGTTGCCGAGATTTCCAGATATCACGCCTCGAAAATGCCCTACTTCAGCGGCGACATCGTAGCTAACCGGTATTATTTCGCCCTCCCAGCTTGGGATCGCGTTCAGCGTCGGAGCGGTCGGTTCGACTTCCACTGACAACTGATCCTCGTTGACGGCAATTACTTTCCATGTTTGACCGTGCATGATGAGCTCGGTTCCTGACTTGCATTTGCGAGCAACGAAGTCCTGATCGAGTGTGCCGATCTTTCGCTTGCGGAAGAAGTCGAACACGACATACCGTTTCACGTCAGGTATCATTGAGATGTTTTGGAAGTAGTATCTGAACGTGTTTGGGAAGCGTGGTCTCAGTACGTCCTCCTGAACCGTGATCACTCTACCAGTGTGCAGTTGCTTGACGACGGACATGAAAGCCTCGGGAGTTAGATTGCGATATGGGTAGGCGCGCTTGACGATCTCGAAGGCTTCTCCAACTGTGAACCTGCGGAGATCTAGGATCAGGCCGGCTATTTGATGTGCCAGAACGTCAAGCGCGTTTTCGTGCAGGACGCTCGGCTCCAACTTCTCTTTCTTTGCGTTACGAGCGATAACCGCGGATTCCAGAATGTCATCCAGAGATGCGCCCATTATGAGACCTTTCGCGACTCCTCGAAGTCTATGCTCACTTCTCCCTATTCTCTGGATCAGTCGAGTCGCTTGCCGAGGCGACATGTATTGGATAATGAAGTCGACAGAGCCGATGTCGATTCCGAGCTCAAGGGAGGACGTACAGACAACCGCCTTGATTTCTCCGCTCTGAAAGTCCCGTTCAACTTCCTCTCGGATCTCCTTCGAGAGCGAGCCATGGTGAACACGAACCGGGAGCTTTGAATCGATTGCCGTAAGTTGTGAACCCACAGCCTCAGCATGTTCACGAGTGTTGGTGAACACGAGGACAGAGTTTCTTTCTTCTATGAGTTGAGCAATGCGTCTTGCCCGGCCAATGGACGCTGGCGGAACGCTGAACTCTTCGCTCTGGCGTCGGTCAGTGGAGGAGGGCGAGACATAGTCAACCTTGACTTCGAACCCTCTTCCCTCCGTAGACTTGACAATCACCGCGTCTCTGTCAGACCCCGCGAGGAACTTGGCTATTCTCTGCTCATCGCCAATTGTTGCTGACAGTCCGATCCGCAGGAAGTCTTGACTCGTGAGATTTCTTAGCCGTTCTAGGCCGATTGCTAGCTGGATCCCGCGTTTGTCAGTTGCCAACTCATGTATCTCGTCCACCACAACCCATCTGACGTGCCGCAGGTGCTGTCGCATGAGTTTGCCGGGCAGGATCGCCTGGAGTGTTTCTGGAGTGGTGATCAGCATGTCAGGGGGAGCTCTAGCTTGGAGCGTTCGGGTAGCCGTGGGCGTGTCGCCGTGTCTGACTTGAACCTTGATTCCAAGATCGGCGCCGATCTCGGACAGCCTACGCAGGATGTCTCTGTTCAGCGCACGAAGAGGTGTTACGTACAGTATGGATATGCCTCGCGTTTCGTTCCTACTTCGCGCAGCAACGAACATGTCAAAGACCGGCAGGACCGCGGCGAGTGTCTTTCCGGTTCCCGTCGGAGCTATGAGAAGAGCGTTCTTCCCCTCGAGGATGGGTGGGATGGCAAGCCTTTGGATGTCGCTAGCTTCCTCTATCTCCAGTTTTCCTAGCTGTTCTCTTACAGGTCTTTGCAGCAAAGAGAAGGCGTCGTCTGACAAGGATGACCACTATGACCTCGTAGCCGGCTTGTAGAGTCGCAACATCACTCGCTAGCTGCTGGGTCGTCTCCAAGTCCGTTTCGCGATTCTAGATCTTCCGTTTATCCATTTCGTGTCTAGGCGTAGGTTCTTGGCCAGACGCCGAGAATGCGTGTTGGTGAAGGCGGTCTGAGTTCAGATTTAGCTTTTCTCGTACACGAGGTACACAAAGACCAGAACTAGCGCGACAAATGAGAGAGCTGTCAGAGCAATCTGGACAAGCGAGTAGTACTCATCAGCTGTCAACGCGGCACCCCCATCTGGCGGGCTAGATCGAAGTTTCCAATTTAAACAATTCTCTAGCCGCATCCGACGACGTCAGGGCACAGCCTCAGGTCTAGTCCTCCACCGTTTGGTGACCCTGCTGTACTGCGAGTCACGCAGTGTGCTGGTTTCGTACTTTCCGAGCGCCGACGCGATCTTCTGCGCGATTATGTGATAGCACAGCGCCCTCTTGCCGTCCATCACGCGGAAGTAGTAGTCGTCACAGTTGCAGAAGTTGGTTTCAGGGATGACTTGGTATACTCCCTTTCTGCCTTTCACAGCCCAAATTACGCGTCCGCTCGGCCTGAACCTAAACCTACGCACCTTTCGCTTCTCAACCAGTTCTATAGCGTTCTTGAATCGGTCGGCGAACTGCTCCCCGAGTCTGGCTTTCTGGGTATCCGTCAGCTTGCGAGAGGATGAGACCTCTCGACACGTCCTCTCGATTACCTCCAGCTCTCTCTCGTACGCTTGCGACATGTTCATTCCGGCGAAGCAGGCTGGCTCATCAGAGGTTCAAGGCTTTCATTAAGGATATGTTCAAAGAGCCCTCAATCTGAGAGGGTCGGCGTAGACAGAGAGGGAAGTGAGGTTTGGCTGGTTATAGCCTCGGACCTGTTAATGGTTCTCCCTCTCTGTTACTGCAGGGCGAGGGTGAGCGCGTTCTTGTCGTCGGCGACTTGCACATCGGTTGGGAAGTGACTCTTTCACAACACGGAATCCATGTTCCCTCGCAGACATCAAAGCTGGCGGATCGCCTTATCGAGATCATCAAGAAGTCGAGCCCCACTAGGATCGTATTTCTGGGCGACGTGAAGCACACAGTTGTCGGCGCCGAGTTGGAAGAGTGGAGGGATGTGCCCGAGTTCTTCGAGAAGATCGTCCCGCTCGTTTCCGACATTCAGATCATCCAAGGAAACCACGACGGGAACATTGAGCCGATGACTCCCCCACAAGTCAAGATTCTTCCTCCAAGCGGGATCGCGTTATGGGGAAGGTATGGGCTCTTCCATGGTCACGCGTGGCCGGCGCCTGAGCTCCTCGGATGCGAATCTCTGATCCAAGGCCACCTGCATCCGGTTGTGGCATTCACAGACGCTCTCGGCTATAGGATCACGAGGCCGGTCTGGGTGCGCGCACCATGTGACGGAGCGAGACTAGCTCGCGTGATTCTCAAAGAGTCCAAACGCCGAAGGGTCAAAGGCATTGAGGGCAGGTTCAAAGAACGCTACGGAGTTGAGCTGAGGGTTTCCCGTTGCCTCTTCGTTCCGCACTTCAACGACTTCCTGGGCGGCCGACCGATCAACACCAAGGGACGTTCGGAGTCAAGATGGGCGAAGATTGACCGTTTCGGCCCCCTACTCAGAGGCGGGATCGTGAACATGAACGA
>CAZLHM010000083.1:0-5218 GCA_964559555.1 uncultured Candidatus Bathyarchaeia archaeon
TGTTTCACTGAAGGCCCATTGGATTCTCGTTCGCCCGAGTGCCAAGCCGCGGCATAGCAGAGATCGTGCTTGAAGACTGAGGTGAAAAGGAGCGGTAAGGAAATGCAAAACTTTTTGTTTTTGCACTTCCTTACTAGCGGCATGAGCTGGGAAGAGAAAGCGCACAGACTCCTACGCCTGAGGCTTGGAGGAAAGCCCTTCGCGGCAAGCGAGGCAGCCAGAGTACTCTCCAAAGAGAGGAAACTCTCCATAGGAACCACGTATCGGTTACTCCACGATCTCGTTAGGACTGGCAGACTCGAGAAACTGGGCAGGGGGCTCTATCATTTTCCGAGTAAGCCTAAGGCCATTCTAGGCGAGATCGCAGGCAGACCAGCTTCCTCAGGAACATCGCTGCCTGAGGCGGATGAGACTGTAAGGAGGGTCTTGGAGGACAGAGGCATCAGGTTCATGATAACGGGGCCGTCTCTGCTCTACCCATTCATTCATCACTTCCCGAGAAGAATGATCCACCTTGTCTATGTCATGGAAGGCGGAGGCGAGAGCGCTAGAGAAGCGCTCAGAGAAGTTGGACTTCGCGCTCTACTGAGGCCATCTCGAGAAGAGATCAGGCTAGCCTTGGAGGAGTTTCCAGAAGATGATCTCTTCGTTCTGAGGGAAATCTCGGACTTCAGAGGAGAGTCGAATGGCGTAGCGGACCTTGAGCGGGCTTTGGTCGACACTTATTTCGAGACGACAAGAAAGAGAATCCCGTTCCCTCCCGAGGAACTTGGCAGAATCGCCTCCAGAGCCATCTCAACAGGCAGAGTGAATGTCTCTCACCTTTTGATGCTTGCGGGCAGGAGAGGCGTGAAGGGAGAGCTGAGAACCGTCTTGGAAAGATCGATGCATGGTCTCAGAGTTCCTGGCGCCCACGTGAGTAACAGAAAAGTTGAGAGTGTGTTGGCGGGCATCGCTGCGGAAGAGAGGTAGCTGCCCCTATGGTCTTGATCCACGAAGAACGAGCCTTCACAAGAGATGCGATCGTCGCCAATGCGGCAAAGTACGGATTTGCGAATCCCCTCACAGTAGAGCTCTTCTTGTGGGACCTTGAGATTGCCGCGCAGCTCCAAAGATCCTCGAATCAGACAATTCTGAAAGGGGGCGCAGCAGCGCAGCTCTTCCTTCCGGTAGAGAAGCAGCGAGGCAGCGTTGACATCGACTTGACCGCGAATCTGAACGCTGACTCGTTGGATACTCTGATCAAAGAGACGGAGTCAAGGCTTGGTAGGACCAGATTCGAATCCTACATGCCAAAGAAGCCAAAGGCAGGTCTCAACGCTAGAACGTACTTTGCCTACACAGACTCCGCAACCCAGCCTGAGCCACTAAGAGTCAAGTTGGATTTCATGCTCCAGGATCTACGCCTCCCCACCGAAGAAACATACAACGTACAGACGTTTGCTGCAAAGACATCTGAAATCCGATGCTATACGCCCGAGGTTCTTGTGGGTGACAAGGTACTGACGCTCGCAAAGGGAAGCATCGGACTCAAAGATCTGGCGGACTACCCCAAACAGATCTATGATCTGTCCATGCTCATGGACTCCCCGAAGTTCTCTGAGTTTGGAGATGTCATTGAGGCTGTTGAGGCGATCACGCCTGTCGAGGCGAAGATTGCTGGTCGGAAGATTGATCCCCAAACAGCGCTAGATGATGTCATCACGTTCATTGACCGTGCGTTTGCCACTATCGACACAAGCAAGGCAGACAGAGATATGAAACTCAGACTGGAAGGTTTCGAACAATTCTTCGTCCCAGCTAGCCAGAGAGCTTCTCTTCAAGAATGGAGTTCCAGGTCATTGCGAATACGGCTTCTCGCCTGTCTTGCCCAGTCCGCGATGAAAGGCAGTTTAGTGCCGAAAGAATGCGAATCACTGCTCAAGAAGGCCATGGATTTCGCCTCAAAGTTGCAGGCTGTCAGAGGAAGCGAAGTTGAGCCGCTGAGAAGTGAGTTACTCTCGTTCCAAAGAGAGCGTCTTACATACTTCAAAGAGCTTCACGGCAAGCCCCTGGATAGGGTATTCTGGCAGGTCGTCACTCCAGACAACATAGGGTCAATCATGCATCTGATCTGAAGGCATCTGTCCCCAGCGAACTCTTCCTTGAGTCCAGACTACGGTCATGTTAGCTGTTCCTTCGTTCTCTTCGTGATATTTGCCCCATGGCACGCAGAGTGTCACGTCGGCTCAGCGGCGGTGTAGTCCGACCTATATGGGGGTTCGCGTGCTTCATTGTTTTGGGTCCCGGCCCTTGCCCAAGCTTGTCAAACTCGAGCACTTTCTTGAAGAGATTAGGAAGAGACATAAGAGACTCGACACTCATCGAGCGTTTCTCTACTGGTTTCTTGAAGCGTACTTCAATCTGAACGAGAACGACATACTTGCTTGCATGGCAGACAGCCCGAGTGACAAGCAGATCGACGCGATCTACATCAACGAAAGAGCTCAGACCGTCTTTCTTGTCCAGAGCAAGTATGAGCTCCCAAAGACCTCAACCCAGCGCATTAGAAAGGAGCAACTCACCTCATTCGCGCGAGTAAGGAGCTACTTTGATTCCACAGAAAAGCTGGATGAGGTTGTGAAATCAGCGAACGCGAACGTGCAGAAGAAGATGAGGGAGACATTCGAGAAGATCGAACAGGGATACCACATCAAGCTAGTGTTCGCGTCAACATACGCCAAGAATGAGCTGGCGGTTCAAGAGGTAGCAGCCACCGAAGAATTCGAAGACTATCAGTTCGTCGTGCTGAGCAAACACGAGATTAACAGGCTCTTCGAGGACTATCGGAGAGGCGCAAAACCCCCGATTCATCTAGAGCGGATCAGGATCAGTCCTGAGGAGGTTTACAGACGGACCCACGAGACTACCGGAATCAAGTCATATGTCTTCACAACATTTGGCTCAGAGTTGGCCAGACTCTACAAGGAGCACGGCAACGATATCTTTGAGAAGAACGTCCGCCAGTTCTTGCAACAGACTTCCGTCAATCGAGAGATAAAAGCCAGCCTCGTTCGCGAGCCCGACTACTTCTGGTATCTGAACAATGGCGTGACCATTCTTTGTGACGATGCAGAGCTCAGAGGTGACAACCAGTTCATCTCCATGGTCAATCCGCAGATAATCAACGGCCTTCAGACGACAAGAGTTCTTGCGGAAAGGCCGAGCACCTCGGCAGATCTGCTTACTAGAGTAATAGTCGTCCCGGCAGAAAGGTACAGCTTCGAATTGGTCAACAAGGTGATCACTGCAACGAACCGCCAGAATGCAATAAAGCAGTCAGATCTAATGTCCAACGATCCAACTCAGGCTCAGCTTCAAGTGGCATTCGAATCCCGCAACTACTTCTACGAGAGGAAGCGAAACGAGTTTTCCGAGAGATTTCCGAGCTACAGCTACGAGAGGCTCAGGTACAAAGCCGTGATCAGAAAGACAGAGGTTGCCAAGCTGACGATAGCTGTGATAGATGACCCGTCGATTGCTAGACACGGCGTCGAGGCTCTGTTCTCTGCACCGTACTATGACAAGATCTTTGGTCAGAACCTCACCGTTGACTTCTACCTATACATCTACTGGCTACATCAGCTAGTCAAGAGCGAGGCCACAGGCCGCCCTGACAGAAGGTATCTCACGTATCACGTCCTTGCCATGCTTTTCGGCTTCGTCGAAGATGCAAGCCGCAGTCATAGATTAAGAAATGCTGTCATTCAAGAACTTGAGAACCGCCTCTATTCGCTGCCTATGCTCACTAGCATGATTGGCATATTCTTCAGGGTCGCGGAAAGGTACTTCAAAGGTGAGGCAGGCAAGGATACTCGTCTTGACATCGCAACCTTTGCGAAGCGAACTGGCCTCACAAGAAAGATCATGAGATCTGCAGATCAGAACTCTAGGAGGAGACTCGGGGAACTCGCCAAGTCTTTGCGCCGGAGGTTAACGAGGGAGACCTAGATCCCTTCTTTGGCGCCCTGAGATCCTCAAGACCAGATACCCTCACGCGGGCTTCACCTTGTGCCCCAAGCGATAGATCACAACCTTTCCAGAGCAGCTTGTGGGAATCGAACATTCTTTTCCATTCCCACCCCCGGCTCCATCTTCGGGTTGCATTCCGAGAGCGAAACTGGAAGTTGAGGCGCGTGATCTAGGATCTTTCGCTTCATGCCAGCCTCAAGGATACGTTGCTGAATCAACTACCTCTTCGGCTTTTCTCCTGAGCGCTACGGCACGGAAGCCTGCCTCGTAGGCTGTGAATGCCCTTGGGCGCAGAGGCATAGCATTCTCGATGTCTTCAGTTCCGGTCGTGAATTGAGCCTGAAGGCTCTAATGTTTCGCAGAAGTTCGACTCCCCTTTTCTGGAGCAACCGTATGCAACTAGCGGCAGACAGTGAGATGCGCAGTGAACTGCGGAAGTCAAGGACGTTTTGCAGACTTTGCAAGATGCACGCTAAACCAAAAATGTCAAATTCAAGGCGACAGTACTCACAGGGCGGGCACGGGGTTTCGTTGAAGGGGTTTTCCCTATCCCTTGTCACCTTCTTGATATTCTCGCTCTTGTTAGCCGTCAACGGATTGGATCAGGTTTACGCCGGCGACGTCAAGGTCGACGGTGGGCCAAGCCATCATTCCTCGTCATCCCCATCTACTACTACTTGCCCTTGCCCACCAGGCTACACCTGCGATCCGTCTGGCGGATGTATCCCAACTGGATCCACAGGTTGTCCTCCAGGTTACACAGTCGATCCGCATACTGGTGTGTGTGTTCCCCTGCAGCAGTGGTTCCAGTATCAAACTACGGAAGTAAAGTATGACAAGGTCAGCGTAAGGGTAACAATACGCCCCGACTCTGGTAAAGGGGAATGGCAAGGAATAGCGTCGTTCCTAATCAAGATGGATGAAAAGGACGTTGGATCCATCACCAGTGGACAGACCGGGACCGCAAAGCTGTATGCTGGAACGTGTTACAAGTCCTACTTCGTCGAGCAAACCACTGGATGGACTCAATATCAGGGTGAACAATGTCAAGATGTGATTAGACAGCACAAAGTTGAGTTGTCACTTCCGGTTGGGCCTGCAGGCGATCAAAAGTGCCCCACGGGAGGGGCCCGCTGTTTCCTCGACCCAGGAACTAGCGACATCAGATACTACCTTGTCTCAGACCCGGTCCAATACAAGGGGGACG
>CAZLHM010000084.1:0-5076 GCA_964559555.1 uncultured Candidatus Bathyarchaeia archaeon
ACGCAACGCCGTTTGGACGAGCGAAAGCAGCCTCCGTTGCAATGTGCGAAGGACCTCGATGCTCAGTCGGAGGTTCCAGCTCGGGGAGTTCTTGTCGCAAGATGTCGTGCTCCTACGCACAGCCATTCACGAGAGCAATGTCCTCAGGACCATCTAGGTAGAGAAGATGATTCGGATCGCACACGACACCCACCTGAGACCCTACATAATCCGCCCGAATGGAAAGGAACTCTTCGCCGAAGACAAGGTCTTCAAGTGAAGACGAAGATCCGAGCACTGATCCTCCTTCCGGGAACAGCGAAACTCGTTCTCCCAACTTGCGGCCACACAGATCAACGCGTCTGTAGTCTGAACATGAATGAGGCAAGATCATAGCCTCAGTCGGCACAGGGATTCATCCAGCTTGCTTTCAAGATAGATCTATGCAGATTCGAACCTCGTCCAGCTGAAAGCGATGCAAGAGGTAGATTTGATTCCCGCGGGCAAATGCCTGCGTTTTCTATTCCTACTGCTGGCTATCTCGACAACCGTTCCAGCGGCGCTGCCGATGGCTTACGTGGGCGCGCAGACATCCGATGCGCTCACATTGAGCGTCTCTCACCCGATGATCGAATTCTACGCCAAAGGAGCCAACCTACCAGATCGAGTCGAGATATCTCCTTCAGGTGGAATCGTCCAGATCGGAGGCAAGAAGTTGTCTGTGGTACCGTGGGAATACATCGAGATGACTTGGCGAGGGGAACCGATGTGGGTCATACTCCTCGCGAATGTGACCTCAACGGACTTCACGATTATGTACACTTACCTCTCCAACTCGCCGGCACCATTCTATTTGAGAAGCTATACTTATTCCGAAGGGAAGTTCAGAACCTACAAATTCTCCGGCTTCCAACAAGTCCGGCAGAACGTTGTGACTACCAACTCCGTTGAAATGCCTGACATTCAGCTTGTAGAGAAGTCAAGGACCAAAAGCAAATTCGCGGCTCTTGGGTCGGACCTGTGCCTCAACGGGGATTCCGGAAGCCTTGCCAACGGCACCGACACGCTTGCGATCTATCCACTCTACAATCAACTGTTCACCGCCTCCGACGCGTACAATGAAGTCTGGATACTGGCCAGAGACTCTCGGGGCAACCGATGGTTCTCCATCCTGTACTTCAAGAGCTCGGACCCAGACCACGTTGTCATGGCACACACGCTCCGCCTAAACGATCTTCAAACTGCCCCCATGAGAACGCTTAACGCAAAGTGGAAGCAAGGCCGATTCACGGTGAAACTCACGGTCGACTCGCCTGTTCCCGGGTCCCTGATCAAGGTCGATGGATTTCCGTTCAGGACGGACCCCAATGGGCGCGTGAGCTTGTTTCTCGCGGCCGGAAGCCACAGGATAGGCGTCGAGCCAGTACTCTACGAAAATGAGGATGTCAGATCCTCCTTCAAGAACTGGTCCGACGGAAACTCAGAGAATCCCCGAGATGTCGAGATCCGAACCGACACGACGCTCGTCGCCGCCTACGAGAAGGAATTCAATCTCGAAGTCGTGTCAGAAGTTGACCTTCAGGACGTTGGTGGCTGGTACAGGAACGGAACGCTCGTCAGCGTAGCGGTTCGTCCAATATACGATGCGCAGAACGGCACCAGGTTCACTGTCGCATCATGGTCAGGCGATGTCTCGCCGAGCCTTGAGAACGGAACCGTGCTGATGGATGGTCCGAAAGCACTGACGATCACATGGAACAAACAGTTCCTAATGGCTTTCAAGGTCGAGGGGGTGCCAGATTCCTCGGACCTGACATTGGTCATTGTTGGAAAATCATATCCGCTGAAGTCAGGAGGGCCAGTTGAGGTGTGGGTAGACGCGGGGTCAACATTCACCTACGAAATATCCCCAAGCGACTTCAAAGCGGGCCAAACCAAGTACATCTTCTCTGGCTGGAATTCTACGACGGGCCCCACCGCCGAAACTTCTGCAGCCACGCGGCCTACGATCTTCATCGCATCGTACAGGGCCGTATTCGAAACATCGATCACATTGCAAGTGACACCCACCATAAGGCTTTCCAAAGAACCCTTCAAGATATCAGGGACCGTCACAAATGTCAACGAAGCCGTTTCAGTGAATCTGTACTTTAGCGCCGACGGATCACGATGGCAACTCATCGAGTCGCTCGAAACAGATCCGAGGGGAGATTTCGTCTACGCGTGGAGCCCGTCCGCGGAACACGTGCTCTTCATCAAGGCAGCGTGGGCGGGGGATCTGTCGCATGAGGGGTCCTCAAGCAAGCTGATCTCCCTTCTGAATATGGTACTCTGGTCGTAAACCTACCTTGCTCCGTAATGATCAGCATTCCGAGCGCTCTCATTCAGTGTGTAAGAGGAACACATATCCCGCGATATGCCGGGTCCAGGAACGTAGTGTCAACACACACGCGTTCAGATGGACTCAAGAGGGAGCCTACTGCTCATAGGACGAGGATTCCGCGGAGGACGCGGAAAGAAGAATCTCTAAGACCCGAAGAAAGGGAAGCGGACAGATCGGTTCCTCTCACTTTTTCTATAAACCATATTCTAGCAGAGTACTCATTCATCAGTAGGAAACGAGCCTTCAAGGTCAGTTGTACAAGAAGTTCCCTATGACACCGACGCTTCATTCCGCGGGCCATGGCGGGAGAGTCGATGCAGATCGAGCATGCTCATCGAGAGCATGAATAGTCTGCTGCAATGGCTAGCGATTCAGAGCCGGCAATGTAATGAATTCCATGCGCCCGTTTGGCGTGATCTTGAACCCAACCCAGCCTTGGGGATGTTCAACTCCACGCGCCTTCTTGACAAGCAACCTTCCGCGAACCTTGCCTGGGCCAGCATGTCTTTCAGTCCGGAGAACACAGTCTGAGGATTCCTCCAGCCTATTCAGCAGGTCGGGCTCGATTGCATCGCTGACGACATAGAGGAAGTTACTGCCAAACTTCACAATTCGTGCGCCGTAGTACTGAACAAAATTGACGGCTTGAGCCGAATCACCGAGGGCAACAATCGGTCCAAGAGAGTCAAGGAATACGTCGCCCTTGCCATCGATCTCCTCAAGACAACTCGTCAACTGGATTCCAAGCGCCGTCAGGTCCCTCGGAGATGAGACGCAATGCTTCTCCGAGGACAGCAAACCAGTACCTCCGGAATATGCGTCGACGAATCTGAGACCCTTCTCATCTTCGTACCTTTCAGCGTTCAAGCCCATCTTCGCTAGTTGCTCTCTGACCTTCGAGGGCATCTCGGAGTTTGATGCATAGACACAATGCCTACCAAGCCGGAGTGAATCAAAGAGGATATTCCGCAGCAGTACGCTCTTTCCGCTCCCTGTTGGCCCAACAATCATCATTACAGCTGACGCCGGAAGAGCGCCTCCCAGAAAGTCAGCCACATGTTTGAAGCGCCTCGTCTGCACTCGCCGGCGAGCTACGACAACAGCTCCGAAGACCGTGATGATGGCAATCCCAGCGATGATGAAGAATGCGTTCTCTGGCATCTCAGAGAGAATGGGAAGCTCGAGCACAGTTGCCTTGGACTCTGAGGAGTGAGTCACATTGAGGAAACGCTTGGACGCGAGGGATGAAGCAACGTAGATTTCGTACATTCCAAGTGGGATTGATGTGAAGACCGCTGCACCGTTCGCATCCGTCGTATTTGAGGCGAGAAGAGTGCCATTGACATACAAGTCGACTGTAGCGCCTGATAGGGGAAGATCCAGTGTTTGAAGTCTCACAAGAAAAGCCCAATCGTACAATGGTGCCTCAAGTTGGAGCACTGAATCTGATCTGACATCAACCGTCTGTGATAGGATCACTGCTCTGCCCTTTCGGACGAGAAGAGTGAGTGGGCCGACGGCCTGGCTTGAAGGCAGTCGGAAAACCGCCGTGCCATTTGAGTTGGCTGCAACTTCGTCGATGAACTTCCCTGCTGCTGAGAAAGAGATATTCATGCCAGGCAGCGGTTTCCTCTGCGCGTCAACCAGCACGAGGACAAGTGTGTAAAAACGGGTCACTGTAATCTGATTCATGACCAAGAAGGTCCTCTTGGCGACATCCTGAACGCTAACGGTGACGTTGAAGCGTCCCGTTGGAATCGTCACTGGCAAAGCATAGTCAAAGTGGAATGGGGGCTGACTGCCTGATGTCAGATTCATCGGTGTGTCCTTGATCAGAGAATACCCGGAGGAGTTGGTGACTGTGAGTGAGACTATCCCTATGTTTGTACCGCCGAAAGGCTCTTCGACTGAAACTTCGGCGATGAGGTTAGCCATGCCTCTCTCATTCTCAGCAAAGATGTTTGAGGATCTTCCAGAAGTGTCTGTGATCCTGAGCTCTATTTTCGGGAACGGTTCGACTTTCAGGACCAACCGTGTCGCCGTTGAGGGGTCGTCCCACAATAGCGAAACGGGTACAGAGTTCAGGGGTGAAAACTGAACGTCAAACCTCAAGGTTGACCCGATCGCGAGTGTGTGGTTTGCTCTTCCAAGACCAAATATGAAAAGTCTCGGAACCGAAGGAACCACCACCTCCGTCATGGAGGCGGATCTTATCTCCATGACAGACGCATTGGCGGTAACCTCTGATATTCCGACTCGCAGCGTTCCTCGAACACTAGCCTGAGACACAAGCCAGACGTACACGCCGATTCCGCCAAGTATATGCAACGGTGCCGAAAGCGAAGGAACGAGCGTGAAAGCCAAACCCTCCCGTACGTCAGCAGCACTTCGTGATGTCGCGTTGCCGCTGAGGCTGAGAACTCTGCCTCCCACAGATGTGGCTGAAGGATCCGTGTGCGCGTACAGAGTCACCTCGGAGGTTACTGGGTCCGCGCTTGCCACGGGCAGATGAGGCCGCAACATCGCTAAGGCGATGGCCAACAAGAGTAGCACCGTCTTGGAACGCATGCCCCAGTCCGCTACCATCATTGGCATGGAGTATCCACATATAACCGTAGCATCCGCTGTTGGACCGTGCTGGCGTCAAATTCTTAATACGAGCGAATGGGCTAGGGTTCCGAGTCGCGGCTGATGATCATGGAACGCATCTCATC
>CAZLHM010000085.1:0-208 GCA_964559555.1 uncultured Candidatus Bathyarchaeia archaeon
GACTCGGAAGTCTTGATGAGAGCGAGCGACGCCGGATTGCGAATTCTGGAAGTTCCAGTCTCTGCGAGGTATAAGGATTTGAAGACATCAACGCATAATCCTGTGTACCACGCGCTCGATGTGTTCTTCAGCGTGATCAAGTACGTCTCGATCCGGCATCCTCTGCTCTTTTATGGAGGATTCTCGGCGATAATGTTCGTGGTTGCAG
>CAZLHM010000085.1:218-5059 GCA_964559555.1 uncultured Candidatus Bathyarchaeia archaeon
GTCACAAACCTTGCGTTGATTTCTCTGTCAGCCGGCATCCTCGCTTTCCTCTCGTTCTTCACTGGCGTGATTCTGTTCACTCTGATCACGGTCCTGAGAGAGAGGAGCTAGGGATTCCCGAGACCACAGGGCCGACAGTAGCCACTATGTATTCATCATGCCTAGCTGGCCAAGTTCCAGACCGGACTATTGCATGGCGATCGCGCGTTCATAGACTCTTTCCGTCTGTTCCGCGACAATTGACCAGTCGTGCCTTTGGGCAACCCTCCGCCCGTTCCTGCCCATGCTCAGGCGAAGATCTTCATCCTCTAGGAGCTTGGTCATGGCAGCAGCCAGTGCTCTGGGATCATTGGGTGGAACCAATAGGCCGTTGTATCCGTCAGAGATGACACTCGGTATTCCGCCAACACTGCTCCCGATGACGGGTTTGCCTGTGGCGTTTGCCTCAAGTATGGTCAATCCGAAACCTTCGGATCTGTCCTTGCTTGGCAACACAAGTACGTCGCAGCACGCGTAATACGACGGCAGCTCTTCGTCAGCAATATCTCCCGCGAAGAGGACGTAATCGCCTACGCCCAGCTCAAGAGCCAGTCGACGGTACTTTGCTGCCAATTCGCCTCCGCCGACTATCAAGAGCTTACATTTAGGACACTCCTTCCGAACCAGTGCCATCGCCTCTATCAGCATGTCCAAGCCCTTGTACGCGTGCCAACGGTTCAGCGCACCTACGAAGAGTACTATCTTGCTGTCGCCTAGACGAAGACGCGCACGCACCTGGTCTCCATGAAGACCCGGATTGAATCTTCGAACGTCGACCCCGTTAGGGACCACAACTACCGACCCCGGTCGAACACTGAGAACTTGCGAAGTCTCCGCGTACGCTTGCGATGTGGCGATTATGAACCTGAAGTGGGGCAAGTACAATGGCAGGACCACGCGGTCATGAGCCAACGCGAGAAGGTTAGCCACAGATGTTACGGGAGGCAGGTCATTATGCCATGTAAGTACGGCGGGAATTCCTCGGAATCTCGATACCACTGAAGCGAGAGACGCAGCGTACGGGCCGGGAAAATTCGCATGCATGATGTCAGCCTCCTCATCTGCCAGTGTCCAAAGGAGCTTGGGTATGACCGGTGTCCCGTATATTCTTCCCAGCACCCTCAGGCGCTCGACCTTGATGCCCTCTATCCACTCGACGCCTGTCTCAGCCGGGAGATCCCCGCAGATGACCGAGACTTGATGGCCGCGTCTCTGGAGATGCCTTGATAGATTGTAGAGGTATGTCTCTACGCCTCCACGCCAGGGAGGAAAGTAACTCCCGATGATTGCGATTCTCACAGGGTCAAGGGTCCTCCGTTGTTTGCGTTCTCTAGGCTGAGCTGGTTGAGGTCTTCATGTCCTCGATGTACTGCCTTGTTGCCTCTTCGCTTGGACCGAAGGCCCTTGTCTCGCCGTCGAGAAGATATAGCGTCTTCTCACAGAACGCCTTCACCAGTTCCATGTTGTGTGAAACAAGCACTATCGACTTCTTCTCTTTCTTGAATTCGCGGAACCTGTTCAGACACTTCTCCTGGAACTTCATGTCTCCTACCGCGAGAGCCTCATCTACCAAGAATATGTCGGCCTCTGTCTGTATCGCGATCGAGAAGGCCAGTCGTACAGTCATGCCTGACGAGAGCGTCTTGAGTCTGGCGTCCTGGAACCGCGTGAGCTCCGCGAAGTCGAGGATCGAATCTGTGCGCTTCGTGATCTCTGAGCGAGGAATGCCCATGATCACTCCGTAAATCAGCGCATTCTCTTTGACAGTGAGATCGTCATGAAACCCAATCCCTAGTTCTAAGACGGCTGCTGTCGACCCATACAGTGTGATCCTACCCTTGTCAGGCCTCATCACACGGGCCATGAGTTTTAGCAGAGTGCTCTTGCCACCTCCGTTAGGGCCAATGATGCCCAAGGATTCTCCCTGCTCGAGTCTAAAGCTGATTTCCTTGAGCGCCCAGAACTCCTCGAAGCTGTATCGTTTGCCCTCAAGAAGCGAGAGCGCGCCAGCTACATGGTCAAGGATGGTTGCCCGTCTTTCGTGTGGGATCCTGAACCGCTTCCAGACATCTTCGACATCTACAACGGACAAGCCTAAAGCTCCTCTGCGAATCGTCTCTCGAGCCGTCGGAAAACAATGAATCCAATGAGCACAAAGACCACGACGCTTACGACGATCGTGACACAATCAGATAGGGACGGAAGCTGGTGCAGAAGAAAGATGGACCTTGTGGACTCGATCAGACTGGTGACCGGGTTCATCGAATATAGGGAACGGAATCTCGGGGGAATCAGACTTACGTCGTAGAATATTGGTGAAAGAAAGAATCCGAGCTGGAGAGCTATTTCCCACAACTGGTAGAAGTCCCGATATCTCACGTTAAGCGCCGACAGGGACAGGGAAAGCCCGAAGATCAACAGAAATTCCGAGATCAAGATCAGAGGTAGAAAGAGGACATAGGATGTCAGGCTCACCCCAAGCAGCACAAGAAGCGGAAGCAGGGCGACAAATTCCAGCATTGCGCCCAGAAGATTCGCTAGGCTATTGGAGAGAACAATGACTTCACGGGGCATATAGACTTTGGAGACAAGGGACGGGTTTGCTATTATGGCGACTAAGCCTTGGCTTGTGCCGATGGAAAAGAACCTCCATATCAGAAGACCGATCACGAGCCAAGCGGGGAAATTCGGGATACCAACATGAAGCAATAAGGAAAAAACCACCGTCAGGATAATCATGTAGGCCAGGGGATTCAGTAGCGACCATAAGAAGCCGAGGACGGAATTTCTGTATCGAATCTTGAAGTCCTTCTGAGCTAGAACGGTTATCACGTCTAGATAGTGGCTTATCGTCTCGGGCAATTGTGCTCGTCCCTAGCTCTTCGCTCGCAGAGATCTTGAGGAATCTGTGGAGGAAATAACGCTTGTGAGACCAAAGCCGCTTCGCTGGAGGGAGCAGAAGCTTGTGGCGTGCAAGGTGAGCACCAAGCCTTCGGATTGGCTGAGAATAAGCATCGTCGGGTGTTGGCCGGTTGTCCGCCAAGAACAATATGAAGATGATGACGGGAAGGAAAGCATCGAGAACCAGGAAGCGGTGGGAACTCGTCGCCCTGCCAAGATTGACTTAAGCTCTAGGAGGTGACGATAGATGGTTGACGAGGCACAGGTAATCATGCGCCCCAGGGCTCCACTCGTTGCCTTGATGATTCTCAACTTCAACGGTGTGGGGTGGCTCAAGATCTGTCTACCGTCCGTCGCGAAGTCCACCTATCAGAATGTAGATGTGTACGTGATCGACAACGGGAGCACAGATGGCTCATCGGAATTTGTGAAGTCGAACTATCCACACATCAAGCTGGTGAGGTTTACTAAGAATCTAGGATTCGCCGACGCATACAACAGGGCAATCAAGGATGTCCAAGCCGACTATCTTCTTCTCTTGAACAACGACACTGCCGTACTGACCCCCGACTGGATAGAGGCTCTGGTGGACCGCGCTGAAGGCAGCTCCTCCATAGCTGCGGTTGGATGCAAACTCGTTACCATGGAAGATCATCAAAGACTCGATTCCGTGGGCGGCATGGGGATCAAGTATTGGCGTGGTTTCGTCGACATGGGCAAGTACGAGACAGATAGAGGACAATATGATAGCCCACCCGTGATCCCATTCTCAACTTGCGCCGCAGCCATGCTCGTGCGAAGGGCAGCCTTCGAGCGTGTTGGCGGTTTCGACTCAACCTTCTACACGTACCTCGAGGATGTTGATCTCTGCTGGCGATTGCGACTGCTGGGTTACGAGATCGTATACGAGCCTTTCGCCAAGATTGCGCACTACTTCTCCGGCACGAGCGGACGGAAAGGGATCGACGCGGGAAAACTCTACCTGAGTCACAGGAATCTTCTGCGAGCGATCCTCAAGAATTGCCAGGCCTCTCTGTGGTGGGCTCTCCGCAACTATTTCGTTTTCAGCTTCCTGCTAGCTACTGGTTATTTCGTCCTAGAGCCCGAGAAGGCGGCTGCGATCGTGAAAGCGATTGTGTGGAATCTGTCCAACCTCAAGGACACGTACGCGCAGCGACTCTCAATCCAAGCAAGAATCAGCAAGGACGAGAAGCGAGCACTGAATAGGATGTATCCACGGGTCAGAAGATATCAGCCACCGGAACACGCTGGGTTGAGGCATATCCTTGACATTCTCTTCGAGTGCAGTCAGTCTCCCCGCACCCGGATTGAGTAAAACAGCCGCTGTCAATTATCTTGAAGTATGGGACTAGCCTACGACCAACTCCTGATCAGCGATGGCTTGGATCCACTCCCAGGTTTTCCTGACTCCTGACAGGAGTGAGGTTTTCGGCCGCCATCCAAACTCCCGGGATACCCTTCGAACATCGAGGACTATCTTGGTTGTTTCGCCCACGCGAATCTCTTGCGTGATCTTTCGCAGCCGCTTGCCAGTTGTCCTCTCGACATCCCGAAGGATAGTACCCAGAGATGCGCCTCTTCCGGAGCCAACGTTATAGACATGGTATCGATGTGGTTTGTTGAAGGATCTGAGGATAACATCGAGCAGATCGTCGACAAAGATGTAGTCCCTAGTGGTCTCACTACCTCCGATCATGGGAACTGGTTCCTCACGCAGAGCCGCTCGCAAGAGGACCGAAATGACACCCTGCCGGGTTACCCAGCCGCGCTGGCGAGGGCCGTAAGCATTCGCGATGCGATATACAATACTATCCAATCCGTGCAAGCGGAGGAGATTCAGATATTTCTCAATCGCGACTTTCACGATCGAGTGAGGAGTG
>CAZLHM010000086.1:0-5042 GCA_964559555.1 uncultured Candidatus Bathyarchaeia archaeon
CCGCGGTGTCGAAGCATCAAAAAGAGACCGCGCCAGTCATCGTGAAGCATCGTCACTGCGCCATCTGCTCGACGCCGATCCCGATGAGCAAGGAGTTCTGCAGCGCCACATGCGAACAGGAAAACAAACGCATCCTCAGACGCCGCAGGTACACCTTCATCGCGACGCTTGCAATGTTCCCTGTGCTCCTGATTCTGCTCATGCTAATGCGCACACGGTAGCGGTTCCGTGCAGGACTTCATCCCCATCCACCTGTGGCTGGAGTCCGGCTGCGGTTCCTGACGTGCGCGAAACGTACGCTTTTTAAAGGGATCGATCGTTGCTCGCGAGGTCGTCATAAGTCTAATATAGATTCCAAGCACGCACTGAGTCTTGATTAGGGTCACGAAGACCCTAAAACAAATAGAGGATTAGGAAAATTGACAGTTGAAAAGAAAGTCTTCGTTAGGAAGGCTACAGGCCTCGTCAGAGAAATCGGTCCTCTAACAGCGGTCCTCATAGTACTGTGCAACACCATAGGGCTTGGATGGCAGAAACGAATCTTCCAGTTCACAGGAAAAGCCCCCATACCTGAGAACACCTACTTCATGGGCGCTCCACCGATGCTCATGGCATTCGTGGTAGGAGGGATCATCATCCTCTTCTCGGTGCTCTGCTACGCGATACTGACTTCCGCGATGCCGAGGTCCGGCGGAGGTTACGTAGTGGTCTCACGTGTGGTGGGGCCATTCTGGGGGTACGTAGGAAGCTGGGCTGAATTCCTGAGCATCGCATGGTCCTTCGGTATCATCGCCGTTGCCGTCTTCGAAGCAATAGGCATATTCGGAGCCCTCATGGGCATATCGCTTCCGTGGACTGATGTGCAAATGTTCGCGGGAGGTCTCGTGCTCGTCATGATCTTCGTAGCCGTTGGGGCTCTAGGCGTGAGAATGACCGGGTACCTGCTTCAGACCATATTTTGGATTCCGGCGGCACTCACAATCTACCTTTACGCGCTGTTAGTCGGCGGTGCGGGAAATCCGAGCCTTGTGGCGACAGGGCTTCAAACTGTCACAGGCAAAGCTGCTTCAGACTACGTATCTGCCGCGCTCAGCCAGGGGATGGCTACAGCTTTCCCCGGTGACTATTTTGGCGCGATGATGGTAGCGATGCTCGGTGCTTACTGGGCCTATATTGGATACGCTGCTTCAACATTCGTTGCAGGCGAAATCAAGGAAGCTGCCAAGACCCTTCCGCGAACGCTAGCCTACGCAAGCGTCCTCATCGTCTTGATCTACCTCAGTGTTTCCGGTCTCACATACGCTGCGTCAAAGATTGCTGTCACGCCTGACGGCAAATGGTCATTCTTCTCTGCTCTTTCATACCTATCCTACGGGGCAGGAAGTCTCGCAAAGGCGGGTCTTCCAGGGATCAAGGGCTGGTCAAGCATCATCGCAGGCTTTGCCGGCAGCGGCATGGGACTGGGCGCCGTGAATATTCTGTTGCTAGTATTCGCAGTGTTCTGGGTGATGAACGACATCCCTCCATTCATTCTGACGGCTTCCAGAATCATCTTTGCAATGTCGTTCGACAGGATGCTTCCAGAGTCACTTTCCTCAGTGAGTGAAAGATTCCACGCACCCGTCAACGCAACGATCTTCACAGGCATAGTTGCGCTACTGGGAGTAGCCTCAGAGTCAGGGGTATTTGGCCTAGGTGCATCATGGAATCCAGGGGCGAATCCGATTCTCGATGCGATCTTCGCCAGCGGGGTGACTGCAACAGACCTCTACGACGGAATCTTCTTCACCCTCTTCGCACTCGCACTGGTCCTCTTTCCATACAGAAAGAAGGAGATCTTCGACAAGGCGCCATGGAAACCCGGGGGAGTCACAGTAGCTGTCGTCGTAGGCCTCGTCGCATTCGTGGGCAACCTGTTTCTGGACTGGATCTTCCTTTTCGCTCCGGCCGGCAGCTACAACCTTGCGGCGATACCGACGGCATCTGATCCCTTCATAGCAGGATTCGGCCTGTGGTTCACGATCGGACTCTTGGTGCTAGGCGCCTTGATCTACGCCTACTATCGATACAGGGCGAAGACGACCGGCGTCGACTTCACCACAATCTTCACGCAAATACCGCCAGAGTAGGCCACAATCGAAATAAACTTCCCCTTCCTACTTTTTCTATCATGCAGATAGACGACGCTATCGACGCATTCGAACGGGACATACTGAACGGAAGAGCTCGATGGGTCGCCGACCTAAACGAGACCTTCAGGGATCATCTTGTGGAAGGGCACAGATTTCGCATGTGCGCCAGAGGACAGACCAGGGGTAAGGGGTTCATACTTTCCAGGCTTTTTGCATGGACTGTTTTGCCGAACTATACGGTCTCACTCTACGCAGAAGCGGTGAGGAATTCGAAGGACATTGTTGGCGGGAGGCTCGTTGAGCTTCTGCGGTTTATCAGAAGAGATATGGAGAAGCGCGGTTTGAAGTGGGCGTGGCTAGTGTTGTTTCTTGAGGGTGATCCTCCTAGTCAGGTCGCTCGCTCAATTGAAACCTATGATAAGAATGATATCGGGATCGGGGGCGTCAACGTACATTCGGGAAACGTACTGGTAAGCAACAACCTGTTGGGGAGAAGTCTCGTGAGACAGATGCGATTGGACAGATTGGTGCCACGACTTGAACGCGGTAAGGGCAAGTAAGGTTCAGGTTTCTGGGCTCGTTTCCTATTGCGGTCTCATCATTATGGGCTTGCTCATACTCGTTGGGGTACTCACGAATGGCTTGCCTGCTCAATTGCGTCTACTAACGTTGGCAGTTCCCGTGCCGTTGGGAATCATCTTAGGCGTACTTCTGTACTACAGAACTGGACATGAAACGGTTCAGTATGACGATAGTGGATTCAGTCTCAGAAGGGGAAGAAGTATGGTGGAATCTCACGCTTGGACCGAGTTCGTCGAAGTCTCTCTCTGTGCAGACCAGAAAGGAGGCGTCAATGTCAGGCTATACCGCGAACCTGACGGAGAGTACGTTGAGATTCCAGCCTCGAAGACGGGAGTCGATGCCTTCACACTGCGAAATAGTGTAGTGGATAGAATCAGGAGACGGTAGAGTAGGCTCCGTCAGGATATCAAGGAGTGGTGCGAGGATTCTCACTGCTCGTAGTTTGCTGACTATCCTTCGACCCTCTGTAGTCTAGTTATCTTCGGGCCATTGAGCTCGACAAGGTAGGCTCTCAGTATTCCTTCACCGTATTCGCTGCCCGGGTTCAAACATTGAGTGCGGCCAATCTTGACGTACCCGGAACTTTCGTGAATGTGTCCATGGAGCGCGAGAAGGGGCTGATACTTCTCAATCACCTTTCTGACAGACTTGGATCCAACTGGGATCATCACGGGTCTGCCTTGCGCGTAGACCGGGGTAAAGTCCTCAGTCAGCTTCGGGGCCAGGTCGATCTGAGTTTCGTACGGAGGACAGTGGAAACAGAAGACCGCTGTCCTGAAATCCTTTACCTTTGCAACGGCTCTCTCAAGTTTCACGAGGAGCTCCTCCTCGGAGCACTCTCTGGGAGTATTCCATGGCGTCGGGGTACTCCATCCGCAACAGGCGACCTGATGCTCCTCATCAAGTGAGACCACTTCCTCTTCGCCGTAGGTCACATTCGGGTCGGATCGTATCACTTCGTCGATCTCGAGGAGGTCATCGTTTCCGGGAGTCAGAATGACTCTGCATTTTGAAGGGACCTTCTCAGGGACCAAGCTGAGCCACTTCTTGATGACATTGATTTGAAGCTGCTCGAAAATCTTCTCTCTGAAGTTCTCATCCTGGTCGATCTTGCTTGCCTCCTCGCGGGTTGTTACATAAGGCAGGAAGCTATGCTTTCGGACCTCCTTCTCGTAGTCCGGGAGATCGCTTTCTTTGAGCACCTTTTCCTCGCCGAATAGTGCTGACTTGTATGTTCCATCGTCCTGCTTGTAGATAGGAATTATCAGCTTCCCGGTCATGTCCCCGCTGATTACAAGTGCGTCTAGATCAAATATCTTGGCAGAGTTGAGGAACTTTCTCCAGACGACCTCTGACCCGTGAAGGTCGGTGGAGAATAGGAATCTGACTTTGGCCAACTATCAGACCCTCTTTGCTTTCTTCCGGTCTCGCAAGTACGCTGCTATCCCTCAGATAAGGTATCCCTTGCGACTTCCTCAACCACGTTGTACCATTTTCTAGACGTGCCGACTCTTGCCCTAATCTTCCATTTGAGGGTCTTCGGTTCTTTCTCGATCGCGTCGCTGATCGTGTTGATCTTTGCCTCGATGTTTGCACGATCATCGCTTGACAGACCCGGGCGCTCCTCAACATACTCGCGCAGTTTCTTCAGGTTCGTCGACACCGTGTAATAGAACCCCCAGTCGTCCGCAAGGATCTTCGAGACTTGCTTCAGATTGATTGCATCTTTGTCACTATCCTCCACAGGATGCTCTCGTAGGAGTATGCACATGTCTTGCCAATCCTTCTCGTTCATCTCTACGATCTGAGCCTTCAGAAGAAAAAGCTCGGCTGGAGGGACTGTCGGCCGATCTACCTCAAGTCTGCCCCTAAAGTCTATGACGTGACACATCGGCAGTATGTCAAGAAACACGTCGATAGCCTTGTTTCCTTCGGCGTCGTTGAATATCTGTCTGTATCGCCCAAGCGCGCTCGTCATTGCGAGCGTAATGTAGGGAGTGTATCCCATTTCCTTCATGAGCTGTTTCGTGAGAGGCCTATACTTGCTGTAGCTGATGAAGTCCATGTCATGCTTCGGCACACGCTTCAACAACTCATACATATGTTCCGAGCCAACACAGTGCATTCGAATGGCGGCTCCCCCGAGTATGCGAAGAAGGATCCCCCTTTCCGCTGCTGCGTCCGTGATCCGCGTTATCTCTGTGCGGAAGTCAGCAAATGTCTTGAATTCGACCGTGCCAATTACGCTCCTTGATTACCGTAGAGAGGTCTGTCATCTCTTCACCGCATAGGGACGCCAGCACGTATATAGATGAAGCGGATCGTTGC
>CAZLHM010000087.1:0-4953 GCA_964559555.1 uncultured Candidatus Bathyarchaeia archaeon
CCCACCCCTCGGCGTAGCGGTTGCCGAAGTCGGACATGACCGCTTCACGAACCGCGGGGCTGGGAACGTTCTCGGACGCGATCAGCGGGATGCTCTCCGAGAACCAGCTGTGATGCTGCTCCAGCAGCTCAAAGACCTTCTCATAGGAGCTCTTGGCAGAACTCACGTACTGCTCCCCTAAGAGCAGACTAGGTGACTTTGGCTAATCACTCTTTACATGCGCTGAGAGTGTACTAAGCGCCAAACCAGTGATACTAAGCGCGAACAAGAGCTTTATCCCGAATCGCCCTCAGTGCGCTTGGAAGTCTGTATTGGGCAAGATCCTCGCGACTCTGCCAGACGAGCTTGAGAACCGTCTGAGGGAGCACCTACGCAAGCAAGGCGACTTGTCGCGCATTGTGACCGACGCGCTAGAGAACCGTCTTGACAAGATTGAGAAGAAGACCAAGAAGTGAGAGCTCAGCTGACTTGTCTAGGCGACACTTGGTTCAAATCCCGACGACCGCACCGGGTCGGGGGTGACGAATCGCTGGACTAGTCACTGTCCGCGATGAGGCCGTCTATGCAAGTCTACTTTTGCCAGAAGCCTCGATACGCCAACGAGACCCAGCTGTAACAAATCCATGTAAACGGTTTGCCGTAGACAAACTCTAATGTGCTTTGCGGATTTCTAAGTAACTACGGCGAGGCTCAATGCCGGTAAGGCCAGTCAAGATAGGCGAAACCAGAGTGGACAAGAGAGGTCGAATGGTTCTACCAGCGAACCTACGGAAAGTGTTAGGGGTTTCACCGGGAGAGACCTTCAGCATCTATAGGCTGGAGGGTGCGCTCGACATCTTCGGCGAGGCCCTTCACATCGCCGCGCCAATGAGCCGCGAGGCAGGACTCTTACTCATCAGTTATGCCCCCGTAACCAGAGAAGACGCTGTCTCGGTCATGGAGTCTTGGGCCGACCACTACTCCGAAATCAAATCGCTCTTGCAGTACTCAACGCAGAAAGAAAGCGATCACTAGAGGACCAGAGAATCAGCGCGTGCATCTGCCGACTTCAACGGGCAAGGCTTTGTCATGGCTCCGTGTTGATTTGACTGAAAATCGTTAGCGGACTAGCAGATGCTCTTGCCTCGTGCAGTGTGTCAGGACCTCGTGTCCGCTTTCGGTCACCAGCATAGTGTCTTCGCAGCCTGCTGCAGCGATGCCATCCTTGCTGGTTCTGGGTTCAAGGCATAGAACCATGCCTGCCTTCAGCTCAATATCGGCTATACCTTCTTCTCTAGGCGTTATCCAAGGAATCTCAGGCGCCCCCGTACCGATTCCGTGACCAGTGGATAGCGGCGAAACATTACATTTGGCGTCGATCAAAACTTCACGGATCTCCCGATCGACCTCAGACGATCGCGCGCCAGGTCTCACGGTCTTGGTTCCGGCCATGAGAGCATCATAGGCTGCAGTGTAGATCGTTCGTGCTTCTCGGGACGGATTCCCTGCAGCACCTGTCCTTGCTACGTCGCCAAGGTATCCCTCGTATATTGAGCCGAGATCGAAGACGGCCAAGTCGCCATCTTTCAGCACTCTGTCAGACGCGAAAACCGAGGTCAAGGCTCGTTCGCCCGAACTCAGAGAGGTAGCCCAGGGTTCAGCCTCGGAACCTGCATCATACATCGCAGATGCCATTCGTGCGACTATCTCGCGCTCGCGAACGCCAGGTCTAATGTAATCCAGCCCAGCTTCCGCGCCGACATCAACAATCTGAGCTGCCTTTCTCAGGAGCGTGATCTCGTCTGGACCCTTCACGGCACGAGCGTCAAGCATTGCGTTGAACGCTGGCACGATCTCAATGCGTGGAAGTGATCGCGACATTTCAAGATAGGATACGAAGGAGATGTCGTCGAATCCGACACGTCCAGATTCGATCTTGTTGTCTTTCAGAATCGTTGAAACCATGGAAGCCCACTTCGGAGCAATTGCCGGGACAGGGATCATTGGGTAACCCTCCCAGCCCTTGACTGACGGCGCCAATCCCATCGGCGCACCTTCAACAACTGGGCCCTGAATTATGGGCCCCCTGTTCCGAGGCAACACCGCAACATACGCGTTGACATAGTACACAGCCGAAAAGTACGGCCTACAATCGGCGACATACCTGACATTATCAAACGTCGTCACGACAACCGCGTCAAGATTCAGCTCCTTCATAGTCGCGTCCGTTCTCTGAAGTCGATACCGACGCATTCGCTCGCGATCGAAACCGCCGGCCACAGAAATCGCCGACATGACACCCCCCCGGAAAGAATATAAAACAATATTCAGTTTCCCACACTGAGCAACTATTGGTAAAGATTGTTTGGATTCTTCCCGTCGGGACAGGAGTCTACGACGAACGTATGCTCTCCTATATTAGACGCATCAAGCGACCTGATGTGGAAGCTGAGGTGTGCCACCTTAAATCAGGCCTTCCCGACAATCTCGAATATCACTACTACGAGCATCTCGTGGCACATGACCTACTCCACAAGATCATGGATTACGAGAGTAAAGGGTTCTCTGCCGCTATAATCGGCTGTTTCTACGACGGCGGTCTCAGAGAAGCACGTGAACTGGTGCATATGCCAGTCGTCGCGGAAGAAGAGGCCTGCATACACGTCGCCGCAACCCTCGGTCACAAGTTCTCGATAATTGTTGGACGCAGGAAGTGGCTTCCAAAGATGGAAGACAATGTCCGACTCTACGGGCTCTCAGACAAGCTAGCCTCGATTCGGTCCGTCAAGTATTCGATAGCTAGGATGGCGGCCGACCGGAAAGGGTACCTTGACGCAGTGAGACGAGAAGCAGAGACAGCGATCAGAGACGACGGCGCAGAGGTAATTGTCCTCAGCGAAGAAGCCAGCTTTGACTTCGAAGACCTGATGAAGCTTCAGAGCGAGCTCAGGGTTCCGATTCTTGACCCTCTCATAGTGACGTGGAAGTTCGCAGAGTTCATGGCGGACCTCTATAATTGTGCGAACATCACGCATTCCAAGCTAGCAGGCTACGAGGCTCCGCCTGCGAAGTGATTTGCCATGATTCTGGAACACGGCAGATGGAAGGTCCCTATTGAGAACAGTGACAAGCATCGAAAGATGATGAGGGAGATCTACGCCAACATAAGGTCGAACCCTGAGAAATTCTCGCACATCCGATCCTCACGGTTCTACACTTTCAGGAGCAAGGAGAACTCGCGTTTCGAGACTTGGATCTATCTGGACGAGTACCAAGACCAGGATAGTTACGATCGAATGTCCAAGACCTTGACGGAAGACAAACGTGCTGCCGAGCTAAGAGCCCGATGGGAGACTCTGATAGTGCCAAGCTCCTTCAAGGTAGAAGTCTGGACTGATTTCGCATCTGAACTGTGGTTAGGATAGAGCAGAAGCTCCTGCCTCCATTGTGGGAGATCCGCTGACTGGGAAAGCAACTTTGGCTAGATTACTCGGGAGGAAGTTCCTTGAAGGCGAGCGACAGATCCAGGCCTTTGCTCTTGCTGTAGTAGTATGAAGCGATGAACACTACCAGCGGCAGGAGCACTGAGACAGCGATCGCGGTGAAGACCGGTGAAGTGTTTGCGCCGTACAGTGGATTCGTTAGGTAGAAGTAGGCAAGAAGCAAATAGAACCCGAGGGAAACAACGCCCGCGATCGAGATCAGAGGAACTGGACCGACGCTTATGTTCGCGGGTGAGCTCGCGTACAGCTTCTTCTGTCGGAACGGGAATATGATTGCCGCGACGGCTACGACCATGAACGAGAAGATCTCAGCCATTCCAGCTCCTGCGACCAAGGACAGGAACTCAGGTGGACCGTACGTGTACGCTACTAACCCTATGAATTGGAGTACGGCCACCGCGATGATTGCGTAGACAGGAGTGTGGAAGCGGTCACTGATGCTGGAGAAGCTGCTTGGAATCACTCGATCGAATGACCAAGCGAAAATGTTGCGCGTGCTGAGCATGTATGTCGGAGGCAAGGCGATCAACATTGAAGCGACGTAGCTGACTGCAAGTACCCAAAGGATGGCAGGATTCTCGGTCAGCAGACTGACGAACAGATTGAAGTATGGCGGGACGCTGAAAGGATACTCCGCCGCTCCGCTGTACGCAAGGTGAGTGATGGATCCAAGGAAATCGTAACCGAAGACTCGCAAAGCCAAACCGCCTAAGAGCGCGAGCATAGCACCGCCAATGGCCGCAGCGACCACCTGAGAATAGAAGGCGTTCTTCTTGATCGATTTCGCCTCGCCCGCGAAGTAGGACGTAATTATTCCGTAGCCTGTGGACGCGAAAATGAAGGGCATTACGCCCAAAGTTGCTACGAAAGGATTTGGACCCTCCGGCGAATAGCCCGAAGCGTGTGCCGCGGAAATGATCGCCTGGTAGGAAGCGAAGCGGCCAAATGCTCTTGCGAAGTCCGCGTTTGTGCTCGTGCCAAGGAACCACAGCATTAGACCCACGCCAAGTATCGATATGACGAACATGATGTTGTTTACAGTGAACGTCGCTCGTACTCCTCGAATCATCAACAATGAGTTGAATATCACTACGACGAATCCCACAATCACAACATTCTCAGGTCTTGCGAGGGTATTTGCAAGGTCGACCAGCCATTGATTCCCGGTCACGTTGCCGACGATCAGTATCGCTGGTGACAACGAGAAGGTCGTAACCCAGTTTGTCATGATTCCGATGAAGAAGATGTACCAGAAGGTTACATTGAAGCTTGCCACGAAGCCCACGGCTGGATGGATAACCCTGCTCATCAGTACATAATCGCCGCCCGACCGGGGCATCGCCCACGTGAAAAGAGTGTACATGAGGCTTATGCTGAGCGAAAGTCCGGTCGCTATTACTGTTGCCATAACCGGGTCGCATCCGGGAAAGATGTACGGAGCAGACGTGTAGGTTAGGACACCAAGTGCAAT
>CAZLHM010000088.1:0-4908 GCA_964559555.1 uncultured Candidatus Bathyarchaeia archaeon
AAGAATATCGGAGTAAGCATTCGCCGAGAACTAATGAGTTCGTAGATTCGCAGACCCTATTCGACATCTACTTTCCCCATCAGGCGGAGAGGGTTGAACGCCTCAAACCCTACATGCCTAGCAAGAATGCTGTCATCTTGGATGTGGGATGTGGGCCGGGGCATTTCCTTCAAGCCATCGCATCCTTTGTTGGTAAGTGCGTGGGCATTGAGTTCAATCATGACAATGCGCGGTTTGTCAGGGAAAGACTGGGCTTTCGTGTGTATACGAGGCCAATAGAGGAGACAGACCTTCCGCAGGAATACTTCGACCTTGTGACCGTTTTCCATACTCTTGAGCATCTTGCGGACCCGCTGTCTTTCCTAAAAACAATACGTCGCTATCTCAAACAGTCTGGCGCACTATACGTTGAAGTACCAAGTGTCGATGATGCCTTGCTTTCTGTGTACAAGATCGAGTCGTATGCGGACTTTTGGTACCGTGAGCCTCATTTGTTCAACTTCTCGCCCTCTACGTTACGGCTGCTCATGCGTAGGGCGGGGTTTGAGGGAGAAACTGTTCCTGTGCAGAGGTACGGTTTTCTAAACCATGTAAACTGGGTTCTGACAGGCAAACCTCAACCGTCCGCAGAGATTGCGATGGCTGTGCAATTGCTGGTTCAAGAAAGCAACAAGTCGAGTAGTGTCAGTGACCGAATCAATGAGTGGATACGGAATGTTGATGCTGAATACCGCAGCATTCTAAAGGAGAACGGAGTAAGTGAGTCCATTGGGTTTATCGGGCGACAACAGGGGAGCTGAAGATGAGAAAGGTCTGTGTCGTCGTCGGTTCACGAGCCAACTACAGCAGCGTCAAGTCCGTGATGCAAGCTGTCACGGCGCGCAGTGATTTGAACTTGCAGGTTGTCGCTGGAGCCTCAGCGTTGCTGGATCGCTACGGCTCCGTGGTGGACATAGTCAAAGCCGACGGCTTTCAGCCAAGTGCCGAAGTTCATATGCTGATTGAAGGGGAGACGCCCGTGACCATGGCCAAGTCCACCGGCCTTGGATTGCTCGAACTGCCAACCATATTTGAGTACCTGCGACCCGATGTAGTCGTTACAGTGGGTGACCGCTTTGAGACGATGAGTACCGCGATTGCAGCAGTTTACACTAACATTCCTCTCGCGCACACTATGGGCGGAGAGGTCAGCGGAAGTGTAGATGAGAGTGTCCGCCACGCCGTCACTAAGCTGGCACACATTCACTTTCCTGCAAGTGAGAAGGCCGCCGAGCGCATCATCCGTATGGGCGAGGATCCTCAATACGTGTTTCGAGTGGGTTGCCCCCGCATTGACTTGGCGGCTCAGGTGGCGCGCAACGGTGACCGATTGCTGGAAAAGGCGCGAACATGCGTAAGCAAGGAAGGGGTGGGCGCGGCCGTCTCTGTTGATGATTCATTCCTGCTGGTGGCCCAGTACCCAGTCACCAGTGAATATGGGGAAGGAGAGAAGCAGATCAATGAAACGCTTATGGCTCTGCGCGAACTCAAGATGCCGGCGATCATGCTCTGGCCGAACGCCGATGCAGGTTCAGAAGACATCGCTCGAGGAATCCGCAAGTACCGGGAACACCATCGAGACGATTCAATTCGTTTCTACAAGAATTTTGCTCCTGAAGTTTTCCTGTATCTGATGACGCGCTGTGCCTGTATGGTTGGCAACTCTAGTGCTGCCATTCGAGAAGGGGCATTCCTAGGTCTACCGGCCGTGAACATCGGTACCCGCCAGACGGGTAGGGATCGTGGGAGAAACATCATCGACGCGGGGTACGATCGTAAGGAGATCGAGGAGGCAATCACACGGCAGTTGCAAAACGGCCGTTTCCCATCAGACGCGATATACGGGGATGGGCATGCTGGTGAGCGTATTGCGGATATTCTTGCAAGACTTCCTCTTAGGATTCAGAAGCGAATCAGCTACTGAACGTCATATGCAGATACTAGGTCTGATTCCGGGCCGTGGCGGATCTAAGAGCATTCATCGGAAGAACGTTACCCCATTGGCAGGAAAGCCGCTTATCGCTTACACTTGCACAGTTGCCCGCGCAAGTAGATGGATAACCCGCGTTCTGCTATCAACTGACGATGAAGAGATTGCCGCAATAGGTCGTAAGCTTGGAGCGGATGTTCCCTTCATGCGCCCTCCGGAACTGGCGTTGGATGACACCCCCATGTTTGACGTTGTTCGGCACGCGCTAGGATGGTTGAAGCATAACGAAGGCTACCAGCCACACTTGGTCGTGCTTTTGCAGCCTACTTCTCCTCTGCGTCGGGAGCGGCACATCGACGAGGCCATCGAACTGCTTCTAGAGACGAAGGCAGATTCTGTTGTGAGCGTTGTGGAAGTTCCTCATCAATACAATCCGGTTTCGCTGTTGAGGATAGAGGGCGGTCAACTTGCCCCTTATCTGCCGGGAGAGGGCTTCAGGATACTACGACGTCAGGAGAAGCCAAAGGTCTACGCGAGGAATGGGCCCGCCGTGTTAGTGACACGCTGCGAAGTCATAGAACGAAGCGGCACCTTGTACGGTCATAGGATAGTGCCCTACATCATGGGATGGCCAGAATCTTTGGATATCGATTCGGAACTAGACATCTTACTAGCTGAAAGCCTCATGCAAGAGCGTGGGAAGGACCGATGAAAGTCCTAATGGTTGTCAATACCAGGTTCGAGCTGTACTATTTGTCATCTGTGGGGTATCTCCTGAAGCAGGCTCATCCCGAGACAGATCTGCAGTTGATGATAGAATCGAGCCTCGTTAAGAGCGCTCCTTCCGAACTACTGCAACTCTACAGTCAGATACTAGCCATGGATTTTCCGATTCTCTCTGTCGAGCCAACTTTGGAGACCTTCAAGAGCCTAAGGTTCTTGCAGGAATTCCGTAGGAGTTTGAGGTTCAGGTGCGAACTCAATCGGCTTGACTTTGATGTCGATATTGTGTGTATTTCTTCCTTTCGCGGTCATTTTGCCAACATCTTCTGCCGCCGCATGAAAGGGCGGGCACGCCTGGTCGCATTTCGCATGGCAGATCAGGAAGTGGAACGCCTCTTTAGAGTCCGAAGACCACTCCGTTCGCTCTATGCCAACCTGTTCAATCGAGCATTCGGCATTTCGACCATGGAATTTCGCTGGCATGATGAGATGGCGCATGGATTCTCCTATTGGTTGACTAAGGATCCATACGACCGAACCATTTGCATCACTGACTGGGGCCATGGTCGACGGGGGAACCAGTTTCGGTTGCCGCCACCCTTTGTGGCGCTCAGGCACTACTACGATCTTGAGAGTGAGAAGGATACCAGGCCAACAATCGTTGTCGTGGGAGAGCGCACCCCGCTCTACAAGGGTTGGAGCAGCAAGGATCGGTCCTTGTACGCACACGTCTTTGAGTTTGTGCGCGAGAAATTCTCGAAACACCGCCTTCTGTTTAGGCCGAGAGAGCGTCTAACGAACCTTGAAAGTGTCAAACCGTTCATAACGGGCTTTGAGGTGATGCCCGCCGATATCCCATTCGAAGAACTATGCATTCGGAATAGCTACAGCAAGGTCATCTCAATAAAGTCCACAGCCTGCAAGGTGGCGGCATATTGTGGAGATCCCGCCTATGTCCTGTTCCCATTGTTTGATTTTCCACCAGCTTATCGACGAATCATTGAGGCGTACTTGTCAGATGCGCAAGACATTGTGAGAGTGCGGGACTTGCGGGAACTCTTGCATGACCCCCAAACGAGACGCAGACTTGACATAGACGAGATGAAACATCTTTATTGGCAGGCCTTGATGGAGACGACACAATGAATACCCTGGTTTAGTTGGTGTCTCTGCTGATTCTACGTATTGCATATTGCCTAGATCTGCTGCAAATAGGAGGCCGGGTCTTGCATGAAGATCCTAGTTACGGGATGTGCGGGCTTCATTGGTTGGAAAACGTGTGAACTGCTCCTGCGCGAAAACCAAGAAGTCGTGGGCATAGACAACTTAAACGACGCCTACGATACGCGGCTCAAAGAGTGGCGGCTAAAGCAACTTCAAGATCATTCAAAGCCGAATTTTCGTTTCCATCATATGGACATCGCGAGTCGATCCCATGTAGCCTCGTTGTGGAAGCGTGAAGCCTCCTTCGAAGCCGTAGTCAACCTGGCAGCCCGCGCGGGGGTACGTCAGAGCGTGCAAGACCCCTGGGCTTACTACGAAGCGAACTTGATTGGAACACTCAACTTGTTGGAGGGCTGTCGACTAGAAGGTCCGAAGTTCATTCTGGCCTCGACCTCGGGCGTTTATGGAGAGAGCAAAGGACCATTTCGTGAGGACCAACCCACAGACTGTCCCCTCTCGCCTTACGCCGCCTCCAAGAAGGCCGCCGAGACCTTGTGTCACAGCTATCATCGCCTCTACGATCTGGATGTCATCGTGCTCCGATATTTCACGGTGTACGGGCCAGCGGGACGCCCGGACATGAGCATCTTTCGCTTCATTAGATGGCTCGCTGAGGACGAGCCGGTGGTACTATACGGAGATGGATCGCAGCAGCGCGACTTCACGTATGTCGATGACATCGCTCGCGGAACTACAGCTGCACTCGATCTATCAGGCTTCGAAATCATCAACTTGGGAGGCTCCCGTCCCGTGCGGTTGCAGACAGTGATAGGGCTCCTTGAACACCTTATAGGGCGGCATGCCAAAATCGAGTATCACCCACCCAATTCATTGGACGCCCGGTCTACTTGGGCTGACATCTCCAAGGCACGGAAACTTTTGGGCTGGGGACCCCGAACGGCCTTGGATGAGGGACTGCAAATGGCAGTGGAATGGTACCGAGAGAATCGTAGATGGGCAAGGGAGATTCTACTAACATGAAAGGAGACCTG
>CAZLHM010000089.1:0-4904 GCA_964559555.1 uncultured Candidatus Bathyarchaeia archaeon
ATCTACGCAAAGCTATCCTAGCGAAGTACAGTGACTTGGAAGCTACAGAGCTTGAGATCAGTGATCCTCTCCCGGAGGGGAATGAGGCTATCCAGAGAGGTATCAATGTGTGTATGGGCCTACCCGTGACGCGCTGTATCTGTGGACGGGTGGGCAGCTTCAATTCTACCCGCCCGTTCCGTCACTGTTGACGGGCAAAGCGGAGAAGCCGCCGAAGGTCTTCACTCTCGCTGACGACCCCAACGAGTTCGTAATCGTATACGGAGTCAACCATGAGGCCACTGGAAAGGCCACATTCTCTCTCTTCGCTGTCTACGGGGCGGATATATGGAATGGCGTCGGAGGAGTCAGCAGCGACCAGTATCCGACGGCTGAAGAGTACCTTCCCGGCAACCCGAACGCGAAGTACTTCTACGCCTACAAGATCGGGCGACGATGCGACGGCGAGAACTGCTACAAAGTTCCAGGTCCTCGCCTGAAGGCGCATGGCATCGAGCTGGACCAGCCGATCTTCATCCTCTTGCGTCTGTATCTCGAGAAGGCGACGAAGGTGGGCCCTGCAAGATCTGAGATCCTGTGGGACCGAGCGATCAAGTTCAGTCCAAAGCAGTAGCCTAGGAGCAGCGCAAAGAACCAGCTTCTTCACAATTGCCGCGAAACCCAAGTCATTATGAACGACACGTATGCACATTACCATTGCATGCATCAATCGTTCAAAGGAAGAGCTATGAATCCAGCAAGAGGACAAGCCGGACTGAACTGAAACTCAATCGAGCAGATCGAGGGCTAGTCATGGCGATGGCCTCAGACCGTGTACAAGACATTCCGATCAGTCAGATCCGGTCGAGCAGGCTACTCCTCCTTAGGCCTCTAGGGCCTCGGGACTGGGCGAAGGTAGCTGAGCTGTCAGAGTCTATGAAGGCGATGGGGCAGTTGCAACCGATCCTGGTAAGTGAACAGCTAAGTGACGGAACATATGAGGTCGTGTTCGGGACCCACAGACTCGAAGCATGCAAGAGGCTAGGCTGGCAGACCATCAGATGCTATGTCAGAACAAGCCTACTTGACGCCAATGCGGCCTATTCTCCCGGGACGGCCCCCGAAGCCGGCGTGCAAATTCACCCAGAGCATTTTCCTCTGTTGGCTGCGACACTGCGGCGAACCGGCTTCACGAATCCAATCTTCCAAGAATGGAAGATTGGACAAAGATTTGGGCTGTCTAGACCTCTCTCGAGCTTGCTGGAATGGCATGTACGCGGATTCGCGGACGGAATGCTGGGCTCCGAGGTTGAGATCTCACGTAACTGGCTGCAGCATGTTGCAGCAAGACCAGGCCCATACTACTCTCCGTTGCTGGCGATACTCGATAGGATTGGCGTTCCGTTCGGTGTAGTGGGAAGGATTCTTCCGGACGCAGCCTTCGTCTACCTGCCTGAGCTGTTCGGGCAATTGATTCCGCTACAGGTGCCCAGCGCAACCTTCTGAGGCAGCCGAGTCGAGGAAGCCCCTGATTTCGTTGTCTTTCCAGCATTGACTATCTTGGCGCTTGACTCTGAATCGAGTTCTCCTCAAAATCCTTTAGCGCTACCGAGGATCGGATCACTGATCCCGTCTGGAGTCGCTCCACTGCGGCGAGCGCCGCCTTGTGCGCTGCCTTGCTAGTTCCTGCGACGCAATCTTCAACGATCTTCACTTTGTAGTCTAGCTGATGGGCGTCCATCGCTGTGAGGTGGACACAGACATCAGTTGCCGCTCCCGTCAAGTAGAGTACGTCAACGCCGAGCCCTTTCAGGAGAATCAGTAGATCGGTACCGATGAAGCAACTGTAGCGTCTTTTGCCGATCACGTAGTCCTTCTCCTCCGGGCTCAGATCCTCAACTATCTCGGCGCCGCGGGTACCCTCAACGCAGTGAAGCGGACTATCTCCGTCCAGCTCTCGCCCAAAATCGACTTTGTTGCTTCGATGAAGCTCCTTGGTGTAGATCACCGGAATACTGGTTTCGTGGGCTCTCTCCACCAGCGTCCTAATCTTCGGGACCGCGGATGATGCACCATGGCAGGGAACTGCGCCTGCGCGATCAACAAAGTCATGTTGCATGTCGATAACCAACAGCACAGGCTTGCTCAAGACTCGTACTTCTCCAGTCACGTGAAGCTTCACGTGATCGTCAACTACACTTATAGCATATGCGCGACCACACCCATACGAGTTCAGAAGCACTCACGAGTGCACCTAGCCAAGTTAATTAGGAGAACCATTGGCTGGTCTCCTCCCTGCAGAATCTGCCGATGCGCCATGAACCCAGTTGAAGTCCAGTCATTGTCGAAGGTATTCGAGACGAAGGAGGGGCCGCTACTACGCAAGGTTCCGAAGGAAGTTGTAGCTGTGGACGGAGTGAGCTTCAGTGTCCCGCAAGGAGAGATTTTCGGACTTCTCGGTCCTAACGGCGCTGGCAAGACCACGACGATCAAGATGCTGTGTACACTGATCACGCCCACGTCGGGCGACGCGTTCGTGAACGGATTCAGCGTGGCCAAGGATGAGCAGAAGGTGCGCGAGAACCTAGGTGTGATGTTGACGGGCGAGCGGACCCTGTACTGGAAGCTGACCGGACGAGAGAACCTGGAGTATTTCGCGGCCTTGTACCATCTGGACGCCCCAGACGCGGAGAAGCGTATCGGTGAGTTGCTCGACTTGTTGGGTTTGAAGGAGCGGCAGGATATGCTCGTCGAGAACTACTCGACAGGTATGCGAATACGCCTCTCATTCGCGAAAGCGATCCTGAACGATGCCCCTGTGCTCCTCTTCGATGAGCCGACCGCAAGCCTTGACCCTCAATCATCGCGCCTGATTCGAGACATAATTCGCGGCCTGAAGAAGGAGGGGCACGCGATCATCCTGACAACTCACAACATGGAAGAAGCTGACATCCTAAGCGACCGCGTCGCCATAATCGACCACGGCAGGATCGTGGCGCTCGGATCCCCGCATGACCTCAAGGAGAAAGTAAAGAGCAGCGACATAATCGAAATCGAGACACGGAATCTTTCGAACCACACAGCGAACGCACTCGAGTCATTCAGCGAAGTGTCGAAAGTGGCTGTACCCCTGGACCCTCACTCGGCTGAGAAGGGTTTGCTGCGAGTTCATGCTGAGAAAGGCAAGGAGGTGCTGCCTAAGATCCTTGAGTACCTGGTACGCAAAGAGGTTACCATAACGAAGGTGAGCTTCATCGAACCCACCTTAGAAGACGTTTTCTTATCCGAAACCGGCAGGAGCCTCCGAGACTGAGATGCGAACCATCTCTGGGCCTAGAGCCAATGCTCGCGCGCTCGCCGCTATTTTCCAGAAAGGCATCAGGCACTACATCAGATACCCAGGAAACTTGCTTCTCATCTTCGCGATGCCGTTCATGTTTACCGTAATGATCTTTGGCATGGGGCAGTTCGTGGGCGGTTCCAACGCGTCACTGAACTTTGCTGCACGAACAGGCACAAGCAACGTGCTAGTCTACGAAATTCTCGGAAGCGCTATCTGGATGATAAGCTGGGTCGTCGTTGAAGATGTCGGAGTCGCTCTGAGAGATGAGCAGATGAAGGGCACGCTTGAACAGAATTTCCTAGCACCCGTCAACCGACTAACGCTCTTAATCGGCCTTAGTCTGACCGACGTTGTGATCACAACCATTCTCTTCTTCGGAGTCGCAGGCGTGACCATCATTGTCGCGATGCCCGCTGCTTTCCTAAGCCTCATTCAAGCCTTTCTAGTCCTGCTGATTGGTTTGATCCCATTGTTCGGGATCGGTTTCCTTTTCGCGGGATTCGTCGTCAGGTTCAAGGAACCATACATATTCACTCAGATCGTCAACCTTCTATTCGCAACCTTGACAGGGACCTACTACCCTGTCACGCTCCTTCCCTACTGGGTTCAATTCCTATCCAATGCCTTGCCGCAGACGTACGTCATCGAAGACATGCGCCGGATAGTCCTCACAAATCAGACGCTAGTCAGTATCTACGGAGGCATATTCATTCTCATGGCCTTGGCTTTAGCGTATCCGACCGTTGGCTACGCGGTTTTCAAGCATCTTGAGAAGAGGGCGAGTGTAACAGGTGAACTCTCAAAATACTAGCTTAATCTCGAGACTGCTTGCAGAGTTCAAGGCGGCTTTCCTGAAGGACTTACGTTCATACGTGCGTTACCCAGCTTGGATGCTGGGCGAATTCATAAGCACCCCATTGTGGTTCTTCTTCTTCGCGCTTGGTGTGACACTTTTTGCGCCAACATCCGCCGACGTGACTCAAGAGGGCGGACTCAGTTTCTTCTTTTTCGGATTCATCTTCATCGTACTCTTCAGCACAGGCGTGTGGGGCATAGGGCAGAGCGTGAGAAACGAGCAGACGAGCGGCACTCTGGAGCAGTTCTTCCTTGCCCCCGCCAGCCGTGTCACACTGATCATAGGAAGATGGGCGCGCATCTTCCTCACCGACGCTCTGATAATTGGTTACACGACCCTCCTCCTCTATCTGATTGGGGGCGGCCTTGTAACCCTCAGCGACCCCGCCGCCTTCGCACTGTCGCTTGGTCTCTACGAACTGGGCCTGATAGGTTTCGGGCTTCTCTTCGCAGGACTAACGATGCGCATCAAATCCTACAACACGATATCCAACCTCGTCTTCTTTGGCTACATGATCCTGACAGGCGCGCTCTTCCCCATCACCGTGATACCCATACCCATCCGGTACCTCTCGATGGTGATCCCGTTCACATACTTCAACGACCTAGTGCGTCACGGAGCTCTAGCAACAACAACGATCCTCCCTGAGACCTTCGAATATGTGATGGCATCGCTACTGTCGGTCTGTATGGTGCTAGTCGGCTTCGTTGCCTTCAAGAGAATCGA
>CAZLHM010000090.1:0-4886 GCA_964559555.1 uncultured Candidatus Bathyarchaeia archaeon
AGTTGAAGGGGAAGGTCAGAATCACCGACGCCGGCGATACGCCAACGCTCAAGGATGAACGAACGCCAACCCGAGACGAACTCGGTAAGGTCATTAGAGCTTCAGAGCCTGACGCACGAGTCGCGATTTGTCTCATTGCGCACTCAGGTTTGCGACCAGAAGTTCTCGGTGACTACGAAGGACGCGACGGGCTACGATTGGGTGACTTCCTCGAACTCGAAATCGACAATGAGAACAAGACCGTCGCATTCAGCACCGTTCCAACTTTCCTACGCGTTCCGAAGAAACTCAGTAAGGGCGGGCATCAATATCTGACCCTCCTCAGCGAGGAAGGCGCCAAGCATCTCAAAGAATTCTTGGAGCACAGGATGAGGCATGGCGAGCAGCTGAGTTCAGAATCGAGTGTGATAAAGCCAAGGCACGTCAGGAAGCAGTTCGTTCGTACAACGAACATCGGCGACAAGATACGCGGTGCCATTCGAGCAGCAGGTTTCTCTTGGCGTCCGTACGTTCTCCGATGTTACTTCGACTCACAGATGCTCTTGGCGGAGTCCAAACGCCTCATCATCCGCGATTACCGTGTCTTTTGGATGGGACACAAGGGCGACATTGAGCACGAGTACACCTTGAACAAGGGTGTCCTGCCGCCTGACTTACTTGAAGACATGAGGGAGGCCTACAGAAGAAGCCAGCAATTGTTGGTTACTGAAAGCTTCGGACACGGAGGTGAAGAGGACATCAGGGTCGCTTTCAAGAAGGAATTGCTCCTCATCTCAGGTTACAACAAGGAAGAAGTGGAATCGCTCGACCTGGCTGGGATGGATGAAGACGAAATCCATAGAAGATGTCGAGAGAGTCTGTTGGGAGTACTACTGAACAACGGTTGCAGGCAGCGGGTCATAGCCATGGATGATGTAGAGAAGCATGTGAATGAGGGATGGGAGTACGTGGGCCGGCTACCCCACAACAGAGCTGTGATCAGGCTTCCGCCTGCCTAGATAATCACGGTCCGTTGATGTCGAGTGATGAGCTAGGATTCAAGCGAGAGTAGTCTGAGCCAACTGCGAATCTTAGCAAGGAACTCGTTCACTTCCATCTTGTCCGCTTCGATCTCCATAGTAACTCTAAGAGGATGATCTCTTGGTAGTGTACGTCCGATGGATTTGAGGCCTGTAATCTCCACAGTGCCGTTCTTTCTTTCTATTGCAGTCATGAAAGCACTGTGCTTGGCACTCTTAAAGGGTCAGACGTCTGCTGAGCAGTTGCCGAGGCAGACTATTGGGCGACGAGGAATCTCATCGAAACACAGCTCCTTGCTAGAAAGCCCGTTAGAACCCCCAACGATCATAGTTCCATTCGCTTCGCTGTACGCCGTCAGAAATGTGAAGGAGCACTAGAATCATCAGGACCGCTAACGCATTTGGTCTTGCCATTGCCCTGCAGCCTTCTTCAGCAGTCACCACTCTCCGAGTATCATAAGAGTCCGACAAATCATCACCGTAACCCCTCGTGTGAGCGTCGGGATTTGAACCATCCAAGGCAACGGGAAGGGAGCTGAGTGGTGCCGAATCCACTAGGGTTCGAACCCGCCTCGGATCATCTGCGGACATTTTGCGGACTCTCAGCGTATTGTTTGTCCGCCCCGGATTTCGTTGGTTCAAAACGTGAAATATCACCTAACCGGCCCCACCACTTGTGGACTACTGGATTATTGGAACTTGCCGTTCCCGAATCCCCTAGCGTAACGCTGAGCCTAAGTGAGTACGTTCTGCGGCCCAACAGTGAGCTTCTTTGCCTCAACCGCTGCTAACGTTTCGCCGTTGTGAAAGAGAAGATAGTCTCGGGGTCTCTCAGAAGTTTCGTACTCTCGCACTGCCGCAGTATCATACTTCTTGCCCTTTACAAAATCGACAATTGGCCACCAGCCAGCTTCACGCAAGGCTCTCTCTACGCCTTCTCTGCGGGTCGTCTGTTCGTCGTCTTTTCTCTGTGGCACTCGCACACCATCCCACACAGAACTGGAGAACGTAATCGGATCATCGCAAGGGACTTCTCGAATCGCGCCTCCGAGGAACTCGAGATGAGTATCGGCCCCCCAGAGAATAGATTCGTCGATACTAGATGACTTCGCAGCTAGGTGGACTGCTTGCTCGCAGCCCTCCAAGGCTCTTATGGAAGACGGAGTACTCTCAGAGTGAGGCAAAGGCACATGGTGATGGAACGGATTAGGAGCGTAGACGTCGTTGATGAAGAAGCCATCGCCCCGCCATAGATTCAAGTTCAATCCTCGCGGGAGCTTTTGTCCTTTCCAGCTCACAGTGGAGACGCATCTCTAGAGCCTCGTGCTAATCTCCTTAGCGAGTCGCCGAGGAAAACTTGATGAACATGAGGAGGCGAATCATCCAGCATGGCCGAGAAGGCTCGCCGACACCGGAGGAAAGTGCTGATTTCAATCAGATCGGCAGGGCACCCGGTAATTCGTGTCGAAAGACCGTAGAAACGGTTGAACCAATCGAAGCGAAAGGTAGTCTATTTCATTCGAGGAAACAAACAGCACCGATATCCATGGGACAGATCACGGATACTCTACATCGGCCGTACGGAGCGAAATGCCAAGCGTCCGTTCGAATCTCTTAAGGCGAAAGCTGAACAGCTGCTTGGTGAACATGGCATGACTTCGCTTGATGTTGTATACATAGAGGCGCGTGGCTTGCAGAGGGTCGATGTTGGTGAGAAGCTTGAACGAGCTTGTCTCTACCAGTTCCGACAAACCTTCGGGGACGTGCCAGTTGGAAATGTTGCAGGGAGCAGACGTCTCTCATTATCAGGTAGAGACAAGAGACGTTTCAACCTTGAGCGCATCGAGAATGTCCTTACGAAAGCAAGTCAACCCGAGGTCTAGGACCGTTAGGCAACCTGAAACTGGGTCAGGCTTATTTCGCACGGTCATCATCAGACCGACCCTAGACGCCGAACGATTTTGAAAAGACACATATGTTTGCGTTCGAAAGGCGATTCCATGACATCACCAGCGGTTGGGACCAGCAAGAAAGAAGCGGAAGATGTGAAAGTTGCGCCAAGTGATCATGTGACAGCCCTTGGTAATTACAACTCGGCTGCTCAGTTCAACGCAACGTCCATGGTAGTCGTTATTTTCGGACAGTTCGGGATCTTGATGTTGCTGGAGGGCAGAGCAGCCCAATTGTTGGTCTGCGTATCCTGGACATGCCTAATCTGGCTTCTAATCGGGGTTTACGCCTGCATTCTGTTTCTTGGATGTTACTTCATCCTAAACTACCTCATGTTTGCTCAGTTCATCGAAAAACTCCGTGAGTACCCCGGAGTCAAGCCACTAGAAAAGCTGGAAAACGAACTGGCTGAAAAGATAGGGAAGGGAGCGCTGAAGGATTTCCGAGCATGTGTTTTGGGGATCCCATACCTGGGCTCCAGCGCCTGTGTTGTCTACTGGGTTTCTTCCCTTCTCGTTCTGTGGGCTGTCCTGAATCTTCCTCCACGTCTCAACTGACCGGCTCCGACGAAAATTCGTAGTTGTCAAAACTGACAATGCATCCGTGTCTGACCGTGGAAACATAATCGAGAAGGCTGGGTCACCGCCAGACCCAAGCACAAAAACAACGGAGGGTTCTAATGTCGCCACCGATTTCTCAAGAGCTAGAGACAGAGCGGAGCATCCGTCACGTTGGAGTAGGATGTCAAGATGGTGAGGGTGACGAGCGGGCTCGGGTTACGAACTCTGTCTGGGTCAGAAATGTCCGTCTGGGAAACTTGTTAGTCCCACAAATGGTGGGTTCAAATCCCGCCGGCCCCACCACTCCGCAGTAGTTGCGGGACTTTCCTGCCGCAGTAGTAACAAGACGCTGTCGGGCACGTCGCTCGCCATTGGAGTCAGACGGAAGGCAATGGGCTCTGTTCGCTAGGCGCGCGGTTGTCCTTTTTTTGGATACTATAAGAATGTGAGGGATAGCTATCTGCCCAGGCGCTCGAAAAATGCCCTCAACACGGCGTACGCTTCCCCTTGAATTCGTTCTCGTAGGGTTGCATCATATGGTGCGAGGAAGTATGCAACTTGAAAGGGTCCTTCCGATCTAGCAGTCTTGAATTTCTCCCTGATCTCGGCCAACGCTTCCGCGACGGTTGGGTCACCAATGTACATGCGAATTCGATCTGCGACCCTTTTCGGTCCGCCTCTGTAGTGTCTCAGAGTAGTGTAAATATCGTAGGCGTCTTTTTCCTTGTATCGACCCTTCAGCGCCAAACCCTTCGTGCTCAAGCTGCACCAGAGTGCAGGCTTCAACCCACATCGTGCGGATATCCCCCGAAATGCGCATGGTCAGGAGGTTTAGGTGGTGTCGAATCCAAACAGGTTCAGAACCGGCCGCCGGACCATTGTGTGCTAACGCGCTCTTGTCCCCGTGGGGAGGATCCCCTAATCGATTGTCAAGGGCAGCGCCTGTGGTCTTATTAGATTTCGGCACACATCCAGACTTGGATTTCGATTGACATCAGCGCCTCCGAAGATCAGATTCACGAAGCATGCTCATGAGAAGTTCGAGTTCCTAAGGAAGTACGGATTCGTGCTATCAGAGGACAGTGTCAAAGAAGCCGTCATCGATCCGACTCGTTTGGAACGTAGAAACGACCAACTACTCGCGTTGAGGCCTATCGATCGGGAATACGCCATCAGAGTCGTGTACAGAGTGCTCAATGATAATATAGTCGTCGTGACTTTCTATCCCGTGAAGAGGGAGAGGTTCCGTGTATAGGCTCAGATACGATGCAGAATCCGATGTACTACTGATAGTTGTGTCCAAGTCTGGGAAGTTATCGCACGCCGAGGAGATGGGAGACATCGTAGTGCACCTGGG
>CAZLHM010000091.1:0-4605 GCA_964559555.1 uncultured Candidatus Bathyarchaeia archaeon
GATCCTTAAGGTTCTGATCGGCCATAGTAGACGAATCAGACTGTTTTCTGACACAGTCGCTCACACGTAAGTTGACGAGTGCTGAGAAGAGAAGCAAAAACGGGTATAAGTGTGAAACCCAAGTTGTCTGCGATGGCAGTGTTGTTGGTTACTGTCGTACTTCCCATTCGGTTTTGCGGTCTTGGCTCTGGCGCGACACCCCCTCTTTGTAACCGACAAGCCACTGTATACGTCGTCGGGTACCTTGGCGCGCGCGCACACAGAATAACGTCTGGAACGAGGACGCCTGACGGGGTAGGGAGGAATCCCGTAGCAACCCCCTCCGAATGAGTTGCCCGATTTACATTGGCGTGTGCGCCTGTGTTATTTACTCGACCGGAACTCGCTTTGTTCTGTGACTTCCACTCCTTGCCGCACTCCTGGTCAGGTGGTTTCTGTCAAAATACTGGCATCGGCTGTATCTGAGAGCGAAGCGCGTCTCCTCAGCGTCAAGGGACCGCTGGAAGCTACCATAGTCCGGCGGACATCTTGCGAGTTCGTCCGTTTGCTCGACGAAGGACGCACAGATGGGGCCGCCTTAGGTCTGTGCACACCAGCCTCCGTGAACAGTTTGGGCGTAACCTCTTCCGGATTCGCTCCTAGTGTCTTTCATGCAAGTGCAGACCGGATGGCCACCCGTGTTGGAGCCTTTGTGTCACGTGCAGAAGACCGCGTGAGACGAACAAACCTGACGTTGCCAAGCTGGCAAGCACGACACCTGAAGTCAACATCATCAGCAGAATCCGGGGCCCTCCTAGAACAGTGGTGAAATCCAAGGCTACAAGAGTTCCCGAAAGGAGAGCTATGGCCGGCAATTGAAGCTTCTTCGCAATTCGGCGAGCTCTTGAGGAATAGGCAAGAAAGGCAGCGAGTAGGGGAGCCGCGTAGACCGCGCCGATGAGCGAGCTTATTATCAGTCCTGACGTGACCGCGGCCGCCTCAGGGCTGGTTGGGAAGAGTGAGAACACCGCGGCTCCGATTGTCAGGATTCGGATTAGCGGATACAATGCGAATTTTGCTACTGTTCTTACGGCAGAATGTTCCCCTATGAATCGCGCAACGCCAGGGCTAAAGTAGTAGTACCAAGCGTTGAAGACCACCATGAAGCTTGATCCTGTGTTAGTTTTCAGCACTGATTTGTCCCGGAAGTTTCTCAGGAACTGAACTTCGTCGGAAAGCTCGGATCCGTATGTAGCTGTGGCAATTAGACATGGACTGCCGGCTCCCGGTACTTCGACTGTGATTGTTGTGCTGTGAACCAGCGGGCCGCTCGTTCCTCTGATAGTGATAATGTGAGTTCCTGCCCGTGCGCCCGAGACGGTTATTGTGGCAAGCGATGATGATGTTTCTCCTATCGGCGGCGTCACCGGATTGGTTCCAAACACTAGCCTCATGCCTTCGGGCACATCCGGACTCATTAGGCTCACAGGCGAAAAGAACACCCCCAGTGATTGGACCGTGATGGTCGAAGCGCCAGATCCGCCCGGAGGAATGGATAGGTACCAGGGGGAGGCCGTTACAGTGAAGTCAGCTATCCCTGCAGCAATTGTAACAGTTAGATTTGTATTGTGGGTCATTGAGCCGCTAGTTCCGGTTATCTGCAAGTTCAAAGTGCCGGTCGAAGCTGTGGGACCGGCCGATATGATCAAGCTGGATGACACTGCCCTACCTGGAGGAGGCGTCACAGGAGTTGGTAGCGTGAAGACGACGTTGCTCGGCTGACTTCCTATCCACGAGCCTGCAAGCTCAACGGCTGAGGCAAAGCCGTCGACCGAGGTCACCGTACATGTACTTGTTGCATTGGAGCTTTGCATCATGATCAGTGATGATGGATCACACCCCACAAGGAAGTCTGAGGCCAGTGAGAGTCTCGCGACCTTGTTGGTCGAAGATTCGAGAACCCACACAGCGCCTGATGCGTCGACTACTATTTCCTGTGACCCGCTTCCAGCTGCCAGCATCCACTCCGTGAACTGGCCGCTGCTCGATATCCCCGGAATGCTTGCCACTGGCGCAACATTGACAGTCGACGGAAGCACCGGACCCGCTACATGGGTGAAGACTGCTGCTGTAGTGAGATCGGATTTGGCGGTTGCCGGCCGAGAAGTTGTGACTGTTCCGCCAACGGAGGGGTCAAGCTTTGCGATCTTGTCCGCCCCGTATTCCGCAACCCAAGGGTTCTGCGTCACAGGATTGATGCTGACGGCACGGACATCAGCGCCGATCGTCGGGACCTGCCATTCGGTGAACGTATTGTCACTTCGCAGCACGCCAACATAACTGCTTGTCCCAACACTGGTCGAAGCATACCAGACCCCGCCTAGAGCGTCGACAGTGACGAAGACGGTTTCAGTTGAGAGATGATACGGAATAGACCATGAGGTGAACTGTTTTGCGCTCACATCCCATCTGAGAATCGCACGGGTGCCGGCGAACCAAATGACTCCAGAGCCTGCATACACACCTCTTACCGCGCCACCCGACGCCGGTGGAAGCGCGAGCTCATACAACCTAGCGGTCTTCGAGCTGGGGTCATAGACTATCTCGCCCACTGAATTCCCCTTGACCTTGTTAAACCATGCCTTGACCTGCACCTGGTCGGCCTCAATCGAAATGCGCTGTGGACCCCAATCCGAAGGCAATGTGTATTCTCTGAACACCCCTGTGTCAGGCAAGAAGAGGAACACTTTCTCCTTGGCAGACTCGGTGCCAAAGATGGCTAGTGTTCCTGACATTGTTGTCAACGCCACGCTCGTAGGCTTCGAGTCCGGAGTCGGGATCCCCCATTCCCGGAATGTGTTAGTCGTTGGGTCAAGATGGACTATCTTATTGCCCTGTGATTCAACGAACCAACAGCATTTCCCCGACGGGTCTAATGCCAAGCCGGTCGGCAGGCTGTTTGGAGTTGGAACGGTCCATTCCGTCAGCGCTGCGGTCGCCCCTTCAACATCATATGTCACCGCATGTGGAACGATGGCGACCGTTGGCGAGGGCGCCATGATCAGAATGAGCAAGAACACGACAGCTGCTGCCCAGAAGAGTCTACGCATCATCAAACCCTCACCACTCGTATGTTGGTAGGAAACTCGAACTGAGCATGATTGAATACTGACTAGGAGTGAACTCTGTCTTATTTCTTGTCTTCTTGAAGACTAGAAGTGAGAATCCTCAATCCGTAGGACAATTGGAACCGTAAGACTGAAAGAACGCTTGTGGCTAGATCCGCTGAAGAACCTCCAGAGTCTTGGACGCAGCGTGTAGAACCTTCATGGGTATGACATGAAACAGGCTCGCCCCTGTCATCAAGGCAGGTGAGGAGAACTGCCCTCTTGTTGAGATATACCAGCCCAAGAACAGTTCACCAGAACAACGAGTGTTCAGCGCTTTTGGACCAGTCGGGGCATCTCGAAGATAACTATCGCTACTGTCCCGACGCAAGGCAGCACAAGCACATCAACTTCGCCAATCAGCGACAAGAAGACTAATGAATCAAGTTGGAGCATCGTCCCATTGGTCTTAGGATATGACTGTCCGGTGGGACCGCACAAGGTCCGCGCAAGAGAATCTGTTTGGATGCATTGGAAGAACACCCGTTGTTGAGCTCCGGAAGATCTGAGGAGCCGAGAAGATTTCTACGAAGATCCCCGCAAGGCTGGAGTGCGTGAAGACGGCTACTAACTACAAGTCGCAGTTGCGAATCCGCATGCGTTACGGTTTTTCTTGGGTAGGAGAGGGATTGTTAGCAGATTTCTTCTCTAGCTACACAGGAGTATTCTCGTCGTATCATTCGTCGCGTGCTGTCGTCGCCATGCGTGGTGCGCACCGCATCTCTAATCGCACAACACATGACAAAACGAGATAGAAGCTGCATCTTGTCACCTTCTGATCGCGTTACACCATTTCCCGAAGAACAACTCATCCTAGTAATGGTATAACCTTAAGTTCACAAAGATTCATTTGCGCCTATTTCAGAGAGAACGCGGGAGCAGGCCGGTGTGTCGGTCATAAAGAACAGGAGTGCGCTGCTCTCTCACGGCACCGTTGAGGGAAGAAAGATCGCTTTGGACGTGATTGAGCACGCCCTAGAAGCAATAGACTCCTATGAAGCAGTCAAAGCCCTGGTTACCCTTCAAGGAAATGTTTTGCGAGTTGCTTCACTCACCTACGACCTCTCAAAGATCGGAGACATATACATTGTCGGAGGAGGAAAAGGATCCTCGTCCATAGCGGAGGCATTGGAACACATTCTAGGAGACAGAATCAAGAAGGGACTTGTTGTCGAAAAGAGAGGCCAAGGCCGGAAGCTTAGCAAAGTACATGTGATAGAAGCCGGTCATCCAGTCCCAGATGAAAACGGGGTCAAAGCATCCAATAAGATCATCGAAATAGCGAAGAACGCAAAGAGAGAGGACCTTTTTTTCGCTTGCATAACGGGTGGCTGTTCGGCGCTGATGACCCTACCGGCCGAAGGCATAAGTCTAGAAGACATTAAGAAAGTGACTGACCTACTCCTCATGTGCGGAGCCGAAATACAAGAAATAAACGCGGTTAGAAAACACATCTCAC
>CAZLHM010000092.1:0-4384 GCA_964559555.1 uncultured Candidatus Bathyarchaeia archaeon
CCTCCCCTTGCTCTTCCCCAGCTCCTGCGCTTGGCAGAAGCGACATCAGGAGCGACAGAAATGAGAGAATGGTTCCGGCAATTCCGGCGGCAACTACAGTTTGAACAAACTGCCGTCTATTCATCGTAGGCCTTTTCTTCTTTCCTCTGTCGCCAGCGCTCTTCTCACTCATTCTCTTTACCTTCGCTAGTCTTCTTGAACAGGCTCGCGGCAACGATTTCCAGACGTGGTTTTCTCGTGTACGCATCGCTCATGTACGTGCTTCTGTAGACCGCCAAGATGGCTGCGGCTAGGAACGCCGCAAGCGCGAGCATTGTTCCGACTGCTACCGACCCCATTCCTTGAAGCACGCTCACAACAATCAGAACGTCCAAGACGAGCTCTAAGATCACGAGTGTCACGATCGCAAGGAAAGGAGCGTCTGAGGCGGAGAGCGGATTCTCCAGTCTGACTGTGTCGTGTGGGCCGAGAGGATCCAATGGTGGCACCGTCTTGTTCCTCTCCGTTCTGAGAATGTAGAACATGATCCCCATCAATAGGAAGACGAGGACGAACGCGATCAATCCAGCCTCAAACGACGGGATCTCCGTGATCAATGCCATCTGGCCTCGGCTTCCAAATATTCCGACAGTTGCCTGTGGCATCTGAGGATCGAGCGCTGACTAGCCCTCCTGACCGTATATTAGTCCTACTTCAAGTTCTTACGTGATTTGACGCGAACCTGCGGGATCTTCATGATTTGGAATTTCGCTCCGTTCGCGCAATAGCTCCGGCGGAGCTGTTATCTTCTTATTGTATCGAGAGAACGCGTAGCGCGGATCAGCAAGTGATCGCACGAAGACAGTCAAGGTTGCTCTGTACGGTGTGGGGCCGATAGGTTCGGGAATAGCCAACCTCTTGACCAGAAAATCTTGGGTGCAAATGACCCACGTGACTCCATAAGAATCCATGGAGTGCCGCCGATTGATCTGGCTATACGTGGGGGCGTCCAAGGCGATCAGGCGACGGCGGCCATTGTGGTGAACGCGATACCAAACGTCGTGGCTTCAAGTCCGGGCCTCAAGACAAAGATCGATCTTCCGCTCGTCCATGCTACGGACTGACAGTGTGCGACGTTAGGCGTCGGGGCCGACTCTCAGATCTCACAGATTGAGTCGAAGGCGCGTTAGCTTTTCTGCGTCTTCAAGTATTCCTCAACGCATGTGACCAGAGTGTAGACATCTTCTTCTGAGTGTGAGTACGATATTGCGGCGTGCAATTGCTCGGGTAGCAGCATCAATATGCCGTTGTCGAGAAGGAACGTGAACATCCTCTTCGATTGCTCCTTGTGCGCGTCCGAGGAGTATCGGATATCGTGGACATTCTTCTGCTTCGTGAAGTGAATCGCAAGCAACGAGCCTACGCCTGTAACCCGAGCATCGAAGCCTAGGCGATCAAAGGCTTCCGAGAGGCGCGTTCTCGCGGTATCACCTAGACGGTCGATCTTGTCGTAGACAGGCTCGGCAGTGAGCGTCTGAACCGTTGCTTCGCCCGCCACAAGCGTTAGGATGTTTGCAGCTCCGGTTCCGCCTTGGAAGCAGAACTGGTCGCCAGAATACTTGGTGTGATCCATGCGTTCCATTATGTCGTGTCGTCCTCCGATCGCGCCGATCGGAAGGCCGCCACCGATTATCTTTCCGAAGACCGTCAAGTCAGGTCGGACATGGAAGTAGGCTTGGCCCCCGCCAAGACCGAGCCTGAAGCCGGTTATCACTTCATCGAAGACCAGTAGGGCGCCGGTTTCGTCGCATAATTCACGAAGTCCTACTAAGAATTCTCGATCGGCCGGAATCATTCCTCCGGCGCCCAAGACTGGTTCTACGACTATGCATGCAAGCTTCCTCTTTCCCACGACTCTTTTGGTTCCATCAAGATCGTTGTAGGGTAGGACGATGGTGTCGCTCAAAGCGCCTCGAGTCAGTCCGCCAGAAGGCAGGATTTCGAAGGGGGGCTTTATGGCGCAGTGGAGCGCGTCGTAGCCTCCGTGCCACCCCCCCTCAAATTTCCCGATCAATGAGCGTCCTGTGAACGTCCTCGCGAGCCGGATGGCGTACATGCTTGCCTCGGTGCCAGAACTTGAGAACCTGATCATCTCCGCACCTGGTACGAAGCGCTTGATGAGCTCCGCGTGTCTAATTTCGAGTTCGTGGACGAGACCGAAGTTCCAGCCCTTGTCGAGCTGCTTCGCAAGAGCGTCTTTCACTCTGGGATGAGAATGTCCCAGAATCATGGAGAAGTGGGTGCACCAGTAGTCCGTGTAGCGGTTGCCTTCAACATCGATGACTTTGCTGCCACGCGCCGAGTCGACGTAGAACGGATAGGGCTCGAGGAACCGATTCCGGTAGCTGACTCCCGCCGGGAGGACATGCAGCGCGCGGTTGTAGAGTTCCCGTGACTTTGAGGTTCTCTGCCCGAACTCGTGGCCCAACATGCATGAGAGCACCGACCCAACTCCCTTAGTTTGAGGCTGATACCGTTTGCGGTGGACAGAAGATTTCATGTGCCATTGCTAGTCGCCTGAGAAACGAGACAGCGCAGTAAGATTTCCTGCGAGCTAGATGCATCATGAGCGTCAAAATCGCCGATACTCTTTCAACACAATCAAGAGAAAAGAGGCGTGCGACAGCACGCGATATGGCAATCAACAAGACGTGAAGCGGCAAGTATGCCGACTGCGTTCTTGAAGGCGGTGCACAGACATGGCCTCAGATTCAATCAGGTGCGGCTATTGCGGACAGTGGATCGGACGTTTCTCTCAATACTGCCCACACTGCCAGAGGAAGTTTCTCCTCAAGGGACTCGGTCTCTAAGCAGAGCCTCGAGCGCATCTGTCGCTCTCCGTTCTCTCTGTTGGTTTTTCTCAGTGGGGACTGTGGTCGGCGGTCCAAGACTAGGGCATTCGCGCTCAAATCAAGGCTAACCATAAAGTACCACAGGGAAGCGAAAGGTCAAACTGCGATGGAAAATGCTTGGTCCACTAGAGATTGTCTTGATTCTCGCTGTCCTGATTGGGCTGCTTCTCATCCAGACAAGGGCGAGATTTGGATCGCTCGCTCCCTACGTTGCAGTTGGCATTCTGCTCCTAATGTTAATAGTGGCGGTGAGGGTCATTCGCTCTCTGGTCGGTGTGGTGATTATTCTCGGCTTGGTCTGCGGTGTTCTCCTTTGGAAGTTCGTGCGGTCTAGGTAGAATCTTCTGGGCAATCTCCATGCATCGTCTTGAACGCTCTTCGCCTCGTCAAACGTACAGTCCAGCCAAGAACCCGACAGCAAGTAGGAGAATTGTTGAGAGGATAACCAGTACGTTCGATGCGAGAGCAGGCACCAGTTCTGGGACTCGGTCGTAGCTGTTAATCGCTATTCGTCCAGCCTTGTATGCGATTGGCGTGGTAATGAATGAAATGAGCACTGTGAAGGGAGCGGCTCTGCCGGCAACAGCTAGAAGGATCGACACGTACGTCGCCACGAGGCCGGCGACATAGACCCAAGCTGATCTTTTCTTTCCAAGCAGTATAACTAAGTGTCGTCTTCCCGCTGTCTTGTCTGCCTCGGCGTCCGGGAATTCGTTCAAGAACAGGAGCAACGCAACGAGGATGGAGACCGGGACAAAGACACTGATCCCTGTGCCGTCCACTACTCCTGCTTGAGTGACGTATGCTCCTAACCCCATGAATCCGAAGCCTGTTCCCGCTACGATCTCGCTGAGCGCGTGAATCTTCGAAAAGACGGGACTGTACAGAGATATCGCGATCAACCCGTAAAGGAGAATGGGAAACAAGGGATAGAATACGCGTGCTAGAAAGTAGATGCCTATCACGCCAGCTCCGAGAAGACAGGTCAGACCGATGCCGAAGGCGACTGAGGGTTTCATCTTGCCTTGCACCAAGATGTCAACGCCGCCGCTGAAGGGTGTCTTCGTAGTTCTAGCATCAATTCCAGATCGGTAGTCGAAGTAGTTGTTGAATACATTCACCGCCGCATGAGTCAGCAGAGCGCCAATGAGCACAAGAAACGCATCAAACGGATTGAAGACTCCATGTGCATAAAGCGAGGCCGATAGGCCAGCCGCGACGATGACGACAGCCAAGGGCAAGAAGTTGGCCCGCGTTACCAAAACCAGGTTATTCAATGACTACACCCTTGATTCGGGACCGGTCTTCCACGTTAGGATATGGGTGGAATGTCTAGCCTTTCGTCACTCCGATCGGTACGAGGCGGCAGACCTTCGTTGCAATGCCTACTTGGTGGCTGACTTCCGCGACACGGTCAACGTCCTTGTAGGCTCCCGGTGCCTCCTCAGTCACCGTTCCCATCTCGGCTGCTCGAATCATGATGCCCTTGTCGG
>CAZLHM010000093.1:0-4356 GCA_964559555.1 uncultured Candidatus Bathyarchaeia archaeon
GCAGCTTTGCCTTCATTCCCCGGCGGGTTCGTTGTATCGATCCTGATGAGACCCTTAAAGAGTCCAATCACTTCGTCAAGCTCGTCTGACGTGAAAGTTATTTCATCGACCAAGGACCATGCTCTCTGTTGTAGATAACCTAGGATGACAAGAGGGTGACGAGATAAGAGTTCGCGCCCGCTCTTCGCGGATGTCTTCTTGGAGTTGCTCAGTTCCGTCTGATTATGTCTTGTGTGCCTGCCAGATCCCTAGGCGACCCATCGGTTATTGAAGTGACATGCGGAATACCGATTGTCCTCTACTTGTAGAAACTCCGGCTCTTTCGTCTTACAGATCTGCTCGGCGTGAGGACATCGGGGATGGAACCTACAACCCGAAGGCATCTCTAATGCGCTGGGCGTCTCCCCCTTCACCGCAATCCTATCTCGCTTGGTGGTCGGATCCGGCACGGGAACGTTGGAGACGAGTGCTCTTGTGTACGGGTGAATAGGTTTACTGACCACATCCTCCACGGGCCCGTACTCCATCATTCTTCCTAGGTACATAATCACGATATCATTACCAACGTACCTGGCCTGAGCAAGGTCATGGGTGATGAATATGAAGGTGAGATCGTACTCTTCCCGGAGGTCGAGCAGGAGATTAAGAATCTGCACGCGGATTGACGCATCCAGCATGGATACCGGCTCATCCGCGATAAGGAGTGCCGGCTGAAGAACAAGGGCACGAGCTATTGCGACACGTTGTCGTTGACCCCCACTGAGCTCGTGCGGGAATCTTCTGGCGAACTCAAACGGGGGCAGCAGCCTGACATCTTCCAACGCTTTGTACGCCCTCTCCTCCCTCTCCCTTCGACTTTGAGCAACCTTGTTTACTTCCAGAGGTTCCGTCAGGATCTCCAACACGCTCATTCGAGGATCGATTGACTCGTATGGATCTTGGAAAATGATCTGCATCTTGCATCGAAGCTTCCTCAGTTCCGGTTTCGGCAGCGAGAGGATATCACTGCCCCCGAGCTTGACGCTGCCGGATCTGCTCTTTGTCAGGGCAAGTAGAGCCCTTGCGACTGTGGTCTTTCCGCTTCCGCTCTCGCCGGCAAGGCACATTACCTCGCCCTTGCGCACGTTGAATGAGACATCATCTACCGCGCGTACCCATTCCTCTTTTCTCGTGAAGATACCAGAGACTCCTCTCCGAGCCGGAAACCAAACAGACAGATTCTTGACCGTAAGAAACGTCTCTTCTTGCGTCAGGCCCTCTCTCCTAGTATCTTTTCGCGGAACTTCTCACAGTGGCGGCATGCTACATAGTGATCCGTGCCCACGTTGCGATATTCGGGATCATGTTCTTGGCATGTCTCATCTTTCAAAGGGCATCTTGGGTGAAACCTGCAGCCGCTCGGCGGTGACGTGAGATCCGGAGGGTCGCCTGGAACAGAATTGAAACGCCTCTTCGGTCCGGCTATGCTGGGAAAGGCTGTGATCAGCGCGCCGGTGTACGGGTGCCAAGGGTCCTTGTAGATGTCCTTGACGTTGCCAAGTTCGACAATTCTTCCTGCGTACATTATGGCGACCCTTTCACAAGTCTCAGCTATCACGGAAAGATCGTGGGTGATTAGAATCACTGAAAGGTCGAGTTGCGTCTGAAGCTCCTTGATGAGTTCCAATATTCTAGCTTGGACAACCACATCTAAGGCCGTGACTGGTTCATCGGCGATGATGATGCTGGGATTGCACGCTAATGCCATCGCGATCATTACTCTCTGTCTCATGCCGCCGCTGAACTCATGTGGATAGTCTGTGACTCGAGAGCTATCCAAGCCGACTAGTTCGAATAGCGAGCGAGCCCTCTGCAAAGCCTCTTGTCTTGTCACGTTCTCTTTCTCGGTGATGGCTTCTGCGACCTGGTCGCCAACCCGGATTACTGGGTTCAATGCGTTCATCGCGCCTTGGAATACGATCGAGATCTTCTTCCATCTGATCGCGTTCATCTCGGAGTCGGTCTTCTTCACCAGGTCTTCGTCGTCAACGATGATCTCCCCGTTCAGGATCCTGCCGCCGGGCGGAAGCAGTTTCATGATCGAGAGAGCGGTGGTGGTCTTTCCGCAGCCTGATTCACCCGCAAGGCCCAACATCTCGCCCTTCCTCAGCTCGAAGCTGACGTTCTCTACGGCCCGGGCCACAGCTTCTTGCATGAAGAAGTGAGTGGTCAGATCCCTGACCTCTAGGATGTTCAAGGCGGTCTATCTCCGTCTCAGCCTCGGGTTGAGAATCTGGTCTGTGCTGTAGCTGATGAAAGCGAACCCCATCACAAGGAACATTATGCAAATGCCTGGGGGCACAATGTACCACCAATACCCATTAACTGTGGCTCCAGCGATGTCGGCAAAATGAAGCACCATTCCCCAGCTTGGAGCCGACGGGTCACCGAACCCTAAAAAGCTGAGGCCCGCTTCCGACAGAATGGCGTCAACTATCGCTATCATTCCATTCGCGAAAACCAGCGGGAAAACGTTTGGAACGATGTGCCGAGCAATCGTGTGGAGGTCCGTTGAACCGATCGCTCTGGACGCTTCCGTGAAGGGTCGCTCCTTCAACGACAGGGTCTGAGATCTGACCATTCTTGCGGTTGCTGTCCAGCCCACGACTGTGATCACGATTATGATGTTCATTATTCCCTTTCCAAGTATGGCAGCCATGATGAGCATCAGTGGCAGTGCGGGGATTATTATGAAAAGGTCTGTGATTCTCATCAGGGCATTGTCGATCCAACCTCCGAGATATCCTGAGACTAGACCGATTACAGTTCCCAAACCGATCGTCATTGCGCTGGCTACAAGCCCAACGATCAGAGAGATTCTGGTACCATAGATTACTCTGCTGAAAATGTCGCGGCCAACCTGATCCGTTCCAAGGATGTGCGTCATTGAGGGTTTGAGGAAGGGGTCTCCGACGAAAGAAAAAGGGTCAAACGGGGCTATCCACGGCGCAGCAACTGCCACCACAACGAAGAATGAGACGATGACCAGGCCCAGCTTACCGAGCGCACTTCTTTTGTATAGTCTCCAGAAGTCACCCAGCTTTCTCCGGTATACCCAAAACCGGACCTCTTTGGTCTCAAGTGCAGCCGACTCTTGGGCCATCGAGTCCCTCGCTTCCCTAGTACCGAATCCTAGGATCCAAGAGAGCGTACGCAATGTCAGCCAAGAAGTTCGCTGAAATAACGATAATAGCCATCACGACGAATATCCCTTGAAGAACCGGATAGTCCGCCATCACGACGGCCTCGTAGATCAGGCGGCCGATACCATACCAAGAGAAGACGGTCTCTGTCATCGTTGCTCCTCCAAAGAGATAGGTTACTTCTACTGCTACCAGAGAGACCATTGGGAGCGTCGCATTCCTCATTGCATGTCTGAACAGGATCTTCCTGTTACTCAGGCCCTTTGCCTTGGCTGTCAGCATGTAGTCCTCTGTGAAGACGTCGAGAATTGAATCTCTCATTATGAGAAAATAGTATCCAATGAACGATAATGTCAGAGTCACGAATGGCCCCGTCATGTGGTGAAGATAGTCGGCAGCGTACTCGAAGACGTTCGAGTAGGTCAACCCGACTGAGATCGTGCCTGCGATCGGAATGCTGCCAAGATAGTAGCCGAACACGAGAATGATTAGCATGCCAAGCCAGAAGACAGGCATTGAGTAAGTCACGAGCGAGAAGATCACGGTGAATATGTCAAACTTCGATTCCCGCTTCCAGGCGGCCACGGTCCCGACTACGATTCCAATGATGAGGGCTACGCTGATCGATGAGCCCATCAGGATGAATGTGTTGAAAAGGCGCCTTCCGAAGATTATTGCAGCAACAGGGGTTCCTCGATACTGGAACGAGACGCCCAAGTTTCCCACCAATAGGTTCTGTAAGTAGAGGATAAACTGGACCCATATCGGCTGGTCAAGGCCAAATTGATGAATGAGCACCTTTCTGACCTCAGGCGCCACTCTGAAATCGCCGATCACAGTTCTCGTTGGGTCGCCCGGCATTATTCTGAACAGAAAGAAGTTGAGCACGATCGCTAGTGCGAAAGTCCCAAGCGCTGATGCTGTTCGCTTGACTAAGTAGTCTCGCATCACCAATGGTTGTCTACAAAAAAAGAGAAGAAGGGAGAGTTAGATGTTAAGCCTTTTTCCTTCTCCTGTACACGAAGGCCAGTCCAATGACGATGATTATCACAGCGATAGCGGCATAGGTCAAGTACTGAGTCATCTGTGCTTGCTGCTGTTGCTGTTTCTGCTGCTCATAGGCGGCGACGAAACTCTTGAGTTCTCTTATGCCATCTCCGTCAATGTCGAGATA
>CAZLHM010000094.1:0-4214 GCA_964559555.1 uncultured Candidatus Bathyarchaeia archaeon
CCATGGGCTCTTGAGACTCATCGCAGCAGGCGCGCACTCTGAAAGATGATGATCAAGTCGCCTGAAATGCTCGGCAAGATTCACTGCGAGTCGCGGACGCAAAGAATACGCTCCGAACATGCGAGCGACCCATCGAGCTGAAGCACACAGCATACGAGCGTCGTAAGAACGAGAAATCTGTCATTAGGGCATCTTAGCTCGTCTGTTCAGGCTACTCCAGTACCTGCGGTAAAGAAAACCGAGCTTCTTACGGATCGGAAGTCCTTCTATGTCACCTACCCATTTCGATTCCAGCTTTTCAGCTTCCGCAAAAGCTTCCTCGGTGATCTGGCGAAGCACACTAGTCCTGTTGTCTGCAAGTCTGCCGCTCTTGATATCCGACCGGACTTGCGACACACGATTCAGGTATCTTGATTCAAAATCCCGCTGGCCGTCTCGGATTGCCCCCAGTCCGTCCACGTAGTCTTCAAGTATCTTTCGGTGCAGCCGTTCATGCAACCACCACATGCTCTTACTATCGTAGACCCCTTGCGGGAGCGGCCCCAAATCAGGAAGACCCGCCTCGACAAAGACAGGTCTGAACAGTGAGGTGCATGGCGCTGCTGTCCCTGTGAACCAATGAGTCTGCAACTCGGGAAGAAGATGACCCACATAGGAGCTAGTAGTTTGGGTGGGAACAGAGATGGGTTTGGCATGGATGCAGATGCAGTTCATTCCGCCCTTTGAAGGGTCCCACGACTTTGCGATCGACGGATCCCTGAGGTTGTGACTCCGAAGCGTCTTCATCATGAGGGAGACATCGATGCTGCCCTCATGCTCTTTGAGCGTTCTTGTTGTGTATGAGTGCCTCTCGAGTCCCTTGCCTCCCCAAGTCCTCTTGTCGAGGACTCCGGCGGTGAAGCTCTTGCGGAAATCGAAGTCAGACATTGATGAGCAGTAGCCTTTCTTGACAGCGTGTGAGATCAGCTCAGGATGGATTCTGTCGTAGCGCGACCCAATTGTGAGACAGTTAGATATTGTTCGGATATCTTGTACTTTCTCAGCGATCCAGAACCTGTCAGCGGTCTCGAGAACCCAGGCCTCCTCGAGGTCGGCGATTAGGAAGCTATTGTGATACTTCATCTTCTTGTCTTCGAATCCGCAGATTCCTCCTTGACCATAGGTTTGTAGGAGCGAAACAATCGTTTCAAGCGCCTCGGTCGCCGTCTTGCTTCGTTCGAGACCTAGACGCATCATGTCCATGCCGAGGAGGCCTGTATCTCTCTCTGATTCTTTCGTGAAGACTGCTTCGTTGCCTATGGAGACACCATATTCGTTTGCACCCATTTCGCACCCGAACATCCAGTGAGGAGCGCTCAGAACGACTGCGTAGGTTTCCTGAACCTGTGGTATCTCCAAGTAGGTGCACTTGACTTTCTCTCTGTCCGGGTTATGCTTCTGTCGGGGAAAGAAGAGCAGGCCGTGCCCTTCATTCGGTTCTCGATCCGAATTCTTTGCAAGGATTACTGAACCGTCAGCGGTCGTGTTCTTGAGCGCCACGAGTGTGTCACACATGAAACTTTCGACCCCCCTTTGCATCTGACAGAATCCACTAGAGCGGCGTGTGACGCTCGTAACTCCAGTCTTCCAATTGCAGATAGCCACGGATGGCCACGCTCGCAGCCAATCGGAGAGGTTCCGGTGGCCAAGGAATGACACGACGGTTCACAAAGAAGAGCTTCGCGAGATCGGTCTCCTTTTCTAGAATCAGATCGCGTATCACCTGACCGTTGAGGTGGGCAGTGGAGACGCCGTGTCCTACGCAGCCCAAGCTATAGACAGCGCGCTTGTCGCCCGCGTAGCCTAGCGCCGGCGCCAAGTCCATGGTGACAGAGAACGGCCCGCCCCATCGGTACTCGATCTTGATGCTCTTGAGGGACGGGAAAATTGCACCGATGTGGCGCTCTAAGTGAGACCAAGCGGCCTCACTCTCATCCTTGGCCATGTTTCTGCCGTAGCTGATGCCCACAGGACCTCCGCCCATTACTATGCGACCGTCCACCGTTGGCCGGTAATAGTGGACTAGGTTTCGGGCATCCTCTATGCCCTCGCCACCCTGCCACCCGATCTCCGACCACTGTGACTTCGTCAATGGTTCCGTGGCCACCATGTAAGTGAAAGCTGGTATCTGCTTGGACGACAGTCCGGGAAGCAGGTGCGACCACGCGTTAGCCGCAAAGACCAACTTGCGGGCCTTGAGTGTCCCCTTTTGTGTGCGCAGGGTGAAATCGGCGTCACGACGTACTTCCAACGTCGGCGTATTCTCGTAGATCACAGCGCCGGCTTTCTGTGCAACCTGTTTCATCCCTCGTGCCAGCTTCGCGGGATTGAGGATGACACATCGAGGCTCCCACCAAGCTCCGAGGTAGCGTGGTGAACGCACCCGGTCGTGTAGCGTCGCGGCATCAATCCACTCTATACCGGTGATCCCCAAGCTCTTCACCGTAGCTATGTCATGTTGAATGCGTTTGACGTAACCCGGCGTCGTGGCGGCGCGTAGAAATCCTGCGCGCTTAGCGTCGCATGCAATATCATGTCCCTTAATGAGGGACTCGACTAGGTCTACGGCCCTTTCCATGTAGTGATGCGCCTCCTCGGCTCGTTCCTTGCCAAATCGCGTCACCGCCCACCAAATGGATAGGCCAAATACGGTCATCGCGAAGCCGCCGTTGCGTCCGCTGGCTCCGAAGCCCACCTCCTCGCTCTCGAGCAGGACTACTTTGAGCGACGGGTCAGCCTGCCGTAGGTGGTACGCCGCGGAAAAACCGGTATATCCGCCACCTATGATGGCGATATCGGCATCGTCAGCGCCTTCCAGAGGCGCGTTAGGCGTGTACGGCCCGTAAGAAGCTAGCCAAAAGCAGTTTTTGTAGATAGGGTCCATGGGGATCTTCTTCGCACAGTAGAGAGGATAAAACTGATCCCTCTACGACGGGCTTGCCGGAATCATCCTGATAGATTGGCGGTTGAATCTGATCCGACGTGCTCTAAACATTCGGAAAGATGCCTTCATCGCCAAGATTCTAGGATAATCTCGTGGGCTCTCTTCGCCGCCCAAACTACAATAGGGTTGCATCGTGCCTCATGGACTCTACTTTCATACACTTCTCTGTCCTCTGGCTTTTTCAGATCGAGCTCTGTGAGGTCACGACATCTGGATGTGCCAAAGTTCTCAATGAACTCGGTGTAGAAGCGGTCTGCTGCCGCGTAGCAGAGATCTCGGCTCATCTCGGGGTTGTCGCGTCCCAAAACTAGGCCGATAGCCAATATGCCTCCTGCCAAGGCTCCGCACGTACTTCCATTCCGAGCGATCCCGCCTCCAAAACCTGTTGCAATTCTTGGAATGAAAGGCTCAGAACCCCGTGCCTTCAGAACAGCCTGTCTGCCCAGAGCCAACAGCACTGATTCGGCACAATTGTAGCCTGAGTTGAAGTAGCGCCTAGCTTGTTCATGAACGCTCATGACCTGTTACCCTTCTCTTTCATCCTATCGGGCTTCTTCTAATTCTTCCCGCAAATAGGTGTTCGTATGCGCGTCACTTCGAGATGTTGACGCACGCCTTGGCTCGCAACCTAGCGTGTCATATAAGAGGCACCGTCCGGCTAGCATGGTCAGGCGAGCGATAGCTTGAGGCTCCTCTAGCATGAGGAGACATGGTGCCGCTCGGAGAGCACGGTTTGGCAGGATGTAAAGGTCAATGAATAATGACGTCCCCGACAAAACGAACGCACACAAGAGAATGCTCAACCCAAGGACCGTTGCTCTCATCGGCGCCACCGAAAAGGAAGGCAGCGTTGGAAGAGCAATACTCGAGAATCTGCTCCTTTCAAAGAATCGTACGATATTCCCTGTGAATCCGAATAGAACGACTGTACTCGGGATTCACTGCCACCCGAGCGTCGGAAGTCTGCCCGAGCAAATCGATCTCGCTGTAATAGCAACGCCTGCGTGGATTGTTCCAGAAGTCGTTGAAGCCTGCGGCAAAGCTGGAGTGCAAGGCGCAGTTATAATTTCTGCAGGTTTCAGAGAGATCGGCGAGGAAGGCAGAAGGCTAGAAGATCAGATAAGAGAAATTCGAAAGAAGTACGGGATGAGGATCATTGGGCCAAACTGCGTAGGCGTCATCAGGCCCAGTGTTGATTTGAATGCATCCTTCCTGAAAGCGAAACCTGAAC
>CAZLHM010000095.1:0-4156 GCA_964559555.1 uncultured Candidatus Bathyarchaeia archaeon
GCATGATCAGCCGAGAGCTTGGCAGCGCCATGAAGTGGAGACGATAGCAGTTGCCCACTTTGGTGCGGCAGGTCGAAGGGAGAATCTACTACAGCAGATTTGACAGCCTTGACGGTTGGGTTGAGGAGGAGAACCTGCCTTACTTCTGGGATGCGGGGAGTTCAACTTCTCTTCATGCGACTGCCTACTCCTCGCCGTACTCGCTCCTCGCACTAACGAAGGATCCACAGGCAAGCTCACTCAATGTTGATGTTGGCAAATACCTGCGGCGGAAACGAACAGTCACAATTCCGGCTGGGCTGAGTCAGGTTCGGATGCAGGTCCGTCACCGTTGGCAAGCTGCGCCCTCCACCATGGCCTTTGCGAGGCGGGTGAGACTCGGCGACACTTTGTTTCTCGACCAAGCAGCGACTGGTGACCAGAACGTTTGGATTTGGAAGAACGATGTAGTGACCACAAGCTCCGGCGACAAGGACCTGCGGGTTGGCGTTGAAGCATACGCAATCGTTTACGCGCTTCCCGGCAACACGCAATATCACTGGTTCGATGACATAATCGTCTGCAGAAGCGGGTCAATCAAAGTCACAAACCTCTCCACAGGCTACAAGGCTAAACTCTTCGATGCCTCAGACGTTCTGATCGCAGAGGCAACCGAGTCCGGCGGAACAGCAACACTAGACGTGTCAACCAAGCCCTACCCGATCACTGGGCGCTTCAAGATCTACGATGCGGGCAACAGTCTCCTGTACACATCTGAGCTGTCCAGTGACATCTTCGGCGGCGACGAATACCTCTACGGAGAATCCTACTCGATAACGGTTGAGACAGACAATTACATCATCAACAGGCAGGGCGCATCCTCCCCCACCAGCGCATCAATCACATTCACACTGAGGGACGAAGATGGGGACCCCGCCTCAGGGAAGACAATCAACTTCTCGACATCGCATGGCAACTTGAGTGCGAACAGCGGCATCACAGGAAGCGACGGCAAGGTCTCAGTGACCCTCTCGGCGCCAACCACGGGAATCGCAGTTGTCACGGGAGAATGGCCGGGCACGGCAACGTATCCTCATGTCTTGACGACGATTGAAATCAGCATTCATCTAGATGCCGACAATCCTGACAGCGCCAAAGAGTACGATGTCTGGATTCAGGGAAGGAAGATTTGGGATTGCGCTGTGATCCGTGTCTCCTCAAACCCAAGCGAGGACATCGCCCAACTTGAGATACCCTACATAGATACCGACGTGAAGGGGCTCTACGATTTCGCAGTCTACCGCTATGGCACCAAGCTTTTCTTCGGACGTATCGAGGTCCTAGGCAAGGCTGTCGCGCCTACACCAACTATGAAGCTTCAAGGTCGCAGCATGGTTCAGGCGATGATGCGAACCCACATCGAGTCAGCTCTCTTCACGAATGCAACCTTGAAATCAATCATTGAACAGATTCACGAGCAGTTCCTCGCGCCATTCAAACAGGTCCTACTGGGCACAGTATCATCTCATCTCGAAAACATCTCCGTGACGCTAAGCGAGACAGATCAAACCGCATATGATCTTCTTTCGAAGGTTGCAGCACTGGGGGCAGCAACCGTGAGCGTTGATGCAGACAGGAAGATGCACGTGAGGTAGTAGAGTTGTCTGCTTTTGAGGAAGGCGAGAACTGCTTCGTAATGGAGCATACGACTGACTACCGGGACCTTGCCACAGTGCTCAAGCTGCGAGGCGGAGAAGACGCTTCTGGGGCTCAAATCGTTGTGGTCGTTTCAGATGAGGATGCAATCAAAACACACGGCAAGCGAATGAAGGTTGTCTCCGAGTCGCAGTGGACATCACTTGTCCTTTGCCAGCTAAGAGCCCTGCAGCTCTTGGCGAATTACTCCAAGCCCGCCATATCGATCACTCTTGATGCGGAAGCCGAAGTTCTCCATGTCGGCGATTCGAAGCAGTTCGTTAGCAGCAGCATGGAGGTCAACGCCGCGTTCACCGTTCAGTCTGTCGCCTATGAGTATGGTGAGGGCGAAAGGATGACAGTTGAGTTGACAAACAGGGCCGTCACCCTCAGCGACATTCTCGCGTCGATTGAAAGGCAACTGGAAAGGAGGTAGCGGGAAGTGGTGAAGTTTGGAGAGAAAACTCTGCCTCTTGTCGTCGATGTTGAGGAGCGAGATCAAAAGATCTACGTGCAACGCCCAATACCGGGCAAGAAATTCTCTCATCGTAAGGTTCACGGCAACCTCGGAGAGGAATACGTCATCAGAGGCCTGATCACCGCGGACCATGTTGCCGAAAAGACAGCTCTGAAAGGTCTAGCAGACGGAGTTGCACGCTTCTTCGATTTAGAGGATGGGTCGCCTCAAATTTGCGCCCTGATGATTGATCCACGGTTCGGCCCCCTGCGAAGCGGAAATCTTCCATACGAGCTGTCCATCGTTCAGACTAGCAAGGCAGAGCAAAGAACCATCTCTGAGAGTTTTGGAGGCTTCAGCCAAATCCTCACAGGCCTGCCGATAAAGCTGGCTTCGATTCAGGAAACGTTCGGCGGATTCAGTCAGGTCCTAGGCCACAAGAAAGGGTCTGAGTACGGCAACAAGACAATCGGTTCACAGAATTATCCGACGGTTGAGGAAGGTATAACCACAACTGGCGCCGCCACCACTATCGGATCTGACAATACATGGTTTCTGAAGATCACCGTTAACGCTCCTTGCACCGTGAAGCAACTGCACATCTATCTCGCCGTGGTGGTGGGCAACAAGCGCGTCTGCATTTACGACAATGCAAGTCCGAACAATCTTCTTGGTCAGTCAGATGTTTTTGTGGGCAGTGCGGGTGCTTGGAATGAGATCAACCTGCAAAGCCGAGCATATCTACTTGTGGCAGGAACTTACTGGATAGGCGTTACTGAGATCGATGCAAACGGTGAGCAATACCACTATTCGAGCGGCGTGGCAGGAGACGCTTATGGCACCACGACGTCGTACGTAAGCGGAGGGTTTCCGTCAACCCTCAACATTGCTGGACTCTCGCAGAAGAACCTGAAATGTCCGCACGCACACACATATGCAATCCGCATCAAGGGCTACATGAAACGCGCCAAGTCGTTCACCTTGACGGCGCCGGGTGAAGTCTCCGCAATTCGATTCTACAGCCATGTGGCTCAGGGACACGGCCGCTTCGCACTGTACGACACTGCATCCCCCCAAAACCTGAAGTGGGAGGGCCCATCCGCCACTCTGGTTGCTGGAACTAACGAAGTTCAGATTTCAGCCGGTAATCCTGCATCTTTGATTCTGTCGGCGGGAACCTACGAGTTGTGGTGGCAGTACGACGATGTTGCAGATGCACCGAGCTACGCTGTCGGAGCGTCAGGAGAGGGGGCATACAAGGCGCAGGCATATGGTCCGTTTCCGGCGACATTGTCGGGCATAACCGGAACCACCGAGATCTGGACGGAATCGGCAAAGATCTGGGTAGATATCTAAGGGAGGTGAACAGCGTGGAAGCAAAAATCACAGAAAAGGGACCTAAGGCTAGCGGAGTCCTAGTCGGTGAGGCAATCTACGCAGACAACTTAAAGAATCGCCTGCTTAGGCGAGTCGGCAAAGTCGCTCATCGCCAAGTCAGCGGGAACATTGTCGTGGACATCGGAGAAACAATGATGGCATTGTGGCACAAGGGCGACTTCACAACGAAGGGCTACATCACTCACATGAGCCTCAGCGACGAAACGGCAGACCCAGCCGAATCCGAAACGACTGAGACGGGCACGAATATTGGTCCTCGAAAAGCCATGACCTCCTCAACAGTGTCTGGCAACAAGATCACAAATATTGCGGAGTGGGCCGAAGCAGAAGCCAACTACACTATCCGACGCGCCTACCTGTTCACTGCAGCGTCAGGTGGCTACTTGTTCGCCACAGCCAAATTCACGACACCCTTCCCCAAGACTTCGGACTTTATGTACCGAGTCACTTGGGAAGAAACCTACGAGCAACCATAGGCCACGCTACTTTCTCGCAGCTCCATCACGCTTAGCGGAAGCTCTCAGCCTCGGCTCTCAAGTTGCTGTATCGTCCCGGTGACGCTGGCCTGTAGACTATCCATTCTGCGCTTCATCTCCGCGAGTTCCTTTTCCAACATGGTTACTTTCT
>CAZLHM010000096.1:0-4075 GCA_964559555.1 uncultured Candidatus Bathyarchaeia archaeon
CGGGGGGCCCCGGTCACATCACGGCGATGAAGGCCGTTTTTCCAGACGTGAAGTTCCTGCCCCTCGGAGGAGTCAGCGCAACTAATCTGGCCGAGTATATCAAGGCCGGCGCATGGGCCGTGGGAGGCACATGGGTCTGTAAGAGAGATCTCATCGAAGCCGGCAATTTCACAAAGATATCAGAACTGATCAAAGAAGCCTTGCAGATCATAGCGGCGGCCAAGAGATAGCATCTATTGGGAGCGGCACTCGCATGACGGAGAACTTGTTCAATGGCATTGAACATGTGACTATTGCAGCCAAGGATCCGAAAGCTTTGGCGAGATGGTATTGCAGCACGTTCGGCTTCAGTATTGCGTATGAAAGCGCGAGGTCTCTGACAACGTATGTAAGACTCGGGGGAAGCCTTGTTGAAATCATTGAGGCAGGAGATGTCGAGAGGGTATCGCAAGGAGAAAGAGATCCCGGCCTGCGCCACGTGGCCATATCTGTGACGGACATTCACAAGGCGTACGAGGATCTAAAAACAAGGGGCGTGGCTTTCAAGTCCGAACCACGAGAGAAGGAAGGCGTGTGGACCGCATTCCTAGAAGATCCCGAACGTAATCTGCTGCATCTGATTCAACGATCTAGACCTCTATAGGTCATACTCAGGCAGTTCTACCCAAGAGAGGCTGAGATGAGATTTGCGCAGCCAAGATGGTCTGCATGACGCAATGTTCGCTCATTATCGGTTCGTGCTTTGAATCCTATGGCGGAGAAAGAACAGAGTTTGCAGGACCCGGTCTCGTTCGAGGATGATGCGGAACAATAGCCAGTAACTGCATCGCAGAGCCCCTCGCGTGAAAACAAGGGGTCGGCGAGTGCATCCTAAGCCCCATGCTCGCTAACGTCTCACTTCACTAACATCTATGTCTCGAAGAGTGAACGAAATGTTCAGAGGAGAGTGTGTCCCCAACGATTGTGCACTGATGAGAAATACTACGGATGAAATAGTCGGAACCTCGCGCCGGAGCTTCAGCTCTGTCGAAAGACTTTGAGACCTCGATGGTCCAGAACGGAACCACGTGCATCGAGCCGCACTACTGAATGCTTATGAACATGATGATGAAGTGCGTGTCGAGGTCTTGTCAAGAGATGAGAGCAGCTGTCTGGTACGGTGGAAAGGATATTCGAATCGAGGATGTGCCGAAACCGACAGTGAGCCCGGAGGAAGTTCTGGTAAAGGTCAAAGCGGTGGGCATTTGTGGATCGGAACTCCATGCCTACGAAGGATTGTCGAAGCGCAGAGTCCCACCTCTCGTGATGGGTCACGAGTTCGCCGGTATCGTTGAAAAGATTGGCCAACCAACAACTGGGATAAGGCTTGGAGATCGCGTGACGATGCAGCCAGCAGTGCCGTGCGGGATTTGCGAACAGTGTTTGTCAGGCAGAATGAACCTATGTAGAGCGCGGAGTCACGTGGGCCTCGATTTCCCTGGTGCCTTCGCTGACTATGTTAAAGGGCCGAGTCGAGTCTTTCATAGGATTCCGGACTCAATCTCCTTCGAGGAAGCGACCCTTGCAGAGCCGCTGTCCGTTGGAATTCACGCTGCCTCCGTCGCAAAGGTAGGAGACGGAGACACTGTACTGATATTAGGATCTGGCGTTATTGGGCTGAGCTGCCTGCTCGGTGCGCGCGAGAACGCTAGACGAATACTTGTGAGTGATCTAGTCGGTTCAAGGTTGAAATTCGCCGAATCATTGGGGGCTGACGCCGTGATTGACGCCAGCAAAGTGGACCCTGTAGAGCAGGTTCGGCACATAACTGCGGGGAGAGGCGTGGATGCGGTCTTGGAGGCGGTCGGTTTAGAGAAGACAATAGCTCAAGCCATTTTGTCGGCCAAGGAGGGAGGGCGCGTTGCTATCGTTGGTCTGCTCGAAGAAACCGCCAGACTAAATATCCTAAGAATTGTCTTGAAAGAGATTCAGCTGAACGGCTCGTATGGCCGGACTGACGACGATTTCAGGAAGAGCTTGACGGTCTTGGAGAGAGACGTATCTAGGATTCGCGGATTGATCACGCACAGGTTTGCGCTTGATCATATTTCGCGGGCATTCGAGACTATGTCTAGGGAGAAGCACAGCGCGATGAAAGTCGTGATTACTCCTTGAAAGGACACTCAAGAGGAGTAGAGTCTCATGCAGTTCATTATGACAGATTGAGTTTGCATGGAGGGTAGGCTGCGACCGCTAGGTGCAACCTCAGAACCGCGCGCTGACGGCCCGTCTCAGTTAACGCGATTCTTCGGGCTTCCATCTATGAAGGCCTTGATGTTGTCCAGTGTCGCGTCCATTATTCTTGAGATCGCCTCTTTCGTGTACCATCCTATGTGCGGTGTCACGACTACGTTGAGTCCAGTGAAGTCGTAGTATCTTTCCTGCTCGGCTTCCAGAACGTCGAGTCCCGCTCCCGCAAGTCTCCCCTGTCTCAAAGCCTCGATCAGATCTTCAGTGACAACAATGGCGCCTCTTGCTGTGTTCACAAAGATGGCACCTTCTTTCATTAGCCCCAGAGTCCTCTTGCAGATGAGGCCCTTTGTCTGATCGTTCAAGGGCAGGTGTGTGGTGACGAAGTCGGCTCGTTGGAGCACTCTATCGAACGGAAGGTATTGCGCCGAGTAAGTCTCTTCCACTTGAGGATTCTTGACGATGTCGTACGCCACAATCTTCATCCCAAAACCTCGTCCAATTCTTGCCGCGTGTGTTCCTATCCTGCCCGTCCCTAGTATGCCCAACGTTTTCCCCCATAGTTCTACGCCGACCAAACCCCTGTCACTGAACACCCGGTCTCGGAAGTATCGATTTGTTCCCGCTGATACGTTTCTTGCGACCGCAAGTAGAAGGCCGAACGCATGCTCCGCGATCATGTGTGCGCCATAATCGGGAACATTGCAGACCACGATTCCTCTCTGTGACGCGGCTGCGAGATCGATATGGTCGTACCCCGTCGACCGTGTGGCAATCATCTTCAATCTTGGCAGTTTTTCGAGTGTACCTCTCGTTACTTTGGCGAACTGGTCCCTCATGCATATGATATCCACACCGCGGGCAAGGTCAATGAGCTCTTGGACACTACTCGTCGGTCCATGCAACTTGAACGTGCATCCATCAAGACGTATTCTTTTTTGGTCCTCAAAGATGATGTCGGTGAATAGGACTCTCACGGTCATCACGAATCCGATGAGTAACAGTTCGGTCTATTGCGCGCCGTCATTCGACCATGACTTGCAACTTAAGGCTGTTGGTTGCCCCTACAAGTCTGCCTCTGAGAAGTCTCCGACCATCATTCTCGAACCCTCAACAGGTCGAAGTACAAAGCCTTTGAGGAGGCATCAGCTACATTCTCTTGTTATACTCACTCGGGCACAGGGCCCTCCGATGGCGACGGTTGCCTCTTGTATTCGAGCAGTTCGAAGATTACGTCCGTCTCTTCCTCTGTGTTGAGGTAGGCAAATTTGATTCCGGGTCGATTCCCGCTCTGTGTCACTTTGAAGCCCCTAGCCTCCATTTCCTTCACGCTTTCTTCCATGCTGTCCGTTCTGATTCCTAGGTGGTGGAGGCCGTAGCCCTTCCGATTGGCAAAGTCATCGTAGATTGTCTCGCCCCAAAGAGGTTGCATTAGTTCCACTTGGAGAGGGCCGGCTCTCGCCAGCCCTATTCTTATCTTGTATTTGCCAACCTGGCCGTGCAGCGTCATATCACGGTATTCCGGTTCGAGAATCTCGAAAGGTCCAATACCTATCAGTTTCTCCAGCTTCCTTGCGGCCATCTCTACATCTTTGACGAGGATACCGATTTGAATGATCTCCCTACTCAAAGTTCCATCCGACCTAGCATTCTCCAGCATAGGTATCGCTTACGTAAGGTAGTATCTCTTTGGCGCAGAGGTCAATGAATGCCTTCTCGTCAGGGCTAGTGCTCTGCAAATAGATGTGATTGAATCCCGCTTTGATCAGACTTTCTATTCTAGAGATGAAGTCCTCTGCCTTTGTCCCAATCGCGAAGCCCTTTCCCACCTGCTCATCACCGACGA
>CAZLHM010000097.1:0-3906 GCA_964559555.1 uncultured Candidatus Bathyarchaeia archaeon
ATTGACAGAAGCGTGGTGATCTGAACCTAAAGTATGGTGTACGCCCGGTCCACCATATTTATCGGTTGTTGTTCCCGAGTTTTCGCCGTTTCTTGCCCGAACGATTCGGATTTGAGCCCAGTGGTTTTTCGGGTCTGCGAGATTTCCTAGTGGGTCCAAACCCTCATAATGTTCAGATGCTAATGCTCATTTTCAACGCTTGGCCACAGGCTGGTGCGCGAATCCCCGTCCGCACCAATCTCCCGAAGAGAAGGACTCGTTACGTCTTTCTGATGAGCTGCAATCCCAAGTGCGATGCCGCGCTGAGCCAGCTACCGCTCAGCTGAGTATGGCATCCACCACCAGAGCGAGTATGATTCCGAGCAACAGGGAGGCGGATACAATATGCTTGTGTCCGTATTCGTGCGCGACTGGTATCAATTCATCCGCAGTGATATATGTCATCACGCCCGCAGCAAAGGCTAACGAAGATCCGATCGCAGTGGGCGTCGCAACAATGGACAACGCAGCGGCCCCGATCAGGGCTCCAACTGGTTCCGCAAGTCCGGATAGGAAAGTAACGACCGTTATCCTAAGTCTATTCATTCCAGCCACACTGAGAGGAACAGCTGTTGCGATGCCTTCCGGTATGTTGTGAAGCATTAATGCAATAGCGATTACTATGCCCAGTCGAGGCAAGTAGGTGTACCCTGCGGCAACAGCGAATCCTTCAGGAATATTATGAAGAGTTATACCCACGGCGATGAGTAGTCCCGCCCTGAAGATGCGCGTCTTCCCGCTGTTCTCCTTCGCTGTCAGTTCCACGTGGGGGAGAACCAAGTCGAGGGCACCTATTACGAGAACTCCTAGCGAGAACGTGGCTATCAACTGGAAGTGCGTGATGAGTTGCTGGGCTTCAAGGAACAGGTTGTTGAAGGCGACTAGAAGCATTACTCCAGATGCGAAGCCCATCGAGAAGGATACAACCCGATCACTAACCCTCCTGAGCATGAGGATGAGCAATCCTCCGATTCCTGTCGCGGCCCCGGCGATAAGGCTCAAGAGAAATGCGCCTAGTATTCCGTCCATCATCCGCTGACTCCATCATTTCGATGTACCTGTGCGCACACATGTTCCGTGGACTATCGCAAGAATCTGCTTGCCAGCTGGTATGTTTGCCTGATGCTTTTCCGAGAGACGTCCCACTTCTGCAGTTCAGTTTTGACGATCTTGTTATGTTTTCTGGAGATGTCGCGTAAGGCGTTTCCAACGGATCTTCTCACGTATTCGCTGTCATCGTCTTTCAAACGGCTTAGGAATCGCACTGCGGTCTCGGGATGGTCGCTGAAGTAAGGCCTGTTTGTCCAGATTCTCAATCCTTCTGTCACCGCGCGACGCACGTTTGGATTTGAGTCAGCAAGCCATTCTCTGATCACGGGAAGCGCTTGTTTGTAACCGACATCTGCGCAGTATCTGTCGAAAGCCTTTGCCAGAGTCTCTTGGACACGCCAGTCCTTGTCTTTGCTCACACGCATTCTCAGGTAACCTAGGCTCTTGTCGGACTTGGCGGCGAGTCTGCCAAGAATGAATGTTGCAAGCACGCGTGCCTGATGCATTTCCGAGGCATATAACCTCCTGGCAAGTCGGATGCTTTCTTCAACTGTTTCACTAGTCACGACTTCGTCGGCGGTGTTCCTTATGTCAATGAACCCATGCTTCGTCTTCTTGACCCTTCTTGTGAGCTTCTCAATAGTATTTGCCAAAACAGATCGTCTCGCGAATATCTGTTCCAAGTCAAGCCTAGTCGGTTAAGCATTCTGTATGGGGACTTGTGCTGGCGTTCCTGAATGTGTGCATTGCTATTGTTCGGACCGCGCTAGAAGATGCGACGCTGCAGGATGAGCTCGAGGGTTACAGAGACTATTCTGAGAAGGTCCGCTATCGCTTGCTGCCCGGCGTCTGGAAACACACAGAGTCAGCTGGATTCCCTACGCTAGTCTCGACAGCGCCAGCGTTCAAAATGATATGGTCGTTCGTTTATTGGTCCCCGACGCACATACAATCATGTCTTGAATGGCGAGGTCGTTTCGCTATCTAGGAACCTGATTCTTTGAAGACTCTGTCAAGTTGACTCGTGAACGGTATGATTTTGGGAACTCGCTTTGCATACTCTTCATAGTCAGCTCCGAAGACGGCCCGGAGTTCCTTCTCCTCAAAACTGGCCACTACAAAGTTGAACCAAGGTAGCAGAAGCAAAGCTGAGATGAGAAGAAAGCTGTAGTCAAGCAGGAGCCACCAGCCAAGAAGCAGCAACAGAACGTCGAAGTACAACGGATGCCTGACGTATCTGTAAGGACCTTTCACCACAAGAGGCTCAGTCCTGCCTGATCGCTCCCCTAGGTAGGCTCGCTCTTTTCCAACTTTCGTGAAGGTCACAAATGTTGAGGTGAGGATATCCCTAGGTTTCCTGTACTTGAAGAGCCAACCGAAGAGAACAAAGCCTGACAGCAGCAGAACAGCGCCGAGGAAACGAACCGCTGGTGGGAACCCAAATTGTTGAGGGATTCCAAACGAAGTCGTGATCAGGTAGCCTAATGTGAAGAACACTGCGAGAACCGCTAATACGCCGAAAGGAACCAAGATCACGGCTCTGCTAGACATTGGCCGACACGTGTGACTACTCACACCTGTGGAATAGGCTGTCGCTCCTATTTAGCGAGACCTTCGTAGACTGTCTCCTCATTCCAGAGACGTCCTGTGTGCGCCAAAAACAGGCCTAGCATCTTGCCATGTAGCCTACTTCGATACTTTGCCTGAGAACATGATGTATGTGAAAAACGCACAGTATTCAGGCTGGTCGAAGATGAAGTCGGATGAGCTGGGCTGGCATAAGCGTTGATAGTCCATCCTGTCTGTTTCCGTGGCTTCGGGTGCTGCGACTCCCCACAGCATCTCGAACAGCGAAGTCAAAGCTATTCGGCAGTCCGTGCTGAGCGGCGCTTGGACTTCCCCGACGAATGTCCGCGCCCCAGCATCGGTTATGCCAGCCTCCGAAAACGAACGAAGCGCCCGCATGAAGTGCGCCTCTGGCCGCTGGCCTCGGAGGAACGGGGCATACGCCGAGCAAGTGGCACTGAGCTACGCCTCCAACAGCGGATATCCTGGCAGAAGCTGCTGCGAAGTCCGAGCCAGAATAGCTACGCGCCCTCCCGGCGGCACCACACGCACGATCTCCGTCAACGCCGCGAGCAGATCACCGGACGAATAACCCACGCAGTCGCAACTCCAGACCCAGTCAAACGTGTTGTCTGAAAATGGCAGACTCCACATGTCACCTCCGTCTCACCAGATCATCTATCTCAAGGGATTCAATCGAACAGCTATTCTAGGCCTAGCCTGGTCGGTCAAGCGTTCTTCAGAAAGCTACTGTTAGACAACAGATAAGCTAGGAGCACGCAGGTCCTCATGCGAATGCAGAACGCTTTGTTGTCACGTGAAGGGTTTCCCTAGGTAGCGTTGCAGATGAGCTATCCTACTTCATTCAGTGGAATTCCCAGAGCGCCTGCTACTCCTTTTCCGTAGGCAGGATCGGCTCGCATGCAGTTACTGATATGCCGTATCCTGATCTCTTTTGGAGCGTCTCCCATCGCGCGTGCTGTGTTTTCAAACAGTACTTTCTGCAGACGCTATCGACCGTGACTGGCATCGCATTGATCTGTGATCAGCTTCTCTTTTCTTGATAGACACGTCATGGCCTATTGTTGCCCACTGTTTTCAAGTGAGCATTGAACGGTTGGATTCGCGCATCAATTTGGTCCACTGAACTATAGGTTAAGATCACCAACTTGCGAAAAGGTGATCTGAACCCAATCGAGCGTGATTTGGCAATGGTGGGGTCGGTGGGATTTGAACCCACGACCTCGCGGG
>CAZLHM010000098.1:0-3890 GCA_964559555.1 uncultured Candidatus Bathyarchaeia archaeon
TCCATCGCTTCAACGAAATGCTTCCTCCTCTCGTGTGACATTTCCAATCTCACCCGTAAAGTGCAGGAATCTCAAGTTCCTGTGATTTGTCCATCCGAGCCATCTCGGCTTGGGTCCGCTTCATGACATCTCTAGCTCGGAGACGAATTTCCTCACCCTTCTGAAGTAGGTCGGAGACTTCGACCTTCAAGCCAAGTATCTTGTTCAACGAGTTCAGTGCAGCGGCAGCTGCTTCTGGATCGGGATAGTTGTAGAATGATTGAGTGAGCAATGTAATCGCCGGCAGCTCCAATTCAGCGCACTTCTTCAGTATGAGCGCGTAAGCTCCCACAATATATCCCTCCTCCAAGACCTCGGCTGCATCCACCAGTTTCTTCTCTAGCGATCTGTCCGAGATCGCCGCGAAGACCTTGGGCACATCGATGTCTTGGCGGTTCTGCACAGCCATCCCGCCGATCGAGATAACTGCGTCCACGTTGTGAGAAACCGCCCACTTCACGATTGCATCGGCTAGCTGTCTTGTCAGCGAGGCAGGGATGGCCGTCTCCGCGACGATCACGACCAACGAGTCATTCGCGAACAGCCTGATCGGTGATTTCGGCATCCCATTGTGCAGAACAATCATCGGCGGGAAGGAATCCGACTCGACAGTACCGACCTCCTGCATCTTCAGCGAGGACACGACATGTGAGGCCGCAACAAGGCCGACTAGACCTACGTCGGGTAGACCATTGATGAGAGTGAACTTCTTCGGAACGGTTCCCTTCTCTATGATCCTCACTTCTTCAACCAAAGACATTCGCCGTGTGACAGGACCCACTGCAAAGTGAGTTGACCCTATAATGAACTTAACCGTAACATGCATGATCGAGATCTGGAGAAGACAATGATCCTGTCATGTTGGTGGCTAGGCCAATGAATATGCTATAAGACAGCCAAGTCAAAGAGCAGGCGGCCTCTGATCCGTTGGGGGTATTACCCGCTTGAGTGCTCTCGGAGATCTCGGCAAATCGCTGGGTGAAGCAGTACGCAAGCTCCTGAGGCTGCCGATAGTCGACGAGAAAGCAATCAGGGAACTCGTCAGGGATCTGCAACGAGCGCTGCTTCAAGCAGATGTGAACGTCGAGTTAGTGCTCCAGATATCGCGGAGCGTCGAGAAGAGAGCGATCGAAGAGAAGCTTCCCCCGGGGATCTCGCGACGAGAACATGTCATAAAGGTGCTGTATGAAGAGCTCACGAGTTTTCTTGGAGAGGAAGCTCCAAAGACGACGATTCCCCCGGGAAAGACGCATGTGATCATGCTTGTCGGAATCCAAGGAACCGGCAAGACGACTGCTGCAGTCAAACTCGCCCGATTCTATCAGAAGAGAGGACTACGCGTCGGAATTATTTGCGCAGACAACTTCCGTCCCGGAGCGTATGAGCAGCTGACTCAACTGGCAAGCAAGATTACGGTCCCTGTCTATGGCAACCCAGGCAATCCATCACCTGAACGTCTTGTTCGCGATGGATTCTCTCACTTTCAGAAGGAGAAGGAAGACCTCATAGTCGTAGACACCGCTGGCCGGCACAAGAACGAGACCGAACTGATGAATGAGATGAAGCGGCTTGCAGAGATCGCGAAGCCCGATGAGATCATACTTGCAGTGGACAGCTCGATAGGTCAGGCCGCAATGGCGCAAGCGAGGGCGTTCAACGAAGCGACGAACATCGGGTCCATCTTGGTTACGAAATTGGACGGGACAGCCAAAGGAGGAGGCGCACTGTCAGCGGTTGCAGCAACGAAGGCAAAAATCAAGTTCATCAGCGTGGGCGAGGGAACAGACGATCTTGAGCAGTTCGTCCCCTCAAACTTCGTTGGGCGACTACTCGGCATCGGAGACATCGCCTCACTTGTCGAGAAGGTTCGAGAGGCTGAGATCAAGATACCAGAGAAGAAAGCACGTGCAATTCTTGAGGGACGTTTCAATCTCAGAGACATGTACGATCAACTAGAAGCAGTCCGAAAGATGGGTCCACTCAAGAAAGTACTCGGAATGCTCCCGGGTGGATACAACGTCCCGGATGACGCGATGGAGAACGCTGAAGAGAAGATGGACGCATGGCGTGTCATGATCCAATCGATGAGAAAAGACGAGGTTGAGGAACCGAAGATCATAGACTCCTCAAGGGCGCGAAGAATCGCAAGAGGCTCAGGAAGGACTGAGAAGGAAGTCAAGGAACTGGTCAACCAGTACACGATGATGAAGAAGATGATGAAGAGCCTGAAACGTCGTCAAGGCGCCATGCTGAAACGTTTTCCGTTTCAGATTCAGCCCTGACATTTCTGGATGCTTAAATAGCCCATTCGTCGTCTGCTACCAGAATCCCTCAGTTTACACCCTCAGGAGCAGATGCCCTTGGTAAGGCGTTCAAAAGGTTACAGATCGAAGACGAGATCGCTATTCCGAAAGAACCCTCGCGAGAGGGGAAAGCTCGGCCTGAGTCGTCTCCTGAGGACATACAACCCAGGGGAGAGAGTCACGATCAGAATCGATCCCAGCGTCCACAAGGGCATGCCTCACCGTCGATATCACGGCCGCGTGGGAACAGTCAAGGAACGCCGAGGACGCAGCTACGTCATAGAAGTCGCCGAAGGCAAACAGACGCGCACAGTAATAGCGAGACCAGAACATATAGAGTAGCTGATAGCCATTGCCAAGGAAATTGATCGACGCCAAACCAATCACGACGCCAGAGGCACGAAGGATTCTGGAAAGAGCGAGCGAAGACGAGCTGGGCGAGTTTCAGCGAAGGACACGAGATTACACTATCAAATTCTCTAGAGTACAAGCAAGCAAGGCCGAGAAACTAGTGAAGGACCTATGTGAGAAGCATCAGCTCGAGCGCAAGGAGGCCATACAAATAGCGAACTGCATGCCCTCCTCAGTAGAGGAGCTGAGAACAGTGCTCCTCGTCAAGGGTCGCGTATTCACCACCGACCAGCTCCAAGACATACTCAAGGCGCTAGGCAGTTACAGATCAACCTAGACGTGTGAATCACGGCGATACGACGCGTTCGTGTTTACACAACTCATGCATGTCGCCGACTAACACAAGCGCAGGCGTAAATGGCTCCCGAAAGGCTTTTGACAGTGACGAGACAAGACAAGGTCTCAGGAAGAGCAGTGCATGTCCTCCTCTCAGAACGCTGTGCCAATGCTTCTGACGCATGAGGTCGGTACAGAAAGGAATCTGCTCGACCACTGATTCTCGGCAAACCGGGAAACAAGTCGCGAAGTGGTTCTTGATGGAATCAAGAGGAAGCTACGAGAGATACAACGCTTCGGGTGCCCGTCAAAACAGAGAGGAGGCTCTTCGTCCCAGGCTCTACGAGGAGAATGCCTACGTACTCGACTTCTTGAGCTACGGTCGACCCTCGGCCGATAGACCGAGGCGTGTGGCGGCTCCCACAGTTCAGGTCATAGGAGAATCCTATTTCACGTTACTAGAAGCCGAGCTGAAGCTTGGAGCAGTCGCGGCTCCGCATGAGCGGATCTATATCGGTCGAGAGCGACGCGAGAAGATCGAGCGGGTGATGGGCAGGATCAGCTACCAAGAATTGACCGCCAGTTCGAAGGCCGAGCTACAGTCGGTCCTTGAAGCGCTAATAGGCAATCAAGAGGAAAGGTTCGTGGCTTTCTTCAATACGTCGCAACCCGTCACACCGAGAATGCATGCTCTCGAACTACTGCCCGGCATTGGCAAGAAGTCGATGTGGCAGATCGTGAACGCTCGAGAGAAGAAGCCCTTTGAGAGTTACAAAGATATCCAAGAAAGAACAAGCATCTCCGACCCCGTGAGAATCCTCGCAAGAAGAATCGTGGACGAGCTTAGCGGGGAAGGAAAAT
>CAZLHM010000099.1:0-3870 GCA_964559555.1 uncultured Candidatus Bathyarchaeia archaeon
AACGCCAGCATGCACAAAGGCGATCCGTACTGCGAGATGGTCTTCGAGATGAAGACGTGATCCGTGTTGACATCGTCTGAGGCTGACCTCCAATTCATACTTTCCCAGATTCACGCTCGAGGGCGAGATCCGGGCTTCATGCACGAGGTCGCCCACACAGCTAGAGGCGAAGGCGTTCTCTCGTGCATCCAGTGCGGGAGATGTGCAGGTAGTTGCCCTGTCGGCAGGCTGACGCTCAAGTACAACCCAAGGAGGCTGATCGAGATGGTCAACCTTGGGTTCAAGTGGGAGGCCCTCTTCGAACTCTCGTGGCTCTGTCTGTCGTGCTTCACTTGCATAGACAGGTGCCCGCAGGGCGCTGACGTCGGCGAAGTTGTCTTCGCCCTGAGATCCATCGCTGCAAGAGACGGAAACGCACCTAAAGGTGCGTTGGCGATGGCGAAGAGCCTTGTTGAGACAGGCCATATTGTCAGTCCGACAGCGTCGGTGAGCAAGCAGAGAGCGGCCCTCGGTTTGCCACCATGCGAACCGGTCCCAGAAGTCGCGAAGATAGCAAAGAAGACCGAGCTGAGCAAGATCCTAAGCCCGAAATAGGAGTTGAAAGCGAGAGTGAAGTACGCTCTATACTTGGGCTGCCTCATCCCCGCGAGAGAATTATCGTACGAACTAGCAACTAGGAGGACCATGCCCGCCCTGGGCGTGGAACTGGTCGACATGGACGGGACCAGTTGTTGTGGACCATTCGCAATACAGTCACTCGATTACGAGGGGTGGCTCGCGTTGGCGGCAAGGAACTTGTGCATTGCCGAGAAGATGGGACTGGACATCATGGCGTTATGCAACGACTGCTACGAGTCACTGATGATGGTCAATCAGACGCTGAAGAGAGACGAAGAGACTCGGGACAAAGTCAACAAGATTCTGTCGGTTGCGAACAAGAAGTTCAAGGGGACTGTCAATGTCAAGCACACCATGGACGTTCTGTGCGAGGATGTTGGCCTAGACAAGATCCGAAGCAAAGTCACAAAACCTCTGAATGGATTGAGGGTTGCGACGCAAGTCGGGTGTCACCTTGTCAGACCCAAGCTGTTGCACGCAGGGGTGGGAAGAGGCTTCGAGGTGCTGGATGACCTGGTAGAGGTCCTCGGAGCCGAGCCTGTGGAGTACGACGACAAAGAGATCTGTTGCGGCGGCCCTCTACGCGATATTGATGATCATCTTTCGAGAAGCTTGTCAAGCCGCAAGCTTGCCGCCCTGAAGAGGGCGAACGTTGACTGTGTCGTGACCGCCTGCCCATTCTGCTACATTCAGTTTGACTTGGGACAGCTTGAGATCAAGAGCCTGCTGAAGGAGGAGTATGATATTCCGGTTCTCCACTTCGTCGAACTGCTGGGCCTCGCGATGGGCTTCAAGCCGGAAGCGACTCAACTGCGCGAGCACAGGGTGTCCATTGACAGGATAGTCAGGAAGCTAGCGTAGGAAGTCATCATGATGGTGGAGAAGTCCGCGCTCGTCATCGGTGGTGGAATTGCGGGGATCCAAGCATCTTTGGATCTCGCCAATCGCGGCCTCAAGACCTACCTCGTCGAGAAATCTCCAAGCATAGGTGGCCGAATGGCTCAACTTGACAAGACCTTTCCGACAATGGATTGTTCAATATGCATCCTAGCGCCGAAGATGATTGAATGCTTCCGACATCCCAAAATAGAGTTACTCACATACTCGGAAGTAAAAGAGGTCCACGGTTCCGCAGGAGACTTCACAGTCAAGGTAGTGAAGAAGCCCCGATACGTGCAGGCCGACAAATGCGTCGGATGCGGCACCTGTGCAGATCACTGCCCAGTAGAGCTCCCTAACGAATTCGATTCAGGAATGGGTGTTCGAAAGGCGATATACATACCATTCCCACAGGCGGTTCCGCGGGTCTACACTGTAGACAAAGACAACTGCCTAGACTGCGGACTCTGCAACAGCGTCTGCAACGCAAAAGCGGTTGACCTTGAGCAGCAGCCAGTTGAGCTCGAACTACACGTCGGCGGGATCGTCGTCGCGACCGGATTCGACACGTATGAACCATTCAGAATAACCTCCTATGGCTACGGCAAGTACAAGAACGTAGTCACCGCAATGCAACTGGAACGTCTACTCTCCGCGTCGGGGCCGACCGGCGGCCGCATCATGAGGCCTTCGGATGGAAGAATCCCACGCACCATCGCGTTCCTACAGTGCGTTGGATCAAGGGATCAACGGTTCGGGTACCCGTATTGCTCCAGCATATGTTGCAAGTACGCCGTAAAGGATGCCGTGCTGATAAAGGAGCACAGACCCGACTCTGAGGTCTACATCTTCTACATCGACCTAAGAGTCTTCGGAAAGGGATTCCAAGAGTTCGCGAACCGAGCGAAGAAGGAGTACGGAGTGAAGTTCGTCCGAAGTAGCCCTGGCGAGATAAGAGAGGATCCAGAAACGAAAGACCTCACTCTCTGGTACGAAGACACGCTCACTCGAACGGTCAAGAGTCTGAAAGCGGATCTGGTTGTACTTAGCACCGCCTTGATGCCACGATCTGACTCGGGCGAGTTAGCGAAGATCTTGGGAATAGACACCGACAAGTATGGATTTCTCATCCCGTCCGATTCCATCGGTCAGCCTGTGGACACACAAGTCCCGGGAATCGTCGGCTGCGGGTACTGCCTCGGCCCAAGAACCGGCGACATACCAGACTCGGTCATGCAAGCGAGCGCCGCCGCGGCCAGGCTGAGCGAGATTCTAATGACTGGGGGCCCGTGACGGCCTTGGAAGAACCTAAGATCGGAGTTTTCGTCTGCCACTGCGGCATCAACATAGGGGGCGTCGTAGACGTTCCCGAGGTCGTGGAATACGCCAAGACCCTGCCCAACGTACTGTGGGCAGAAGGAAATCTCTACACGTGCTCGGAAGCTGGTCTGAGCTCGATCAAGGATTCCATCAAGAAGAATGGACTGAACAGGGTCGTCGTTGCGTCGTGCACGCCACGAACCCACGAGCCACTGTTCAGATCAACGTGCGAAGAAGCCGGATTGAACAAGTACCTCTTTGAAATGGCGAACATTCGCGAGCAATGTTCTTGGGTCCACTCGCATGAACCTGAAGAGGCGACGGTGAAGGCCAAGGACATCGTCAGGATGGCAGTGGCCAGAGCAAGATGGCTTGAACCTCAGGATGAACCCGAGGTCGACATTTCCGATTCGGCCATGGTCATTGGTGGAGGGATATCTGGCCTCACGGCAGCTGTGAGCATGGCGAATCAAGGCTTCAAGGTGCATTTGGTTGAGAAAGAGCCTCAGCTTGGAGGCATCACTCGCAGACTCGGCAAGATCTATCCGACGCTTCAAGATTCCTCTGACATCATCGATCCATTGATGAAGACGGCAACGTCGAAGGAGAACATCCAGGTCTACACGTCAGCTACACTCAAAGACATCAGTGGATATGTCGGCAACTTCAAGGCCGCCCTCAAGAGAGGAACCGAGGAGGTAAAGCTAGATGTCGGAACCATTGTCTTGGCGAGCGGCGCCCTGAACTACGAACCCCCGAAGGGCTCATTCCAATATGGCGTACTCGACAGGGTCGTTACGCAGCTGCAGCTCGAGGAGATGCTGACGCAGGGCAAGCTGGCTGAGCCAGAGCGTGTCTTGATGATCCAGTGTGTCGGCTCCCGCACCGGTGAGGTGTGGACATACGAACTCTCAGACATGACCCAGTCATTCGCAGCGCGGCTTCTCTCCAAGATTCTCGGCGCGAAGAAGGAAGAGGGGTGGCCCTATTGCTCGAAAATCTGCTGCATGAACGCGATAAAGAACGCTATTCGAATCAAGGAACAGTGGCCAA
>CAZLHM010000100.1:0-3776 GCA_964559555.1 uncultured Candidatus Bathyarchaeia archaeon
CATTGCATTCCAGAGTTCTGGCGCGGAAGCTATAACTCTCTTGAGGCAGGAAGCCGAATCATCAAGTGCGCTGTGAACGAGATGAGCAGAAGCGTGGCCGGAGTAGACGACGCGGGGCGGGGCCCGATTATTGGCCCACTTGTCATCGCGGGCGTGCTAATGGACGAGGAGAAGGTCGGCGGGCTCGTCTCCATTGGTGTGAAAGACTCGAAGCTTCTGACGCCCGAGTCACGGTCATACTTGGCGCAGAAAATACAAACAGTCGCATCGAAGGTTTCGTATGTCGAGCTCACGCCTGCGCAGATTGATGAGGTTGTCATGAAAGGCAGAAGGCTTCAGAAGCTGAACTTGCTTGAGGCGAAGTCCATGGCGAAGGTCATTGCAGACCTGAAGCCTAATGCCGTTTGGGTGGATGCTTCCGATGTCAAGCCAGAGCGCTACGCGCGTCAAATCTTGGATGAGTTGCCCGCGAGTTTGAAGAGAACTGTACTGGTCTCCGAGCACAAAGCGGACAAGAAGTATCCGATAGTCTCTGCAGCTAGCATTATGGCCAAAGTGAGGCGCGACGCCGTAATTTCAGAGCTCTGGAAGGAGTACGGCAACTTTGGGTCTGGATACGTGACTGATCCCGTTACGGTCAGGTTCCTGAAAGAATGGCGACGAGCGCACAACTATTACCCGCCGATGGTTAGGAGATCTTGGAAGACTCTCAAAGATATAGAGGCAAATTTGAACCAGACAAGGTTGACTGAATAGCACAAGCACCCTCCTGAACCAACGCACTGAAACTTGTCACGTGGACCCGATTGCGGCTTCGAGGAAGGCGGAGGGCAAATCTGGAATCTTGGCACAAGGATGCTCTGCCGCGGATTGCCCTACCAGCGATCTCAGATCTTTCACGTCTCGCTTTGGAATCAGTTCATAATCAGGAGACCAACTGTGGCTACCGTAAGCAGAGGCGGTCTGACTGCCATGAGTCTGGACTTGCCGAAACCAGTCGAAGTATCATCGGGCGCGCTCGTACTTACTTGGAGTGTGCAGCGTCATCCGAAAGAGATGAAATGCAAACGACAGCGGAACCATGACTTCTTGCGTAGGCGGCTAAAGCAAAGCGCGAACAATCCGACGATCACACCGAACACAATCGCCTCGATTGGAAATCCCGGAACTGCCTGCTGTGACGTTGTAGAAGTGGACTCCGAGTAGGCGTACGATGAAGTCGGAGTCGTCGTCGTTGTCGACAACGGCGATGTTGCGCCTGAAGATGTTGAGGAGGATGTTGAGGCCGAGGTTGCTGTCGACGACATTGGACTCGGCATCTCGTTGAGCAAGACCGCTGCTGAGTAGGGGGGCAACGTGACTCGAGTCGTTGCTTGGTAGGTCACTGCGCCCGTCGGCATGCCGGAGGTCGGTACTGTTCCTCCGCCGCTGGTTCGTGGCAAGTAGTACGTTCCGCCCAGATTCACCGTCACTGTCGTGCCCGTGCTATCCTGAGCGTTGACCAGTATGAAGCCATTGTCGAATGTGCGGCGATAGACCTGGTTCGCTGAGTCGTAAAGGTTGTCTATGTTCGAGCCTGCGCTCTGTGTGGGCGCACCGATTGGGATATCATATTCCGGATACCATTCGGGCGCTTCGCCTTGTATGATGTTCAGGAAGGTACGGCTGCCCTTGATCAGTAGGTAGGTCCCCAGGGCGAACATGCGCTCATGATCACCACCGACGACGCTTTGTCCGATGATCACTTTGTCTTGCACAACCAACCCGAGAACTCGATTCATCTGCAACTGCCAGTCGCTGTAAGGATATGGGCTCCCGTCGAAATCCATTGCGAAGCCCTCCACCATCACGCCATCTGCGGGGCTGTAGTCGGTTTGGTCGCGGGAGGTGATCCAGTTGCCAACGTTCGGGATGATGTAGTAGCTCCCGACGGGTTGGGTCTGCAACCATGATAGCCAGCTCGTAATGCTGTTTGACCACGCGTTCTCGAAGGTCTCGTCCACGGCAGGCAAGTTAGGATCGTAGTGGTCATAGCCTAGGTAGTTGGGCACGCTGAGGCTGTCCATGAAGACGCCATCATCATCGTTAGCCTGGACCTGCCGGAGGACTTCGCCATGCCAATAGCTGCGCCAACTGCTGTCCTCTAGGTTCATCAGGTACCAACCCCAGTCACAGTTGTAGACGAGACTCGTACCTCCTTCAGGGTAGTGATAGAACCAGCTCTCTTGGACTGTGTCTGGATATTCGCGAACCCAGTCATTACCCTCTATGATCGCAAGCCAATCACCGGTTGGCTGGCATCCGCTTCCCGACACGCGATAACCCAACCCCAGTCCCAATCGATAGTGCAAGACGATGAAACCAGGACTGATAGCGCGAAGGCGGTCGGCGTCGGCGCGTAGCATCTTCTGTGTTCCGACATAGTGGGCAGCGGAGAACTCCCACTGTTCCTCACTCATCCCCGAGGGAAGTTGATCACTGAAAACGTGGACACCTCGTGCGGCATCAGGAAATGGATGCACCGAGACGGCAAATAAGTTGCGGAGGTCTTTGCGTGGCGTTTCGTGAGCAAAGCCCGCGCCGTTGCCTAAACCGCTCGCTGGCTGTGTTAGTGCTAGGAGGGTCAGAGCAAATGTTGAGAAGAGCAGGATTCTGGTCTTCAATGAAGCTCAGACATTCATGTCCTTCCGAGCACATAAATGCGTGACGTGGTCTCGACGCAAGCGAGGGTGCGTCTGGCCCATGATTTGTCGAGGAATCAGCGAATAACACAGGGCCTCTCACCTGATTGTTAACAAAACATGGGAAGGCGCCCAGTCATCCTAGCTCCCGAAGGGGAATAGTCAGCGATGGATGTGCTTGTTTGACAGTTGGATCAGGTCCGGGGAACCTAGGATGACGGAATCCATCTCGTGCTCCGGTCCCACCTTTCAGCGTGACGCGAGTGTATTCATCGCTGATATGAAAAGATCACCAAGTTTGCTTGCTCGCGACGAACATGGCATGGTCTTTTTCATAGGGCTCCAATCGGACCGTGTCTGTAATCTTGAACCCTCTCTGCGTTAGCGTCCGCTTCTCCTGAGAGAACACCGATGCTGGGCTCATTGTTACATCCACACTCCTTGACTTCACCGCGATCATGGCGCTTCCAGACTGCTTCAGGAACAAATCTGCGTTGTCTGCGAGAATTCTCGCTTGCTCGGGCTGAGCAATATCGCAATAGATTGTGTCCACAGGCGACACCAAAGATCGATAGGCGCTCGGGTATCTCGCGTCGGCAAGTATCGGAGACATGTTTGGTCTGTTGGAACAGACGTTCTCAATGAGTTCGCGCATTGTGCGCTGCGCAAATTCGACGCAGAAGACCGAGCCTCCTTCGCCGAGGATGTCGCTTACGTGGCTTGCAGTTGTCCCACTGGCCGCGCCGAGGTAGAGCACCTTTCCGCCAGGAACGATCGGGACATTCCTTATTTCCTTGAGTATCGCGGCTGCAAGTTTGCTTCTGTAGGCATCCCAGAGCCTGTATTCTTTCCGGCGAGATTTCACCAGTTCCTCCCCGTAGACTGAGCGGCCTAGGCTCAGGTTTCGGGTGGCGAGCCGACGTGAGCCGTCCTGAAACTTGACCCAGTATACGCCTTCGAATCGTTCGTGAGGGCTAACGTCTTCGACGTCTATCACGTCTGCGGCCCTCGTAGCGCGGTCTCATTGTTGGTTCCTCAACTGTTCTCGCCGGTGGCTCCTTGTACTTCTCCTGGATCTCGGAGATCTTCTTCTCA
>CAZLHM010000101.1:0-3703 GCA_964559555.1 uncultured Candidatus Bathyarchaeia archaeon
GCCGATCGGAGATGCTTGAGCTGTGTAGTCTATGAAGCGGAACGAATCGCATGCATCCAGAGGACCGAGCATCTCTTTTGCGCCTGTCAAGTTGAGGTTACGGAAGGTTCGCGCTAAGTGGAAGCGTAAGCTGCCTGATGGGCCGGTTCTGGTTCGGAGGGAGTACCCTCGTGCGACGCTTTCTGTTCCGTCGTCGCTTGACGTGTCAGATCTTGTTGGAAAGTATTTTCATGTGAAGCGGAACGGCGACAAGATCATCTTCGAAAGGACCGAGTAGTACCATAGGAGGAAGGAACTTTCGGCATCACAGAAACTCCTAAATCTGAAGAACTCAGTTGCCAAGATGGGGTCAAATGGAATCACACTCATCGGAGAGCGAGCCCGCCAAAAGAGGGCCTGCCGGTCCGAAAGATGAACAGTTGACGAATAGGATCCATGTATTGCTAGCTGAGTATCAAGCGGCTTACATGAATCGAGATCACTGGAATAGTATCCGTTGGATTCAAGGGTCAGTGCTCATGGCGGCATCATTGACCCTACTAGGCATATCTTTCCTCGATCCCGTGGTTCGGAATCCTGCGCATGTTGTTTTCATAGCACATTTCTCAATCTTTGTCTTTGTCATTTGGATCGCCCTTGCTGCCCACAATCAGAGATGGATTGACGCATCTTATTGCCGGCTTCACGAGATTGAAGAAGAACTTAGAAAGTTGGACTTCAACGTCAGACTTCACACATCGATGAAGAAGATGGGAAACGGGACAGGGTCGGTTCTTACAATACTATTAGCAATGTTGTGTTAGGTGCATGGGTTGTTCGAATCCTATTCTCACTAGCCCCAATTCTGTCAAGTCCTTAGGAATTGCAATAGCCGGCGAGCTCGCACAATCAGGAATGGCGAAACGGTGCGCCCGCCGGCGCGCGCGTATCGTCGCTTGATGTGTCGGACCTAGTTGCGGGAATTTCCTATTGGGGACACAATAGGGTCCCTTTTCCGTAGCGGGGATTCCCCGTCCATCATGGGTTGCTTGACACATCTTTATGTCTATTGACCTCAAATTCGGAGAATGCTGGAGGTTTTTCCAGAGGTTGGTTGTGGCCAAAGAGAGTTTTCTCGTAGGGTTTCTTGCTCCCCTAAATCTGCTTTCCCGGTTTCAAACGATAGAAGACTCGGAGCGTTCTTTATGGTTCGGCTTTCAACAGGAGCGAACGATCCATCAGTGCTGAGGTCAAGAAGCTTACAGAGCGTATCCTGTCCGCAGTCGAGGAGTTGGAGGAGAAGTATCGGGCCTTGTGCCTCGAGGCTGGGAACGCCAACATGAAGATCTACCAGATCCTGAGAGACGAGGGCTCTTTGCACTTCTACGAGTTGATCATGCGAAGCTGCTTCTCGAGGAGTACGGTTCACGTAGCTTTGACTGTGCTTAGAGGGCTTGGGTTGGTTGAGAAGGATGAGAAGACAGACGAGTGGAGGGTGATTTAGCTTGAGAATTCGGGTCGATGCCCGCCCACCTGAAGGATGACAATCACCTATGGGTGGTGAGGTCAACCAGAGAACTATTACGCCTACGAGAAGAACTTCATGACCAGAGCGCCTGAAGTTGGTCTCAAGATGGACTGAGCATTGGTGAACTAGCCCCTACTACTTAGCTTGTTTCTAGCCAGGCGTCCTTGGCACAGGTGGGTCTGGGTTTGGAGCTACAGGGGGCGCCAATTCTCATCGCAAGATTTGTGAGTGGAGCATACTTATAAATGATCTGCCGTGTGTTAGAATCCTATGGGTTCTACTGGTTCAGCATCTCTTAGGAAGGCTAACGTCAACCCGAAGAAAGTCACTGATTCGCTCAGGAAGGCTACGGAACAGCAAATCAAGGATATTGAGCAGGAGATCGATCGGATAGAGACCATAGTGGGCGCGCAGAGCGTGAACGGACTTTACGAGTGCAAGGACGTGAAAACAGCGGGCCTCACTTCGGAGAAATGCTACCAACACATCTTTGATGCGCGAAAATGCTTGGTTGGCGCCTCCATCACCTATGAAGCGTTTGCCTCAGCCAAGGATAGTCTTAACAAATGCTGGATCGATCTTGACAAAGCAGTGGAGAAAGCACCACTGAGATACAAGTTTGGGTGTGTATATGTCGTTGATCTTTTTGTCTACTTCTTCGCAGTTCTGGCCGTCTCAGTACTGCTCCCATTCTATTACCCGTCACCGATTGCCCTAGGACTGTTCCCCGTGTGGGTGCCGGCCAGCGGAGCGATCGGCGCTTCTCTTAGGTATCTCTGGAGCCTGAAGTACCATGTGGACGATCGAATGTACTGCAAGAGCTGGAAGTTCGGTAGTTTGGCCACGCCTCTTCTCGGATCGATCATTGCTCTAGGCGTGTATCCAATCTACTACGCTGCCTCAAAACTGACCGAGAGCAATCTCGACATGGCAGGTTTCCTTATCTGTTTCCTTGCAGGATATGGCTGGGAAGAAACCATCAACCTTTTGCAAAGATTCACTAGGTTGACCCTAGGATCACTCTTGTGGCGAAAAGAATAGTCGCGTGTGGGAAAGAGGGGATCGCACGATACTCAAGGGATGGGTAGCGGAGGTGCCGCAGCTTCCCTATGGTATAGGTTTCGGAGGTGCTTTCTTCTTTGGCTTCTTCTTTGCTTTCTTCACTTTCTTGGGCAAATCTGTTCGCAGGTCATTTCTGTTCATAGGTAGATAAGCTTTAGGTGAGAAAGTTCTGCTAACTTGACTGCGCGCGCCCGTATGCCTTCACTGCTTTTCCAGAATGAAATTCTCCATGACGGTTGCGGGAGGGGCGAGGAATCGATTTTTCCTTGACGTGCAAGAGCGAGATCGATTTTCCAGACATTCGACAGCAGAACTCTGACAAGACGAGATAATTACGAGTCAGCGACTTGTCTTATCTCCAGAAGCGCATGGTACAAGTGATATTCTATGTCGCTCTCGTTCTGAGGCCCAAAATCGCCCTTGCAGAAGTCCTCTACCGACTTCCCTAGACCAGCGTCTAGCCACTTGTCGCATTTGTCGGTACCCACATACCGCGCCGTTCAGTTCGGAAAATCGAACTTTGCATATGAGGTTTTCGCAGCAAGCTAGATATACTGAGTTCGATGGCGTCGCGACTTCTCTGGTGCACAGATTTGCGTGAGGATTTGAGGAGTGGAGATAGATGCCTCTGAAGCTGAAGTCGTTCGAGGACTTCAAGCATCTGACTGAGGGTAGCTCAGTGTTCCTCTACCGGATTCAGGAGTCTGGTGAGGGCGGGTACAGAGCGGTCTTGACGACAAGCCAATACGTCGTCGAGCTTGATCTTCAAGAGAAACCGCTTGGTGACTTGAGGCGTTGGCTGGCTGCGAAGGGCGCGGTTGAGACTGAGGGGTTCGTGGAGCTCTCCGAGGTTCTGAGAAGATGATGAGGCCACGGGTGCGTAGGGATCGAGGGGTTCATGGACCGCGTGAAGGTCGAGAGGCGTTGTGGGGCGAAGAAAACTCCTCAGACCTGTTTCGCCATGAGAACGGCAAGGATGGATCGCAGCCCATTGTGGATACGCTTCTAGCCCGGGTCGAGCGATGCCTAGCTATTCTCAGAGAGCTGAAGGGAGGCTAGGCGCCGTCGAAAGCTGAGGACATCGAGAAGCGTGCACAATTCCGTGAAGGGCCCTGACATTTTGACCCGTGACCT
>CAZLHM010000102.1:0-3619 GCA_964559555.1 uncultured Candidatus Bathyarchaeia archaeon
AGAACTTCAACGAACGCGATCCAAGAAAGATCGAGGCCTCAACATCCAAGCTGACCGATGACTACATTCTTGAGAAAACCTGTCTTTTCTCCTCGCCGACCCAATTCATTGAACTAATCGAGCGATACAGAAAAATCGGCATGAATCATTTTCTATTCGGGGACTGGGGCTATGACCCGGTCCGTACGGTGGAGATGTTCAGAACCAAGATATTGCCACACTATGGAATAAAGCCAAAGAAACGAAGGTAGTCGGCCCACTGGGCAGAAGCCGGTCGTTCTCAAACCTTTTTACCATCTCCGACTCGACATGAGGGAACTCTCGACATCGAGGAGATATCGACAGTGAGTACGACCATCATGTCCGACTTCGCAGACGAGGCGACTCGAATAGTCGAGAAAGCTCAGGAGAAGCGGATCGTCATCAGAGTAATGGGGGCCACCGTGATAAGGAAGCATTGCCCGAAGTTTCTGCACCTGCACACAGCCATGAAACGTGAACTCACAGACATGGACTTCATGACCTACAGTAAGTTCAATCCGAGCATCAAACCCCTATTCGTAGAGCTCGGATATGCGCCAGACGACAGGTTCAACGCTTACTTTGGCATGATGCGACAACAGTACAGCGATCCGGCCAATCGCCGAATGGCAGACATCTTCTTCGACCAGTTGGAGATGTGCCACACAGTTGATTTCAGGGGTAGATTAGAACTGGACTCGCCAACGATCACCTTGGCAGATTTCCTCCTTGAGAAAATGCAGATCGTTCAGCTGAACGAAAAGGATATGATCGATACGACCGTCTTGCTGAGGGAGCACCAGATCGGAGACTCTGATAAGGAGACAATAAACGCTGGATATGTTGCCAAGCTCCTGGGCAAGGACTGGGGATTCTACTACACGGTAACAACCAACCTGGGCAAGGTTAGGGAGTACGCTCGTTCGGCCCTATCTGAAGAGGATAGTCGCGACGTTGTGGCGAAGGCTGATCAGCTCCTTGAATGGATTGAGAAAGAGCCTAAGACGACCGGCTGGAAGATGAGGGCTCGCATAGGCCCGAAGAAGAAGTGGTACAGGGACGTTGAAGAAGTGATTAGATAGGTCGCTCGGTGAGTTAGATCATGGGCAAGCTGTTTAGGATCCTTTTCGCGACGGACGCCCACGGCTCGGAACCGGTCTTCCTGAAATGGCTCAATGCAGGCAAGATCCACAAAGCCGACGTCATTGTGATGGGCGGGGACATAACGGGCAAGATGATCATACCCCTCGTCGAGCAACCAGATCGGACCTTCACGGCCGAATTCATGGGAACGAAATTCACCGCAAGGTCGAAAGAAGAAGTCGAAGGCCTAGAGAAGAAGATTCGCACGTCAGGATTCTACCCGTACAGAACCTCTCCGGAGCGCATGATTGAACTGAAGCAGGATAGCCGGAAGGTCGATGAACTCTTCACAGAACTCATGGTTGAAACAACTGCGCGCTGGGTAAGCATAGCCGAGGAGCGGCTGAAGAGTACAGGAATAAAATGCTACGTGATGCCTGGCAATGATGACCAACTCGTCATAGATCAAGTGATCGAGAAGTCAGACTACGTCGTGAACCCACAGGGAGAGGTAGTCCAACTAGACAACAACCACGAGATGATCAGCACAGGCTACAGCAACATCACGCCCTGGAAGTGCCCGAGGGACATCCCGGAAGAGGATCTTGAGAAGAAGATCGAAGCCATGGCATCCCAAGTGGAGAACATGCAAAACTGCATCTTCAACTTCCACTGCCCACCATACGAAACCAGTCTTGATGTAGCGCCTAAACTGGACGAGAACCTCAAACCCGTCGTCTCTGGCGGCGCATTAATCGAGGCACACGTCGGAAGTGTATCCGTCAGGAAAGCTATTGAGAAGTATCAGCCCTTGCTCGGCATGCACGGACACATTCACGAATCCAAAGGCACCTTCAACATCGGGAGAACTTTCTGCATAAATCCTGGCAGCGAGTACACTGAAGGCATCCTCAGATGCATCTTGGTTGTCGTTGACGAGAAGAGCGTGAAGAGCTTCCTCCCGATCTCAGGCTGAAGAATCCCAGATGACTTTGGTCAGTTGCCCGAATGCCGTTGGCTGTAGCCGGGTGCATGATGCTTGACTCGGGGGTTTCTCGTTGTCATAGCCGACAGCCCATTCGAGACCAGCGAAAAAGAAGAAATGATACTTGGGAAGATCGGCGCTAGCGTTCAGAGGTTCACGTGCTCGAATGAGTCACAAGTGATAAGCGCCGCAAAGAACGCTCACGTCGTCCTATGCGATGCCTCACCCATCACTCGGAACGTCATCATGAATCTGCAGCAGGCCGTGGGCATAGTCGAGTATGGAATAGGGTATGATAACATCGACGTGAACGCCGCAACAGAGAAAGGCATAGTTGTGTGCAACGTGCCCGATTTCATGACATCTGAAGTTGCCGATCACACAGTCGCGCTAATTCTCGCGCTCGCTCGGAAGCTCCATCAGATCTTACCGTCAACCCGATCAGGCGAATGGACTTGGAGCAAGTTTAGACCGATCGAGAGCCTTGACTCGAGGACCGCAGGCATTATTGGATTCGGCAATATTGGCAGGCAGGTCGCGACAAGGCTAAGCGCGTTTGGAATGAAGATAGTAGCATATGACCCCTACATTCCAGCAGAGAACGTCCGGAGACTCGGCGCCACGCCAGCAACTCTGGGACAACTACTGACTAGCTCTGACATAGTTTCCATTCATATTCCGTTGACGAGCGAAACAAGGCATCTCATTGGCAAGAAGGAAATTGCTATGATGAAGAAGTCATCTATACTGATCAACACTTCGAGAGGACCTGTCATAGACCAAGGAGCGCTCCTGAGTTCGCTTCAAGAAAAGCAGATTGGGGCTGCAGGCCTTGACGTGCTGGCGACGGAGCCGCCTGACCCGAGCGACCCCCTATTGATGCTCGACAATGTAATTATCACGCCACACATCGGATGGTATTCAGAGCAATCCTCATCAAGGCTTCAAGAGCACGCCGCCCTAGAGGCCGAGAGGATACTGACAGGTCAGACTCCAAGACATCCCGTCAACCCACAGGTTCTCTCAGAGAGAAGCAGCGAAGCACGATCGCGCAAGTAAGCGAGATCCGCGCAGGCTACGGAATGGTCTTCGACAGCTTTCTGCGAAGCTCCTGCGTTTTCGGATGGTTGACTTCCATCGTGTCCGGGTCGATGACTACTCCGTAGGTGTCTCTGGCTTGCTGAATAGAGATGTAATCGCTGATCACGTCGTCGCGAACGAGCGCTGGTTCTCTTTCGAGCGGATCGCCGTAGCCGCCTCCCACCGCGGTAACGAGCCTTACGACGTCTCCCCTTCGTAACGGATGAACCGTGAGTCTCGCAGTCTTGGATGACCTACCGTCTATTGAAATGATGTTCACAAAGTTCGTTGTCCCATCATGGCCTCCGTCGACGCCCCAAGGGGGAAATTGGTTCCTCCCAAAGATGATGGTTGCGAAGGCGTTATTGTTCACTATCCTGTAGTCTCTGATGAGACCGAAACCGCCCCTGCGCCTTCCTGCTCCACCCGGCGCTGTGTTGAGTGAGAATT
>CAZLHM010000103.1:0-3614 GCA_964559555.1 uncultured Candidatus Bathyarchaeia archaeon
GAAACGATGACATGTACAGCAGCGGTAGATACCTCGTGAATACGCTCCGCATCAGCCGCCAGAATGACTTGATATCCTCCAATGAGGGGATCGTGATGAATACCATGGAGACCGTCCTTAGTTTTGCGACAAAGCTCTCTTGAGTGAGAGCGACAACCTCGCGTTCAAGCGCAAACTTGGGCTCAGCAAGATACTTTGCCGCAAGCACCAGTGAAATGCTAGAGAAGACAGCGCAGAGAAGGAAGTATGCTCTAAGCGGCAGGAAGATTGCCCAGAACACGCCGGGAATTACTCCGGCCGCTGTTCCCACAAGGGTCAGCGACGAATACCTGGCAAAGGTCATCGACAGTTTTCTCTTTGGCGAGGACTCTATCAGGAGAAGGCTTACAGCCGGACTCGCCGCAGTCGACACAGCCGCATAACATACGTACAGCACTAACAGTGTGCCGACATCTGTAACGAAGAATCCCGCGATGAGCAGGATCGTGATTCCGAGGTAGCTGTAGGTCACGAACGGTTTACGCTTGCCTTTCCTGTCTACCGCAATCCCCCACAGGATCGACGACGGAATCAGAACTAGACTATATGCTGAGATGATGTTGCCGACATCTATGACCGTTCCACCGAGATCGATGATATACAGTGGAAGAAGAGTGCTGAATCCGCCTATGGCCGCGTTTATCGGAACGAAGCTCCACAGCCACCTTTGATCGCTCTTCTTCTCAATCGCCAAATCTAGCAGCCTTCAGGAGCCAAACATGCTAGCAGCTGTGAATACACCGGATTCCCGATCGATATGGCAGTGTGGCATTTGAAGCTTAACCATACTGCGTGCGTGCCGAAGAACTTTCAACCAAGAGAGCGTATGCATTTCAGTAATCATTCGATCTGAGTTGACGGGCAAAGGAGAAACAGATTTTGATCCGATTCACCAGTCATGCAAGGCGCAAGTTCGAGGTTCTCAAAACCCTAGGAACTGCGAATCCGCGAGGATGCGAACCCAAGTCCTAGGCTCCAACACCGTCGCATCCCTCCCGGCCCCAGAAGAATAACGTTTCTCTCAGCAGCGACTTCGATATTGAATCGGAAGTCTAGGTGGCGACGACAACTTCTTCTACTCGTTGGCCAGCGCCTCTTCCTTCGTTCGCCCTTGGCTGATGGCTCCGGGAAGCTCGACGCACTGGACTGAATACCATCCCTCCTCATCTTGTTTCAACACAACGTGATACGTCTGAGCCCCCAATCAATTCACCCATCAATCTGAATCTTGTTTGTTGAGTCTAAACCTTTCGTCCAAGACCCACCGGTAGCCTTCAGATATGATAGTCGCGTCGCGCAAGGATGGTGATTTGAACCGTAGTTCAGCCTTCGCCCGGTCCACTATTGAAAATGCGCTTGGACCCCACGCTTGAATAACAGTACGCGACTCCCGGCGGGGGCGCTGCTTCCAGATCCGCAGATTTCTTCGCCCCCGGATTCTGAGACGGCATATGGCGACACGATGGTACTGACGCGAGGTTCGTCCGTCTGGGAATGACCTATGTTCTCTCTTCTCTTCTCACATGTTATTAGGCGCCCGTAGGAGTAGTGTCTGAGGTCGATTTTGGGTAATGTCCGAGAAGTCCAGAATTAGGACGTTCTCAGATTATGTGTTCGGACTTGTAGTGGTCTTCAGCGCCTTCTCGCTGACCAACAGCGTCATCCAGGGGCCAGTCGATCTCGTCAGCAGCGTGGCGTTGTTTGCCTTGAGTTTTGCGATCTTGATCACAGTGTGGCACCTATATGATAGCCTGATGGCCAACCTTCGTGTGGAAACCAGCACGGCCGTAGCTCTGAACATCATATTGTTGTTTCTCGCGGTTCTGGAACCTTTCTTGCTGAACCTCATTTTCTCGAACCCTGGGATCTCCGATTTCGCGTCTATTTGCTATGCCATTGACATGGCTGGTCTGCTCGGGATATGCGCTCTCCTAGCTCATGTGCTGACAGTCGACAGTCGGAACGCGCTTTCAGTGGAGATGTCAAAGACCCTCAGGTCCGAGAGCAATCTGTTGGCGATTACTGCTGCGATTTTTCTTCTCTCGACCGCCCCTTTCCTCGGGGCCCTCAGGTTGCTGGGTTGGACATTGCGATCATGGCTATGGCTGGCGATCTTGTTCGTGTACCCCATAAGAAAAGCAGTTTCACGATAAGGCTTGAGTCGCCGATTCGTTATGGGTTCTTGATCTTCCTCTAAGGCGGCTCAGGGCGTTGGCTGTGATGCGTTTCATTGCGAACTGTGTGCTCCTGGGTGCGCAATCGGGTTTCCATCCGCTCATGCTGCTGCGGTCTAGGTGCTGCCAGTTTCCGTATGGTCGATTCTTGCTGCGCGAACGAGGATACACACATTAGGGTCTTTTTCGAACGATTCTCCATTCTCTTACGACTTCGCAGACCGCGGGATAGCCTTCAATATCCACCGTCACCGCCCGGTGATCGTGCGTGTAGTGAATTAGACGCGGTTTGGAGATCCTTCGTCCGATGCATCGTAGTCGCTCGCCTACGAGCCTGCTAGGCTGCTGGTTTGACGCGCTTCTCATCCCAGAGCTCCTCCAGAATCCTATTGACCAGTGTCAGGTCGATGTGGAGCGAGTCGGATATCTCCGACGACCATGCCCGCTCGTTCTTGTCGAGGAATTCGAGAATCTCCTTACGCGCTTGGCGTCTGGACACTTCACGGATCTTGATGACCTCTGTTCCCTTCAACTGTTCCGCGTAACTCCTGATGGCCTCTCTGATGGCTCCAGACTTTGAGCTGTGCAACCTCGCGACAATCGCGTCAAGTGCTTCCAGTTCTTGTTCGTCGAGCTGAACCGGGTAGACATAGCGTTTAACATGTCTCGTGATTGCCAAAGTGATCAGCCTCTATACACACGCATAAGCTCGCATAAATAGCTCATGGTGCGACAAGATTCTCTGGATGGGCTTCTGAGGATATTAGTTCAGATCACTCTGGCTCTGCGACGACGGCAGTGCCGGTCGCTGATATTACTGTGACTCCTGCCTGTAAGCCGATGTCGGACGTTTCCATGTCGAGTCCCACTATCGCGTTGGCGCCTATCGCGGCTGCTTTCTGACGTACTCTGTCAATTGCTTCCATTCTTGCCTTTTCAAGCTCAGTTGTGAAGGACGTCACCTCGCCGCCGACCATCGACTGGATGCCCGCGACAAATTTCCCCAGAACTCCTCTCGTCCGCGGACTCAGACCGGTGACCACGCCGAGGACCTTGGTTATCCTGTAGCCTGGGATTGTTGGAGTAGTGACAGTGATGAAACCTTGGCCGGGACTAGTTGGTGCGCCGCAATGGGGACAGAAGGCAGCTCCCTCTACGATCTCCTTTCCACAATTCCGACACTGCATAGCTTGTCACTCGGCAAGGACGCGGCGCGACCGAAGAGATAAGCGTATTCCCCTCCTTGTTCTTCTCCGTAACAAGCAAGCGAACACTTCTATCCTTGGGCATCGAGCATCTCCCGAATCTTCCCGGCATCCTCCTTGCTCTTGTCGTCGAGCGGAACGAGCTTGATCGCTGATGCGGAGGTTACGCCTACTCCCAGCTCGGCGGCTCTGGATA
>CAZLHM010000104.1:0-3393 GCA_964559555.1 uncultured Candidatus Bathyarchaeia archaeon
GGTATACCCCGTACGTAACACTCGCAATGACGAGCGGGGCTGGCCGACACAGGCAGATATTCAACGACGCGGAAGGAAACAAGGCGGTCGACGTCTTCCTAGACATACTACCAATGTGCCACGTGATTGATTTCAGAGGAAGGCTTGAGATCGACCGTCCGACAGTCCCTCCGGCAGAGCTTTTCCTCCTGAAGGGCCAGATCGTTGAGATGAACGAGAAGGACTGGCAAGACATGTGCATACTCCTACGAGAGCATCCTGTGGCGGTTAATGACAAGGATGCAATCAATCTGAACCAAGTCTCCAAGACCCTTGCCGACGACTGGGGGTTCTACTACACGGTCTCGACGAACTTGAAGAAATTGCGTGACTACGTCGGAGAATGTCCGGGGTTGAAAGATGATGACCGCGCGAGCATCGAGGGAAAGATCAGCACCATCACTGATGCGATCGAGAGGGAGCCAAAGACGTTGAAGTGGAAGATGAGAGCGAGAGTCGGCACGGCTAGGAAATGGTACAACGTGGTTGAGGAAGTGCAAAGGGACACTATCTCGGGATGATCACCTAACACGCTGTTCTGGATAGAGCGTCACACAAGAGGAGAGTATGAGAGACGACCAGAGTTAGATTCCTATTCTCCACGGATCTTCACGGGTCAGAAGTCGTATGGAGGAAATTCCTGAACTCTGCGAAGATCTTCGATCTGGACGCACTCGTAATTAGCGGAGACATGACTGGGAAGCTGATAATCCCAATCTTCAAGCAAGCGGATGGAACCTACAAGGCAACGCTGTTCGGCGAGGAGAGCATCCTCAAGGAGGCTGATCTACCTGAGTATGAGAAGAAGATCCGCAAGCTCAGTTACCTCCCTTATCGGACGACTTCTGAAGAGGCGGTCAAGATCGATCAGGATGAAGATCTGAGAGAGAAGATCTTTGAGCAACTCCAGATCAACGTAATCAAGGAATGGCTGAGCCTCGTTCCCCAGAAGGTTCCTTCCAAATGCCGGGTGATCCTTACTCCCGGAAACGACGATGTTCTCGTAATTGACGATGTCATCCGATCCGACCCGAACGTCATCTATGGCGAGGAGGAAGTGGTCTCACTTGATGACGAGCACGAGGTCGCTTGTTGTGGTTGGAGCAACCCAACCCCGTGGCATACTCCCAGAGAGTGTTCCGAGGAAGAGCTCCTGCGGAAACTCGAAAGAACGGTCGCAAAGGTCAAGAACTTGGAGACCGCGGTCTTCTGTCTCCACTGTCCCCCTTACGATTCCCAGATCGACTATGCGCCGAAGCTGACAGAGGACTTGAGGCCAGTGTACGCGCACGGTAAGCCGATAATGATTCCTGTTGGGTCGAAGTCCGTGAGAGCGGTCATCCAGAAGTATCAACCACTCATATCACTTCATGGGCACATCCATGAAAGCTCTGGCTATCTCAGAATTGGGCGCACGCAATGTGTGAACCCGGGAAGCGAATACGGCGAAGGGATACTCCGAGCCTACCTTGTCGAGCTCAATGGCCCCAAGATAACGAGACTTCAGAGAGTCGAAGGCTAGTCACAAACGGCGCGACGTAGCCACGAGATTCATGACATCAAGCCTGAATCGGAATGGATCCAGTTTCAACTTGGAAACAGGAATCTCGAACGGCTCTGCGCTTCCATAGAGCCTGACTCTAAACTCGCCGAGCTCATTTCGAGACAGCGATACCTGGGAGAATTCACTCCAAGTGTGCTTTGTGGGAGGGGCCTTTCCTTTTTTCAGCTGGAATCCTGCTTGGTCATAGGAAAACTCGATGTGATACCACTGTTTGTACAGGTACCAGCCAAGCACAACGGCAACTGTGAGGTTCACCGCCAGAATCTCATACCAGATCGGCGCGGTCAGTCCTACAGGGGTGAATAGAACGATCACGGCCTGGATCATGAACATTATGATGAATGACTTGAACAAGTAGTATAATTGGACCGGAGAACGCTTGTTTTCCATTCTGGTTCCCTAGACCTTCACATACTTTTTCAGTTGCCTGCCCAGATATGTGTCGGCTGAAACAATATGACGGGAACCGATATCTACGTAGGCAACGCCAACAGCTGGATCCGTCGCTTCCTGGACACATTTTCTGACCGAGTCACTCAGAGAGGGTCCCAGAAGCGCCAGCCATGCCCACTTCATCTCCCGTTTCCTCATACTTGACTTGACAGCCAAGATCCACTTTCTCAGCCTTCGAGGATTCGGCTCGTTCTCCGTATTTGTCGAGATGGCGAAGAACCCTACCTCATAGTTGGGGTTGAGAAAGAAAGAGAACAACCGAGAGATTAGGAAGCCCCTCATACGCGTATTTCCAGATATGAACAAGTCAAACATCACGTCTCCTTCTCGGTACCATCTAAAAGACTCGTTGAAGTCTGCGACCCAGCGACCGCGGCCACTCATCATCTCCTTCTCCAATCTCGTAACAGTGTCTTCTATGGAGTTCAAGGCCGATGCGCGTCCGGTGATGTTCTGAGACGTGTCATCTGAGAGAGACGGTTATAAGTCCAGTGAATCGGACGCGAGCCGTGGCATAGAATCCTCTGGGGTCTCGTGGCAGAAAAATAAGGGAGGGGGGCTCACTCGGGTGGGATTTCGGCGTAGATCGTTGCGTAGTCGACTCCGACTCTGCTGCCCTTCGTCCTATAGTAGTAGTATATGATTGCACCAACGACGAGCAGAACCACAGTGAATATCCATGGCTCAGGAGCTGTAAACCCAAGCGCGAGCATATAGAAGAGGAAGATGTTGGCAATAGTGGCCGCCAAGCCTATTCCCGCGACCGCCCATTTGCCGGGCTTGAACGGTGACTTCTCGTAGATGTCCGGTTTCCTGAAGACGAAGAGCATGCAAGCAATGGACGCTATTAGGAAGAAGGCCGCGTCCCAGAGGTCTGTTGAGATGACCCCGCCAGCGGAGTTCACGTACTGAGTCAACACCGGCACGGGATATTTGACGAATATGTCAGATTCTGCAAAGTTTCCGATGAAGGCAACGACCATTGTCGTGACTATGGCGACCGCGGGGGAGTGCCATCTCTCGTTGACCTCTGAGAGCTTCTCAGGAAGCACCCTGTCGAATGACATCGCGAAGATGATTCTTGAAGAAGTTATTACGAATGGTGGAATGTCGTTGGCGACCCAGAATGCCGCGAAAACCGGAATCAGTGCAAGGAACCACTGCAATCCCATCCCTGCAGCGGCGAACCCTGCAATAGTGGGCATCCAAGCCCTTGCAACGCCTGCTGGAAGTGTTCCTCCCCCGTACGAGAGGTACGCGTACGCGCTGAAGAAGGAGTAGTCGCCTATCTTCCCGACGAGCATCGCCGCGTGAGCTGACAGGTACGATATGCTGAC
>CAZLHM010000105.1:0-3338 GCA_964559555.1 uncultured Candidatus Bathyarchaeia archaeon
GTGTCTTGACGTGTCCGCGTTTGCGGAGTGACCGATCGTGTCGTTCAAACCACCATGTCCAGTCTCAGCGGAGAAGGTTACGATTGATGTTGAAGATCTCGAACCAATCCTGAGGCCGCCGGAGTCCAAACTACTTCAGAAGGCATATCTCCCCAGACTCCTTCCGCTTCCTGATGGTAGGAAGATGGTTGTTCGAATGGCGAAGCGTGAAGATATCCCTGTAATGCTGAAGACGACCAAGTCGATCCTTGAGGTCGAGAAGGACTTCTACGATGTAGTGGCCGCTCGCGTCTGCGGGGAGATATTGGCTTGGCTACGCTACAGAGTGAAAGACCATTACTGTCTTGTGGGAGTGCTTGACCGAGAACTCGCCGCGATCGCAAACGCACGACTGAAAGATGACAAGGTCGCCATCAGCCTCCACACGATGACGTTCAAGAGAGGCGCCGGAATAGGCGCGATAATGTACTTGGCAAAGATGGAACACGCGTTTGACTTTCTAGGCCTAGAAGAATGGTGGGCCACATATGAGAGCTACACGGGCATAAGGTATTGGGGACTCGGACTCGCACAACATGAGAAACCTTACCCCGAGATTCAACACGAACTGGGAGGCGCTCGAGTCTACTTCACAACCAAAGAACAGTGGGAGACGTTCGTGAAGCCCAGGTTTGGGGCCCGGATGGGTGAACGGCCGGTTCCGGAGCAGATGCTTCGCGATTCCGAGACGATAAGGGTTCCCGAGAAGATCGACCTCTAGAAGCTCAGCTGAGTGGCCGACACCAGGCACGCACGATCTGACGGTTTCCTATCCCAGCTGACGCTCTTCTCGACGGTAGACCTTGAACAGCGCTGCAGGCAGAGCAGCACGTTTCATTGCGATCACAAGGATCCCGATGCTGAGGACATAGGGCAACGTCAGCAGCAGTTGGAATGGGATCTGAGGTGCCACCACCATTACATGAAGTGCCATCGAGTCGATGATTCCGAAGATCAACGCTCCCGCAAGGATTCTCACGGGGCTCCAAGCACCGAAAATCACGATCGCGATGGCAATCCATCCGCGGCCGGCGGTCATCCCCTCGAAGAACAACCCCAACTCCGCCAACGATATGTAGCCTCCTGCCAGTCCAGCCATCGCGCCTCCCCACATCATGCAGAGATAACGTACAGTGTAGACATTGATGCCCACATTGTCTGCTGCGCCGGGGTTCTCGCCAACCGCTCTCATCTTCAGCCCGAATGTTGTCTTGAACATCACAACCTCCAGTACGATGACAAGCACGATCGATATGTAGATGAGAACATTCTGGTTCAGAATCGTCGGCCCTAGGACCGGAATCTGCAACAGAGCTGGTATCTCTATTGGTGCGAAACGTGGAACCTCTAACCCAAAGGTCGAGACGTGGCCCGTGATCGCCCGAAAGATGTACACGGAAAGCCCGTACGCGAAAATGTACAGCGACATGCCCGTTACAACTTGGTTCAGATGAGCCGATTGTGCCAAGTACACATTCATCAAGCCAATTACGAGTCCGCCAAGCATGCCAGCGAGAAGACCAAGCCACGGGTTGGATGTCAGTGAACCAACCATGAAGGCCAAGGCAGCACCCAGACTCATCGTGCCCTCGATCGAGAGATTCATCATGCCTGATCTTTCCGCAAAGGCTTCGCCCAATGCGGCTATCAGAAGAGGAGCGGCTATCCCTATGCCGGCTCCTACAACTACTATTGCGAAGTCTGCCCAGTCGACCATGTCAACCCAAGCTTCCTCAAGAGTAGTTGGCTCGTTATGATAGTCAACACCATGATCGCTTCTATGATGTAGACCATCGCGATCGGGACATCTGCTCCTCTCTGCATGGACTCAGATCCGACAATGAGTATGCCAAAGAACAGACCTGACAGCACTACTCCAATTGGATGCAGGTTCGTTATGAGAGCCACTAGGATGCCTGCGTAACCATATCCCAATATGTTCGATGAACCGAGTTTCAGTGTCCCTACTGTTCCAGCTACCTCGCAGAATCCAGCGAGTGCTGCAATTCCGCCACTCAGCACCATTGCCTCGATCATTCTTCTGTTGACTCTGATCCCCATACTTCGCGCTGCCTCGAGGTTTGCTCCTGTCGCTCGAAACTCGAACCCGAGCGAGGTCTTCCAGAGAAAAACGTATGCCAGAACACATACGATTATGGCCAGAACCAAACCCCAGTGGATTCTGTATCCAGCAATGAAAGCAGGTAGCCTTGCGGCATCAGGGATGAAATCCGTCTGCGGTCGGATCCTGTCTGCTTCCTGAAATGGTCCTGTTACAATGTAAGACACAATGTAGAAAGGAATCCAGTTCATCAGGAGGGTGGTGAGGATTTCGTCTGCTCCGAATCTGATCTTGAGAAACGCGGGTATCCCCGCCCAGAAGGCGCCTGCCAAGAAGCTAATGCCCAGCAGGAGAGGTAGAAATGCAAGTGATGGGAGCACAGGGATGCTTAGAGCCACCACTGCTGTTGCAATGGCGCCCATGTACATCTGCCCCTCGCCGCCGATGTTGTTCACGTTGGATTTGAACGCGATGGCCGCCGCAAGTCCCGTGAAGATCAGAGGAATCGCTTTGATGAATGTCTCCGAGACGCTTTGAGCGGATCCAAACGCTCCGTCAAGAAGGGCAACGTATGCTGCTAGTGGGTTCGACCCAATGGCGATGATGAATATCGAAGATAGCCCAAATCCTATCAGGACAGAGATCGCGACGCTGAATGTGACTCGAAAGTACTCGTTGAGTCGTACCGCGAGAGCCATCCCCGATAGCCTAACCCGAAACCCTAGTCACGCTTCAGCGATTAAAATATGATCGCTTCGTAAGAAGAAAAAAGAGAGTAGGGGAGGTAGGTCTAGGTTCCTGGTGCCTTGGTGATCAGTGGAACAACGAGCGCTCCGCTCATAATGTCAGCGCGCGTCTTTGCGACTGCGTCCTTGACGCTCTGAGGAACCTTGCCAGCGTTCGCGTCTGTCCATTCAAGGAACTCAGGCCCTACTTGCTTTCCGTCAATGTAGGTGTGCATTGTGAACTCGTATGCTGTTCCGCTCAGTCTACCTTCAGAGTAGAGTTTTGCCAGCGTGTAGATGATTGGGTTGAGTCCCCAAGTGACGGATACGATCACGGTCCCCGGCTCGACGGGTCTCTGGTCACCAGTACCGCCGATGAACCAGATACCCTTCTCCTTTGCGCCTTGGATTCCACCGATGTTGATTCCGTCGCCGACTCCGTAGACGATGTCTGCGCCTGCGTCGACCATTGAGACGGTGAGGTCATGTCCCTTCTTCGGGTCGTGCCAGAC
>CAZLHM010000106.1:0-3320 GCA_964559555.1 uncultured Candidatus Bathyarchaeia archaeon
GTAGAAGCCTGAATGTCGCTTCAAACTCGCGGTTCTTGAGGGAGGGGAAGTTGACGCGGTACTTCATCTTGTGGGTGGGGAGCATGTATCCATGCCAAGGTTCGAGGCTTCTGTCCACTGCGATGGAGACGCGTGTGTACGGCTTGCATCTAAGCGCAAGGACGGCTGCCTTGTTGAAGACTGACGTTTCGCCTTCCAAGATCATCCTTTCTTGGCCTTCGTTCTATCGTAGGTCTGCAGGAGTTGTTTCAGGAGCGCTAGGTCTTTCTCCATCTGTGGTAAATAGGCCCGCGTCCGGCTGACAAGTACGCGGACGTTCAGGTTCTTCTGTCTGTTCGCTTTGACGTAGGCGCGTATGATGAAGTCGGAGCGCACCCATTTGGACCGCAGAGAAACTCTTCTGATCCTCATTGGCATAACGCGATCCAGAATTTGCAACTCGTCTTCGTAGACATCAATTGCTCGAAGTGAATTGTCTTGGTAGAACTTGTGCTTGATAGGCAGCTGGCTCCTTTCACCGCCCGTAGTACCCCAATACTCGATGTACAAATCGATTTCGGATATGTACCAGTCGCATGAGATGCGTTGTCCTTCGCGCTCAAGCGAATACTTGTAGAGGTGCCTGTATGGGACGTGTTTGTGAAGCCAATCGTCCACTTGTCTCTCACCATATGAATCTGTAACATGGCCGTCCGGTGCTCTGTGGCCGGCCAGTACGGCTGTCGGATGAGGTACAGAAGGAAGACGAAAGACTCTCCATAGTGCATCTAGGAATTTGGAGCCGAGTCTCCATGGAAACAGCATCGCTCCTGTTCTGCTTGTTCTTATCCATTGACCGAGTGCTCGATCTCCTGAAACCTCATGCGGCCAAAAGCATACCGAGAAAAACCTCGCCTTTTGTGATGAGCCGATGGGAAGCGCTTGTTGTTCTCGAGTTTTGGCCGTCTACCGCTTCTCCGCCTACCGACGCCTAAGGAGCGACCTGCCAGCTCAGTTTGATGAAGCCACCAACCGAACGATTGAACTCATCGATGTCCTCTGGCTCAAAGGCAACGCGATCGTGGCCGCTTTCGAGATCGAGAGCACGACTTCGATCTACTCCGGGCTGCTGCGTCTCTCCGACTTGATAGCTATGCAGCCGAACCTGAAGATCCCGCTCTATCTTGTCGCCCCAGACGAGAGGCGAGACGAAGTTGTTGCGCAAGTGAATCGGCCGACATTCTCCCGACTCAGCCCGCCCATGAACAAGATGTGCAGATTCATCTCTGCTGAGGCTCTACGCGACAGGATTGCGCAGATAGAGAAGTTGACACGATACCTTAGCCCGGAGTTCCTTGTTGAGTTGTCGGAGTCATGTGAAATAACCGAGCCCTAGGTCGACGGAAAGACAGCAGACGGCTCGCCCGTAGAATGTCTAGCGGCACTCCCACTCTCACCGCAGATCCAAGTTCTCAAGTTCCAGCAGAACCTCCCTGCCTCTCTCGTCCCTTAGCTCTTCCAGGAAGCTTCTAGGTTTGCGTTCGAATCCCAACTGTGTCCTAGAGAATCCGAACACTCCGAGGATCGACTCCGCTACGTCGAGAAGCATTTCGGCATACTTGTCGACATCATAGCTTTCCGCGAGTTCAGTGGGGGCAACTCGCTTCATGGGGTTCATCTGCTGATTGTCTACGTACACGTAGTCGAGCAAGTCACCCGGCTTGACCCGGCGCTGTTTCTGACATAGCTGAATCGCTGACACAACGTGTGGGAAGAGTGTGCGATATCTCTCGATAGGCATTCGGAGGATCTTGGAGATGGCGAGTTCTGCGATCGCTATGTCGCCTGACAGTATCCGTTCCAGTGTTTCCTTCACGCGCTCTACCGCCACGTTCACCTGCTTGCACGTTATGTCTCGGGCGGTCTCAGCTTCGAGTAGGATCTCGAGTAGGTTCTGTTGGAATCGTTTCAGGAAAACAGGGTAGTCGTGGCGTCTAAGCTCGATGCCGCGGTAGTACAATCTCCCGTCGGTCAGTTTCCCATAGAAGCGTCTAGCAGCCTCTATGTCGGGATCTGCCTCCTGGGATAGCAAGACGAGGTAGCGGTAATGATGCGTGAGGGAGATCTCGAACCCAGTCTCCTCCTCTATGATGCCTGCCAGACGGACGAAGTCATCCAAATTCGCGTTCTGCCGCTTCACAAAGATCGAGTCAGTGTCCAAGTAGATGACCTCGAAGCCCTCTCCTAACCCCGCGTTCATAGCAGCGACTATTGTCTCCCTTCCAATCCTGTTCACTTCGCGGTAGGCGAAGACGTTGCCGAACCGGTTCAGGTCGGAGCCGCTGTAGCCGAATAGGGAGACGAGGAGCTTCTTCAGCAGCCGCTCTCTTTGATCGCATTCCTTCCACGCTTCACTGTCCTCGGCGAGGTCATTCCTTCTTCGGCTGAGTTCCATCCTTCTTTCGACGAATCGTTGCGTGATCTGAGCCAGGAAGCCCTTTCTTGTGGAGTTGACTCCGCCCGCAGAGACCGTCTCGTAGCTGATGTTATGCTTGACGATTATCGAGGGGAATAGCGACTTGAAGTCAAGCTCAGCAACGTTCTCGTGGAGACCAACCCTAGGAGAGAGAATGAGTGCGCCTCGGTCAGTGTATGCGACTTCCTTCGCTGTTAGAACATTCTTGGCTGTGCCTGTTCGTGTTCGCGGAATCAGTATGCCCCTCTTGATTGCTTCGTAGCATTGCCTCGAATCGATCACTCGTGCAGGGCCCCATCTTGCCACCACTCCGATTGGAAGTCCTGCGAACCTGCTCTTCTCGTCGAGACCCGCTACTCCGAGAGCTTGGAGCGTCTGAGAATCAAGGATCAACTTCCCCGGGAGCGGTCTCAGATTGAAGCCGTTCAAGACGCCGTGTCTTCGCAATAGCGCGTAGAATGCAGGCAACTGCTCTCTCGGAACTGCAACGATCTGGAATCTGGCATCCTCAAGCTGCTGTCTGGTCATGCTTTGGTCTGCGTCGAGGTTGACCACCGTGGCTTCGATTGGGGGCGCATCTTCGCAATCTTCGAGTGTTATCCCTCTGACTCTGTTGTCTTCGCCGAAGTCGATCACGCATCTGCCAATGTTGTCTAGGTCTCTACTGAGGGAGTATCTCTGCACTGGGTGGAGGTCAATATTGTAGAGACAACAAACAGGATAGTCCTACTCAAGGTTAAGCATGTCTCGGCAGTCACGATTCATGTGTCTTTCGGTGGCCAATTGTTAAGCTAGGGCTCGAGCGAACGGAGGAACCTCCGAACGTGAGCGTTGAACTCCTTGGGCGCCTCGGCGTTGCACACAT
>CAZLHM010000107.1:0-3157 GCA_964559555.1 uncultured Candidatus Bathyarchaeia archaeon
CCACTTTCTTGATCTGACTGAGCGGTATGCCGCATCCATGATCTTGTTAACAAGCAAGCCGTCTTCGAACGTCTCACGAGGCTGTTTCCTCTCCAGAATGCATGATACGAAGTGTCTCAACTCGTTCGGGAACCCGTATGCCTCGACCTCGTTCCATGTGGGGAACATCCAGCCCTTCTTGGTCTCAGCTTTCTCCACGATGTCGCCAATCTTCTCCTCCGATGCCACAGTGAACATCTGAAGCCCCGTACCCTTCGTTGCGTCTAGGAAGATGGCTCCCTCGCTACCGTACATCTCGATTCTCAGATCAAATCCCCCATGGGCGGCCCAGCTGTTTTCCGCTTGCGTAAGTTCAGATCCTTCGTGCTTCACCATCACGACGCTGTTCTCCTCAGCTTCGGTGTCATGCACAAATGTGGAGGTCCAAGCGCACGTTGAGATGGGACGCCTGCTAATCAGGTACCTTGCAACCTCGATGCTGTGGCAGCCCATGTCAACTAGGACGCCGCCGCCCGCAAGCTTGGGATCCCAGAACCACTTTGAGTGTGGGCCGAAGTGTGCTTCTCTGGATCTCACCCAGAATAGCTTGCCAAGCGCGCCTTTTTTAATGAACTCTTTCGCTCTGACAACTTGTGGCATGAAGACTTGATTCTCAGCATAGCAGTGAATTGCGCCGTACCGTCTGACGACGGCGAGCATCTCCTTGGCTTCCTTGACGTTTCGTGCGAGAGGTTTCTCACAGATCACGTTCTTATGATTCTCCGCAGCCAGACGCGCGGCTGAAAGATGGAGGAAGTTGGGAAGCCCTATGTCAACAACTTCTACGTCAGGATCGGAACATATCCGCTCTATTCCACCTTCGCCATGGTACCGTTTCGCTATTTCCCAGCGATCGGCGAAAGAATCGACTTTCTGCTTAGTGCCTGCGCATGCAGCGACAATGTTCGCCTCCGGAATGTTCCGGAAGGCAGGCATATGGTAGACGTTGTGGATGAAGCCGCAGCCGATCAGGCCTATGTTGATCCTTTTCATTGTTGTGGTTCATCGAACATATTGCGCTCGCCGTGCGCATATATGATTGACGAGACGTGAAATCTTCTTCCACGGATGATAGATCTGCCTAGCTGACTGTGGTCCTAATTCTTCAAAAGATACGGACCGCAATGCATTCGTGCTAGCACTGAAAGAGCACCGGTTGAAACACGCTATCGTATCCAGAGAATCCTCCTACGTACATCCGGCTGACAATCGGACCGTATCGTGTGATTCTACGTCGTCCTGATGCGACATATATCTCACCTGTCGTCAACTATTTGGGCGTGAACTGCGCGTGCCCAAGGAACAGGGCTCTCATCACATGCTGATGGAAATTCGGGAAGAGCCCGTAGCTCTCCACGAGACCCTTACCTCAGTTGCGGCTATGTGCAAGAGAATCGCATCTGAACTGGCGGATGAGGAACTGAACCTAGTCTACTTTTCCGGGAGCGGGACGAGCTATCATGCCGCGCTCGCGACTCACTACTTGACATCGTCATTGAGTAGTATCCCAACCAATTCGATTCCTGCATCAGAGTTTGATTCATGGGCTTATACGAGCCCGGGCAGGCGGAGCGCAGTCATCATCATTTCTCAGTCTGGTGAGAGCGCAGATGCCATATCCGCCCTCAAGGCTGCAAACAGGAAGGGAATCCGGACGGTCGGGATAACAAACACCCCGAACAGTACGCTCGCGGAGGCGAGCGACTTGGCCGTAATCACCCGTGCTGGGCCTGAGGCTGCGCTCACCGCCACGAAGACATTTCTCAGCTGTCTTGCAGCAACCTATCTCCTGGGCCTCGAATTCGTTGCCGCATCGGGATCATTTACCGGTAGCGGCGAGAAGCTCTCTATTCTTCGTCGAGAGCTAGAGGCCTCCCCCCTAATCGTAGAAGAGACGATCAGAAAATGTGAGGATGAAGCCCAGTCTCTTGCCGGACGGTACGCCGGGAATTTCTTGTTCTTTCTTTTGGGGAGAGGCGCGAGCTATGCCACAGCCCTGGAGGGGGCGCTCAAACTCAAGGAGTCGTGCAACGTGATGGCAGAAGGGCATGCTTCCAGAGAATTCCTTCACGGTCCGATGCAGCTCGTTGATGAAAGGACGCCCGTCATTGTCATCTCGACCAAGCAAGATTATGAATCAGTTGGGCTGCTCTCCGAGAGTTTCAGGCGGCTCGGCGCCCCGATACTACAGGTCAGCGACGCCGAGCCCCCAACGAGCCACGAAGAACACCTGCATGTCGCACCGGGCTTGTCGGAGCCGCTCAGCCCGCTTGCATTTATAGTCCCGATTCAGCTATTTGCGTACTACAGCGCAGTGGCCCGCCGGCTTGACCCGGACAAGCCGACGAAGCTGATCAAGGTGGTCAAGTAGCATGAAATTTGAATCTCTTGTGTTTGCCGTGGATGATGTTCTCTACGATACATCCCAGCAGCTGAGTGCCTCACGGATGAGTGCGGTGAGGGCGATGAGGGAAGCAGGACTTCCGGTCGATGTGGAGACAGCTTATCGTAGATTGGAAGACATCGTGAAAGAGACAGGTCTGGACGACACCAAGCACTTCGATAGACTACTTGAACGCCTGGGCCTACAGTGGAATCCTGAGGTTATCGCTGCCGGCGTTGTTGCCTACCGAGCGACGAGCCCAATCTATCTGAGGCCGTTTCCGGATACGCTTCCGACACTTCTGAAGCTTAGAGACGACGGATATAGGCTTGGCGTCGCGTCGAAAGGTCGAGCGGTAAAGCAATGGCAGAAACTGATCCAGCTTGGCCTGGAGCATGTGTTCCACGCCGTCACCATATCAGAGGAGTCCGGCTCTGAATCGCTCACCCGAGAGACCCTTTCTATGACGCTTGACAAACTCGGCGTCAGACCAGAAAGAACCGTCTTTGTCGGCTGCGACCTTGCGCACGAAATCGCGATTGCCAACGCGCTCAAGATGCTCACGATCAGAATGAAAACGGGAGGCAACCGGACCAGCAGCCCGAGAGATGCTGGCGAGAAACCCTCCTTTGAAATAGACAAGCTCTCTGAAGTGCTGGGCATTCTGCAGTCGCTTGCGCAAAGCGCCGGGAACTGAACATTCACCGCTGTTGGGGTAGCGGTATTGTCGTAAGA
>CAZLHM010000108.1:0-3078 GCA_964559555.1 uncultured Candidatus Bathyarchaeia archaeon
CTTGCAGCATCTGGGGATACATATCTGAAAGGTGGTACTCCAAACACAAATGAAGGTGCTTCGACGTTCGTACGCGTGCAGCAATCAGGCCCCAACCGGGCACTCATTCGATTTAGCCAATCTGAGATTCAGGCGGCGGTTGACGGCGGCATTCTCGTCTCTGCCAAGGTGCGAATGACGATTACTGATAATGGAAATAACTGGGGGACCACGGGCAGAACGGTGGACGTCCATAGAGTTCTCGTGGACTGGACAGAGGGCAACGGGCTAAATGGTGAGGGCGCCACGTGGAATTGCCCCAAGGATACCAACATCGCCAATCAGGCCCCTGACGGCCCACTATGGAAAGACTTGGGCCCCCCGTACAAAGATGGCGGGAGCTACCTTGTAACTCCCATCAGCACCATCACCATCACCAATGGCATGAGCGGTGTTGTTGAGTGGACTGTAACCGCTGACGTTGCCGCATTTCTCGCAGACACCTCCAACTACGGCTGGATCATCAGAAAAACAGATGAGGGGTCGTCCGGCCGCGCGGACTTTGCCTCGAAGGAGAACGGCGTCACAAACAATCGGCCGCAGCTTGTCATAACTTACACTTCTCCACCTATCAGCAAGATAGTCTTCACGACCTCACCTCAGACATTGACCGCCGGCGTGCCTTCAGCTGTAATGACGATTCAAACTCAAGATGCCAATGGTAATCCAGCTAACGTTGCCTCAGACACTACGATTGCCCTTTCATCAACATCACATAGTGGCAAATTCTCACTATCGACGAGCCCATGGAGTGATGCTGTCTCTCTCACAATCAGTGCCGGCTCCAACTCTGTTAGCTTCTACTACAAAGACACTATTGCTGGCACTCCAACTATCACCGCTGCCGAGAACCCGAGCGAGGGGTGGATCGATGCGACACAGGAAGAGACAGTCAACCCAAGCGCTTTAGCTTCATTCACTATAAGCGATTATCCTTCCTCGACAAGTGCGGGACAGAACTTCGGTAGTAACGATGTCACAGTCTCGGCCTACGATGCTTATGGTAGCGTGAAGACCGATTACACCGGTCAAGTGTATTTCACCTCAACGGATCCGCAGGCAGTCCTGCCGTGCACATCAGGAAGTAAATATACATTCACAACTGGAGCTGGTGGCGACAATGGCGTCCACGCATTCGCCGGCACAGGTTTCACCTTGAAGACGCCGGGCTCCCAGACCATAAGTGTGACAGATGGAACAGTATCTTTGACGAGCTCTCCTATAACGGTCAGTCCAGCTGCACTTTCAATAACGATAACCTCTGATCCGACGAGCTCAGGGTTCGTTAAGGTCGACGGCTCTTCAATTATCACACCTCAGGCATTCATGTGGGTCGTAGGGTCGACACATGATTTGGAGGCATTATCCCCAGTAAGCGGAGGATCAGGGATACAGTATGTGTGGACTTCTTGGAGTGACGGTGGAGGACAGAGCCACACATACACCACGCCCTTATCGCCACAGACGGTTACAGCAAGTTATGGAACCCGTGAAGAAATAGTGACGAGTACGGGTTCTGGTACCGCCTATTTCGATACGAAGACGGGTGTCTTATCCGACCTCTCTGCGGTCAGCGAGGCGTCTCTTCCGGCTGCGGGTAGGCCAAACCTGATCTTCCCGCATGGATTCTTCTCCTTCACGATAACAGACCTCACACCGGGCGGTACAGCAAGCGTAACCATAACGCTTCCCTCCGCTGTCCCTGTGGGAACCCAGTACTGGAAGTACGGTCCAACTCCAACTGACCCAACGAACCATTGGTATCAGCTTCCGATGGGAGACGATGATGGAGACAACATGATAACGATCACACTGGTCGACGGCGGCCTTGGCGACGACGACTTGACTTTGGACGGCGTGATTATTGATCAAGGAGGACCGGCAAATCCACCTGCACCCGTAGGTGCTCCTGTCGGGGGCTACGTGGCGCCTGTCAACAAGCTTGCCATCCTAGCCCCTTCCCTAGTCTTGTTCGGAGTCACCGCAGCCGTGACAGCCCTCGCCTCGGCGCCTCGTCGGCATGTGCACTAACCTTGCTTACAAAGCCGGCCGTGAGCTACAAACAGTACTTGTTGGCTTTCCCCCCGTGCTGCCAACAATGCTTGTAGGTAGCTAAGGTTTGAATCTCATCCAAGTCATCTATTCGTTTCTAAAGCAGCAATCGCCAACCGTCTGGATCAGATCAGTGTATGCGAGCCTTCGCGTCCAGGGCTAGGAGCCTCAAGCCTTTCCGCTGAAATACGCGCTTTTTCTCTTCTCAACGACGCGGAGCTGGTATTGCGATTGCCAAATGCAAGATCACAGTCCAGGCGGTGTCTATCCTGCTTGCTCCGCCATGATTGGTTTGAGTCTTCCTCTTCTTCAGTATTTTTGAGCTCAGTTACTGCTTGTTTTGAACTCGTTTTCTGCTGTTCTTCTCCTCTCAAGAACTGCTCAGTTGACAGTTTTAGACGCGAGTTTCAAGCTAACCCCCGGCGCATTTCACTGAACTGTGTCAAAGCGCTCTGATCTCTCCTGCTGATAATGAAGAAAGCAAGCATGCGTTGTAATCTAGGTCTATGCGGTGCCCGGTCCCTGAAGTGCATGGTCGGCGAGGGGCTATTACCCGGCGACTTCCTTCTTTGCCAGTGCCTGGACCATCAAGGGAACATTCTTGCTTGCGTTGAGCATCTCGAGGAAGAGGGGCTCCCCACTCTGGCTCAGGTGGATGACTATGTCGCCCATTTCTTCGGCGTGCGAGAGCTTGCCCGAGTCCGAGACGATTATCATCAGTACATCTGATTCCGCATCATATCTGAGCTTATACATTGAACCTTTCCCTTTTGACTGGATAGAAAGTGACTACAACCATATTATCGTTGACCATTCTCTAGACCACTCTAACGGCGTATTCTCGATCTAGCAGTTTCAACGCCAGTAGCTGGTCAATCTTTCGCTCGACACGACTCGGATTCAAGACGGCTTCTCTGATCGAAGCTTCACTAATCTCGAATCCGTACTCCTTCAGGAACTGGAATTTCTCTCGGGCATGTCTTGTGA
>CAZLHM010000109.1:0-3064 GCA_964559555.1 uncultured Candidatus Bathyarchaeia archaeon
ACCGCGCCTACTGACGCGAGAACGAACCAGAGTTCCATGGATGCAGACCTCGAATGGATCGAGCCGCCAGCCGCGCGGGATAGGTCACATTTGAAGGTTCGCTGGCAAATTAAACTGCTCACAGTTGCATCATAGTTGCGTCTATGCGGTGTTGCGAAGCCGACCGCAAGCAGGCTGCAAGAAGCGAGTCCGGTTCGTTCGAGTCGTGAAAATGCAGGCAGCGCGGTATCTTCACGGATTCACTGTCGCTTTGCGTTGGACTGGCCAGTAGTGAAATCCTGTCAGCGCTGTGAAGTGTGCGAGGGTAGGATCCGCGCACCAATTTGCCAGTATCAATCACCCTGTGTTTGTCGAGTTCACTGCCGAACTTCAACCCGACGCATGAATACCATCGGGCTGCCACATTTTTCGTCCGAGCCCGTCTCTACTTGGCAGAGCAGTTTTCTTTGGGCAGTTCCGTCTCGAATCTCGCGTGGGCTCACTGCTACAATCACCCTGCCGCCATTTGCAGACATGGACCTAGACACAGATGGACGCCGACAAACAGACTGCGAGAATTGCCTGATGAGTACAGCAAGGTAATCGCCATGTCTTAGGTTGAGAGAAGAACCTCTCCAAGATGCCGAGCTGATCAAGGACGTGCTGCCAGAGCATCCTGAGTATGCTGAGGACCCGGTAACAGCCTCAGAAGATTTCTTCGACTGTTATGCCGGCGCCAGCTCAGGTTTCACGACACCGATTGATCGAGTACAAGTCTTCGAGAAGCGTACAGGACCGGATCGCAATTCCCGGGTTTCGTACCCGCTCAGTCATTTCGCTATCTAGATGATGGCGCAATCATGCTCTGATACGACTCATGAGTAGCGGAAATTATACACGACGCAAAACCCTTCAATACGGTCGAGCCATGAGCTTCCAGAAGCCTGCGATTCTGGCGAGTGAGTTTTCACCAATTAGTGAATGTCTTTTATGGATTGAATGAAAGTGTTCACATCTTTCACTTATTAGTGAAAGCCTTAAAAGCCTGCAGTGAAAATACTCAAGGCGCCAGAATTGGACCACTTCACCATCCAACTAGCGCTCGAGAAGGCTTTGGCTCAAGGCTTTCCGGGAGCTAGGCTTCAGCGATCTCCCCATATTGCCGCCAACAAGAATGCGGATCTTGTTATCCGGCTGCCCAAGGAAAGAATTGCCTTCGAGATTAAGATCAGCAACTTCTACGACGGCTTGGGACGAGTCGTTCTATGGGCCGAGGACTTTGACGCCTCATACCTCGTGGTCCCCAGAGACCTGCTTCCGTCCCAAGAGATCCTGCGTCGAATTCCTCGACACGTAGGTGTGATCGCTTTCCAAGCCCAAGATCACACTATCAGGTTCGATGCTGTAAAGAAATGCAGCGACCATTTGACAGGATTTCCATTTGAGGTTGCTGTGAAGGAGAGATCTCGATTGCCCAGAACGGCGAAGGTCTCCTTGGTGTCTCCCAAAGCGCTGAGGGTCACAAAGTACTTGATCTCACATAGGTCCACCACTCAGACTGAGATAGCGAAGAGCACAGAGGTATCGGTCGGAATGGTGAACAAGGTAGTCTCAGCGCTGGCCGATCGAGAACTCGTTTCCTACAAGAAGAAGAGACTCGTGGTGCTCGATGTCTGGAAGTTGCTCAACGAAGTGTCGTGGAACAGGTCTATGAGAGCCATGAAGAAAGGAGACTTGCGAGTTGGTCTTCAGTCCAGCAGAGAGGCTGAACAGCACATTGTTCGGATTTGCGGAGAAACAGGTATGAGGTACGCGATGACGCTGTTCTCCGGCGCCAGCAGGTACATTGGATATGGGATGAAGTACGATTCTGTCCAGACCTATGTCGATGAACCGGGACGCCTAATGGACAACTTGAGGGCAAAACCCGCGACCGCTCAGGAAGGAATACTCGTAGAGCTGTACAGTCCCGATACCTGGGACATAATTGATGAAGCACAGATCCTTGCGGGAGTTGCTGTGTGTTCACCAGCACAGCTTGTCATGGACTTGGTCTCCTACGGTCGCGTCGGACATGACTGGGCTGTGAAACTCTACGAAGAAACAATCGCAAGAGGAAACCAGCAGTGATGTCAGTGGCGGACATCATTCGCAATTTCTCTCTTTCGGAGCTCAGACAGCTGGGCAGCTGGTTCCGAGTCAAGCATGGTCTTGACATCACTTTGCTCGGAGGATGGGCTGTTTATTCCTACAATGCTTACATGGGGTCATTTGACATCGACTGTCTTGGACCTGTCGATCCGTTCACCAGTCAATTGAACATATACATGCAAGCACACGGATACGTCCTCGAGCCAGAGTCCTCTCTTGGAGCAGCATCGGAAACGTGGAGAAAGCCCGTTGTTGTCGGAAAAGAAACGATCGGGGCGATCCACATCGATGCTTGTGACTTCGATTTTCCGAATGTCTTCAAAGAGAACCCGGAGAGGCAGATTCCCTACGGTTTGTGTCTACAGAACGAAATGGTCAGGCGCAGACTGGTTGACAATGAATACTTCTATGTTCCTATCAAAGAACTTCTTCTTCTGTACAAAACCAAGGCTGCGAGAGACCGGAACTACGTTTTGACTCACGAGAGATTGCCAAATCACATACGGCAGCGTCAGCAAGGCAAAGTGCAGAAAGACTACTCCGACATGGCAGCGTTGATCGACCCGAGGCACGGAGGAGCAATTGACGGTTCGCAACTCGGTGATTTGATTCGTGAGTGCGATGCACCGTTCGTACTCGAAACGATCTCGGGTCTTCCCGACCAGCCATCCGTCAGCGACTATTGCTTGGCAAGGTCTGCGGAGAAGTCAGATCTGATCAGGTGGGTACGAAGGACCGTCCAAGATTCTGGTCTTTAGTGTGCGATGCCTGAGATCGCTGCTATGGAGCGAAGACTGCTACCCACACTCAACGTGAGCCATTTGCGTCGTACGTCTCGTGTGTGCACATCAAATGATGGTAGAGAGAAACACCAAAACAGTGCGGGGGGTGGGGTTCGAACCCACGAAGGCCTACGCCACAGGATCTCGTATCC
>CAZLHM010000110.1:0-3007 GCA_964559555.1 uncultured Candidatus Bathyarchaeia archaeon
GGTGGGATTTGAACCCGTGAGCGGCCATGCGTAGGAGGTTCTGTCTCCCTTATCTTGCAGCTAGTTGGGTGGCTTGCTCAAGTACTAGGTTTCTGGATGCGTACATTCTGATATACGGAGCGATGGAACGAAGAATCTTGCCTTCGGCTTTTCTCACATGCTCCTCGTAGGTCGTCCTCGGAATGCCGCACTTCCTAGCTATCTCTTCTGACGTGAGTCTCTTCGGTACTTGATAGTAACCGTAGTCCAAGGCCGTCACTAGTGCGTCGATCTGTTTCTCCGTCAAGTCATTGAACAGACTTGCGAGAGATACAGAGAATATATCGCGAATGCTCCTGTCGCTAGGAACTTTCTTCTCGAGTACCTCGATCTGTCCCAGTCGAGCGAGCTGGCGGAACAGTCTCTTGTAGTCGCTGTCTCTGAAGCCTAATGCTCTTTGCTCTTCCCAACCGCCTTCGTACACTACCGGCGGTATCTCAAGGCAGGAGTTCCTCTGGAGGACTCTTGACACGCTGGGGGAGATCTTGCTGTCGCGGCATGTCTTCACTATCACCTGAAGGTTCTTCTCGAAGAAGTTCTTCCTGAGAACCTTACTTCCTCCCCATGTGACCAGATTCTGCAAGTCAGGGCTGATCTGAGTGAACGTCTCGATGTCTGGACATGTGACCTCGATCACATCCGTCTTCTGATTGCACCACTCCACAACCCTCACCTCGGGATGCTTCATTGAGAAACGCACGTACGGACACTCGTGCTGAATCCTAAAGGAGACCTCGAACATGTGCCGCCCAGCCCTTGGCATAATCGGTTGATTCGCCTATATGGAGTGTGCCGTCGTACGCCGCGGCCAAGGGCACCAGAGATTGACTCATGCATCGTCCCGTCGGACGACGGTGGAAACTACTAGCGTCAGAATGGCAGTCACGGTACTTGGAGGCGATGACTGTGAGTATGATGAAAGGGATTCTGAGCCTGTTGAGGTCCTCCGAGAAGATCTCGTCGGGGTTTCCGTACGTCGAACTCGGTGAGATCTGGGCGAGACTTGGCTCGATCGAGATAGACACAGCAAGGCCTTGGTACTCTTCAGAAGAGCAACGAAGGTTCAACGACTGGCTACGAGCGAAGAAGACACTCTACGAGTCACAAGCTAGGCTGCCGACTGCAAGATGAATACCCTTACTGCAGAAGCACGCTCGGTTGTCGCAAGAACACTTAAGACGGCTCGTCGTCAAGCAGACGGCCCTCGAACCCAATGACTAGCTCCCATACAGGAAGAGGCGCGTGAAACAGGGCTTGGGGAATCAGACCGGCGATCTGCTGCCCAGTTTGGTCTTTGGCTCCCTGTGCTTCGTCTGGGGCTCGACATGGCTAGCGATCAAGGTCGGGCTGAACACTCTTCCCCCACTCACGTTCGCGGGCGTCCGATTCATAATCGCTTGGGGCCTGCTACTGGTCTATGCGTTGGCAACCAAGACCCGGTTCCCGAAGGACAAGGCGAGCTGGCGTCTCATGCTATTCCTCGGCCTCGTTCAGATCTCGATTCCATACGCCCTAACGTTCTGGGGCGAACAATACATGACCTCAGGCCTGACCGCGTTGCTCTTCGCCACGCTGCCCTTCTTCGTCGTGGTCTTCGCACATTTCATGGTGCCTGGTGAAAGCGTGACGACGTGGAAGCTAGCGGGGATGCTGATCAGTTTCGTCGGTGTGGCTATAATCTTCTCGGGCCAACTCTTGTTCACGCCAGGCGCTTTTTGGGGAGGGGTTGCCTTGGTCGCGAGCGCAGGATGTGGTGGGTACGCAAACGTGGTTGGCAAGAAATACTCTCAGTCGATCCATCCTGTCGCCAATGTTGTAGTGCAGTCCGGTGTTGGCGCTATTGTTCTAACGATGACGGGACTGGCCTTGGAGCGGAGTGCCCCGATGGTGTTCGATCAGGCATCCATCCTCGCAATTCTGTACCTTGCAGTCTTTGGGTCGGCCTACGGATTCGTCTCCTTGTACTGGCTGTTTACCCGCATGGAAGTCACTAAGATCGCTCTCTTTACATTCATCACACCGATAGTCGCGGTTCTCTTGGGATGGTTCATGCTCAGTGAGGCTCTTGACACAAGCGCGGCAGTGGGAGGGAGCCTGATCCTGATCGGGATAGTCATCGTGAATCGAGCGCCAAGTCGACATTGAAGCGCATCGCCGAGCATTTCTGGTTTCAGTCAGCGCGAAACTAGCGTGACGACTGTGCCATCTTGGGTTGCGTCTTGTCTCTGATTCTCCTCAATACGCCCATAAGCAAGGAGACCTCTCGCCTTGAGGCAAATGACTTTGCGAGGACATTTCTGAACGCCCGATCAGCGAGACGCTTTCTGTGAAGCGGGAGATCCGCGATATCTGCCAGGCTGGCGAAGACTGAAGCCAACCGCTCCACCGCTTGCCGTGAGGGTTCAAGCCGAGTCGCACGTGCGGTCTTGAGCTTGAAGATCTCATAGAACACGATCGATGCAGCGGTTGCAACGTTTAGGACATTGTAATCCTCACTAGCCGGAATCGTGACGATGATATCGCATTGCTGTAGTTCCACGTTTGTGAGTCCCGAACTCTCCCTGCCGAAGACCAAGGCCACGACGCCACGAGTGCCGGCGAGTCTCGAAGCCAGTTCGGTAGGATCGATCGCGATTCTGATGAGGTTCCTCGTGCTCATTCCCGCAATCGCCGTCGTGCCGACAACATGGACGGCTCCATTGAGTGCTTCTCGAAGGTTTCCAAACACCCTGGCCTTCTCTAGGATCGCTTTTCCGCGGGTGGCATACCGATAGGCTTCGTCGCCAACGGGCGTCTTCGGAGAGACCAGACAAAGGTCTGTGAGGCCGAAGTTCTTCATCGCGCGTGCAATCGCGCCGATGTTTCCCTCCTTCTCCGGCCCCACAAGAACGACGCGAAGACGCGGCGAGCCGACTCGTTCTCGATTTCGCTGAGACATGACGACGACCGGATCGGTCAAGAGGACTCA
>CAZLHM010000111.1:0-2913 GCA_964559555.1 uncultured Candidatus Bathyarchaeia archaeon
CGCCTTGCCAGCCATCATCGTGAAGTGATACTTTCGCACGTGATCCTCAACGAACCGGTACGCCGGCATTGGAAGTTGATCGAGGTTCGCGATCAACGGTCTGTTGGGATTGTGAAAGATCCAGCGGTCCTTCTGGAATGATATCCCTTTGATGTCTGTGAGGGCCCCAGAGTTCCTGACCGCTTTGACGAGCTCAACTAGTGTCTGTTCTCCTTCTCCACGGACTATCACGTCGATTTCAGGGTAGGCCCGAAGGGACTCGTCCGCCGTTGCCGTGAAGTGCTGGCCGCCGGCGATTGTCAGGATGGAAGGGTCCACCTTCTTGGCTGTCGCCAACGCTCGGACGGAACTGTAGGCGTTGGATGTAGCGAGGCTGCTTGAAGCAACGATGTCGGGGCGACAAGATTCGATGTGCTTCTCAAGCCCATCCCATTCGAGTGACATAGCCTGAGAGTCGAGCACCTCGATGCTTACATTGGGCATCTTCTCCGAGAGGTAACCAGCAAGTTCCAAGATTCCTAGAGGCGGTGGTAGATACTCTCCCATCACAAACCAGAAGTGTTTCGGCGGTTCCACGAACAGAATCTTCACATTCGATTCGTCCAGACTTCTTCGAGCGATGTCTTCAGAGATTAAGCCTTCCATGATTAGGATAAGACGAAACAAGCAGCATCGTGAGACAGACCCCAGTCTCCTCTAGACTACCACCCACTCGACGCTCGACTGCGCTAAGGAAGCCCTGAATGCGAAAAGGCAGAGGCGGCTTGTGCGCAAATGCCCGACATTTTCCGCTAGCTGTCTCTACTCTGAAGCAATCGCTCAACTGTTCTTCCTTGCTGCCAAAGGCCTCATTCTGGTTGACCGTTTGCGCCAGCGCGTGTGATTTGGTGAAAAGGGCAAGTTCAGCCGAATCTCGGCCAGGAATCCAGCTGTCTGGAGCGGGCGTGTAAAGGGCTCGCCATCAGTGAAGAGCGCGAGCTGGAGGACCTATACTGCAGCCTGATTGTGCTTGGCTCCTGCGCGTGTATCACTTTGCGGCCGTCGTAGATTGAACCGTCGTCGTTCGTTTGATCTGTATGTGCACACATCAAGGTATCCACAAACACAAGAAGCGCTCCTCTCCACTACTTATTGGGTTGCTGACGGCCGAGATGCTTCAAAGGCATGAATGACATCATCATTCGCCTAGCAAGAGAAAATGACGCTGAGGGCATTGAGTCTGTGATACAGCAGTGGTGGAAAAAAGGCAGGCGACTCGAAAGAGTTCGAACAATTCGAACCGCTTCGCGGAGGCCGGAAGTCCCGTCAACAACCCAAGGATATGTTGCAGTCGCTTGTACAGGTCAGAATTCATAGCGCGCTACCGGGTAAGAGCACTTGCGGATCGAGGTGAAGGTCAAGCAAGAGGGACTGCCAGTGGACTGGCGGCATCGCGGGGCTATGCGCATTGCCCGCCTCTGTATGTTAGGCTTAATATGCTAACCACTAGAAAATCCAATGATCGTTGGCAGAAAAAGAGAGGATGGCGAGCAGTTGGTTGCCCGCCCAGCTGTTCATCGTGGTGGCTTTTCCCTTTTCAGGTCTTCTCTCGGAGACAGAAACCGACCGAAGCACGGCCCCAGTTATGCGAACCCCAAGAACTGTTGATGATGGACCGGTCGCATACATCGCAGACGACGACGTATCCGCAGGGTAGCATACCACTTGTATCAAGTTCCCACGTGTCACCTGGAGAAGGCGCCGTCTGCACTGAGCCACTAGAGGGAACGATTGGGCCCGGTACTATTGGTGGCGGCTCTGACGGCAACGTGTACAGCGTGTAGGATCCGAAGTTTGCATCGCGCGCTACGAAATGGCCTTCAATCTTTTTGGGTTTTGTGAAGTCTTTGCAGTCTCCACCACTGTCTATGTGAACATCGACGGTTGGGGGACTGAGGTATGGCGGCGGCGTTGGCGCCGTATTGTCGAGCTGTATTAGATGTATGTCCGTCGCCGACTTCCCGTCTATGTCCAGCTGTACCTGCCACAGCTCATCGCCACTCGTGTCCCAGTAGCCAAGCACTTTGTGAAAGTTATTGTCATCGGTGTCGTAAGTGTAATACCCGTCTGGCGTATCGGGGTACTTGGTCCAAGTGGTCAGGTCGCTTTTCTCCAAGAACAGGGGCGCTTTCAGCGGTGCCCAGCTTGTTGGAGGATCAGAGGGTCGTTTTACGCTGACGCGGTACTTGTAGCCGGGGAACAGAGGACCTTTCACGACCACGCGCCCGCCGAATGGGCAGGGCCTACCTAAGTCGTCAGCTTTAAGCCCGTTGTAGCCGAAAACTGCTCCTCCGTCTGCAGTGCTCTTAGTCATTCCAGCATTCGGACCAGCTGTGTTGTATATCGAGGTGACAACGATTTCTCCCAAGCTGTGTATGATGGGTTTCACTACTCCCGGGTCTAGGGGTGGCCCAGGCGGGATCTGCACGTGAGTATCGAGTCGGTTTCCCCAGTAAGGAAGCTCATCCGGGTCCACCTCGGAGGGAGCTTTCGCCCACGAAAGGACGGCACGCACTCTGCCGATTTTGGGTTTGCTGCAGTCATTTCGATGGTAGGTGAGGTCCACGGGGAGCCTGACCGAATAGCAGAGGCCTTCAGATGGGATACTGGATATGTCGTGCACTTTGACAGAAACCGTGCCAAGATAAGCCCACTGGCAAGTGTTATCCCAGTCCGCCCAGAAGGATACGTATTCAAAGCTTCCGTGCTGACAAAGGTTGCCGCAGTAACCAACGGGGCGCTTGACTCGGAAAGTTGCAACCAACACCTCAGGGAATGCGTGGTAGTCTAATCCGAGACATTCAAGCTCCTCGTAGCTGACATCCCCGCTTGTCTTGTTCAGCGCCTCGATGGCCGCTGCCAAGTCCACGCCCA
>CAZLHM010000112.1:0-2883 GCA_964559555.1 uncultured Candidatus Bathyarchaeia archaeon
CACGCAGATAGTCCAGCGTTGCGATCTTAACTCGAAGACCTGTCAAGGCTATCTGGATTTCCTGCTCAGCAAAGGCTACCTCAGATCGGTCATTGAATCCAGCGTTGTCACCTATCAAACAACGGCGAAAGCTGGGGATTACCTCGGCATCTTCGGTTCAATGTATCAGGAACTGTACGGAGCGCCCCTCCAATTTCGCATCAAGAACACACACTACGATTAGTATGTCGCGTGTTTATCGAATATCTCTGACAAACTACTCGTGATATCTCCAAATCCTGGTCACACTACACGCCCGTAATGGCACGTTGAACAAATGCTAATGTAGCCATCACGAAGAACAGGATGATTGCTGTGAACTTCCATCTGCGTCGGGCATTCGCCGCCACTCCCAGCATCCCGCCCGTACCCGCGAAGAACAGAACAACATAGCTGATCACCATCCGGCTTACGCTGCGGAAGTCAACTTCTAGAATGTAGTCCAGAACTGCCTCCACGACCAACCATGCTAGCATACAACCAATCTGGACATAGTAGAGAATTGGTCGTTGTAGAGGCGGGGCTTTCAAGAGTAGGTAGATCAGAGGAATTGTCAGAAGAAATTGGAAATAGCCAACCCAGTTCCCAAAATGAGGCATATCCAAGATTCTGGACACGAATATGATTGTCGCCGAGACGTAGAATGCAACGGCCACCATAGCACCCAGCCGATTCGCATTCTCCAGCTTTGGCCGACTCTCGTTTCCATTGAGAGGAATCGCACCACGATCTAAAACCGTTCATCTTCGAAGGAGAAGACATCTTCGATCTTTGAGTGCAATACTCTTGCAATCCTGTACGCCAGTCTCAGTGACGGGTTGTACTTTCCCTTCTCCAGGAATAGTATAGTCTGCCGAGTGACGTCCACTTTCTCAGCCAGAGCTTCTTGTGTGAGGTTACGCTTCTCTCTCAGTTCCTTGATCTTCGTCTTCATGCCGAAGACTCTCAGGCGCTGAACCTGTCGTAGTAGATGAATGATGCAACGAATGTTACCAAGCCTCCCGCAAACAAGGCAGCAATTGACATTGCTAGCTGGAAAGCCTCGGCAGCTCGAAGAATCGCTATGTACGAGAAGAGGAGTGCTGAAGCGACCATACTGAATACGAACGCGTTCCTGCAGGCCCTGTTGATGTTCTGGTCGATTCTCTCATCGCTACCCTTCCCCCACATTGAGCTCCAGAATCCGAAGAACCCGAAGAATCCAAAGAATCCGGAGTTACCGGTAACCAAACCCAAAAAACCTAGGAAGCCGAGGAAACCCAAGTACCCGATCAGATTCCTACGCATATCGCTCGCGATGTAAGATACTTCTAACGTATGAAATACATTTGCTCCTAGTCTATGTACTGCACCCGTCGAAGCGTTCATGAGGAGTTGTTTTCTGTGCGCGTGCAGAAAGAGCGTCAAACACAGAGAGAACTTCTCGCAAGGCCGCATCCGTTGCCGGCTAAGATGATTTGCTACGACGTCTGCAGCCACGAAGCACGACCGAGCTTCCCGCAGCGCAACCCACCAAGACCAGAAAGACTCCAAAGAAGTATTGCGTATCCTTGAGGACCACCGCAGCTCCAATTATCGCCACTCCCCACATCACGGCATCCCAGAAAGCAGCTCTCTCCCAGATGTCCATTGCATCTCCCCAACTTCACGTGCGCCGACCGACGGTTCAAATCCTGGCGCCCAGGAAACGTGTTCCTGAAGTGGCTATCAAGCCGATTCCGAGAATTGCCGCAACCACAGGCCAGAACCCAAGTTTCTCCGTTCCAATAAAGAACATCAATGCCGCTGCTGCTATCGCTATCACCAATCCAGCTGTGAACTGCAGCATTGACCTCGTTCTATTCATAATGATCAACTCCCCAACATCTATTCGTCATCGAAGATGAACAGGTCATCGATTGTTGTCTGCAATGCTTTCGCCAAGGCATGAGCCAGCGTCAATGATGGAGCATATTTTCCATTCTCGACGAAAAGGATGGTTTCCCTTCTCACTCCAACCTTCTTCGCAAGCTCCTCCTGAGTCAGGTTGTACCTTGCCCTCAGCTCCTTGATCCTCGTCCTGAACGCCATTCAGGAATCGCCCCTCCTGCCAAAGTACCAGAGAAGTAAGCCGAACGAAAGGTTCTGAACCAGCAATACGGCTATCAACGAGTAGCTGTAGAAGTCCTCGCTGAAGCTAGGCACGCCAAGAAATTCCCTTGCGATGAGCGTCCAAAACAGGATTGCCAATATGAAGTACGACCCGGCGTTGAGGGCAAGAGGAGCAGCTCTTCCGGCTATTCTCCGGGTACGCTCGTCCGCAACGGGGAAGCCGGCTCTTCTATCCTTGAGTGTCCTCCATACGAACAGGATGGCGATCAGCACGATGACTGCCGCTATCAGGCCACTGGAAGCCAACCACTCAAATCCAGTCACTCAAAGCACCCTCCCACGCGCCTTCCCTCTGCGCAGGAAGTACCATCGGAACCCAGTGAACGAACCCTGCAAAGCAGACGATAACCGTTCCTAGTAGCCACAATCTCTTGATCTCTCTTTCTTTCATGTGTTGCACCTCACATTCTGTGCGTTATACAGCGCACGAAGTGCGCTATAACACATACCCAGATATAAGCATGCTGATCTCGCAACCCCGCTAATCCAAGACAGGGACTACGCAACCTCAGACCTGGCGTGTGCGTGCAGGACCCACTAATACTGGCGGGCGGTGATCTGAACCTAAAGTATGGTGTACGCCCGGTCCACCATACTTAGCGCTTGCGTTTCCCGAGTTTTGACCGCTTTCTGCCCGAACAATTCGGATTTGGGCCCCTGGCTTTTTCGGGTCTGCGAGATTTCCTAGTGGGT
>CAZLHM010000113.1:0-2872 GCA_964559555.1 uncultured Candidatus Bathyarchaeia archaeon
GGTTCATCTCCTCGATGACATCGAGGATCAGGTACGTCAGATCGTTGGACGCGTCGTTTCCTTCGGCATCCATGCCAGCCAACGTAATGAGCTGACCGAATGAGGAGTTGATGCCCTGGTTGGTACCAGTCCAGCCTTGAAAATCGTACGCGTAGTTGTGCTTGATCCAAAGACATTGCAGCCATTCTTTAGCTTGGTCGCGGGTCAAGTGACCCGCATCGAGGTCGCGTTTGTAGTACGGGTACAGGTACTGATCTATCCGTCCCGGGGAAAGCCCTGGGCCAGGATAGCTTTCAGCAACCATAGCCAGCATGTGCATGGTCCAGAGAGACTGAAGAGCTTCAGGGAAGGTCTCCGCCGGAAGCCAAGGCACCTTATGACAGACGCGGGCGATCTCTCGGAGTTCGGTCCGACGAGCTGGATCGGTTTCCGCCGTTACCTGACGCTCGGCCTCGACAGCGTACCGTTCCATCAGCGCGTGCACAGCGTCGGCGCATATCGTGATGGCTCGCGCCAAGTCGCGCTGCTCCGCAGTGATCCCGGGCTTCGCGAGAACAGCTTGAGCATCGTCTCGGATGCCTTTCCAGCCCACGTGCAAGACCTTAGGGTAGTCTGGTACCAAGTGCCCCGGCACGGCGCCGCAATTACCTACGCCCAGACTGTTGAGCAGCTGGTACTCCTTCAGGAAGGCCTGCTCCTCGCGATCACGAGCGCGGGCCTCATCCTGTTTGAGACAGCGCGAAAGCGCTGTGCTGAAGTGTGAGCCAACAATGAGCTCTCCGTCGAGAATCTGCACTGGCAGGTGGCGGCGGAGTACCTCACGGAAGAATAACGCCTGCCGGACGACCAACGGCTCGTTCCAAAACCCTTCCGGAAGCTCCACGGGTTTGGCCGCTGCTCGCAGATAACTGCGGGCACCTTGCAGAAACATCGTCATCTCAGGCACGTTCGTCCAGTTCCAGATCGCGTAGACAACATCCCAAGGTGTCTCGGTCGTGTAGGAACGGACCTCGTTGGTGTAGTCCCGTTTATAGAAAGAGAAGAACTGATCACGCAGCCGGCTTACCCTAGGCGAAAGTCCAATGGCAGCAGTCCACAACGCCTTCGGCATGATAACCTGACGGCTTTCCATGCTCGCTAATGGTGCGTGTTCGTTCCTATAAGCCTAGAAAACTACGAAGGGTGTTGAACCGAGAAGTCAGCAGGCTGGGATAGGTTCACACTCACGTTTAGGACTCTCAACCAAGAACGCTTAGCAGATTTCTAGCCGAGAACGAGCCATGAAGAACGGCGACTCGGCCGAAGATGAGCTACGGGCAATCGCGGAGCCCAGGCATCGATCCTGCTAGTATCTAAAAGTCAGGTATAGCAGCACAACCAAGCCCACGAATGTGAACAAGTCAGGCAACATAGCAAACGGTCCAAGCCCGAATGCACGAAAACCAAACACCCACTGGAGAAGAGGATTAGAAGTCAGAGCGTAGAGAAGCAAGACCGTCGAGAATACCATCAGCCCGATTGTGAAATGCGACCTTATCTTTCGATACACACTCAGATACGCGGAGAATAGGAAGATGAGCAGCGCGGCATTGAGTGTCGTGAGCACGACCTTGACCGTATAGTACAGCTCTATGTCCCCCGGAGGCGGCGGATAAGTCGGTCTGGGTCCAAATGGCTGCGGAGGCGGCGCCGGATACTGGACGCCGAAGAACGCTACAATCAACGCCGCCGCTATCAGCGTCGCAAGGATTATCCAAGGTTTCCGATTGGTGCTCATGTTTGGCTTCACTCTCTGCTGTCGTCTTTAGGTTTTTCCCAGATTTTTCCCACAATCCCTTCGAAGAGAGCGTAGTTCTCTTCCATCTGTGAGGACAGGAAATACGTGGTCCCGTACCTGTCTCCGGCGGGGACGATTATGCCATGCTTGGTAAGAATTTCGAGATGATGTCTTATGGTTCTGTAGTCTTTCTTGAGTCTGGTCGCCAGTTGGTTCGCGTTCTGAGGAGTCTCCTTCAAAACCGCGATTATCTCGGCGCGAGTCACCCCGCCCTTCGTGCCTGCGATCAGCCACCCCAGCAGATGCTTCAGCGACTGCTCGCTATGAAAGACCATGTCGGTTCCGGCCTTCACGGATCACTCTGGCGCCAGGTTCGAACGAAATGCGACTCCAGCGAATTATATGTCTTCCGAGATCCCACGAGCGATTTCAGATACCCAGCGCGGATATTGTGATCCAAGACAGCTGCTCGCCGAAGTAACTACAGTGCAAGGACGCTCAGATTAGGGAGGAACTAGGACAGAAGTTGAGAGCGATTCTGAAAACTCCTCTTATCATGCGAGACAAATTGCGCATAACGCGTTACACATGAAGAATAGGAGATCAGTCACTTGATGAGGACAACCGATCCTGACGCTCTCTTTGATCAGCACGTTGCCTTTCCGCAACATTTCGCTGATCAAGTCCCAGCGCGAAGCACAGGAAAACGACAGACGACTCACGATTCAGGCATCATCTCGAGACGCGAACAGGTCGAGATAACCGTGAACTGGGAGACTGTAAGAAGAGAGGTTGAGAAGGTAATGAACACACAGTTCTTCGTGGATCTGATGAGGAATACGGTCGCGCTAAGAGGCCACCATTCACAGACCTCTGCCGCAAGCAACAGGGAACATGTCGATCCTTGACAGTCACAATGGCAGCATTCAGGATTGTTTCGACTTCGAATCGAATGAGAGTCGATGGCAGTTAGTTAGTCAAGGATTTGGCTCCAATTCTAAAGAACCGCTAATAGCTTGCAACCTTGTGGTCCATGCCGCCGCGAAGAAACAGATGAAACAAGTATAGTGAACGAAGCCAGATCGAGAGAACGGA
>CAZLHM010000114.1:0-2813 GCA_964559555.1 uncultured Candidatus Bathyarchaeia archaeon
GCTGGCACAAGCCGGTTCGAGTATCCAGCCAGCGTAAGGACGGTCAGAACCATGTGCTCCGGAAGAGTGGACAAGGACTTCGTCATGGCAGGCTTCATGATGGGCGCGGGCATGGTGCTCGTGTCCGGATGCAGACTTACTGACATGGGAAGCGACTGCCACTACATATCTGGAAACACGTGGGCGAAGAAAAGGGTCGAAACACTCAGGCGCGTCCTCGAGGGGATGGGCATAAGCGGAGAGCGACTGAGGCTGGAGTGGATATCCGCGGCGGAAGGCCAGAAGTTCGCCGAACTCATACGAGACATGGATCAGAAGCTCCAGGCTATCGGCTCTGAAAAGATACGAGAGGAGAACGCTCGAGCGAAACCGAACTTGGAGAGGATGCTGCGACGCACGGTCATACCTGCGCAGATCGTACACGCTTAGATCGATCGGGAAGGAGCAACTCGTTGAAGGCAGTAGACAAAGTGCGAGCGCTGGCTGAAAATGAGAACTACCGCAAGAAACTGGCAGTTTGCTACCAGTGCGGCGTATGCACAGGCGGCTGCCCCGTCGCCTACGTCAAGCCGGAATACAATCCTCGACGCATGCTCGAGGCGATCATCCTCGGACAGTACGATGAGATTCTCAGCTCAGATCTAGTTTGGCTGTGCACTTCCTGTCACTCCTGTCTTGAAAGATGCCCACAAAGGATCGAAGTCTCCGAACTACTGATCGAGCTGAGGAACTTGGCCGCCGAGAGCGGCAATATTCCCAGCCTGCTATTGGAGCGAGCGAAGAGGATCGCTGAGACCGGCCAATCAACGCCAATCTCGAGAGCCAGCGTGGTGTGGAGAGAGAAACTGAATCTGGCACCGATTAGTCCCGCCAATGTTGAAGAGATTCAGAGGATCCTGCAAGCCACAAACTTCCCTGGCTGGACTGAGAGAGCGAGGAACCAAACGAATGGGAGAAGAAGCTAGATACGCGTGGTTCCCGGGCTGCTGGGTCTCTAATCGAATGCCCTACATCGAGGCCGCGGACAGAAGACTGCTGGAAACGTTCGGAATCGAACTTGTTGAGATGAAGGGTACCAGTTGCTGTCCGGAACCTTATGCGGTACTAGGGCTCGGAAGGGACGCATGGCTGGGTCTTGCAGGCCGAAACCTCTCGATAGCAGAAGAGATGAAACACGATATCCTAACGCCCTGTCCCGGATGCTACAACACCCTGAAGACCGCCAACGCTACTCTTAGAAACAATCCGACCCAGCGGCAGCGGGCCAACCGCTTGCTTTCGAAGATTGGCCGTGAGTTCAAGGAAGAAATTGGCGTCGAGCATACAGTCAATGTCCTTTACAACAAGATAGGCCTCGAGAAGATAGCGGGCGCAATCAAGTACCCGCTGTCCGGCCTGAGAGTAGCCGTTCATTATGGATGCCATCTTCTGAAGCCCAGCAGAGTCACGGGCATAGATGATCCTGAGAGACCAATGGTCCTCGACCAACTCGTGGAAGTAACCGGTGCCGCGAGCGTGCCATACGTGCGAAAGACGCTGTGCTGCGGTGGTCCGATAAGCTCGGTAGACGAGAAGACATCGTACGCCATAGCGCGAGAGAAACTTCTGAAGGTCAAGCAGGCTGGCGCAGACTGTCTGATCGTTGCGTGTCCAGCATGTATGATACAATACGATACAAACCAACGTTCAGTCGAAAAGATGTTCAGCGAAACCTATGATGTCCCCGTCCTCTATCACACAGAGCTACTCTCCTTGGCGATGGGAATCACCATGGACGAGATAGGTTTCCTCCATCAGGTGAAAGTAGACAAGGTTCTTGAAAGAATCCACGCTCCGAAAGCCTAGGACCACTGGCCGATGGGGATCAATTGTGTGATCGTACTGTTGCTCTCCCAGGTTGCCTGAAGTACGAGGAATCCTTAAACCGACTATTACAAGATCGACAGACCTCCCAAGATGTTTCAACATGCTGCTTGGAACTCTCTACAATGTTGCTGCGATCACCGTCGGAACACTAGTTGGGCTTATGCTGAAGCAGAGACTACCTGAACGAATGAATTCAATTGCGATTCAAGCGATCGGACTCGTCGTTGCGCTGATCGGCATAAAGATGATGATAGCAACTGAGAATATATTGGTCGTCCTCTTGAGCACAGTGATCGGAGGAATACTAGGAGAACTTCTACGGGTCGAGACGAGGCTTGACGCTTTTGGAGCCAAGGTAGAGGCAAGGTTCAGCAAGGAAGGGGGAACCTTCGCGAAGGCGTTCGTGACATCCAGCCTCCTATACTGCGTGGGCCCTATGGCAATCTTGGGCGCACTTCAAGACGGCCTCCGAGGGGATTTCTCGATCCTCCTGACGAAGTCCGGCTTGGATGGGATACTGTCGGTCGCCTTCGCCTCGACGCTCGGGATCGGAGTTCTATTTTCCACAATGCCCGTCGCCGCATACCAAGGCAGCATCGCAATAGGAGCGTCGTTACTCGAACCGTACCTTTCCACATCGATTATTAACGAAGTGACCGCGACCGGGGGTCTGCTTATCCTAGGAATCGCCTTGAACATCCTTCAAGTGACAAAGATCAAAGTCGGAAACCTGCTTCCAGCCATTCTCATCGCCGCGATCATCTCGGGTGTGTTGCTCTAGGTCCCGAACCAAAAAGGTCGAGAAGCGGTAGAGAGGGGAGTCTCTAGTCATCGGGTTTCTTCCATGGCGCCACTAGGACGACCGAGATGATGGCCGCGATGACTCCGAACAATGCCAAGTAAGGCGCCAAGATAGCGAGCTTGTTCGCATGGATCAGAACTCCACC
>CAZLHM010000115.1:0-2665 GCA_964559555.1 uncultured Candidatus Bathyarchaeia archaeon
TCAGACTTTGTGAACTGAACCTTCTTCTCTATCATGTTGTCAAGTGCGGTGGACAGGTGACCGGCCGGAGAATCTATGGCTCTTGTAAGGTCGATGGGGACAACAATTTCGAACCCAAGCTCCCTTCCGTCCAAGGCAGAGTAGTAGACGCAGTAGTCCAGTGCAATCCCACAGAGAAAGATGCGCGTCTTTCCCAGCGACTTGAGATATCCAGACAGACCCGTGTGTGTTTTCTTGTCGTTCTCAATGAATGTCGAGTAGCTATCCACCATCGCGTGGTATCCCTTTCGGATGATGGCATGGGCATATCTTTGTTCGACATCGGGGTGGAATCGGGCACCGAATGATCCCTGAACGCAATGATCCGGCCAGAGAACTGGGCCTATTCCTTCTGACTCGTAGGCATCATATGGTTTCATGCCGTGGCTGCTTGCGAATGACTGGTGACCCAGAGGGTGCCAATCCTGAGTCATCACAATGACGTTATCGCTTTCGTGGAACTTGAGAGCGACAGAGTTTATCGGCCCCACAATCTCGTCTCCTCCTCTGACTGCGAGGGCGCCTGACGGCATGAAGTCATTCTGAAGATCCACCACAATCAGTGCATCCTCATCGCGTATCCTGACGTTAGAAACCAGATCCAAGCGGTCCATATTCATCGAATGCGTCACCTTCTCCCATCGCAAGGAATGTTTCTCGTCGACGAGATGACTAGTCAGCCCGGGGAATATGAACATCGCTTGGTCGCGGAGTCTCATACACACGGTAGGTTTCGTGTCTTCGAGGGGATCAACGCGCTCTTGAAAAAACGAAAGATACTATCAAAGCAGAATAGCGCGAACGATCCCGCGCGTATACTATCCTCTGAGGATGGGCAGTGTCATACAGCGAGGTCCTCCAAATCCGCGAATAAGTTCTGCTCCCTCGATCTCGACGAAATCAACATCGTTCTTGACCAATTCGCGTTTCACCCTAGCGTTTCCTGCATAGCCAACAACCTTCCGAGGAGCAATGGCAATGACATTCGCGGCACGTCTCTGTCTCTCGTACTCTGTGATCTCGATCAGGCTCATTCCCAACTTCCTCAGCAACTGCAAAGCTGTCACCCGCGCGCTTACCTTCCCGTCCTCGAAAACAAGGGCGGTCTCTCCGAGAGATCGGGCATGAGCTATTGCCAAATCCCGATCGATGATCATCATAGTTCCGTCCAAATGAATCGCCCAACGAGGCAAAGGGACAGCTGCCAATGTTCGCAGTCCCGATTTTGTCGTGATCTTCCTCAACTCACGAAGACCGCTCATGTTGGTCCTATTTCTCACCCCGACCAGAAGCGTCTCCTCATCGAAGAAGATCAGATCTCCACATTCGATTGTTGCCGGTGCTTTCGTCTTCAGCAGCACTTCAATGCCCAGTTGCCGGAGAGCAGCTTCGACGAGCCCTGTTTCGCTCCGTCTTACTGGATTGCTCATTCTTGCGAGTACGTATCCTGCTCGCGTGACAGCTGCTGTGTCTCGAAGGTAGACCAGGTTGGGCAGTCGCTCGGCAGACGCCAGCAACTGAGGTTTCTGTCTCAGTAACTCGCCGACTAAGACTACGCTCACTCCTTCGGAGCGGAGCACGTCAACGAAGCTTGCATGATCTTCTCGAAATCGATCTTGATCTATCGCGTCCGCGAAGAGAAACCTCCCGTATGTTGTTGGTCGAATCAAGTCAAGCTCCTTGCCCGGTGAGTGCATGAGCACGGTGCGTAGTCGGGCGTACTCTGGGAAGCACAGTCCCAATATTCTGGTGACCTTCCTGGTTCTATCGCCGGGGACTGTGTTGAAGAGCTATAAGACGTATCCGCGTTCCTCGTGCAGAGAAATCCTTGGAGGGACACTAGATGATCGAGAAGCGGAAGAGAAGGTTCAATGTCCTTCTGACTTTTGACGTCGACGCGGACAGTTGCTGTCGTGGTCCGTACAGTGGGCGCCCTGATGAACCTGTGGCACGGAGCAAGGGGCAGTTTGGTCCAAAAGTGGGACTTCCAAGGATATTGGATCTGCTCAACAGGTATTCAATCAAGTCGACGTTCTTTGTTCCCGCTTGGACGGCAGAAACATATCCGGACAGAGTGAAGCAGATTGTTCGGAGAGGGCATGAGGTTGGCGCGCACGGCTACAAGCACGAGAACCTCGCCGCGCTCGAGTCGCGGGATCAGGAGATCGAGATCTTCAAGAAGTCAATCGAACGTTTGCAGGCGATAGTAGGTCAGAAACCAATCGGCTTCAGAGCTCCGGACTGGGAATTCAGCTCGTACACGTTGGACAATCTCGTCAAGTTCGGTTTCAGATATGACAGTAGCCTCATGGACGACGAGAGACCGTATGTGATCAGACAAGACGGGAAGTCGACTGGAGTGGTGGAACTCCCTGTCTCATGGCTCTGGGACGACTGGGGCGTCTTTGAAGTGCACCGAAGATCTCCCAGCGACGTTCTCAATACTTGGATCCAGGAGTTTGACGCACTCTACAACGCCAAGATGCCATACCTCAACCTCACCATGCACCCACAGACAATCGGAAGATCATCGAGAGTCGCGATGCTCGAGATTCTCATAAAGACCGTCAGGCGTAGGAGGGGCGTCACATTCTCTCGATGCGTGGATTTGGCAAATGAGATCTCT
>CAZLHM010000116.1:0-2656 GCA_964559555.1 uncultured Candidatus Bathyarchaeia archaeon
TGAGGAAGCCGTCCTTCCAGACCGGATTGATGGGGTGTAGCTTCCAACACCACTACAAGTAGAGATACCACGACTAGCACGATCGACAGACTGACCCGCTTGATCGACATATACATTCCGAGGTCAGGAAGCCATGTCTGTGACAAAGTTGCTGATGTAACCACAGATGCCTGACTTGAGTGACGACGTCAACGCTAGTCATAGCCTCAATTGACGAAAGAATGCAGTCATCCAGAACTGGTATCTCATCCGACTTCCAGCACGCTTGGATTTCAACCAACTGTCTCCTCAACCAGTCTAGCTCGATCTTGGCTGGTTGGCGCAGAGCTCTCATTCCGAACGAACTCGTGAATGCAGTTTCACGTGCTTAAGAAGCATCTATGCTCTCTCGGATTCTGGATTAAGAGTAAGAGCGCTTCAGGTCGCCCTTTCATAATGCAAGTCTTGCGGACAAGGGACTTGTTGAAAGTGAGGCGGCAAGTTGAAGGTGCTCGGATTGTTTCTATCTCTCTAGGAGAATGATATGGCCTCAGAAGCCGAACAGTCTGACCTCCATTCACACCACGAAGGGCTTCTTCAAGGCTTCTGCAACCAAATGAGGGATGTCTTCGAATCGTCTGAGCAACCTATCTATCTATACTTGGATGATACTCACAAGGCCTGCAATCAGAGATTTGCCTCCTTCCTAGGTTACAGGACACCTCAGGAATGGACCAATGTCCGTGAATTCAGTGACCTTGTTGCCGAGAAGAGTATGAAATCTCTAGTGACAGCCTACAACAATGCGATGACAAAGATGGTAGGCTCAACAATTGACGTGAGATGGAGAAAGAAATCCGGCGACATGGTAGACACAACCGTGATTCTTGTACCCATATCCTACAATGGTCATCTATTCGCGCTTCACTATGTATCTCCGAAAAGATAGGGCGCATTCAGAAAGTGTGCTCGTAGACAGCACCTCGCCATCGCGAAGTCTGTTGCCAGATTTGCCACTTGGTACTCACCCATTTGCGCCAAGCAATATTGAAGGCAATCCAGCTGTCCACCGAACTCGTCGGCATGGGTTGGAGCGCAATCAATGTCGCCACGACCGTTCTTATCAGTGACGTGACACCAGCTGATCAGAGGAGCCGCATGCTGGGAGCGAATGATGTGACGATAGGATTGGCGGAGTTGTCGCTGCCTGCCTCGGGTGGACTAGCGACCTCAAGCTTTGGACTTGGAGCCTTCTTGTTGAGATTCTCTGTAGCTCTTCCAGCGCTCAGCATCGCCCTTCCTTTGCACGAGCACCGGACCGGGAACACCGCACCCCGTTGAGTCGCCGAATGAATCTCATGTGAGGTGGGAGATTCTGCGCGAACTGGTCTCGCATCGTACGGCACCGTTCCGTATCACATAGGTAGGCTCGGAGTGGTAGGCGAAGGCTTCTCTCAGATCCTGCGCCTTGAGGATTATGAGATCGGCCGGGTTTCCAGCACGCAGGCCGTAGGGTTCGATTCTCATTATCTTGGCTGGGTTGAGGGTTATCATGTCATAGAGTAATTCACGATCTTGCCGCGTCATCATCCACAAGAGATGAGACGCAAGGAAAGCGATCTCGAGCATGTTGCATCTCCCGTATGCGTAGTAGGCGTCGTACACGTCATCCTGTCCGAGCGCGACTGCGACACCAGCATCCAAGAGGTCTTTGACTCTGACATGCAATGGCCCTGTCTGTGGATCAGAGACGACACCGACCGCAGCCTTCTTGAGTAGAGCACAGAACTTCCTGTGATACACTTCGTTGTAGAGGCACGTGGCCCTCGCATGACAGGCAGCCACTCTTCCAGCCCAGTGGTTCTTGATCGCTGAGGTCGCCAAGTACTCGGTCGTTCGTAGTTCAGGGTCGCCGGCGTCGTCAGTGAGCATTGCGATATCTCGATTGTACTTCTTCGCGATCTCGAAGGCGATATCGATGTGTCTCTTCATGTCGTCGTTTGTGTATTCTATCCATGGAATTCCGCCGACGATGTCGGCGCCAAGATCCATGGACTTGTAGAGGAGTTCCTCTGTGCCGGGGTCTCTGATGATGCCGTCTTGCGGAAAAGCGACCACTTGGAGCGTTACACGGTCCTTGAATTCCTCTCTCGCCTTCAACAGGGCTCGCACGCCTGTCAACTTGGCTTTCATGTCCACGTCAGCGAACGCTCTGATGTGACTGACGCCGTTGTATTCGGCCTCGGCGAGGATCTTTCGAACATTCTCGAGGATCTCGGACTCGACGTAGTGTTCTTTCACTTTTGAGGCCATCTCTATTGCACTCATGGTGCCGCCCATCCCCCCACCTTGGTACTGGCGCAACGTGTCATCTTCCGCGAGAGAACCCGTCATGACTTTGTCGAGGTGGAGGTGCGCGATCACAAAGCTCTCAGTAACCAACTTGTGCTGGGCGTCGATTTCCTTTCGAGCGGATCCACCGATCTTCTCTGCGATCGCTTCTATTCGTCCCCTCGCGATGGCGATATCGCAGGCCTTGCCTGAACGTAATCGTGCGTTACGTACTATGAGATCGTAGCTCATGCAACCTGATAGGCAGAGGTTCAGATTTCAGGTTAACTCAGCCGAGTAGGAACCGTCGAAACCGAATCAGATGATCTTACCTTGGCGGTTTCAC
>CAZLHM010000117.1:0-2611 GCA_964559555.1 uncultured Candidatus Bathyarchaeia archaeon
GCTCGAATCTTCTTCAGAAACGCGATAAACCAAGGCATCCCAGCCTTCGAAATCGAGGGCTCGTCAAGCGACATCGTCGAAGGCGACCTCCTAGAGTTCGACCTGAACTCATGGAAGCTGAGGGACCTAACAAAAGCGAGGACGATCGAACTGTCACGCCTTCCTGATTTCCTTATGGACATACTGGCCTCGGGAGGGCTTGTCAGCTACTTGAAGAAGCGTAGAGCATGGTAGCGGGATCTTCAGTTGAAGTATGTGATAAGCGTCATCCCGGGAGACGGAATAGGGCCGGACGTGATTCAAGCTACTCTCAGCGTGCTGGAGGAGCTCGCCAGGGACTTCTCTCTTGACCTTGACTTCAGGCGTGTGGAAGCCGGCGACGCCACCAGAGCCAAATATGGCGTTGCTCTGCCCGATGAATCGTATGAAAAGATTTCTTCCTCGAACGCTTGTCTGAAAGGCCCGATAGGTGAGAGTGCAAAGCAGGTGATAGTCCATCTCAGGCAACGACTTGATCTATATGCGAACATTCGTCCCGCCTTCACGTTGCCTAACGTACCAGCCATCCACCGTGACGTCAATTTAGTCATCGTCAGAGAGAACACTGAAGACCTATACAAGGGGATAGAGGATAGGACGCATGAGTACGCCTTCGCTATACGCGTTGTGACAAAGCGGGCCTCGACCCGCATTGCCAAGATCGCCTACGATCTAGCTATGCGCAGGCGAAGAAAAGTAACAATCGTCCACAAAGCCAACGTAATGTCGGCTTGCGAACTTTTCAGGGAGTGTTGCCAAGACATCGCGAAAGGCTATCCAAGCGTTGAGACTGAGGAGATGTACGTTGACAATGCTGCATACCAACTGGTCAGGAATCCTCAGCGATTCGATGTGATCTTGACGACGAATCTGTTCGGAGATATCCTAAGCGACGAGGCGGCAGGAGTTGTAGGAAGCCTTGGTATCTCACCTTCCATGAATATCGGCGATACTTTTGGGCTCTTCGAACCAGTTCACGGCTCTGCTCCAGATCTGCTGAGAGATACCGGCAACCCACTAGCGACCATGATGTCTGCAAGATTCATGCTCGACTGGCTGGCGAAGAAATACAACGATGTTGTCTTGGAACAGGCGTCTCGCAGGCTCTGGGACGCGATGCTTGAAACGTTGAGGGAGCGGAAAGCATTGACGCGAGACCTCGGAGGAGAAAGCACAACCGCCGAGGTTGCAGAAGCGGTCATTCAACAGATTGACTAAGAGAATTAAGCTGAGGCCACCTTTCCGCCTTTGCACCGAATACCCTTGCTAAGCATCCTTTGACTTCGCTTTTTTGGCTTCCAAGTCCGCAGACGACGCTCCATCTCCTCCTTGGATATTCTCACATCAAGTCGACGAGCAGGAATGGTGATCTCGATTGTGTCTCCCGCCTCCAGAGCAGCAATGGGGCCTCTGATGGCTGCCTCTGGTGCCACATGCCCAACGCAGGGACCTCTCGTTGCACCAGAAAATCTTCCGTCTGTGAGAAGAGCAACCTTATCGCTCAAGTTCATGCCGACTATGAGAGAACTTGGAACAAGCATCTCTCTCATGCCCGGTCCGCCGAGTGGCCCCTCGTACCTTATGACGACCACATCTCCTTCGTGGACCTTTCCTTGTTCGATCCCCTCCACGGCCTCTTCCTCAGAGTCGAAGACAATTGCTGGACCTCTGAACTTGAGCATGGTAGCTGGAACTGACGAATACTTGATCACGGCGCCTCCCGGTGCAAGGTTGCCTCTCAGTATAGCTATGCCACCTTCAGAGTGAATCGGACTGGATAAAGATCTAATCACCTGATCGTTCAATACCTTGTATCCTCTAATCAGCTCCTTCAGCGTCCTCCCCGTGACGGTCATGACATTCAGCTCTAGCTTAGACTCAAGTCGCTTAAGTATGGCTGGGACGCCGCCCGCTTTTTCAAAGTCCTTCATGAAGTACGGGCCGCTTGGTCTCAGGTCGCAGATGTGAGGTGTCCTTCGGCTCAGCTCATCGAACTTGTCAAGGCTTAGGTCTATTCCAAGCTCTCGCGCTATGGAGCTGAGGTGTAGAACTGAGTTGGTTGAACCTCCAAGAGCCATATCTACGGCTATTGCGTTCTCGAAGGCCTTCTCAGTCATTATGCTTGGCGGTAAAGGACCTTTCTTCAGCAGAGCCATAATCCTTCGGCCAGACTCTTTGGCCAAGATTGCCTTTGCAGGATCGTTGGCATGCATGGCAGCGCATCGAGGAAGAGACATGCCCAAGGCTTCAGTCAAACAAGCCATGGTGTTTGCCGTAAACAATCCTGCACATGAGCCGGGGCCAGGACAAGCGCACCCCTCGAGTCTTCTCAGTTCTTTCTCGGAGATTCGACCTTTCTGAAACTTTCCCACAGCTTCAAAGACAGTCATCACGTCGACGAGTTTTCCTCGCAGCCGTCCCGGCATCATTGGGCCACCCGTAACCATGATAGAAGGCAAGTCCAGTCTGGCCGCTACCATTAGATGAGCGGGGACAATCTTGTCGCATGAGGAGATCAGGACCATGGCGTCGAAACGATGCGCTTCAACCATGGCTTCAACCGAGTCAGCGA
>CAZLHM010000118.1:0-2579 GCA_964559555.1 uncultured Candidatus Bathyarchaeia archaeon
ATGGAGCGATTCGATTGCTTTCCGGAGTTGACCCACGGAGTCCAAATGCGTCATCGTTCATACACATGCCGTACTTCCCCCGCGGTCGGCTAAGTTGGTTTGCACGCGAAGATAGTGTGTGCGTTACTTCGTGCGCTCATCATTTGAACCGTTGTCTTCTGAGAATGAACCTAGACAATGAGTGACAATCCAGCGGCCCATCAACAAAATCGTGAACCTGGTTTATACGGATCCGTGCTGTCAGTCGCTTGGAGAATCGGGCCATGCTCCGACAGGTGAGCTTGCCTTCGAATATCCGAGGGGCTCTTTTCTTGTCGCCGATGCCAGGTCGGTATGAAAGTCTAGAACAGTCCTTCCAAGGGATAAGAGAACAAGGCGTTACCAGAATAATCCGGCTTGCCTCACTTGATGAGGTCCGCGAGAAATCTCCTGACTATTATCGAGTGTTGGAGGAAGGGAAGATTGCTTGGCCGGTGGAGGATTGTCATGTGCCCGACCACGGAATTCCAGAAGATGAGAGTATTTTCCTGAAGACTGTGCGCCGCGCGGCAGATTGGCTACGAACGGGGGAGAGAGTCCTCGTGCACTGCGGTGCGGGGATAGGCAGGACCGGCATGTTCGCGATATGCACCTTGATCGCGTTGGGAATACCTCCCGAGGCGGCCGAACGGACTATCGACGAGGCTGGATCCGGTCCTGAGAAGGACGTACAGTGTGCCTTCATCCGTCGAGCTAGGGCTGGTCTGCAGAGCTGATGAAAGGTCTCACGGTGCGGGCGTCGTACATTGAACCGTCGTCCGTCGTCATTTTCGTTGTTTTTTGTGTGGGTCTCTCCTTCTAGGTACGATAAGTGATGACTATTAGTCTCAAGAACAACGTGTAACTGACACTGATGACGAAGGGAAAGAGGAAAAAGGCTCGTGCAGCAGGGATAATCCGTGTTGAGCGCACGGTAGTGCCCGACTATAGCACACGCCCCCTGGAGATCCACGGACCTGTAATGGTCGAACGCGCATTGCTCTCACGGGGACGGGGGCGCGGAGTGACTAGCGACAGAGTTGTGGGTCCTGTGAGCGACCCTCAGCGCACATCCATTCCTTCCTATGGCCTTCCCTTGGAGAAGCCCAGCGAGACGAAGCCGCTTGATAAGAGCGTTTGGCAAGACTCATCTGTCACTCCTGACAAGCGAAAACTGCGTTACTACCAAGCTCTCCGAGAGAAATAGAACCTCTCATCAGGGCAATACTTGCTCGTTTGCTCTCGACATCGATCTTCCTATCGCAATGTCTCCATGCACTGACCCAATCAGAGAGATGAAGCAGAGAGTACAGGTTTCATGCGACTGAACAGAAGCTACCGTGTAACGGGCACCTGACAGCTCCTTTTCATTCCGAGCTTTGGTGTGTGTGAGTCTTGGTACGGGCGAGTGAATTTGGACGATATGAATGAACCCTGTCATTTGGCAGGTTGGCTTCCCGGTGGGCCGAGCGACTTCCGGACTCGACGCGGATATCATGCGGACTTCTGGCGTATGCTTCGTCCACCCGGATTTCGTTGGTTGGAAACCTGAAACGTCACGTAGCGGGACCCACCAAACCCTTGACGACTAATCAGTATGTCACAGGCCTTGAGCGACAGCAAACGGCTCGGACGAGAGCTTGTCCGCTTTAGTTCACTACCTATACACGACCAATTATCCCGGCTTCGCTTCGGCCTCTACAGTCGCCGGAGAATGCCCAGGACAAGTTCTGAATCTACGCGCAATTCATTCGCCACATTCGTAAGCGTTCCGTCGCGTGAGTAAAGCTCCAGTTGCTGTTTCAGGATACGCATGTGCGGATCTCTGAGATCATCGCGTAGCTGAACTTGGAATCCCTTGTCATCAGTGACCCAGAGCTCAGGAACATTTCTTACCATGGCAACGAGATCGACTAGATCCTTCTCGCGTTTGAAACTATCGGTCCGTTCAGGGATCGACTTCATCTTTAGCTTGACCATGATATCGACACTCGGCATCAGTATCCTGGCACCATGATACATGCAACTTTCACTCTTTCCAGAGAAGACGTCGGCGAGGAAAGGCTCGTCAAGTACATGATCCCGCACCGACCGACTTTCATCCGGGGAAGGCGCCGCAACATCAAGGTATATGGTGATCAGGTTGAACTGTTCCAGAGTCTTTGATTCATGCTCGGAGATCTCTTTCCCGGTTCGTCCATCTACATACTTGATCCATCTGAAAGTTGAGTGAGGCTGAAATCTCTGGCCACGAATCATTTTGCAAACGGCCTCATAGCTCACCCGTCCGGGATCGTAGAATATGTCGATGTCTCGAGACCCCGGATGTTCGAACCCTCTATTCTTCAACAAGTACGTCACCGCCCATCCCCCCATAAGACCGAATGATCCCTCAAACCTCGCTGGAATAGAACGGAAGAAAGAGATCATCTCCTGTTCTGATTTGTTTCGCGTTTCATCTGATATCATAGAGCACTTGGCCTCGACAGCCATTCCCTCATGATCCGGCCTGCCTGCTCCTGTGCCAGACCACCATATGATTCGAGGTCCGCCAGAAGCAC
>CAZLHM010000119.1:0-2514 GCA_964559555.1 uncultured Candidatus Bathyarchaeia archaeon
AGCTTCGGAAGTACTCAGAGATCGTTGAAACGAAGAAACGTGTTCTTGAAGGCAGGCTGTCCGCTACAGCCTAAAATCCGAAAAAAAAAGGGAAAGAATCAGGCACGAAAGCCAATTGTGTACCCCGCAGCACACAATTCGTAATGAAACGCGCCATAGCAAACACCCTCGGCTGCATGAAAGGAAAACCAGGAACCAATGATGAGCGGTCCACTCAAGCCTCACAAAGAAGAGACAACCAGACAGAGATACAGAATTCAGGGCCGTAGGTCACGAAGATTTTCGATGGTGGACCAGGCGCACACCGGACTTTGACTAGAGATTACCGTCATCCTATCAATCCAAGAGCAAGGATCATGGCTACAAGTGATAAGCCTCGCGAAGCTTTGTATTGATCTCTCTCCGTAAGGCGTCTCCGAGCTCTCCGATTTCGCCCAGCATTAGGTCCTTTGAAATGGTTGCGACCTTGTCAAGCCTTACGACTGAGGCCCTCTTGAGTCCGGTTCGAGCGAACTCCTCATGGTCTTCGCGGATCAGTATTTCCGTGGAGGAAGGTTCCGTAGGTACTCTTGACGATATGAACGCAACGACGCAATCCTTCTCGCTTTCCACAAGGACCAGTGCTGGTCTCAGTTTTGCGCTCGTTAGGTCTGTGAATGGGAACGGAATGAGAACGATCTTGCCTTTCACCTGTACGTTACCTTCACGTCCTTTGCAGAATACAGGTCAGGCTCGCTTGCCAAGAAGTCCTTGAGAGACTGCTGTGACATGGTCATCATTGCCAGCGTCTCGCGGTCTTGGACGAGTCCATCCAGTTTCTTGTGCAGCTGCTGCAGCATCTCTTTGATCTCTTTGATCTCAACCTCTATGGTCATATGCCATCACCTGAGATTGCTTTCGAGTTTTCACCATCTATGACTTCGCGCTGCTGGTATCATAGAGTGATGCGCTGGACTGAATTTAGCTTTGCTATGGGTCACGACTCTGACTCGATGCAAGATCCTTGAGGATTCTGTCCGCAACCCGAGCAGGCAAACCACCAGCGACCGGGGGCAAACAATCCTCTTCGCACCAACTTGTCACACGCAGCGAAGGCTATCATGGACTTGGGTCTGAGCTGCTCGAAAGAAAGATCAGAAACTTGCTAACGAATCCTCAACTCAGGTCTCCAAGAAGAAGAAAAAGACAACAGGACAGAGCATCAACACGCAGAATCGTGGACGACAAACTCTTTCAATCGTGGACCGGGCGCACACTGAACCGCAGATTCAGATCACGCAAAGGGCACTCGCAAAGAGCTTTGAGTGAAGTGCCATCACCGTCCAAGACGAGAAGATCGAACGAGAGCCAATGCAAGCAGCTATGCGTTTTGGATCTTCCTGAGTTGTGGGTTCTCGATTAGGCAGACGGCTCCGCGGATTTTGGTGTGGTGTGAATTCATCCATACGGTGTCAAGGGCAGGTTCGAAGACTGACTCTTCTCGAGCAGTAATCGAGGATCGCGTTGAAGTGTGATAAGGCTTGCACACCGAGCATGATCTCATCGAGGCCTCGATAGGTCTCGACGAAACCGTCCAATTTGGCCGAAAGGTGCGGCAATCTTAGGGTTGCATAGGTACCCTTCGAGGTCAGAATCTCACCATTAGCCAGCACAAGAGTTCTGGTGCTTTGCTGAAGCTCATCGAGACGAAGCTGTTCGAAAACACTAGTCGGGATAGTTAAGAAGCCTTCGTAACCGCTGTCGATCGTCGCGACCACGGATCCGTCCGGTGGGTACAGTATTCCAGAGAAAGGGTTCTCTAGGACGACCCGAACTATCGGCGTGAGATTCAGGAAAGCGCTCAAGCTTCTCTCGCGCGAAAGCCCGCCCGCGCGACGGGAGTGAGATGAATCGACGAAATGATCCTAACGGACCTTGAATCAACCTTCAGGTCTTTCAATCTCGAAGCCAACTGCTCGAGGCTATCCGCCTCAGCCACAATACTGTCGCCTTTCAGCGCACGAAATCTCTCCATCCCAGTTGGTGTCTCGAGTCTCTCTAGCGCTTCGAGGACGGCGTCCTCCACTAGTCCCGACAAGGCCCCGCGACGCGAACCGCACAGTTCCCTAATCGCTCTCCTAAGCTTCCTCACGGTCTCGGCAGACATGGAAACGGTCAGATTTACCAGGCGCGGCACCCGTCAGGAGAATCTACGTAAAGATTACATAAAGATTACGTATACTATCGCGTTGGCTTCAGAGAGGATACTCTGCCATACGTCACGATTTCTCATGGTGAACTTCGGGATGTTCTCGACCAGTGCGGAAGGTAGGTCAGTGACCCGTGTCACTCGGTTCCGGGACTATGCGTCCCGTACAGCTCGGTGTGATTTGTGATAAGCGGGGGAGACTTGATTGATCTCGAAGAATAGGTGTTTGAGGCGGAGTTCATTGGGCCCTACGACCGCGAAGGTTACAGTTTTCGCACCTGATCGGAAGATGTCGAGTGTGGTGGAACTCCTTGTCGATACTGGGT
>CAZLHM010000120.1:0-2463 GCA_964559555.1 uncultured Candidatus Bathyarchaeia archaeon
TTGCAGTCACGGACACGTCAGCAAGGACCGGCTTCGGTATGGCCTTTCCAAAAGACATCTTCAGATGCATCTGGCTGTGGTTGGTTTACGGCGGCTGGCGCGGCCTACACTGTGTTGCCGTTGAGGCGTGGACGGGGTATCCAGCCAGACTGGATATGGCCGTCAAGGAAGGCAAATTCTCCAGCCTCAAACCCGGAGAAAGCTTGACTTGTGAAACCTGCCTCGTGGGACACAGAGGTTTCTCACAGGTGGACCGAATCAGACCTGACGGGGAAGTTGAGGGATCATGAAAGCACAGTGCATGGTGATGACCTAGGTCTTGAGAGCAATACGTGTGCCCACACGTTACTGGCACGGGAAATACAATCTGACTCTGAAGTTCCCTGTCGGATGGGACGTACGTACGTGCCACATGAACGGATACAATGCGCCGAGATTCAGCGAGCTGCAGATTCGAGCCAAACTGGCGGAGCCAATCAGTTCGGAGACGCTCCGCAATCTAGCCTCGAAAAGAAAAGAGGCAGTGATAATCGTCGATGATATGACAAGGCCAACTCAATGCTTCAGAATCGTTCCTCACCTGCTGAGTGAACTTGCGAAGGCAGGCATCTCAGACGATCACATCAGGTTTGTTGTGGCCTTGGGCGCTCATGGAATGAACAATCGCGCGGACTTTGTGAAGAAGCTTGGAGAACAAACGGTTGAGAGATTTCCCGTCTATAATCACAATCCGTTCGATAATTTGCGGGACCTAGGATCCACCAGCAGAGGCACGCCGGTTCAGATTAACAACGAGGTCATGGACTGTGACCTCAAGATCGGAGTTGGATGCGTACTCCCCCATTCGATGGCGGGATTCGGTGGCGGAGGAAAGATCATGCTCCCCGGAGTTTCCTCAATCGAAGGCATCTGTCACAATCACTGCGACATCGGCGGGGAATGCTTTGGCGAGTTTTCTCCGACTGGATGGGGGCCTGTTGAGGACAACGCTGCACGGGCGGACATTAACGAAGCCGCGAAGATGGCGGGGCTGGACTTCAAGGTAGATGTCGTTGTTAACGAGCTGGGAGAGATCTCCGGTGTGTTTGCGGGAGAACCCTTTGAGGCTTGGAGGAAGGCCGTAGAAACCGGGAAGAGAGCATACTGGACGAATTCTCCGTCCGATTCCGATGTTGTTGTTGCGAATGCCTACCTGAAGGAGAACCAGGCTGTGTCGGCCATGAGTATCGCGACGTATGCTGTCCGCAACGGAGGAACTGTCGTTCTGATAGTCAACGCTCCGGAGGGCCAGAACGCACATTACGTGTACGGAAAGTTCGGCAAGAGAATCGGAGGACGACTATGGTCCCGTCCACCCTCGTACTCCAAGAAGATGACGATAATTGTCTACTCGCGCTACAAGGAAAGAGATCCTTTGCTAGAGATCGCTGACCCTGAGCACTTGGTGTGGACGAAGACGTGGAGCGAAACGGTCGAGGCCATCTCCTCTTCCGTGAACAAGAGCAAACCGAAGGTGGCCGTCTTTCCAGCGGCGGGCATTCAGGTTCCTCCGTCCGAGCTGTCAAAATAAGTGGCGATATGTCGAAATTCGATATACTGCCCCTTCAGCATGGAACTCCAAAGGGCGAGAACGACACGAGGCGTCATCCCACATTTCAGACTAAATGGCACACAGTAGGTGAGCAAGTTCAGTTCTCTGCACATCTGTGAACGAGTTGCCGTGAAAGGTTGATATGCCCACGAACTTGATTCGCGCACCAAGGCTTCGGGTTGACACCACTAGAACGGATACTGGCGGTCTTCGAAGGCAAGAGATGCGACAAGATCGTTTGGCAACCAAGGATCGATCATTGGTACGACGTCAACAAGAAGCTTCGGACGCTACCGTCCGAGTACAAGGGCAAGGAGCTACTGGAGATCTACGATGACCTTGGAGCCTCACTGCGCACATACCGCTTCTTTGAACCCACAGTCAAGATCATTGAAGGCAACGGCGTCGAGATGAAAGTTGTCGAGGATGAAGAGAAGATCGTCACCACATATGCCACGCCGCTAGGAAAGCTGAGAGGGGTTCAGACCAGAACTGTCCACCGTACGACAACCTATCACACAGAATACCTGCTCAAAGAAGTCGAAGACTTCAGGACACTTGCCTACGTGCTCGAAAGACAACGCTTCGAGTTTGACAAACAACTCTACGACGAAGTCTCCAGCATCATCGGAGACAGATCGGAACCCATCATAAACCTCCCCTGGGGATCCGTTCAGAGACTGACCGTCGAGTGGATGGGATTCCAGAAGACGGTGCTTTCTCTCTGGAAACACCCGAAGGAAACGCGCGAGCTCGTCCAGAGGATTGAGGATAATGACAGCCGCAGGATCGACCTCATCAAGAAGAGTCCGTTCAAGTTCGTGAACTTCGCGGATAACATTGACCAGGATCTGATTCCGCCGCCTCTGTTC
>CAZLHM010000121.1:0-2397 GCA_964559555.1 uncultured Candidatus Bathyarchaeia archaeon
CACGATGGCACCAGGGACGACGGTCTCTGAATTGACGGATTACCAGAACATTGTGCTCGCTGGTTCGACTCTAGTCTCTGGATTGGGCAGAGGTGTCGTTCTCAAGACTGGCAAAGATACGCAGTTCGGTAAGATCGTTTTCCTCTCCCGTGAAATCAAGGAGCCTCTGAGCCCTCTACAAAGGCAAATCAATTACACTGCAAAAGTCAATTTCCTCGTGGCTATTCTTGTTGCCGCAGTTTTCTTTGTTGTGGCCAAGATTCTCGTAAACCTGAACGTGATGGACAGCTTGCTCTTCGCCATCGGAGTGATGGTATCACTGGTTCCGGAGGGATTTCAACTCACACTTTCGCTTTCGCTGGCGCTTACCGCTTTGGCCATGTCCAAGAAGAACGTGGTTGTGAAGCGCCTTTCGTCGGTGGAAACCCTAGGGTCGACGACTGTGATGTGTGTGGACAAGACTGGCACGATAACTAGCGGCGAGATGATGGTGAAAAAGCTCTGGGCGAACGGGGAAGTCTTCGAGGTCTCCGGGGATGGATACAGTCCACAGGGTTTTGTGACGATTCAGGATAGGAGAATAAACCGAGCTGAGAGACCGCATATCTTCAAACTGTTTGAGGTTGCGGCGTTCTGTAACAATGCCAAGCTGACGCCCCCGTCGGATAGAATCCCTAGGTGGACTGTGCTCGGCGACCCAACTGATGGTGCGTTCTTGGTGTTCGCTGGAAAGGGAGACCTCAACGTAAGCGAAGCCATTTCACGAAACCCACGGATAGCCCTCATCCCATTCGATTCAAAGAGACGACTCATGACAAGCATCCACCGAACTTCTGACGGCACAACGGTCGCATACACAAAGGGCGCTTCTCGTGAACTGCTCTCCAAATGCACCACCATATTCCTGAAGAACGAGCATGCCATTCTGGATGATGAGAAAACAAAGACTATTCAACGCCAGATTGACGAGTTCGCCGCAGAAGGATTCAGAGTCTTAGCGATGGCCATGCGAACCCTTCCAGACGAACTGAAACAGTTCACGTCCGAAGAAGTGGAGAAGAATCTGACGTTCCTGGGTTTAGCCGCCCTATTCGACCCGCCGAGGCCGATGATCGAAGCAGCAGTGTCAGAGGCTAGGAAGGCAGGCATACGTGTGGTCATGGTGACCGGTGACCACGAACTTACGGCTGAAGCAATTGCCAAGAGAATAGGAATCGTTACCTCACCAGAACACATCGTGGTTTCAGGCCACGAACTTTCTCAACTCTCCGACGGCGAACTGAGAGGTATCCTCGACCAACGGGAGATTGTGTTCGCAAGAACAACGCCGGAACAGAAGCTTCGGATCGTACGGGCTCTGAAATCTAAAGGCGAAACGGTAGCGGTCACCGGCGACGGAGTAAACGATGCTCCAGCTTTGATGGAAGCGGAAGTCGGCATAGCCATGGGCATAGGCGGAACGGATGTGGCCAGAGAATCAGCTGCCATGGTCCTGTTGGATGACAATTTCGTTTCAATGGTAGAAGGCGTGAAACTGGGTAGGGGGATGTTCGATAACCTGAGGAAGTTCGTCTACTACGTTTTCACTCACAATTGGGCCGAACTCATGGCATTTGTGGCGTTCGTTTTGCTCCAGGTGCCACTGCCCCTCCTGGTTGTGCAGGTACTGGCCATAGATCTTGGAATGGATGTTCTTCCGTCGCTGGCTCTTGTTATGGAACCTCCAGAACCAGACGTAATGAGAAAACCTCCAAGGCCTGCAGGAGCTAGGCTCATCGATCCAGCGATCTTGGCTAGAGCTCTCTACGTGGGCCTTCTGATATCGGTTGGAGCACTCTTCTGGGCATTTCGCACTTGGATGACTGCAGGGTGGGGTTTCGGTCAAATCACCGTGAAAGACCCGCTGGTCTACGCCCAAGGAACCACTGTCGTGATGGCGGGCATCATCGCTGGTCAACTGGGCAATCTATTCTCAGCCAGATTAAGTTCCGAGTCTGCGTTTCGACTGAGCCCGGCTCGAAACAGATGGCTCTTCATTGGAGTATTGTCGCAGGTGGCGATTCTTCTAGTGCTGGTGTATGTTCCATTCCTTCAGCCACTGTTCGAAACAGCTCCTCTCTCGCTTTCTGACTGGGCGTATCTCTACAGCATGGCACCCCTGATACTCCTCGTTGAAGAGTTCAGAAAAGCCGCGACAAGGCGGCTGCGCAAGAACCCGACAAGACTAGTGGATGAGCGGTCACGGCTCCAAGGACGCGGAGGCGGGCCTAAGTCAGAAGCTTCAGTAGGCTCTTGAGATTGCTGAAAACGTATGATGGGTTAATCTCCGGCGGCTTGACTTGAGAATACCTGTTGATCCAAGCCGTGGAGATACCGAGTTTGCTGCTTGGGATGATG
>CAZLHM010000122.1:0-2359 GCA_964559555.1 uncultured Candidatus Bathyarchaeia archaeon
TCGGCGAGGAGGCCGCGCGAAAGTCCCTTCCGAGAGAGCTGACTGAGAGCGTATATAGAGAGATCATGCGCCTCTGCCGAAGCGTACAGATGGAGGAGACGAAAGTTGCATTTCTTGGACCTCGAGGAACTTTCTGCGAACAGGCCGCCCGCGTGCATTTCCGCGATGTGAACGCAATATTCGATGAGCGGCCAAGCATAGCCGATGTCTTCAGGTCGGTCAGGGCCCACGAAGTAGACAGTGGCGTTGTTCCTATAGAGAACTCTAACGAGGGATCTGTGGTAGCAACCCTAGACCTGCTCAGCGAATCGGGTCTCAAGATCTGTGGCGAGGTCATACTGTGTATCAGGCACAACCTGATAGTGAGACCGGATGCGGAGTTGAATGAGATCAAGGAGGTGGCATCGCATTCTCAGGCTCTTGCCCAATGCCGCCGATATCTTGAGGAAAATCTGCCAAACGCCAAACTTGTGGAGACTGGAAGCACAGCGACCGCCGTCAAGCTTGCGAGCGAGAGGGACGGAGTTGCAGCTATCGGTACTGAGCTGGCCGGGCAGCTATATGGAATGAAAGTTCTAGCCTCCGGTATCGAGGATAGCCAACAGAACCATACGCGGTTCTTCGTGCTAGGCCGAGATGATCATGAGCCGACTGGCAAGGACGGAACTTCGGTGCTATTTGCTGTGAGGCATCGTCCCGGATCGTTGCACGAGGCATTGGGCGCCCTGTCTAACAGGATGATCAATCTCACAAAGATAGAGTCGAGGCCTGCGCGTGGCAAGCCTTGGGAGTACGTCTTCTTCTGCGATTTCGAAGGACACAGGAAGGATTTGAAGTGTCAAGAAGCTCTGGAAGACCTTCAGCGAAAAACGGTCGACCTGAAGATCTTGGGATCCTACCCAAGAGCACAATAGCTATAATCGGCAGCACAGGACGGATGGGCCGCCTGTTTGCGAGGCTGTTCAAGGAAAGGAAACATCGAGTCATCATATTTGGCCGAGGCGGGGGAAAACGAGACAAGTAGCCGCAAGAGTCAATATGCAAGCTGGAGATCTTGCTGACTTGCCAAGGCGAATGTTGCAGCCTTCTGAAAGGCTGAGCACGAGAAACAGACTTGCCTGAACCATCTAGGCGGGAGCTAGATTCTTGAAGGAACTCTCGCCTTCCAGCCTCGAGACAGCTCATCCGTACCCGTGACTGGATCAACTTTCAAGCCCAGAGTCCCCAAGGTCTCCACTCCTAGCGCTAGCTCATCAACTTCACTCAACAAGACCTTGGCGACCGTCCCTCTTCCCAAAACCTCCAAGTACATGAAGGCAGCATCGAATTCCTTCAAGCTCCCATCTGCCAGCGAAACCTTCTCTTTCCAAGGCGCCTTCTGAACGCCGAGCGCTTCTCACAGCTTCATTCGAATCATGCTGAAGGTGGATCCAGTGTCAACAAAGACCTTAGCCGTCTCCTCACCAGTCACCCCCCGAAGAAGAGACTCAACGTAGATGTGACCCAAACCTCGCACCGACTTGTACATGAGAAACGTCCCTCATATATGCTGTGACTCGCCAGTCAAAGTCGAAGCCCTTGATGACCCGAAAGGAGGGATGGTTATTCCCCGATTCGAACCAATTGTCAGAGAGGACGGGACACTAGACTTCAAGGCCAACGATTGAACTATGTTTCAACATGGAGGTTTAGGTGAAAAGTGTCCAGTGTCCTCACATGGTCATCATGGTCAGCGTCGATCTAACCCCTTTGACCCTACGCACGTTCCGAGCTATCACTTCCTTAAGTTCATCCATCGTCTCCGCCTCAACCTTGGCTACGATATCATAGACCCCGTAGACGGCGTGGGCTTCTTTGACACTGTCCATCTTTTTCAGTTCTTTCAGAACTTCCTCTTCCGAGCCGATCTCAGCATTCACGAAGACGAATGCTAGCGGCATCTTTTCGATTCCTCACACTCATGGAGTGTACGTCCGCGGGAGGTAATAAGATTTTGACGCGTCTAGACTCGGCTGATGACTGCTCCCTGGTAGTTTCACAAGTTGGCGTCCCAACAGAAGAGGAACCGGACGCATCCGTAGTCGCTGAGCCTCTGGGCGTCGGAAGCAGTAATAGGGCAAGGCAAAGGCTTAGTAAGAGTGGCATACAGCAACTCAGGCCGTACAATGAGATCAGGGGATCTTCATGGAGTACGTGAATCTTGGAAAATCTGGCCTTAGAGTATCACGGATCTGTCTTGGCTGCTGGTCCTATGGCAACTCAGCGGAATGGATGCTTGAGATCGACAGAGCAAAACCCATAGTCGAGAGAGCTATCGATCTTGGAGTCACCTTCTTCGATACTGCGAACTCATATTCGC
>CAZLHM010000123.1:0-2282 GCA_964559555.1 uncultured Candidatus Bathyarchaeia archaeon
TGGAACTGAAGCTACCGCCTGCGCCATCATCGCTCCAACCAACCGTACCAGTCGGGGTAGACGCCGTTCCAGAAGCATCGGTATCAGTCACGGTTGCCGTGTACGTTATGGTGTTGCCGATGATCACGGACGATGGATCCGGCGACACCGAAGTACTGGTGCTACGCAGTGTAACGTAGTAATGTGCTGTGGCACTGTGCTGATCGTTCATTGTCACTGTTATGGAGTTGACTCCGTTGCCTCCGCTTACTGCGTCCACGTCCCAGTAGAGGAAGACGTAGTTGGAGTTGTCAGGTCCAACAAGCGGACCGACTGGGGCCTCCAGCGGAACTTTAGTCACAGGATCAGTCAAATCATACCAGCCCGTGCCCGGGATAGTCGTGATGTTTGATGGGTCTGTCGTTACCGTCAGGTGGTACTGGGTCTTGTAGCTGCCAGTTACGTTGCCTGAAGCAGTTACAGTTATGGTGTCATTCTGTTTCGTTGAGAGGCCCGTTGTGCCAGACCAGACATACTGTTTACCGGGGGACGCTGACAACGGGGACTTGAATTCGAAATTCACAGTTTGGTTGTCGCTGACCAAGACATCTACACCGGTACCGGTAGCGAGCGCCGACTGCCCGTAGTCGCTTCCAGATATGGTCGCAACTGTTCCAGCGAAGTCGTCGCCGACACCAGACTGGTAGAATGTAATCGTCCACCGCGGCTGAGCCGTCGCTAAATGAATCTGCACAAGAGGAAGACCCAAGACCATGACCGCGACTAGCAAACACGTCAGTAGCTTCTTCATTCGCCCTCTTCCTTTCAGGTTGAGTAGCCGCCATGCTCTCTTCGAAGTCATGTATGTCCACTGTAACCGTGCCTGCCATGCTTCCGTGACATCTGCCCTCGCCACATGGAAGACCATTCACCTGGCTAGGTGCGCACATCGTAATCCCTATCCTTGCGGCTAAGGAGGCGTGACTTCTCGACCAAGCCTCCTGCGTGCTTGGCACGGTTTCTTTCCAATATTGCAGTATTGCATCGCTAACGGTTCTGGGAAATACACTCCCCCTCCCACAAATCGGCTGTCACGACCCCGATTCCCTCTTCGTGATGCTTACGGTCGGCTTCTGAGCGCTGGCGTGCCAAGTGAGGATGAAGCTCTAGTCTCGCCAGCAATTTGCTCATCCTTGGCTTAGCCACCCGGTTCTGCCACTCGTGCCACTACAGCCAGCCGTCCAGCTGCTGTTCTCGTGTCACAATAATGTCGTGCCAAGGGATTATTGTGACAAGAAAAATATCCCTCGGCCCGCACGAAGCCAGGCTGCTCTTTCGCACGTGAGAGTTCGAGAGAGCCGTTTGCCAAAATCCGGAAAGCGAGTTGTTAGGGCCTGCTCTTTCTCTGTCTTTCAGAGAAGTGGAGTATGGTCAGTCCGATTATCTTGTCGCCCTTGTAGCGTAGGAGCACATCGTTCTCTGTCAGCTCGGAGTCGTCAGCGACTGTTTCGGGACTGAATGCGATGTAGAGCACGTCTCCTTTCTCATCGTACTCGACATCAATTGTTTCCGGAGCGAGCTTCACTAGGTCAGTCTTTGCCATATTGTTCTCCTCTTCCTCAACAGCCTCGAAGGGTCGGAGGTTAAAAACGCTGTGATGATGAGTTGCTTGTCCTCGCGGTAAATAACAACCATATCCTTGGGGCCCAGCGGCGTCTGGTCATGATGCTTCAATGCTAGAAGCTCCCCCGCATGTCCTTCAAGAACCAGATCCGGCGTACTTATCGTCTCCAGAACCAGCGAACCCATACCTCTGAGTTCCCCATGCTTTCGGAATATCCTCTCCAGCATTGTTCGAAAGAGCCTGACTTCAACGCCGTTGAGTGTCGTGGCTGTCTGATACTCCAATCTCATGTCTCCAGAGGTTCCGCTGAAGGGTTTTGGCGTTCGGGTTCATTTAGGTTGAAGGTATGAAAGCACCTCTTCCAACCGTTAGTTGAGCTAGCCACTCTCATCTGATCGAACCGAATCTTGCAATATTGCACCTCTAATGGGCGACATGGGTCCAGCCCCCTTCCCACGGGTGGGCTGTCAGGCGGCCGCTTCTTTCTTGTCCGTGTCGACTATCTTGTCGGTTCCTGACCGCGTACGCGAGATGTAGCGATTGAGCTCAAGCTTTGCCAGCAGCCTACTTATGGCGTAGTCTTCCATGCCTAGTCGTTCTGCAAGCTCGCTTTGCTTTTGAGGTCCTGATTCTTCGAGGTGCATGAGTAGTCGGACGGCTTGGATTCTGAGGTCGCTCT
>CAZLHM010000124.1:0-2140 GCA_964559555.1 uncultured Candidatus Bathyarchaeia archaeon
CGAAGGGTTTCCTCACTGCCACTCTCGGCGCCCGTAAGGACCCACATGCATCCCGCGGAACGCATCTTCGGAATCAAATCCTTGTGATGCACCATATCGTCACATCGTGCTTGAACGAACCACATGATGTCGTCCGCGATCCCGCGCTTGACTATCTCGTCGCAGAGCTGCTCCGTGAATGGGCCGAGAGCGAAGTTGTCGTCCGTCAGCCAGAGGAACTCGGCTCCGAAGTTTCTATGGAGGAACTCGAACTCGTCCGCGATGCGTTTCGGGGACTTCGATCTCCATGTTCCCTGCCAATGCTTCCACTGTGAGCAGAATGTGCAACGGTGTGGACAACCTCGCGATCCTTCGACGAGCGCGTATGTCGCCTTGCCAGCCATCATCGTGAAGTGATACTTTCGCACGTGATCCTCAACGAACTGGTACGCCGGCATTGGAAGTTGATCGAGGTTTGCGATCAAGGGCCTGTTGGGATTGTGAAAGATCCTATGGTCCTTCTGGAATGATATTCCTTTGATGTCTGTGAGGGCTTCCGAGTTCTTGACCGCCTTGACAAGCTCAACCAATGTTCGTTCTCCTTCGCCACGCACGATCACGTCGATTTCAGGGTAGGCCCGAAGGGACTCGTCCGCTGTTGCTGTGAAGTGCTGGCCGCCGGCGATAGTCAGGATGGATGGGTCCACCTTCTTAGCTGTCGCCAACGCTCGGACGGAACTATAGGCGTTGCATGTAGCGAGGCTGCTTGAAGCAACGATGTCGGGGCGACAAGATTTGATGTGCTTCTCTAGCCCATCCCATTCGAGTGACATAGCCTGAGAGTCCAGCACCTCGATGCTTACATCGGGCATCTTGTCCGAGAGGTAGCCAGCAAGTTCCAAGATTCCTAGAGGCGGTGGCAGATACTCTCCCATCACAAACCAGAAGTGTTTCGGCGGTTCCACGAACAGAATCTCCACATTCGATACGTCCAGACTTCTTCGAGCCACGTCTTCAGACATTAAGCCTTCCATGATCAGGATAAGACGAAACAAGCAGCACGGTGAGACCGACCCCAAGTTTTCTCTAGACTATCGCCCACTCGACACACGACTGCGCTAAGGAAGCCCTGAATGCAAAAAGGCGGTGGCGGCTCGTTCGTAGATGCCCGACACTCTCTGTTAGCTGTCTCTACTCTGAGGAGATAGCTCAGCTCTTTTTCCTCACCGCTGAAAGCCTCATTCTGGCTGACCTTATGCGCCAGCGCGTGCAATTCGGTGAAAAGGGCAAGCTCAGCCGAATCAGGGCTAGGAGTCCAGCTGATCCGGAGCGGGCGTGCAAACGGCTCGACATCAGTGAAGAGCGGGAGCTGGAGGACCTATACTGTAGCCTGAGTGGGTCACCTCGTAGCCCGCCGCGTCCACAGACGTTCCCATTCTTGTTGACGTAGCGAATTCTCCGCATTGCGGGGCGATGTACATTGCCTGTCCTTGTCTGTTAGGCTTACCATACTAATCATTAGAAAGACTCGATGATCGTTGGCACAAAAAAGGGGGATGGCGAGCAGCTGGTTGCCCGCCCAGCTGTTCATCGTGGTGGCTTTTCCCTTTTCAGTTCTTTTCTCGGAGACATGGTGTTGCGTCAGAAAGATTGGTGTGCGTGTCCGAATTCGGACCAGTTTTGCGTAGACCGATGCAGAAAAAAGGGGGCTTTCTTGAACGGCATAGTGTTGGTTTGCGAAACTTGCCCTACTCTCCCTTTAGAAGACAGAACCCTACGTCGGTTGCGTTCGAGTTGCCGGGTCTAGTGTTATTCGTGATAGTTCTGTCCCAGACTTTGAGGCGGATAACATAGCCGCATGGCTGCATTTTCAGTGCCGCTGTTGTTGTCTTTAGAGAGAATGTACCCGCGGTCACGCCAGGCGCTGGAAGCAACGAGTATTCCCACTCAGCGGGGACGTGCTCAACTGGATTAGACGGGATTGACGAAGGCAGCACGCTGAATTCATAGTACCAGATGTGTTTGTCTGTAGCTCTGAATTTGCCTGTTATTGTGGCATCCGGCTTGAATTCCTCGCACGGGCCAGCAATGAGAGATATGTCCACGTCTGGGGACGTGTTGTCAATCATGACCTTCACGATGCCGCTTGATACGTGGTCTG
>CAZLHM010000125.1:0-2062 GCA_964559555.1 uncultured Candidatus Bathyarchaeia archaeon
TTGCGAATCTGGGACCAACAGAGTTGATTCTGACCTTCACGTGGTCGCCAGGTTTAGTCTGCGGAACAAAGACTACGAAACCCTCTATCCGAGCTACTCCGTCACCGCGACGGCTGGTCTCCTTGATGTCAAGTTCGTATTCCTTACCTTCCTCAACTGGCTTGTTGAAGGAACGTTCAAAGCTCATGTGTTTCACCTCGTTCATTTCGCTAAGCTAGTTCTTCGGGAGAAAACTTGGACGCCGACACGGATGGTTACGGTAGGCCGCTTCGCTTCAGCCCGCACAGCTAACTTGCCTCCTCGCATGACACCGGCACTAATAACACTGTCTATTCTAGCATCGAAGAATACCGAAACTAGCGCGGGGGACAGATGCACACGATGGGTCAAGACGCATCAGCGACGAAGGAAGCAACTAGTCGGCATGCACATCGCTGAGCGAAACAGCAAATGGACTGATATGGAGTCCTGTTCCAACTGTCGAAAGAGAATCCAGAAAACCGCTCTGCCAAAGGGTACGTCTTGGGCTCAGATCAATGCCGAGAATCGTTCAGATCGAGCCAGAATCCTGTGCGCGTTGTCCAACCCTAGAATCCTTCTATCTTAGTACCGGCTAAACCCGGTCCTCATACTTCGACCTTCTCAGCGGCACAAGGCAGTAGGGACAAGTGGATTGAAACTCGACGAATGCCGTACGGCATTTCGGACAGTACCAGCCCATCACAGCCACATTCTTGCATAGGCATCTCGGAAGTGCAGAAGTCTACAGATGTCGATGTCAGCCTCGTATAAAGGAGACGACCTCACGTGTTGTGCATGGCGTTTGATGCCAGCGGACGGCGTTTAGGTCGGGCAGGTCACAGGCGTGCCCTTTTCGGCGCTCGATCGCGAGCCGGGCCTCTCTCGTTACAAGTGTGTGGAAAGTCGCAGGTCCCTATGTAGGGGCCTTAAAGAGCGGGGCAACGCAGTATCTAGCGATCTTGTTGAAAGGGCTGCCAAGGGAGATGGCGCACTATGGGCGGGGAAGACCCCGTGGCCAACGGCACTCCATGGCCGAAATGACTCGTCTCTGGTATTTGATGAGAGTCTCAAACAAATATGGACTGGACACACACAAATTTCTCATGTGTTTTCCACACGCGCTGACTCATGAAGAATCATCGCACAATGGGATATCGATCCAACTCCGCCAGAAGACAAAGGACAACTGCGTCTTTCTCGTGACGCGAGATCAAAAGGTGATCGCGCAGCTACACCTTACCCAGAAGCTGTTGGACTACCTTCCAGAAGCGGACGCCGCAAGCTTCCCGTCCATCCAATTCACCCCAGCTAGGGAAACGGAAAGGTTGGAAACGACCGACCTGCAAATCAAAGACATAGATGGTGGGGTCAAGTGGGTCAACGTGACAGCCAGGGTTGTTGGGAAATCCAATCCGAGGAACGTCTTCTCGAGGTTCGGCGATCCGCTCGCTCTATCGGTCGCGACAATCTCTGACGGCACCGGGTCCATGAGGTTGCCCCTGTGGAACGCCCAAATAGACAGGGTGTCCATTGGTGACACAGTTCAAATCGAGAATGGACGAGTGAGAACGTTCAGAGGCGAACTGCAAGTCAGCGTTGGCAGAAATGGCAAACTTGAAGTCGCCAGAAGCAATCAACACAGCAAACGCGCACTCTGAAGACGCAACCGCCCAACCTCACAACATAACATTTACACACTTACGACCTCGCGACGCCAAGATCCGCGTCCACATCTGCCTGCGCTTCCTACGTCTTTCGGTCGGCGTAGTCTAAGGCGCCAAGGTGGAAGATCGGGGGAGAGACATGCCAACCCAGCAAAGGACACTTAAGCGGGAGCAGCTATTCCCGTGGACGTATGCAGTGGATTCGGATTCTCCGTCCCATCCAGTGTGTAACAGAAGCAAAGTGGTGAGCAGAACATGACAGAACAAGAGAAGGTTGAGCCGACCCTGCCTAGCCGGGAGAGTGGAATGCGCTCCAACACCATTTTCATTGGACAGAAGCCTATCATGGCGTATGTTACAGCGATCGTGATGCAATT
>CAZLHM010000126.1:0-1758 GCA_964559555.1 uncultured Candidatus Bathyarchaeia archaeon
TGTTCACGTCTCATCTCAGAGATCTCGTTTGAGAGCCGTTCGAAGTCGCTGACCGTCAACTGAAATACTCTCGCATCCGAAAGGGAAGGAATTGTTCGGTCCACGATATTACGGCGTGCCCACATTGTCTCAAGGTATTGGTAGAGGACTTTCTTGGCTTTCTTCCTGCGCTGGGTGAAGAGGAACCTGACCATATCGCTAAACACTCGCTCGCTCCTTACTGGAACCTCTGCCCTCCTTCTCTGGATCACAACCACCGCCGAATCGACACTGGGTACAGGCCTGAATGAGTCTCTCCGAATCACTCCAGCAACCTGAACCGATGACTTATGCTGGACCATGACGCTGATTCTACCGTAGTCCGGAGAGCCCGGCTTCGCCGCCAGCCGCTCAGCGAACTCCTTCTGCAGAGTCAGCACGGCCTTGCGGAATCTCTTGGAGACTAGCAGCAGGACGAGTCGCGAAGAGATATAGTACGGAGGACTGCATACGACCTTGTTGAAACGCGGCAGCTTCGCCTTCAACACGTCGCCTTCGATGATGCGCAATCTTCTGTTTACTCTGTGCTTGCGCTTAAGGAGTCTCACGAGGCGCGGGTCCTTCTCGACCACGATCACCTTCCCTGCTCGGGCGAGGAGCGCCTCGGTCAGAAACCCGGTCCCAGGCCCAACCTCAAGCACAACATCCGACCTGCTTAGATCCGCAGAGTTCACTATCAGATCACGCGCCGTCTTGTCGATCAGGAAGTTCTGACCTAGCCTTCGGAGTGGTCGGTCCGCTGTATCGAAGCTGGGATCTGTGAGCGGCATGTTCAAACCCGGCACGGACAAGACTCGAAATAGCGCGGTGGTCGAATTATGGCTACTCAGGATGTATCAGGAAGCTTGAAGCCTCTTAATCATTTGCCTCGCAAACTAAGGCAGCCGGCCATGATCAAGCAGTGATAAGAGGCGGCATCTTGCATAGTCTCGAATCCAATATGGAGCACAGTCATCATGACGTCGATCGAAGCAGCGCCGATCAAACCGAAGATCTCCGTTGATGTAGTCAACAAGATTGACATTCGTGTTGGAACAATAGAGCTCGTGGAAGACGTAACAGGGTCCGATAAGTTGGTGAAGCTCACCGTTGATTTTGGCAGTCAAAAAAGGAGAATATTGGTTGGAATGAAGCAAGAGCGTGAAAACCCGAAAGAAATTGAGGGAAAGCAGGCGTTGTTTGTTGTTAATCTTGAGCCGAAGAAGATGTTGGGAGAAGTTTCCGAAGGCATGTTATTCGATATCGGATACGCCGATGGGCTGAGGCCGCTGTTGGCAGTGCCGGAAAAACCCGTGCCTAATGGCACACGAGCCGGATAGCCTCTTTCAAAGAGTGAGCCTAAGCATTCTCTTTCCCAGATGGAAACTCTGAATTGCTAGCCACGCAACTCATTGTGCAAGCGATCGGCAATGCCTAGGCCGTACACTCGAACCGGCGACAAGGGAGAAACGGGGCTCTTCTCAGGTGAGAGGGTTCCGAAGAATTCACCGCGAGTTGAGGCATACGGAACCGTTGACGAGCTGTCCTCATGGCTCGGATACGTTCGGTCCTTGAATGAAGACAGAGAAGTTGACAAGATCCTCGAGAAGATTCAGCGAGACCTCTTCCTGGTTGGCGCAGACCTTGCGACCAGGCCGGAAAGAGCGAAACCGCGGAAAGCTGCCCAAGTCACCGACGCGATGGTGAAGAAGGTTGAGGAAGAGATCGACAGACTTGACG
>CAZLHM010000127.1:0-1631 GCA_964559555.1 uncultured Candidatus Bathyarchaeia archaeon
TCACTCCCGGAAGTTCAACGATTCCGTATGCATAATGGATCAAGTTCTTGGCGACGCGCTTCTCCCCCAGCGCGTAGAGAGCAAGCTTCAGCTGCAATTGAGCGAGCCTCTGTTCAGAACCGATCACGTTGATCACGATGTCAGCGTCTTGGAACTTCCTAATCGAGTAGGCGATGTCCCGAGCCACGTAGAGCGTTGTCCCATCTCTCCTAACAAGTGTCAGCTCCGGCACCGTGTACTGTTCTGAAAAGCCTAGAGTTCTGTCCAGACCGTGGATTCGTGCAATCTTGTCAACATCGAGCACCAGCGAGAGGCCGTCAACCGTAGCGAATGGTGTGGAAGCAAGTTTCTGCATAGCGTCCCGGACCTCCCCGCTCCAAACGAGGTCACTCTCCCAATCCCATTTGTCAAACCTCACACCAATTCCTTGGAGTGTCTCTCGTATTCCTTCGAGGCATGGCTCAGCAACTCCTCTGACGAGTCTTCGTATCTTTTCGTCGCCTTTCTCGTATTGTACGACGATTTGCTCGACCTCCTGCATCGGTTCTGTTCGTGACTGCACGGCTTCGAGGACTCTGTGGAACAGCGCAGAATCAAGAAGTTCGAGTTCTCTTGCGACTGATATCCAGTCATCCAGCTCCTTCGTTTGTTCGAGGGCTTTTTCAGGATCAGGTAGCGAGCGTAGGCGGGAAATGCTCGCCTTCAGAGTTTCGGTCTGAACTGCACAGTTCACGCACGCGTATAGGAGTCCCAGCCACTCGTCGGGTTTTCCGACAGGTGTCGGTTCTCCTAGCAGTGAGTACCCATAGGCAAGCATCGCCACTTGCTTGCCGACGTCGTCAACGTAGAACCTTGTCTGAACTTTGTGCCCTCTAGCCTTCAACATGCTGGCGAGGGCGTCGCCTAGGATTGTGTTTCGCGCGTGCCCTAGATGCAACGGGCCGCTGGGATTTGCGCTTGTATGCTCAACGACGATTCTCCTCCGCTCCTTCGCTGGCTCCAGCCCGTACCTTTCTCCGGCCGCAATGGCATCCGTGAGGATCTCGCGGCCAGCTTTGCCGAAATTCAGATGGAAGTTCACGTACCCCGAGCCCGCCGGTTCGACTCGGCTTATCAGGTCGAACCTCGTCAGGTCGATTCGGTCGCAAATCTCCTTGGCTATGCGCGCCGGATCGGTCTTCAACGTCTTCGCAATTTCAAAGGAAACAGACGACGCCAGCTCACCAAAGTCTCGAGAGGGGGGCTCCTCCAACGTTGGCTCTCGGATCTCCATCTTGTAGAGCGCAGAGATCGAAGACACCAAAGCCTCGCTGCATTCGCTTCTGAATCTCAAGAGCGTTGAGGGCATCCTGAACTTCCGCCAAATCCTTGCCTAGGCGGGCATTCTACGTGTCTATCTTACTGAATAGATTTGGGGAAGAGCCGCGGCATGTTGGTCTGACTTCATGCCTAATGACGCAACTTAAGTATCTTTCAGGAAAGTATCTCTTCGCGATTGGCAGCTGGAGAATTGATGTCAGCTCTAGCTTGCTGATGGCTGCAGCCCCGGGCGGGTATGGGCGGGTATGGGGAACGACAAGTCTCTCCCGATGCCTAGCCAGGACAGGGCACAGGCCTCCGGAGCCTGGAGT